>NZ_JBNPUE010000003.1:0-550297 GCF_051168015.1 Bradyrhizobium sp. HKCCYLRH3061
ACGCTGCACAGCCTCGCGAACCTGCTTGGGCGGCAGGATAGATTCGATGAGGCCGAGGAGGCTTACCGGCGGAGCATAGAGGTCGGCGAAAAGATCGGCAACCAGTTCCATGTCGCGCAGACGCTGCACAGCCTCGCGGCCCTGCTTGGGCGGCAGGACAAATTCGATGAAGCAGAGCGAGCATACCAGCGGAGCATCGAGATAGGCCGAAGGTTAGGCAATGATAATCATTTGGCGCAGGTGCTAAGGAGCTATGCTCTGGCAGTTGAAACGCGTTCTCCCGAACGGGCGATCGAGCTTCTCGAAGAAAGTCTCGAACTGAATCGACGTCGAGGCAATACTCGCTTCATCAGGCTCGTAGAGCGTACGATTGAGGAAGTACGGAAGCGAACCAACAGACCGCAATTGGGAAGGTGATTTGACGAGGAAGCAAGCGTAGCCTGAGTTACGCGTGTTCGATGAAACATGACCTGCTTCCTCCGTTTGTCGCTTTGGGGCAGGCCCCTCGTCTGCCCTACGGGCAATCCCCGCATACCCGGCATGCGTCCACTGCCCGTCGTGCCAGTTTGTCGCGCACTCATCCCTTGCCTCGTCGGGCAAATCACCTCCACATTTCCGCGCATCCCGGCTTCGTTGAAGAGGGACGTTTCGCGATCGTCACGAGCGTCGAGCCGGAGATGCGATGGGCGCGTTGCTCTGCAGCCTGGTGTCGCAGCCGGGCCGACGAACGGAGCGATGCGACGGCGAAGTGGTGTGGTCCTGGTCTCCCGACGCTGAGACCAAGCCGGCGGGGATGATGATCCGCTGGTGACGGGGGCAAGACAGCCGGTCCCCGGGGAGAGCGCCTATAAGCCGCAAAACCGTCGCGCAGGGAAGGCCGGATATTGGGCTGAACCTGTGGTTCTGCCGCGTGCTTGTTTGCTGCACGCGGACCGCGGGTATCAGCCGATACCCGGTCTTCCCTGCGCCTCTTCTTCGAAGAAGAGGTTCATGCGAGGCGCACGACTCGGGCGGAAACCGCCGCGAGATCGCCCACCCATATCAGCTGTTTGACACGTGCAGAGACGAGCCACCTGATCGCCGCGGCAGGGCATGGACGACGACCTGATCGCCGATCTTGTCCTTGAGGATCGCGTTGCCGCCGGTGACGAGCGACGTCCTCGCGGCCCTCGTCGTCGTAGACGGCGGCATGGGTGACTGCGGCTGACGCGATCGCATGGCGGTGGTCGTTCGTTTGATCGCGCGGCCTCGACGCGGGGAGCGGCGTCGCTGATCCCTCGGTCCAATCGGCGGAGGACTGCATGTGCGTCTGCGCGCAACGATCAGACGCGGAAGCGTCCCAGCGGACCATTCTCCAGGATCGCAGTGAAGACGCGGTGATGACTGCGGATCGCGTCCAGGTCGCTCGGCGTGCGGATGCTTCGCTCGGCGTCCTCCAGCACGAGGTCGGCCTGTTTGCGGATACAGTCGCTCCGATCCGGGTCGCGCTCGCGGCTCACCACCTGCGTCAGCACCTCGATCATGCGGATCAGCACTGGCGGCGCATTGCTCGCGTTCTGCCGGATCATGTCGAACATGGCGCCGACCAGCTCGCCGTAACGAAGATGTGGAACGACCAGCGACGGCTTGCCATCCTTGATCCAGACGCCGGTCTGCAGCTTCACCGGCTGTATCTCGCACAGCGCTGCGCCGAGGCGGTCGAGGACGGTGATCGCGGTATGGGGATCGTTGATCCCCGGCGAGAGCGCGCGGACCGCAACTTCGACGAGCTGCCGGATCGCGAACCGGAGATCCGCCGATGTCACCTGCTGCGGGCTGAGCGCGGTCGCATTGCGGATTGCCTCTTCAATGCCATCACAGGGGTGCGTCGCGATCGCGATCGGTGCTCCGGGAAAGACGTAGTCGCCCGGCCGGACCAGGAGATGGACGGAGGTGCCGTGCTCGCAGGCCCAGGTCGCAAGTCCGTTCTCGTCGAGCTGGACCAGATAGCCTTGCCGCGGATCTGTGATCGGAACGGCATGTCGCCAAAAGCTCTGGGGTGGCGGTGCAGGTTGACTGCCTTCGCGCGTCAGCGATCCTATCATCGCCTGCACATCCTCGCTGACGAGGCTGATGACGGTGTCGACGTTGATCCGTCCGGACATGTGACCGACGAAGTAGACCAGATTGGCGACCGAGAGAAACGCGAGCACGATGCCGAGCGTCGTCGCAAGATGCGGCACGAATTCCCCTTCCGCGGGGGTGCGCACGCTGCGCAGCACGATGAGCGCGTAGCAGAAGGTCGCGAGGAAGACGCCGAGCGTGACCTGGTTGCCGCGGTCACGGGTGAAATTGCGCAGCAGCCTCGGCCCCATCTGGCCGGCCGCGAGCGACAGCGCCGCGATCATGATCGAGAACACCGTGCCGGCGACGCCGATCGTCGAGGACGCGATGGCGCCCAGGAGGGTGCGGGCCCCGGTGGCGCCGCCAGTGTAGAGCCATTCGTCGCGCAGCCAGCCGGGCACGATCGTGCCGCGATCGATCGCGATCGCCTGAAACGCGATGCCGATACCGAGCAGGATCAGCAAGGCCGGCACCAGCCAGAACGTCTCTGCGAGATCGTCGAGCAGCTTGCGGAATCGCGCGGTCATTGCTCCTCATTGGCGGGGCGGTCGGACCAGCCTGCGCTGGGCGATGACACGCGGCGGCCGGCTGGACGGACGGCAATGGTCCGTCGCCTGTCAATGGTTCCATTCCGCGAAGGTTCCGCTCAACCTCCAACGGATCCTCCTCATCGCGCACTGCCGGCCAGGGCGCCTTCCACAAAGCTTGCGAACGCCCGCGCCTTGGCGCTAGCCAGACGGCCTGGAAAGACGGCCCAGAGATCGAGCGGCGGCAGCATCCAGTCAGCCAAAATGCGGCGCACGGCGCCGCTGGCCAACTCCGGGCTGAACATCCAGTCGGACGCGATGGTCAGGCCCATGTCGGCGAGCACGGCCGCCCGCAGACCTTCGGCCGCACTGACCCTGATGCGCCCATGAACCGCAACGGACGCTTCGGCACCGTCACGGGCGAAGGACCAGACGTTGGGGAGTTGGCTGTAGATCACCGCCTCATGCTCTGTGAGATCCGCGGGACTGTGCGGCTCGCCAGCACGCGCGAGGTAGGCCGGCGTGGCCAGCACTGAACGCCCGCCGGTCGCCAGCTTGCGTGCGATGGCCGAGGAGTCGGCGAGCGCGCCCATTCGCAGCGAGACGTCGATTCCTTCGGATACCAAGTCGATGACGCGATCGTCGAGGATCACGTCGATCTCGAGGTCCGGTTGCTCGTCAAGAAAGCGTGGCAGTAGCGGCACGATATGCAGGCGGGCGAATGTCGTCGCCGCGGACACGCGCAGGCAGCCGGATAGTCCCGCGCCGGCCCCGCGCGCGGCAAGCTCGGCCTCGTCGGCTTCCTGGATGGCTGCCTTGGCCCGCTCATAGAAGCGCTGCCCGGCCTCGGTCGGGCTTAGTCCGTGCGTCGAGCGGATCAGCAGGCTCACCTGGAGCCGGTCCTCGAGCTGCGCAATCGTTTTCGACACGGCGGGCTGGCCGACATTGAGTTGCCGCGCGGCAGCCGAGAAGGAGCCGGTTTCGACAACGCGCACGAATGTCGACATGGCTTGATATCTGTCCACCGTCATTCCTCCTGGGAATAACCGTTATCGCCCACGGCCTGCTGCCCTGTCGAGCGGAACAGGGGCATCAGTTCTCCACGCTTTCGGGCCGACCGAAGGCAATCTGGTCGAGACCGGAGCGGATTGGCTGACGCCGACCGCGACTGGGCTCCTCGGTCTTGGGCATCGGCCCCAGCTGCACTTGAGGTGACGAGATCATGCTTGACGTCTATGCCTTCGCCACGCCGAACAGCATCAAGGTGCCGGTCGCGCTGGAAGAGTTGGGGCTCGATTACGCGCTGCACGGCGTGAACATCCGCAAAGGCGAACAGAAGGCGCCGAATTTCACTGCACTGAACGCCAATGCCAAGGTGCCGGTGCTGGTCGACGGGGATATCGTCCTGACCGAGTCCGCCGCCATATTGGTGTATCTCGCCGAGAAGACGGGTCGTCTGTTGCCGGCCTCGGGTGAGGGTAGGGCGCGCGTTTTCGAGCAATTGTTCTTCCACGCGTCGGGCTTGAGCCCGGCGTTCGGCCAATCGGGCTTCTTTCAGCGTCTGGCGAGCGAGCCGCAGCCGATCGCGATCGAGCGCTTCTCCAACGAAGCGAAGCGCACAGTTTCGATCCTCGACGGCGTTCTTGCCAAGCAGCCCTTCACCGCCGGCCACGAGTTCACGATTGCCGATATCGCTCATTTTGGCTGGCTGTGGCGGCGCGAGTTCGCCGGCGTTGATCTTGGGCAGGCGCCCAATGTCGCGCGCTGGTACGGCGAAGTCGAAAGCCGGCCAGCTGTGCAGCGCGCGGTCACGCGCGTGAACGCGCTCATTCCTGCCGCCTGACGCTTCCTTTCACCCTGATCCACGGAGATAGATCATGACGCTTCAGTCCAAGCTCGATGCCTTCAAGGCCGATTTCGAAGCGGGCAAACCACCCTATCAAGTGCCACGATCGGTGATCGAGACGATGCACCGGGCCACGGCCGAACTGATCGCGAGCGGTGCCGCGACGCGCGCGCTGAAGGCGGGCGACAGGGCGCCGGTCTTCTCATTGAAAGATCCAGATGGCCAGCTCGTATCGTCCTCGGACCTGCTCGCCAAGGGCCCGCTGGTCGTGAGCTTCTATCGTGGCGTCTGGTGCCCCTATTGCAACATGGAGCTGCAGGCGCTCCAGGCAGCGCTGCCGGAGTTCGAGAAGCTCGGCGCCAGTCTGGTCGCGATCTCGCCGCAGACGGCGGCGAACAGCCGAAAGTCAGTGCGTCAGAACGAGCTCGGCTTTCCGATCCTGTCGGACACGCACAACGATGTGGCCGCCGCTTTCGGGCTTCGCTTCGCGCTGCCCGATTATCTCGTCGACCTCTACAAGAGCCTCAAGAATGATCTGCCGGCCTTCAACGGCGACCCGAGCTGGACGCTGCCGACGCCGGCTCGTTACGTCATCGCACCTGACGGCCTGATCCTCTACGCCGAGGTGAACCCGGACTACACCCGTCGTCCCGAGCCTGAGGACATGCTGCCCGCGCTTCGGCGCGCAGCCGCGGTCGCCGTTTGACCTGCGTCTCCGCCGCTCTGCGGACGAAGCCAATTTGCGAGGATATCAATGTCTCGTACATTCCTCATCACCGGTGCCAGCAAGGGCATCGGCCGTGCGCTCGCGGATTGTCTGGCACGGGACGGGCATCGCGTCGTGGGTCTTGCGCGCGGAGCGGCAGAAGACTTTCCAGGCACGCTCGTGTCGGTCGATCTCGCTGACAAGAGCGCGACCGACGAAGCGCTCCGTGAGCTCGTGGTCCGCTTCCGTTTCGACGGCGTCGTCAACAATGTCGGCCTGGTTCGGCCGCAGCGGCTCGGTGCGATTGAGTTGCCCGTGTTGGACGAGGTGATGCAGGTCAACCTGCATCCAGCATTGCAGACGGTGCAGGCTCTCCTACCGGGCATGATAGAGCGTGGCTGGGGGAGGGTGGTCAACGTCTCCAGTCTCACCGTGCTCGGCTCGGTCGAACGCACTTCCTACGCTGCGGCAAAGGCCGCTCTGGTCAGCTTTAGCCGCAGCTGGGCGCTCGAGCTGGCGACCACGGGCATCACGGTCAACGCGGTCTCCCCCGGACCGACCGAGACGGAGCTGTTCCGCGCCACCAACCCGCCGGGCAGCGAAGGCGAGCGCCGCTATCTCTCGGGCGTTCCGATGCGTCGCTTCGGGCAGCCCGGCGAGATTGCCGCGGCGATCGCGTTCCTGTTGTCGGACGGAGCCGCCTTCATCACCGGCCAGACGATCCAAGTTGACGGGGGCGCTTCGATCGGCAAGGCTGCGTTCTAGCGCCTGGACAGAGATCGGTACGGCGCCGAAAGGGTCCAATCTGGTCCTGCGAGGCGCTGGGGGCGGGGAGTGAGCAGGGCAGGGTCGAACCTCAGCGCCCGGCCTTGGCCGGCAGAGACAGGGTCCGCCTGGCGACGAGACCGAGTGTCGATCCCTGCACGATCACGCTGAAGACGACGACCGCATAGGTCGCGGCGAGGATCGGCGCCTTGGCCGGGTCTTCCGGAAGCGACAGCGCCAGGGCCACCGAGATGCCGCCGCGCACGCCGGCCCAGGTCAGGAACGGGATGTTGTGGGCTGAGACGAGCTTGGTCCGGGCAAGGAAAAGCAGTGGAAGGCTGACTGCGGTCAGGCGGCCCACCAGCACGAGCGGAATGGCCGTCGCGGCGCCCAGCAACGCCAGTGCGCCGAAGCGGAGCAGGAGGACCTCGAGACCGATCAACAGGAAGAGCACGGAGTTCAGGATCTCGTCGATCAGCGTCCAAAGTCCGAACAAATAGCGCTGGGTCTGCTCGCTCATGGCATATCGCGGGCCACGATCCCCGATCAGCAATCCGGCTGCGACGACGGCAAGCGGCGCGCTGCAATGAAGCCGCAGGGCAGCCGCATACACCGAGGTGACGAGCGCCAGAGACACCAGCACCTCGATGGCGTAATCGTCGATCGCATGCATGGCCCGGTAGGCGATGTAGCCGCCCGCGAGCCCCAGGAGAATGCCGCCACCCGCCTCCAGCAGCAGCATCTCGCCGATATCGACGGCACCGACATCTCCGCTCCCCGTGGCGTAACGGAGCAGGATGGTGAACAGAACGATGCCGACGCCGTCGTTGAACAGCGCTTCTCCCTGCATCTCGATCTCGAGGTCTGGCGGGACGTTGATGTTCTTGAGCGTGCTCATGACAGCCACCGGATCGGTGGGACTGATCAGGGCGCCGAACACCAGGCACCAGGCGAGCGACATCGGCAGGCCGATGGCCGTGCATGCCGCGTAGAAGCCGAAACCAACCACCAAGGTCGATATGCCCGTGCCAAACAGCGCCAGCGTGAGAACCGGAATTGCACGGCGCTTGAGCCTTTGCAGATCGACGTGCAGTGAGCCGGCGAACAGGAGAAAGCCGAGCATCCCGTTCATCACGACCGAGGTGAAGTCGATCTGCAACAGCGCGTTCGTCAGCGGCGCGAACAGATGATGGGACGGTGCGGCCACATCGATCGCAACCAGAATGCCGGAGACCACGACGCTCATCAGAAGCAGGCCGATCGAATGCGGCAAGGGGCTGTATTTCTGATTCAGCCAGCCGAACAGTGCCGAGAGCGCCAGCAGAATTGCGCTCAGGTCCAGAAGGGAAAATACCAAATTATTCTCGCTCCTCTGGGGTGGCGCCGTGATGCGCGCGGCTGCTCTGACGATCGGCGGCAGACCGTGTCCTGGCCCGGACAGCCGCCCGCCGGCGAACAGGCCGGTGGTTCTCACGGAAAGCCTTCGCGAGAGGGTTGGTTCCACTCAGGGGATCAGACGTCACGCCGTCGGAGGACGCTCGTTCATCATGGCGCGCCGTGCAGACTGGGACTTCCGAACAGGGAATTTTCGTGGGCAGCTTGTATGACGCGGTGACAGTTGCAGCTCAGCTCGGCCATGCAGACTTCGTCGCTGATCGCAATATATTTCCGGCTCCGGCGGATCAGGCCTGCCGCCTCCATCTCCGCAAACGTGTCCGTGATGCTGGCGCGCCGCACGCCAAGGGCCTGGGCGATGCTGCGATGGGTGATGCCGATCTCCGGGCTGTCGGTTCGGTCTCTGGCGACCAGCAGCCAGCGCGCGACCCGCTGGTTCAAGCTGTGCCGTGAGTTGCACGCCACGAGCTGGGAACTCTGGATGAGCGTCGCCTGGACATAGCGCAGCAACATCTTCTCGATGTCGCGATCCGTGGTGATTAAATGGATGAGCGCTTCGGCGGGAATGCGTAGCGCGGTTCCCGGCATCTGGACCGTGCAGATATGCGGTGAAATCCGCATCCCGAGCACCAGGGGAATGCCGACAAAATCCTTCTTGCCGAGCGTCTGGATTTCGACCTGGAGGCAGTCGCCGGCCCGCGTGCTCACGGACGCAGCGCCAGATTCGATGAAGTAGGCGTACTGGATGGGAACCCCGCGATCCTGGAGACGCATTTTCGGTGTGAGGTCGACCGTCTCGCAACGTTCCAGCAGAAGCTGACGGGACCGTTGCGGGAGCCTGCTCAACAGGGCATTGCATGTCTCATGCACATTGTGGCAGGGCGCTCCGTCGGCCCACACGGTCCGCGGTGGTCCCACGTTCCACGTGCGCTCCTGCATCGTCTCGGGTTTCAGCATGTCGACCGTCCTAACCATCACCATTTGACTATTGATGGTGAGTGCACGACGCTGATCCCAGTCGGGCTGACGGTCAGACGCCGTCAGGAAAAACCTGACCCTTCGGACAACCCGGTTCTAGAGGATGTTGTGACCAGCACGAAAGCGAGTGCCACTCGGCGGTCCCTGGTGCTCCTGGTCATGGCCGCTGCCATTCCACTGATCCTGTTCGCGGGTTGGGTCGTCTTCCTCAATGCCCGGCAGGCGCGAACCGATTCGCGTGTGGCTGCGCTCGAAACGCTCAACCGTGTCGTCAGCCGCCTGTCCTCTGAGCTCGGCCTTCAGGTCGAAATCGCGGAGACACTCGCCACCTCTGCGAGCCTGGACGCTCCCGATCTCGACTCGTTCTACATCGAGGCGTTGCGGATCAAACAGGCAAGGCCGCTCTGGGAGACGATCGAGCTCGTCGATCCCAAGGGCAACCAGGTGCTCAATCTGCTTCGGCCCATCGGGGCAGATCTGGGGGCAACGGCGGATCGTGAAAACTTCGAACGCATCTTGACGACCCGCAAAGCCGCGATCGGCGGCATCGGGCCGATCGGACCCATCTCGGGAAAACGGTTGGTCGCGCTGCGGGCGCCGGTCGAACGGCATGGTGAACTGAAATTCGTCCTGACGGTCGCCCTCGTGCCGGACGCGGTGAGTCAGATCCTTAAAGGCGCCGGCGCCCCGCCGGGATGGGTGGGTGTCGTCGTCGACGCGAAAGGCAACATCGTCGCGCGGACGATTGGCGACCAATTTGAGCTCGGCCGTCCCGCGGCCGCCGCCGTTCGGCAGGCGATTTCGGAGGGCTCGGAGGGAAACTACACGGGAACGACGGTCGAAGGCACTCCCGTCGATTCGATCTTCAAGGAATTGCCGGGCACCAGCGGCTGGTCAGTTCATCTCGGAATTCCGACAGACCAGCTTGATGCTCCCGTGCGTCGTTCGGCGATCGTGCTCGCCAGCGGAGGTGCGGTCAGCTTCGCGCTGGGCATGGCGCTCGTCTGGTTCACGGCGCGCGACATTTCGCAGCGGCGTCTGGAGCAGGAAGCCCAGGCCGCGCTGGCTTTGAAGGCCAGTGAAGAGCGCCGACGCATCATGGTCGATGCTGCGGATCTCGGTGTCTTCAGCCTGAACGTGTCGACTGGCGAGGTGATCGCATCCGGGCGAGCGCTCCAGATGCTGCAGCTGCGTGACATGGCTGGCCCTGACGACCTCACCCTCGCATTGGATCAACTCGTCGATGCCATCGAGCCGGCTGACCGCAACGTGGTCAAGACTGCCCTGCTGCACTGTCAAGGCGATCAGGCGGTGACGGTGGATTTCAGGACCGCAACCCCTCAGGGGCGCTGGTTGCGCGTCAACGGCCGCAGCTCGCATCGGTCGGATACAGGCGCCGAGGTCGTCGTCGCTGTCCTGATCGACATCGACGACAGCAAGCGTGCGGAGCTCGACCGCCAGCGCCTGTTGCGGCGTCTTGGCAAGGCGGAAGAGGACGAGCGCAAGCGTCTATCGCGGGAATTGCATGATCAGATCGGCCAGACCGTGACCGGCCTGCTGCTCGGTCTCAAGAATGTCGAGCAGGCGCTTGCGCAAATGCCGGGACAGGCGGCGCAGCTCGATCGCCTGCATTCCTTGCAGTCGCTCGCAAGTGACATCGGGCGTGATATTCATCAGATTGCGGCAGACCTTCGTCCCACCGCCCTGGACGATCTCGGATTGTACAAGGCCGTGGAGGCGTTCTGTTCCGAATGGAGCCGACGATTCGGACTGAGCACTGACGTTCAGACGTTGGGGCGCACGGGCCGGCTTCCACCGGAAGTCGAGAGCGCCGTCTATCGTGCGATCCAGGAAGCGTTGACCAATGTGGCAAAGCATGCGCGCGCGCGGCGGGTCAGCGTCGTGCTCGACCGCCGGGGCGAAGAGCTGCGCGTCATCGTCGAAGACGATGGTGAGGGATTTGATCCCGACCGGCGCGAGGGCGAGGAGGTTGCGAGCCAGAGGTTGGGTCTTTCCTTCATCGAAGAGAGAATGTCTCTGCTTGGCGGGACGCTCGCGATTGAAACCGAGCCGAAGCACGGAACGACGCTCTTCATGACCGTTCCCGTGACCAACGTGAGTGTGAGCTCTTGACCACGATCCGGATTACGCTTGCGGATGATCACCCTCTGGTGCTGGCCGGGATGAAGGCGCTCCTCGCGCACGTCGCGGACATGGAGGTCGTCGGCGAGGCGACCGATGCTGAGACCGCGCTCGAAGTCATTGCACGCGAGACGCCGGATATTGCGGTTCTGGACATATCGCTGCCTGTGATCGGCGGCATCGAGCTGGCCCACAGGATTGCCGATCGGGCGCCCTCGGTACGGATGCTGGCGCTCACGGTCCACGAAGATCGCGCCTATATCGAACCGATGATGCAGGCTGGCGCGCGTGGATATCTGCTCAAGCGCTCTGCTGCCGAAGATCTCGTGCGTGCGATCAGGGCCATTGCCGAGGGCGGCGTCTATCTCGATCCCGCCATCGCGGAGAAGGTGCTGCCGACGGCGCGCCTCGACGAGTCGCATCCCGACAAGGCGTCCCAACACGAGCTGACGCCGCGCGAAGCCGAAGTGCTGCGCTTCATCGCGCAGGGCTTCAGCAACAAGGAGATTGCCGGGCGCCTCGACGTGAGCGTGAAGACGATCGAAACGCACAAGGCGCGGGCGATCGAGAAGCTTGGCCTCTCCACCAGGGCCGACATCGTCCGATACGGCGTTTCGCAAGGGTGGCTCGGGGATCTCGCCAGATAGGCGTGGGGTCGCGACAGATTGCCGCTGACGCTGAGAACGCGTTCTTTCGCTGGGCCGACGCTGTCGTCACCAGCGCGCATGACTCTCCTCACTCCATCACTGGTACGCAGCGGTACACTCCGCGAGAACCCGAACGGATGGACGGGATTGGTCCTTCGCAAGTCGAAACGAAGGAGAACTACATGCGGACCCAAAACGCAGTTCCGATCGCGACCGTCGCGCTCGTCGCCATCCTCTCGAGCGGCGAGATGGCAAGTGCCGCCACCGTCATCTCACCAAAGGCCCCGGTCGCAACCGCAAGCATCGACAACCGGTCCAATGTCATTGAAGCGCGTTGGCGCGGCGGCGGCTGGCATCACGGGTATCGGGGATATGGCTATCGGGGATACGGCTGGCATCACCGCGGTTACGGCTGGGGCCCTGCGATCGGCGGTCTCGCCGCAGGTGCGGTCATCGGCGGAGCAATCGCCAACAGCCGCGCACAGGCGGCCGAGACGGACGCCTACTGCTCGCAGCGCTTCAAATCCTACGACCCGGGCTCCGGCACCTATCTCGGCTACGACGGACAGCGCCATCCGTGTCCATGAGCGGCGGCTCGTCCATGAGGAGAAGTGGCTCCTCATGGACGCACCCAAGGTCCCGAAAGAAAGCACAGACCTAAAAGGATCGATCGAATGCGAAACATAACGGCAGCACTGGCGCTGACAGCTCTCGCGTCGACCGCGGCGTTCGGCGAGACCGCATCGCAGTCACCGGCGGCAAATCAGAGCAGTCGGCAGGACATCGTCGCCAACCTCCAGCAGTCCGGCTTCACGAATGTGAAGGTGATGCCCGCCTCAACCGTCATCCAGGCGAACGACAGGTCAGGCAACCCGATCACGGTGCTCGTGGGAGCGAACGCCACTGCTGAAGTGGCGACGGTCGGCGCGAATACAGCTTCCGCGGCTGGATCGGCCTCCGACACAGCTCCCGGCGGCGCCTTCACATCCGTTCCGGCCAAGGACGGCCTCGGATCGCGTGTGATCGGGCTGGACGTCTTCAACATGGCCAAGCAGAACATCGGCACCATCAAGGATATCGCTTTCAACGAGAACGGTGTCGACGGCTACATTCTCTCGGTCGGCGGCTTCCTCGGGATCGGCGACCAGTACGTGGCGGTGCGTCCATCGGCGATCAAGATCAAATATGATCAGAACGACAAGCGTTGGCATGCATCGATGGATACGACCGCGGAGCAGTTGAAGGCGGCTCCATCGTTCAAATATCCGAGCAGCATGTAGGCAAGGACGAACCGGAGCGGCGCGCGCGCCGCTCCGGTCGTGCTGCAGCTCTCAAGGATCTGTGGCTCCGCTCCGGAGGAAAGCTCAATGACGATCGAAGGCAATGCGTGGTCCCACCGGGCAGGCGCTCACGCGCCTGGTCTGAAGCGTATCGAAAGAGTCCCGGTCAAGCATACGGTGAGGAGAGCGTTCCTGGCCGGGATCTGGTGCGACCTCGCGAGCCTTGTCGTCGGGGCATTCCTGTTCTCGTCACCCTGGATTCTCGGCTTCGGCGGCCCGGCACCGAACACCGCGACGCAGACGGCCGGCGTGCTCGGGGCTGTCATCGGCGTCACCAGCTTCGCTGCGCTGGCGGCGTTCGAAGTCTGGGAAGAATACATTCTCCTCCTCGCGTCGGCAGCAGCCATTCTGTCCCCGCTCGTGATCGGTCTGGCCGGCCTGCCAGCCGTCACCGTCGGGCTGAGCGGCGTCATGGCATTCGCCCTTGCGACCTCGCGGCTCCTGCTGCTTCGCCGCGCTGCAGCGGCCCCGCGCTGAAGTCGCGGGGGGATGCCGAGCGCAGGACCTCATCACGCCGATCGCTGTGCCTGCAATTCGACTGATCCGATGCGTTGACGCTGCCGAATGTGGGATGCGTCGAGCAGCATTTGCGCCGCCCAGCGATAGACATTGCGCTCCCGGATGAGCTCCCGCATCAGCCGCATGCGGTTGCGCTGTTCGGACGAGGGCATCTGCAACGCATTCTGCAGCGCGTCCGCCATGCCGTGCGTGTCGTAGGGGTTGACGAGCAAGGCCTCCGACAATTCGCGGGAAGCTCCGGCGAAGGTCGACAGGATCAGCACGCCCTGTTCATCGTCACGTGCGGCGACGAATTCCTTCGCAACCAGATTCATGCCGTCATGCAGGCTCGATACGACGCATATATCGGCGGCCCTGAACAGCTCGAAGACTTCATCGGGCTCATGGTGGCGGATGACGAGACGGATCGGTGCGAAATCGCGTGTTTCATGTTTCGCATTGATCCAGTTGACGAGTGTCTCGGCCTCTTCCTGCAAAGCGCTGTACGCGCCGAGCTTGCTCCGTGTCGGTGCCGCGGCCTGGATGAACACGAACCGGCCGATCCATTCGGGGTGGCGGGTCAAGAGATCGTCCACCGCCTTGAGCCGGTCGAGAATGCCTTTCGTATAGTCGAAACGCTCAATCCCCACTGCGATCCGCACATCTGCTGACAGGCCGAACCGCCGTTGCACCGACGCGCGGCAGGACTCCGTCGGAGCCTGGTTCGCAAGCGCCGCTGGCGGCCATTCGATCGAAATCGGATATGGCCTCACCAGCACCTCCTGACCACGATAGGTGACGGACATGTGCTCGCGGTCGACGCGGCTTTCCATGAAGCGGTCGGCGGCCTCGAGGAAATTGTTGCAATGAAGCTGCGTATGAAAGCCCAGGATCGTGCTGCCCAGCAGGCCCTCGATGATGGCGTTGCGCCAAGGGCATATGCTGAATGTTTCTGCATTCGGCCACGGGATGTGCCAGAACGTAATGATCGTCGCCTTCGGCAGCCGGTCACGGATCATACGGGGCAGCAGCGCGAAGTGATAGTCCTGCACGAGGACGATCGGATCGTCGCGTGTGGCCTCCTGGACGACCGTCTCGGCGAAGCGCTCGTTCACCTTGCAATATTGCAGCCAATCCGTCTCCCGAATGTCGGGCGAACGAACGCGATGTGGCAGAGCGGCCAGAGGCCTTCGTTGGCGAGACCATAGTAGTAGCCTGTCTGCTCCTCCTCGGTCAGCCATACCCGGCGAAGGGTGTAGGCGGGATCACCGGGAGGAACCTGCAGGCGGTCATGCCGGTCGACTGTGTCGCGGTCGGCGGAACCGGAGCCATGCGCAATCCAGACCCCGCCGCACGCCCGCATGATCGGCTCGAGTGCGGCCACCAGGCCGCTGGCAGGATTTTGCAGAACGATGCCCTCGCTCGAACGGTTGTGGATGTATGGCTCGCGGTTGGAGACGACGACCACCTGCGCGTCCGGCAATCGCTCCACCAGCAGCCGATGCAGTGTATGCGGCGACCAGTCGATGTTGATGTCGCTGCCGAAGCGGCGCTCGGCTCGCAGCTCGGCAAGCGTGGCGTGCACGGCACGGCCGATCGGCGAGCCGCTGAACGGAGACGGCGCCTCGGCGCCGGCGGATGCGCCTTGGAGAATGCTTCGGATGGACCGCGCCCAGGATCGGGTCAGCGCGGATACGACGGCGAAGGCAAACAAGCCCAGTCCGAGTGCGATTCCGCCCAGCGCAAGCCCGGCGTAGACGCGCGCCTCGGCGGCCCGCTCGTCGACATAGGCAAGATCATGAATGACCAGCAGATCTCCCGCGGCCTGGGGAGCGTTGACCGGAAAGATTCCAACATTGACGCGGCGGCCTGAGCTGGTCGTGTCGAAGGTGCGGCGCTTGTCCCGGTCGATGGCGCGGCAGGTGATGGAGCGCGGAAAGTCCTTTGTCGCGTAGCGCAGCTCGCCGTCCGGTGTGCAGAACCCCAGCGCCAGAATGCGTTCGTCCTCGGTGATGCGTTCGAACAGAGCGCCAATGTCGGCCTGCTGGGGAGAGTTCGCGGCGGCGACGATCCGATCCCGGACCGATCGAAACACCAGCCGCGAGCGCAGGTCCACGTCCTGCCGCGACCAGCTCTCGATGAGGACCGAGGCGAGAATGACAAGGCCGGCCACGACGATCGCGACGGCCACGGCGGTCAAAGCGAGATATCTCGCCGCCGGGCGGCGCATGAACTGACCTGCGGACCAGATCATTCTTCGTCCCGGAAGCACTGTGCGGGGTGATATGTGGCGTCTCCTAATCTGAGTTGCGAGGATCTTGCGCGTTGCGGCCGGCGTTTTTCTGAATGATCGCCGTCAGGATGAGGCCGAAAGTGACCAGCCGAGGGACGTAGTACATCGGCTCGGTCGTATCGGAGACCGCAACTGCCGCAAGCAGGAACCGGGATCCGGCGTCGACCATGAATGCGGCCGAGAACAACAGGAAGAAGCGGTCACCGGTTCTGCGCCAGAACTTGAGGAAGAACAGGGCGGCGATGAGAGAGCAGGCGGCGACGCTGCCGCCGAGCACCGGGCCAAGATGTGCCATCTACTCTGACTCCCAAACGAGGCCGTAGATCAGAACCAGCATCGCGATCAGCGCGATC
The DNA here is from genome assembly GCF_051168015.1 of Bradyrhizobium sp. HKCCYLRH3061. Lineage (NCBI taxonomy): Bacteria > Pseudomonadati > Pseudomonadota > Alphaproteobacteria > Hyphomicrobiales > Nitrobacteraceae > Bradyrhizobium > Bradyrhizobium sp. HKCCYLRH3061. The sequence goes on from NZ_JBNPUE010000003.1 coordinate 15,594, forward strand.
GCGTTGCGGACGGGCGAGAGGTCGGCTTCAGGCAGAATGATCTTGTCGACCCACAGAGCGATGTTGTTGAACGTCAGTCCAAGAAACGAGATCGCGCTCCAGAGCAGAAGCCGCGATCGGAAGCGGACATAGGCGCGCGCAAGCAGGCCGGTGCACAAGGCGCAGGTCAGCGCACACAGAGTGTAGATCACCGCGGCCATGCTAGCGGTCCTTGCGCAGCTTGAACGCGTCCGAGAACGCATTGATGCTCCGCCGCTTGCCGTGGATCAGGTTCGTGATCGGAATGAGCTGATGACGGTAGGCCTCGGCGAGTTCCGCGACGCGTTCGGCGCGCTCCGGAGATGCGTCGAATTGATAGTGCCCGTCAGCTTCGCTGAGAAAACCATCACGGTGAAGTTCGGCCAGCGCGGCGACGATCTCGCGTTCCGTGGCGTAGAGCCGTTTGGCCATCTCTGCGGCCACCCAACGGTCCCGCGGGTGAGAATGGAGGAAGAGCAGGGCTTCCATCTGGGCGACAGTGTGAATGTGATTCAGGATGAAGTCCTGAATGGTCTTGGCCAAGGGCTGTTTGGGCATGAAGCAACGAGATCTGATTTGCCCGCAGCTTGGTGGAATTCGGCGAGCGGATCAAGCAGCCTCACATATGCTCGAGGCGGCAGTGTGGTTCCGCTTTCTGCCAAAGTCCAATGCGCCGTGGCGCGCTCAAGTTGGTACGCTGCCGTACCAACTCCAGGCGGATGGATTTCGGGCACCCATCGCGCCGACGAGCATGGGAGGTGTCGGACGGTGCGAGCTGCTTGATGCGGGCCGGGCGGTATTGGTCCCGTACTTGTGCTCACCAACGATGGTGTGTGCGAATCACGCCGTGATGGTGATGCCGCCACCGCCTCGGCTGCCAGCCATAGCTGTTCCGCCATTGATGGCGCATCGTGTAGCCCCACGGGGCAGGCGCGTAACTGTAGGCCGTATAGAAACCGGGGCCTGCGCCCCACCCATACCCGCCCCAGTAGGGCGTATACGCGTAGCGAGGATCATAGCCAGCCGGGCCGTACGCGTATCCGTAGCCATCATAGGCCGGATAAGCATCGTAGTAGTAGGGCGAGGCCAGAGCCGAGCCGATCAGCGCTCCTGCGAGCAGGCCGGCGCCGATTCCCCAACCGCCGCGCCAGCGGACTTCCGTCAGCTCGCCTTGACTGCCGAACGGATGGGCCGCGGGCCTGGCGGTTGCGGACAGCGGAGTCAGCGGGGCGGCACAGGTGCCGGCGACCGGCGTGATCGCCATCATTGCAGAGAGGGACAGTGCCAAGCCGAAATTGCGCATCTTTCGCTCCTGTCGTCGTGCATTGGGTCGACACCGGCGTCCTCATCCGCTCAGAGAAGGTCGTTGATGCCGATCGCTCTTCAACAATCCAGCACGGCTTTCGAGGCCATGGCGGAGCGGTTGTTGGTACGCGTCCGTACTTGCCCGCCGATCCGGAAGAAAAAGGCGGCGTGCGTCGCCGCTGTGTCTTCCGGTGTGCGTTGTCAATGCAAACGCGCATCGAGCTGGTTCGAGAGAGGATAAACATGCCGCAGAGAGTCGTGTGCATGCTTGCGGTCGGCGCGATCGCCGCGGTGCTTCTGTGGCTCGCTCCGGATGTTCTGCTGATCGTCTTTGCCGGCATCCTGTTCGGCGTCTTCCTGAGGAGCGGCGGCTCGTGGATCGCGAAAGGGCTTGGCGTCGGACCGGCTGTCGGACTTGGCATCTTCGGCGTTGCGCTCGTTGCGTTTTTGGCGGGCTTTCTTGCCTTCGCCGGCTCCAGGCTCGCCGACCAGTTCCAGAATCTTCTCGATGGACTTCCGCGCGCGATCGAAGCCGCGAAGCACATGATCGACTCGCACGATTGGATGCAGCGGGGCGTCGGTCTGCTGGACGTCGACAGGTTCCTGCCGTCGGGTCGAGAGGCAACCTCCGTGTTCTCGACGACGCTGGGGTTCCTCGGCAGCACGGTGGTGGTCGTCTTCATCGGCCTCTACAGTGCCGCCAACCCTGAACTCTATGTGAGGGGCATCGTGGCGCTGGTGGCTCCCAGCATGCGGCCGCGAGCGGCCGATATGCTGGCGGAGGCCGGACAGACCTTGCGCGGCTGGCTGCTCGCGCAATTCGTGTCGATGGCGGTGGTCGGCATTCTCACCGGCATCGGATTATGGGCGCTCGGCGGATCGCTGCCGCTGGTGCTTGCGGTGTTGGCGGCGCTCTTGACCTTCATTCCGAACATCGGTCCGGTTCTGGCCGCGACACCCGCCGTCCTGATTGGCCTGACGGACGGACCCATGCGGGCGCTTTGGATCGCCGCTCTCTACGTCGCTATCCAGTTCATCGAGAGCTATGTGATCACGCCGCGCGTTCAGGAGAGGACGGTCGCTCTTCCTCCTGCATTCACAATCTCGATGCAATTGCTGTTCGGGGTGATGTTCGGCACCTTGGGGCTGGCGTTGGCGACGCCCGTCGCGGCTGTGCTGCTCGCGCTGGGAAAGCGCTTCTATGTCGCCGACTTTCTTGATCGCGAGCCGCGAGTGCGCGGTGGCTGAGCGACGCCCAATGTCCGGTCGTGACGGGCTTTGCTCATGGTGGCACCGTCGAGTGGTACGGCGGCGCACCGAGCCCCTCGAACGGAAGAGAACCATCCGGCTTTGGCTCGGTTCAACATGAGCTCAGTGCAACCTCATAGAGGAGACCTCCATGTCCATCAAACTCATCGGATCATCGTTGCTGGTGCTCGCGGCGCTTCAGGCTCCGGCTTTCGCGGAAGGAACCAGCGCCAGCTCGCAACCCGGCACCCAAGGCGCACAGGCGTCGAACCAGGCCCAGCCGCTGCCGCAGCAGATCAAGCAGAAGCTGCAGAAGCAGGGCTTCACCGACATCAACGTGGTGCCCGGCTCGTTCCTGGTCAGCGCGAAGGACAGCAACAATGATCCGGTCACGATGGTGATCGGGCCGCACTCCCTGACCATGTTCACCGAGATCGACAACCAGGCCCAGACCACAGGCAGCGCGGCCGGCGCCAGTCACGATGGCTCGGGCAGCAGCTCGAAGGCCAACAACAGCAGCAAGTAGCGCTGCAGATCGCATGCGCCCGTCACCACGGCGCAAGAACGCGTTGCGGCGGCGCCGTTGGTGGGCGCCGCAGCGCTTGAGAGCTGCGCACGGGGAGCGGTCGTCTATTTTCTCGCGTACAAGCGCGTTTGCTCCGGAGGCTCCATGCTGAAATGGGCGCTCATCTTCTTCGTCATCTCGGTCGTCGCAGGCTTTCTCGGATTCAGCGGCATTGCCGCCGGCTCCGCCCGGATCGCCAAATGGCTGTTCTTCGCCGCTCTCGCGATCTTCGTGGTCTTCATCGTGTTGGCGTTCGTGGCCGGAGAAGTGATCTTCTGAGTTCGAGAAGCTATGCTGCAAGCGTGGTTGCCCGTGATTCCAAGCGGCTGTGCAACCAAGTTCAAAGGCTTCACCTGGGTGTTGCCGATGAGAACCGTATTGATCTCGGGGGCAGGGATCGCGGGACCGACGCTCGCTTATTGGCTGAAGGCCGCGGGCTTCGAGCCGACGCTGGTCGAGCGCGCACCTGCTCAGCGCAGCGGCGGCTACGTGATTGATTTCTGGGGGCTTGGCTACGACATCGCTGAACAGATGGGGTTGCTTCCGGACATTCATCGCAGCGGGTACCACGTTCAAGAGATGCGCGTCGTTGACGCTTGCGGCAGGACCTTGGCAGGCATCGGCACCCGGGTTTTCGCTGAGTTGACCGGCGGAAGCTATGTGACGGTGCAACGGAGCGAGCTGTCGCGGTTGCTGTTCGGAAGCATCAAGAACGGCACCGAGGTATTGTTCGGCGATGAAATCATCGCATTTCGTGAAGAGCCGGAATGCATCAGGGTCGAACTCGAGCGCGCCGGTGAACGCCACTTCGATCTATTGATCGGCGCCGATGGCCTGCATTCAAGGGTTCGCAGTCTGGTGTTTGGACCGCAGACTGCATTCGAGAGGCACCTCGGCTATGTCGTCGCGGCGTTCGAGGTGCGAGGCTATCGGCCGCGCGATCAGGACGTGTATTTGATGTATAGCCAGCCAGGGCGCATGGTCGGACGCTTTACGTTACGCGACGATCGGACCATGTTTCTGTTTGTGTTCGCGTCGACCGATCCCCATCTGCCGGCTTCGCCCGACCAGCAGAAGACGGTGGTGCGCGATGTCTATCGGGGCGGTGGATGGGAATGCCATGAGATCCTCGCCGAACTGGACCGCACGGACGATCTCTATTTCGACCGGGTCAGTCAGATCAGAATGCCAAGCTGGTCGCGCGGTCGCGTCGCCCTCGTGGGCGATGCCGCGTTCTGCGTATCGCTGCTGGCGGGGCAGGGGTCGGCCCTGGCAATGATCGCCGCCTACGTGCTGGCGGGCGAACTTGCTGCCAGCTCGGGACGATATCAGGAGGCGTTCGCGCGATATGACGAGGTCTTGCGGACCTATATCGAGGCAAAGCAGGGCGCCGCCGAGCGCTTTGCCGGCGCGTTCGCGCCAAAGACGCGCGCCGGCCTGCTGTTCCGCAATCTGGTGATCAAGACCTTCGCCTTTCCGGGGGTGGCGAGGCTGGCCTTCGGCAGGGACATCGCCGATGCCCTGCCGCTTCCGAACTACGACTGGCGTTTACGCGATCGATCGTCAGCCCCCCAAACCGACCGGTTTTGAGTCCAAGCGCACCCCGGCATCGCCGTCGTCGATCGGACTTCTATGACTCTTTTCCCGTGGCTGGATCGTCTTCTCTTCGTCTGGAGAGTGGAGCATGATCATGAGCCTGAAAGACAAGGGCGTCATCGTCACCGGCGGAAGCCGCGGTCTCGGCCTCGGACTGGTGGAAGCCCTGGTCGAACGCGGCGCCAGGGTTACCGTGGTGGCGCGCGGAACCAAGGCGCTGGACGGGGGCGCCGCGCGTCTGGGCGTCGCCACGATCGTGGCCGATGTCACCGACGAGGCCGCCGCGCGGCGCATCGTCGGCGATATCAGTCCCGACATTCTGGTGCTGAATGCCGGCACGACGCCGCCGATGGGCCGGCTGGATCAGCTGAGCTGGACGGACTTTTCCGCTGCCTGGGAGACGGACGTCAAGGCAGGCTTGTATTGGATCCAGGCGGCGCTCAGGCTGCCGCTTCGGCCGGGGAGCCGCGTCCTGGTCGGTTCGAGCGGTGCCGCGGTGACGGGATCGCAGATGTCGGGCGGCTACGGGGGTGCCAAGCGCATGCTCTGGTTCATGGCAAAATATGCCAATGGCGTGTCGCAGGAGGCCAAGCTCGGCATCCGTTTCCAGGCGATCGTGCCGCGCATGATGATCCTGGGCACCGGGGTGGGGGATACGGCCGCGGGCGCTTATGCAGGATCCATGGGGATCACGCCGGAGGCCTTCGTCGCCCGTTTTGGCGCGCCGATGCCGCCGCGGGCGTTCGGCGACCACGTCGTCTCGGTGCTGGAGGATCCGCGCCTTGCCGACGGCATCGTGTTCGGCCTGAATGGCGATGCCGGCGTGACGGTGATGGAAGGAGCGACCGCTTGAGCGATGGCACGCAGTCGTTGCGCCGCGGGCGCAGGACCGAGCTGATGGCTCTGGCAGAGGGACTCCGGCCCGAGCTGCATCGCTATTGCGCGCGCCTGATGGGCTCGGTGGTCGACGGTGAGGACGTCGTGCAGGACACCCTGGCGAAGGCGCTTGTGGCCATGGACGATATCAAGGAGGTCACGATGCTGCGCGGCTGGCTGTTCCGGATCGCGCATAATCGTGCGCTGGACCTGCTGCGAAGCCGCGCGATCCGGGCTGCCGAACCGATCGAGGCGGCCGACGACATCGCCGATGACACCGCAACCGACTCTTTGGAGCGCATGCTGGCGTCCGCGCCGCCGACGCGGTGGCCGTGCTGACGAGCGGTCCGGCTTCCCAAGGATGACCTCTCGCACAAGAGCTCCTTATGCCCATGCTGGGATCTGACTGCACGAAGGGGGCGCCGCCGCGAGGTCATCTGCTTGATCGAGCAGGTGGCGGACGTCAGCAGATCGGGAGGGCGCAATGTCGGTACCGTTGGTCGCGTCTCCGCGATATTTGCCTGCTACCCTCCGGCTAAATTCGGGTGACTTGATACTGGCTGACTTGGCACTGCTAAAATTGCAGACCTTGCGAACTCTTGGTACCGCAAGCGGTGCGTGCGCACCGCATGCTGAGATTGGTAGTCTCATTGTCTTCGCGTGCCGCGAGCGAGTGCGCTAAGATGTGAAAGTGCGACGTCGAGGAGCAATCTAACGGCGTTGAGGCGTTGCGGCTCAGCATTCTCAGCCGCGCTCAACGTGCCGTTGAGATACCGCTCGCAGTTTTGTCCGAACGTCGTCGTGAGGCGCGATGCCAGATCCCGCACGAGTCCGTCACGCGCGATCTGCGCCAGCGGACCGGTGAGGCTGTAGCCGATCGTGAGCGCGAGCCGGGTTCTTCGTCCCTCGTCGATCGGTGCCATGCGCCAGCTGATCTGTCCTGAAGTCGAACTGCGGCTCAGCCGGTCACGTCCTGTGCCGATGAGCCGCCCGGACAGGCTCACGTCGTTGCGCTCGATCCGTGCCGCGCCGCGGAAGACGGCAGCAAGCGGGCCAAGGGCAATCCTGAGCTCGCCCTCGATGAGATCGGCGGCTGGCATGCCCGTGATGGAGGCGCCGGGAAAGCATGCAGCCAAGGTTCTGACATCTGCGAACAGCGCAAGGACCTCGGCAGGTGCGGCGTTCACCGTAAGCGATGCATCGAAGCTTCTCGTGGGCGGAGCGTCGAGAATGTCGAGCATGCCAGCCACAGCGCTCTGCTTTGCCGCCATCTCGTGCTTGGCTTGCGGCGACGAGACGGTGGTCGGGATCGCGACCGGGTGCGATCCCACAGGACCGAGCGAACTTCGACCTGCGCCGATCACCGCTGCAATGCCTCGCTGACGCCGTGCCTCGATCACGGCGCCGACCGCCCGTACGATCCCGGCGTAACCGGTGCAGCGGCACAGATTGCCGCTCAGACCGACACGGATGGCGTGTTCGTCCGCGTGATCGAGGCGCAGCACGAGGTCGTGCGCCGACATGATCATGCCGGGCGTGCAGTAGCCGCATTGCAGGGCATGCTCGCGCGTGAAAGCCACGCGCAGCTCGGCGGCGATCTCATCCTCGTCCAGGCCTTCGATCGTCGTCACGGCAGCGCCAGCGCAGGCCACGGCGAGCGTGATGCAGGAACGGGCCGGAGCGCCGTCGAGCAACAGCGTGCAGGCGCCACAGACACCGTGCTCGCAGCCGAGATGCGTCCCGGTCAGGTCAAGCTGATCACGGAGGACGTCGGCGAGATGGGTGCGAGGTTCGACTGTTGGCTCGATCGCGCTGCCGTTGACGGTGAGCTGGATCTTGTTCACGCGGCCGCCTCCGCGATCGCCCGCGCGAGCACGCTGACATGGATGTGCCGGGCGGCCGGATCGGCCACGCCGGCCTGGATGAGCCGGCGGTCGGCGAGGGCGCGATCGAACTGCGGGGTGAGATGGCTGGTCGCGCCGCCGAACAGGGATGAATCGTCGATGATGATCGGTGTCGTGTCGATGGCGCCGATGACGATGCGGCTGCGGGCGGTGTCGGGCTCGATCAGCACGGCGGCCATTGCATGGGCGAATTCTCCAGGCTTGCGACAGGCCTTGGCGTAGCCGAAGCGTGCCGTGGGTGACAGCGAGGGCAGGCGGATCGCGGTGACCAGCTCGCCGGGACGCAGCGCCGTCTGCAGCACGCCCTGGATGAACTCCGTCACGGCGAGGTCACGCCGTCCCGCCGCGCCTGTCAGTTGCACGCTGGCGCCGAGGGCCGTGAGCGTCGTCACCCAGTCGGCGGCCGGGTCGGCATGACCTAGCGAGCCGCCGATGGTGCCGCGATTGCGCACGGCGCGATAAGCGATGCCACGGGCGATCCGCGGCAAGATGCCATGGGTCACGTCGGGGAGGCGGCCGTCCTCGATGTCGGCATGGGTGACGCAGGCGCCGATCACGAGCGCATCGCCATCGCGCTCGACCGAACGAAGCTCGGCGAGGCCGGCGATGTCGATGATGAGCGGCGGCTGCACGAGACGCAGATTGAGCATCGGACCGAGCGACTGTCCGCCGGCCATGATCCGTGTGCCGTCCTCGGCCTTCGCGAGCAGGCCGACCGCGTCGCTGACGCTCTGGGGACGCGCGTAGTTGAAGGAGGCGGCCTTCACGGCGAGCTCGCCTGTTTCGCTGCCAGCACCGCCGCGACGATCCGGCGCGGCGACAGCGGCGACTGCATCATTTCAGCACCAAGCGGCCGCAGCGCGTCGTTGATGGCGTTGGCGATTGCCGCCGGCGGCGCGATCGCGCCGCCTTCGCCGATGCCCTTGACGCCGAACATCGTGTAGGGCGACGGCGTCTCCATGTGGAACAGGCGCGGCTCCGGGACTTCGGTCGGACCCGGCAGCAGGTAATCGGCCAAGGTTGTCGCCAGCGGCTGCGCGGCATCGTCGAACGGCATCTCCTCGTACAGCGCGGTGCCGATGCCCTGGGCGAGGCCGCCGAGAATCTGGCCGTCGACGATCATCGGATTGACGAGGACGCCGCCGTCCTCGACGACGACGTAGTCGAGCAGCTCGACCTCGCCGAGATCCGGATCGACGGCGACCGTCACGGCATGCGCCGCGTAGGAGAAGGTGCCGCTGTCACGCACCGGCTTGTAGCCGCCGGTCGCCTCAAGGCCCGCCGGATCGACGTCGTTGGGCAGGTCCTGCGGCCGGCGGTACCAGGTGTGAGCGATCTCGGCGAGGCTGACGCTGCCGTTCGGCCCGCAGGCCTGGCCCTCGCGCCACGTGACCGCCTCGGGCGCGAGCTGCAGCAGCTTGGCGCCGATGCGCGTGGCGCGCGCGACGAGTTGCGCGCAGGCCGTGCCCACGGCGCCGCCGGCCATCACCATCGACCGCGAGCCCCAGGTGCCGGTGGAGTAGGGCGTCATCGCGGTGTCGCCGAGCACGACGCGGATCTTGTCGGGATCGACGCCGAGGATCTCGTGCGCGACCTGGGCGAGCGTCGTCTCCAGTCCCTGGCCGTGGGAGTGGACGCCGACACGCAGCTCGAGTCCGCCGTCGGGCGTCAGCCGCGCGGTGGCCTGCTCATGGCCGGGCACCATCGGGATGCCCCACCCGGCATAGACCGAGGTGCCATGCGCGGCCTGCTCGCAATAGATCGACACGCCGGTGCCGATCAGCCGGCCGTCCGGCTGGCCGCGCTGCTGTCGTGCGCGCACGGCGGGGACATCGATCGCCGTCAGCGCCCGCTGCAGCGCGCCGGGATAGTCGCCGCTGTCGAAATGCTTGTTGGTGATGTTGTCGAACGGCATGTCCTGCGGCTGCACCAGATTGCGCAGCCGGACCTCGCCGGGTTCGAGCCCGGCCTCGGTCGCGACGGCGTCGAGCAGCAGCTCGAGGGCGAAGCAGACGCCGGTGCGGGCGACGCCGCGATACGGCAGGATCGGGCATTTGTTGGTCGCGACCGAGTAGGTCCGGCAGCGATAGGCCGGCATCCGATACGGCCCTGGCAGGATGCTCGCGATCTGCGCCGCTTCGAGGCAGGCCGAAAACGGATAGGACGAATAGGCGCCGGAATCGACCGTGGCCACGCAGTCGATGCCGCGCAGCCGGCCGTCGCGATCGGCGTAGACGGTGATGCGATAGGCGTGCTCGCGGCAATTCGCGCTGGCGCTCAGATGCTCGCGCCGGTCCTCGAGCCAGCGCACCGTCCAGCCCCTGTGCATAGCGAGCCAGCTGAGGCAGACCTCCTCGGGCAGCAGGATGCCCTTGTGGCCAAAGCCGCCGCCGATGTCAGGCGCGATGATGCGGATGCGGCCCTGTTCGATGCCGAGGCAGTCGGACAGACCGTTGCGCACGATGTGCGGCATCTGCGAGCCGGTGTGCAGCGTAAGCTGATCGAGCCGGTGATCGAACGTCGCGACGACACCGCGGCCCTCCAGCGGCGCCATGCACTGGCGTGCGGTCGTGATCTCGCGCGTCACCTTGATCGGCGCGTCAAGCGCGGCTGATATGTCGACCTCGAAGTTGGTTTCCAGGAAGACGTTGTCGCCCCAGTGCTCGTGCACCAGCGCGCTGCCAGCCTCGCGCGCCAGGCGCATGTCGTGCACCGCCGGCAGCGGTTCCAGGTCGAGCTCGACCGCCGCGGCGATGTCCTCCGCTTCGGCGCGGCTGCGGGCGACGCACATCGCCACAAGCTCGCCGACATGGCGCACCTTGCCGGTCGCCAGCACCGGCTGCTCGGAGATCTTGAAGCCGGGCAGGCCGGAGACCGCGCGGATCGGGTTGATGCCAGTGAGGTCATCGGCCGTGAACACGACGTCGCGGTATTCAGCGGGAACGTGGATCGCCTTGATCCTGGCGTGCGCGATCGGGCTGCGCACGAAGGCGACGTCCTTCAGTCCCGGCAGCCTGATGTCGGCGACGTACTGACCGCGGCCGCGCAGAAAACGGTCGTCCTCCTTGCGCGGCAAGCGCGCGCCGACACCGCGCGGCGCGCGGGCATCCGAGGCGGTCGAGGCCGCGTCCGTCACGTCAGGCCGCGACCGCTGCGGGCAGGATCGGCGCCGTGGCGTCGTGCCGGACGCCGGCGCGCAGGCAGCACACCGGCTGCAGCAGCTTCTCGGCGATCACCTCGGTCTTCTCGTTGTCGCGCAGCACGAAACGGCCCTGCTGCTCGCGGAGCACGCTCACATCAGCCTCCATGCCTGGACGCAGCGCGCCGATCTGATCGGACAGGCCGAGCATGGCGGCGGGGTTCGACGTCACCATCGGCACGACCTGCTCCAAGGTCAGGCCAAGCGCGACCATCGAGCTCATCGCCTGCACGAGGCTAAACTTGGCTTGGCCCGCGAACGGATGGTTCTCGTCGTCGGCATGCTCGTCCGGGGTGCCCGCTGGCGCCGGCACATGGGTGTTGTAGCCGTGGATGTCGGCGCCGAGCGTATGCGGCACGATGCCGGCGTCGATCGCCTTGCGTGCCAGGCGGTAGGAGAAATGGCTGCCATGGCCGACGTCGACCTTGAGCCCGCGATCGAGCGCGGCCTGGATCACCGGATGCACCTCGCCCCTGGTGTTGACGAAGCCGCCGGGATGCCGCGTGAACGGATGCGCCAGCACGTCGCCCGGACGCAGCAGCGGGATCACGCGCTCCAGGATGGTGTCGACATCCTCGCCATTGGTGCCGCTTGCGGGCAGTCCCCACAGTTGGCCGAAATGGACGTAAACGGGAAGCTCGGCGCGGCGGCCGATCTCGGCCGCCATCTCGATGACACGGATGCCCCAGCGGGCGAAGCCGCCGATCTCGGCATGCGCCTTGATGCCGCGAACGAGGTCACGGTTGGCGACCGCCGATTTCACCGTCGCATCGATGTCGACGCAATCCGGCCGGTAGAGATCGGGATAGTAGTGGCCCTCGAGGCCGCCGACCAGATAGGCCGACAGGAAGGCATAGACGCGCGATTGCGCCTGATCTGCGACGAAGTGACGGAAGCCGGGCAGGGTCATGCAGGACGGGCCGCCCTGGTCGATCAGGCTGGTGACGCCCGACTGCACGCCGACCATGTCCGCGTTCATGCCGAAGCGGCCGGTGACGTACTGATAGACATGGGCGTGGGTGTCGATCAGTCCCGGAAGCACGAGCTGGCCGCTGACATCGATGACGTCCTTGGCGCTGGTCGGCAGAATGTCGGATTGGACGGCCGCGATGCGGCCGTTGCGGATGGCGACGTCTCTCAAGCCATCGATGCCGGAAGCGGGGTCAATGACGCGGCCACCGCGCAGCAGGAGGTCGAACGAGGCGCTCACGGACATGCAAGGTCTCCTTTCCGGGGCGCGTGGTCGTCCCGGTCAAAGCCTTCTTCGACGAGCCGGCGCGGACGATCCGCCGGCCAATTACGAAGCATGCTTCGCATTACATCAAGATCCGTGCCATAGACAGCTTGAAATTGATGCAGTGTGATGAGTGCTTATGCGGGGAGTCGTTCGATGGCCGGAAGGAACAAGCCGAAAGTCGATGGATCATCTTGGCCGCTCGAGGGACGTCCAGGCTATCTGATTAGGCGGCTGCACCAGATCCACGTCGCGCTATTCCAGGAGAAATGCGCCGCCTATGAGATCACGCCGTTACAGTACAGCCTGTTGACGGCGCTGGCGAAACGCGGGACGGCGGACCAGACGGCGCTGGCACATGACATCGCCCTCGACCGGACCACCACGACCGGCGCGCTGAAGCGGCTGCAGGCGCGCGGCTTGATCGATCGCAGCGTCGGGCCGCACGACCGGCGGTCGCGCACCTGCCGCCTGACCAGTTCCGGCCTCGCATTGCTGCGCAAGATCGAGCGGCCGGCGCGGGCGGCGCATCTCGCGACGGTCGCGGATCTGACCAAGGTCGATCAGAAGCGGTTCATTGCCATGATGCAGACGATCGTCAAGGCACAGGAGCAAAGGCTCGATGCGACGAGGTCGCCCGACTGACGGCAACCGATGGCGATGAGCTCCGATTAGATAATGGGCATGGTGCTGCCCGAAAAGCAGCGCGTCATCGGAGCGCGGTATCCGGCCATGGCGTTCGTTGCGCCAACTACGAAGCATGCTCCGCATTTTCGCGCTGCGGCGTTTTGTCCGCAAACGGCGCATCTGCCAGCCCAATTTCCGCTGACGCCATCGTGGACGCCGATGCGCAGACGTTGCGCTGCGCGTGCAGGGCGGCGTCTGGCATGTCCCTTGCTGACATGACCGACGACAGCTGCGCGGAAGCCGCGGCGAAATGAATCCGGGGCGGCGACATCGATGTCGCGGCGTGGAGTAAGCGATGCGATGTCTGCCGCGGCGCAACCCGCCGATCATTGCTCGGGCCAAGAGCGTTCGTGCGCCGTGGTGCGTTGCGCATGACGCGACGGGAGCACCCTGATGCCGGAGCATGCTGATGTCATTGCGACACGCTTCGGAGATGGCGGGCCCGACGGCGGCGACGCCGAGTCCAGTGCATTTCTGCACGGCGTGCTGTCCCGCAAGACGGTGCGCCGCTATAGCGACCGCATGCCGGAGGAGGGGCTGCTCGACCTCCTGGTCGCCTGCGCGCTGAGCGCTTCGGCGAAGTCGGATTTCCAGCAGGCCTCGGTGATGCGCGTTCGCGATGCGGAGAAGCGTGCCGCGATCGGCAGCCTGTTTCCGAGCATGCCCTGGATCGGTGAGTCACCGGTGTTCTTCGTTTTCCTCGGCGATGCCCGGCGGCTGCAGCGCATCGGCGAGCTGCGCGGCAAGCCCGTCAAGAACGGAACCTTGGAAGGCTTCTTCAATGCCTCGGTCGATGCAGCGCTGGCGCTGCAGACCATGATCCTGTGCGCGGAATCGGCCGGTCTCGGAACCTGTCCGATCAGCGTCATCCGCAACGAGATCGACACGGTCGGCAAGGTGCTGGAACTACCGGACATGGTGTTTCCGGTCGCCGGGTTGTGTCTCGGTTATCCCGCTGTGGAGGGCCATGTCAGCCTGCGGCTGCCGCGCAGCATCACCACGCATGTCGACCGCTACGGCGACGATGCTCTGCCCGCCGCGCTCGACGATTACGACCGCCGGCGTCATGCGCGGCATGCCATTCCGAAAGAGCAGCAGCGCGGCAATGCCGAGTTTGGCGAGGCCGAGTTCTACGGCTGGTCCGAGGACAAGGCGCGTCAGGCCGCCAAGGCGGAGGGCGCGGCCTTCCCACCCTATCTGCGCGCGCACGGCTTCAGCTTCGACTGATCAGTTTCATATGAGGAGATGTGAGATGACCAAGCCTTCGTTTCCCCGCCTGTCGGCGCCGTCGCGGCGCGTCGCGCTGGCCCTGCTGGCGGCCGCGCTGACGCTGCCGGCCGCGTTCACCGCCAAGGCCGGCAGCATGGACGAGATCAAGAAGCGGGGCCTCATCGTTGCCACCGAGGACGACTTCCGGCCCTTCGAGTTCGTCAAGGACGGCAAGCCGACCGGCTTCGACAACGAATTGATCGAGGATCTGCGCAAATATGCGCCGTTCGAGATCAAGCAGCAGATCCTGCCCTGGACCGGCATCCTGGCCGGCGTCTCCACCGGCAAATACGACGTCGCCATCACCGCGGCGATCATCACCAAGGAGCGCAAGAAGTCGCTCGACTTCACCAGTCCGATTGCCGACGCGACGCATTATTACGTCAAGCGCAAGGACGACAAGAGCATCAACGCGATCAAGGATCTCAGCGGCAAGACCGTCGGCGTTCAGGCCGGCAGCGCGCTGCTGGGGCGGCTGCCCGAGCTCCAGGCGATGCTGGAGAAGGAGGGCGGCAAGCTCGGCAAGGTGGTCGAATACACCTCCTATCCGGAAGCCTATCAGGATCTCGCGCTCGGCCGCGTCGACTACGTCGTCAACACGATCATCAACATCAAGGCGCTGGTCGCCGAGAAGCCCAACGTGTTCGCGGTCGGCCAGCCCGTCTCCGGCAAGTCGTATCCGGCCTGGGCGGTCGCGAAAGGCAATACTGAGCTGGTGGAATTCCTGAACGGCTTCATCGCCAAGGAGAAGGAAAACGGGCGCTTCGCCGAGTTGCAGAAGAAGTGGTTCGGCGAAGCCTTCCCTGATCTGCCGGTCACGTTCGAGCCGGAATTCTGACGGCGCGGCGAGGGCAATTCATGTGCGGGTGGCGATCGCTGCGCGCCCATCCGTTTGACGGTCGCGTGGTCCTCCAGCGGGCGCGGTCGGCCGGTGCAGGGCGCCGGCCGCCGCGCGGCGCTGCGGATGGATGGTCATGAGCACGGCCGACATCCTGGCCATCCTGCAGGGCGCCGTGGTCACGGTGACGCTGTCCTTCGTCGGCATCCTGATCGGGCTTCCCATCGGATTGGGTCTCGCGCTGTTGCGCTGGGCCGACGTGCCGGTGATCGCACGGATCGTGGCCGTCTACGTCTCGGTCCTGCGCGCGACGCCGCTCGTCACCCTGCTGCTGCTGTTGTTCTTCGCGCTGCCCAATATCGGGATCGCAATCGGGCCGGTGTCGGCGGCGATCCTGGCGCTGGTGATGAATACCTCGGCGTTCAACTGCGAGGTCTGGCGCGCCGCCCTGATGAATTTTCCCAAGGAGCAGTACGAGGCGGCGCAGTCCGTGGGCATGCATGCGAGCCTGCGCTTCCGCCGCATCGTGCTGCCGCAGATCGTGCGGGTCAGTCTTCCTGGCCTGGTCAACGAGATGTCGCTGCTGATCAAGGTAACGCCCGTGCTCGCAGTCGTCGGCGTGGTCGACATCACCCGCGCGGCGGTGCGGATCGGCGCCGAGACCTATGAGCCGCTGCCGCCGTTCCTGGTGGCCATCGCGATGTATGCGCCGATCGTGTTCGCGCTGGTCACGCTGCAGCGGTACATCGAGAAGCGTCAGCACGCGAGCGAGGCGGCATGATCCGGGATTTCGCCATCGTCTGGAGCGAGCGGGATCTGCTGCTGAGCGGGCTCGGCAATACCACGATCCTGTCGGTGCTGTCGGCCATCGCAGGCCTCGTGATCGCGTTCGTGCTGACGCCGGCGCTGATGTCGCAGCGGCGCTGGCTGGCGCTCACCGTGCGCGTGTTCGTCGACGGCATGCGCTGCGTGCCGTTCCTGCTGTTCGCTTATATCGTCTACTATGGCTTGCCCTCGTTCGGCATCCGGCTCGACAACTGGAGCTCCGGGCTGGTGGCGCTGACGGTCTATCACGCCGCTTACCTTGCTGAGATCCTGCGCGGCGCCTGGGCAGCGCAGCCGCGCGAGCCGCTCGAGGCCGGTGTCGCCTTCGGCTTCTCCGGGGCGCGATTGTTCCGCCGTATCATCCTGCCGCCGCTGCTGCTCGCGGCAGGGCCCGTCATCGGCAACCAGATGATCCAGATCGTCAAGGACAGCGCCTTTCTCACCATCATTGCGTTGCCCGAGCTGACGCATGCCGCAAGCTCGATCCAGTCGCGCCACTACGTGCCGTTCGCCGCCTTCATCACCGCCGTGGTCCTCTATTGGGGCCTCTGCCTGGTGATCGAAGCCGCCGTCAGCGGCATCGACCGGCTGGCGGCGGCGCGGCGCTGAAAGGAGCCTGGAATGACCGACGACATGGCCGTGCTCGACGTCGCCGGCATCTCCAAGCGCTTTGGCGAATTGGAGGTGCTCTCCGACATCAGCTTCACGGTGACGCGTGGCGAGACGGTCTGCGTGCTCGGCCCGTCCGGTTCCGGCAAGTCGACCCTGCTTCGTTGCATCAACTGGCTGGAGCGGCCCGACGCCGGACAGATCTATCTCAATGGCGACCGCATCGGCATCAACAATGGCGGTGTCGTGATGTCCGATCGCGAGCTGTCGCGAGTTCGCACGCGGATCGGCATGGTGTTTCAGCATTTCGCGCTGTGGCCGCATTTGACCGTCCTTCAGAATCTCATGGAGGCGCCGGTGCAGGTGCAGAAGCGCCCCGTGGCCGAGGTGCGCGAGGAGGCGATGGCGCTGCTCGCCAAGGTCGGGCTCTCCGACAAATGCGATGTGTTCCCGGCGCGGCTGTCCGGCGGCCAGAAGCAGCGCGTCGGAATTGCGCGGGCGCTGGCGATGAAGCCGGATGTTCTCTTGTTCGACGAGCCGACCAGTGCGCTCGATCCGGAGCTGGTCGGCGAGGTGCTGGTGGTGATGCGCGAGCTCGCGCGCGAAGGGCGCACGATGGTGATCGTGACCCACGAGATGGGTTTTGCCCGCGACGCCGCCACCCGCATCCTGTTTCTCGATCGCGGCCGCGTCGTCGAGACCGGGCCGCCGGAGCGCTTCTTCGTCAGCCCGGACACCGAGCGCGCGCGCCAGTTCATCCAGCGCTATGCCGCCGGATGAACCAGAAACGACACGAGGAGAGACACGCCATGGATCCGATCTATCATCTGCTCCCGGATGCGCCGAAGCCGGTCACGCCCTACAGCCATGCGGTACAGGCTGGGCCGTTCCTGTTCGTCACTGGCCAGCTCGCGACTGATCCCGATGACGACGCGCTGCCGCTGCCCGATGGCATCGAGGCGCAGACCCGCAAGGTGATGGACAATCTCGCGCGCGTGCTGAAGGGCTGCGGCATGAGCTTCGCGAACGTCGTGTTTGCCCGCATCTACCTGACCGACTTCAAGCGCGACTACGCGCCGATGAACGCAATCTTTTCGAGCCATTTCGACGATGCGCACCGGCCGGGCCGGACCACGATCGGTGTCTGCGACCTGGCGCGCGGCGGCATCGTCGAGATCGACATGGTCGCCTACAAGCCCTGAGGGAGAGGTCAATGGATCCGATCGAGATTCCGGCACGGCGCGGCAAGGCGGCCTTCGTCAGGGCAGGCCAGGTGGTCACCGTGATCAACACCCATGGCGAGCAGGTGGTCGACACCTGGGCCTTCAACCGCGCCGACCTGTCCGAGTTCATGTCGAACGAGCACACGCGGGCACATTCGCTGCATCTGGTGCCGCGGCCGGGCGACGTGCTCCGGACCAACAGGCGCCGGCCGATCCTGACCTTGGTCGAGGACACGTCGGGCGGCATCCACGACACGCTGATCGCAGCCTGCGATCGCTATCGTTATGCGTTCCTCGGACACGAGGGCCATCACGACAATTGCACCGACAATCTGTTTGCCGGCATGGCCGAGCTCGGCCTGACGCCGCCGGAGGTGCCGAGCCCGCTCAACCTGTTCATGAACATTCCGTGGGATGCCGAGGGCACGCTCGGCTTTGCCGCGCCGCCGCGCCCCGTTCCTGGCGGCCATGTGCGCTTGCGCGCGGAGATGGACCTGGTGATCGCGTTCTCGGCCTGTCCGCAGGACATCCTGCCGATCAACGGCAAGGCGGGGCAGCCGGTCGAGGCGCATTTCACGGTGACATCAGCATGAGCGCAGAGAGCATGGCGGAGCGTGCCGCCGCCAACCGCCGCCGCTATGAGGAGCTGCGTGCGGCTGGGCAAGAGCTGAAGCAACTGCCGCCGCCGACGGCGCTCGATGGCGCGCCGATCGCGGACGACGCAATCGTCCGGAGCGAGCAGGTGCCGTCCGGCTGGCACACGACGGTGCGGCTGTCGCGCGGCGAGGGGGTGCGCATCATCGATGATCAGGGGCGCTCGAGCGTGTCGCTGCTGGCGTGGCGGACCGAGGATCCGACCGAGCGCCTCAACTGCGCCGACACCGTGAAGGTGCAGTGGAGCGCAGCACTGTCGAAGGGCCGGATGATCCTGTCGGACATGGGACGGGTGCTGCTGTCGGTGATCGAGGATACCTCAGGTGCGCACGATCTTCTGGTCGGCGGCTCGACCGCGGACTCGACGCTCGCGGCCTATGGCGAGGTGACGCGCAACACGCAGGCGAACTTCATCTCCGCCGCTGCCAAGATCGGACTGGGCGTGCGCGACATCCCGCCCTGCGTGACCTTCTTTGCGCCCGTGACGACGGACGTGACCGGGCGGTTCGTCTGGCACGCCGCGCGCAAGCGACCCGGTGATTTCGTCGATCTGCGCGCCGAGATGAACCTGATCGTCGCGGTCTCCAACTGCGCCCATCCGCTCGATCCGGCACGGCCGGTGGCGAGCGCGCCGATCACCCTGATCCAGCATCGGCTGCCGCCGCCCGCGGCCGATGACGTCTGCCGCACGGCGTCAGCGGAAGCGTCGCGCGCCTACGCCTTCACCGATCAGCTGTTCGCCTGAGGAGCGCTCATGTCGCCGACCGATCCGGACCGCATCGTCTATGTCTTCGACATTCCCGCCGAGCAGCCCTGGTCACGGGTGCTGAACAAGGGCCAGACGCTGCGTATCATCGACAGCGAGGGCGAGCAGGCGGTGGACGCGCTGATGTATGTCGCCGACGACACCGCGGAGCGCTACAGCGCACAGGACACGTTGCGCGTCCAGGGCTCGGCCTATCTCGAGCTCGGGACGCGGCTGATCTCCAACCGCGGCCGGGTGATGGCGCGGATCACTGCCGACACCTGCGGCCGCCATGACACCTCGGCGGGCTGCTGTTCGTGCGAGAGCAATGCCGTGCGCTTCGGCGAGGCGACCCGCTACCTGCACGCCTGTCGGGAGAACTTCATCCTGGAGCTGTCGCGCTACGGCCTGACCAAGCGCGACATCGTCTCCAACCTGAACTTCTTCATGAACGTGCCGATCGACCCAAACGGCAATTTCACCGTGCTGGACGGCCCCTCGGCGGCCGGCAACTACGTCGACGTCACTGCGGAGATGGACGTGTTGTTCGTGATCTCGAATTGTCCGCAGGTCAACAATCCCTGCAACGGTTTCGATCCGACACCAATCCGCGTGGAGATCAGGCAGGCCTCTGTGCCATGAAAGCTGTCAATTCTGCTCGCAAGCTCGCTTGATCGATGTTGCATCAAGCTTGAGAGGCTCAACTTGCTTCGTCGCGCAGGTGATACCAGCGATAGAGCAGGCGCTGGCCGATGCGTCGGAACGGCGCGAAGGGATGCGTCGGCAGCGGCGAGGTGAAGATCGGCAGGTCCTGTCCCTTGAAAGATTGGCCCGTCAGCATCTGCGCCATGCGGCGGCC
Organism: Bradyrhizobium sp. HKCCYLRH3061; assembly: GCF_051168015.1. NCBI lineage: Bacteria > Pseudomonadati > Pseudomonadota > Alphaproteobacteria > Hyphomicrobiales > Nitrobacteraceae > Bradyrhizobium > Bradyrhizobium sp. HKCCYLRH3061. The sequence continues at coordinate 35,248 of NZ_JBNPUE010000003.1, forward strand.
AGCCTGCGCCGAATAGGATACGCCGTTGCCGCCATAGCCGAGCGCATAGACCAGCTTCGCCTTGGGATCGGGACGCACGATGCGCGGCATCATGTCGTGGCTGACATCGACCCAGCCCCACCAGGAGTAATCGATCTCGATGCCCGTGAGTGCGGGAAACTTGCGGTGCAGGCCGTCGATCAGGAGCTGGAGGTGCCGGTCATGCGTGGCATCGGCGCCGGTGATGGCGCTTCGGCTGCCGATCTGAACCCGGTCGTCCGGCAGCAGCCGGTAGTAGAAGCGCAAGGTGCGCGTGTCCGTGATCACCTGCCGCGTCTTGAAGCCGGTCGCAGCAAGCTCGGCCGCGGAGAGTGGCCGCGTCACCAATGAATTCGACAGGATCGGCATGCAGCGGCCCGACAATTCCGGCGTCAGCCCGAGCGACGTATAGGCCCCCGTGGCGATGCCGACGCCGTTCACGCTGACGGCGCCGCCGGGCGTATGCAGAACGAATCTGCCGTTGGACTGCTCGATGCGTGTCACGGGGCTTGCGGTATGAACCCGCACGCCGAGCGCGCGCGCCATCTGCAAATAGCCGAAGGCGAGCTTGGCCGGATGCACGCCGGTTCCGAGCGGCTCGTGCACCGCGCCGACGGCCTCGGCCTCGTTGACGAAGTCGCTTGCCAATTCCTCGCGCGAGATGACGCGCGAGGCGTAGCCGAACACGTCATTCAGCACCTTCGACTCCGCCGCGATCTTGTCGAGATTGCGCTGGCGGTGAGCGACGTAGAGGTGCCCACCGCGCTGCGGCTCGACATCGACAGGGCTCGATCGCACCAGCTCCTCGAAGGCCTCGAACCCTTCGGACACCTCGGCATGCATCCGCTTGGCGACGTCGAGCCCCCAGCGCTCGATCCATTGCGAGCGCGTCAGGCGGCCCGAGGCATTCTGTGCCTGGCCGCCATTGCGCGTGCTGCAGCCCCAGGCCACGCGGTTGGCCTCGAGCACGATCGCCTTGATGCCGTGCTCGCGCGCCAGGAAGATCGCGCAGGCAAGACCGGTATAGCCCGAGCCGATGATGGCGACATCGGCCGTCGTGTCGGTCGTGATCGGACCGTCGCTCTCCGGAGGGGTGCCAGCCGTTGCGATCCAGTAGGTCGGAGCGTAGTCGCGGTTGCGACCCGGGCCGTCGGCGACCAGCGGGTCGTAATGGGGATCATACGCAGCCGTGGGCAAAGCATGCATGTTCATCGCGCGGCACTCGCGCTCGTGGCCGGCTGCGGCGGGCGGTCCTTGCGGAAGGCGCTCTTCGTACAGATTTTGTCGCCGCGGAAGCCGAACAGGTCGCAGCCCTGCACCTCGATGCGCCGGCCGTCCGGTGCAGTTCCACGGAAGATCCATTCGGACAGGGCCCGATCGCCGAACACCGTATGGCGCGTGCACTCCCAGCTGACGTCTGGCATGCCGCCCCAGGTCGCTTCGAACGCGGCGCGCACATCGGCTGCGCCGCTGATGCGACGGCCGCAGCTGTCGGGCCCTGCGGCCGCGTCGAACACGATGTCGTCGGTCATGCAGGCCATCACGCCTGCGCCATCGTGCCGGTTGAAGGCGGCGAACAGCGTGTCGAGCAGTTTTCGCCGGGCGGTTTCGATATCGGCCATGTCGTGTCCTCGCGCATCACGCCGCGACGTCTGCGGGGTGTCGATGGCATGTGCCACGCGATCGGGCGCAGGCCCTAGAACCAGGGCGGGGGACCTCTGCGGCCAGAACTGGTCCGGTGATCGGGCGCGGGCTGGCCCTATCGTCGCTTGGACGGACTTGCTGACTGGCCCGATGACCCCGCCCTCGCGTTGTTACGCCCCCCGCTGACGATGGCCCTGCAAGAACTGGCCGTCGCCGTCCACGACATCGCCGCCACATCGCTGCCCAGCCCGGCCCTGGTGCTGGCCGCCGCACTGTCGATCTTTGCCGCGGCGCTGGTGCGCGGCTTCACCGGCTTCGGCTTCGCGCTGACGGCCGTGCCGTTGCTCGGTCTGTTCATGCCGCCGACGCAATCGGTGCCGGTTGCGGTCTGTCTGCAACTCCTCATCGGGCTCAGCGATTTACCGCGTGCATCGCGTGCCTGCGACTGGCCCTCACTGCGCTGGCTGATCCTGGGCGGCCTGATCGGCTCGCCGATCGGCGCGCTGGTGCTGAGCGTGGTATCCGCCTCAGTGGCACGCATTCTCATCGCGCTGATCACCGTCGGCGCGGTCGTGCTGCTCAATGCGGGGTTTCGGATGGCGGCGGCGCCGGCGGGGTGGATCACGTCGCTGGTCGGTCTTGCGGCCGGTCTGTTCAACGGCCTTGCTGGCATGCCCGGGCCGCCCGTGATCGTCTACTACAACGCGGGCGCATTCGGTCGGTTTGCCGCGCGCGCTTCGATGATGGTGTTCTTCCTCGTCTCCTCGATCGTTGCGACCGCCAGCCTCGCATGGTTCGATCTCGTGGACCTGCATATCGCGGTCCTGACCGCGCTCGGCATTCCCGTGATGCTGGTCGGCACCTGGCTCGGCGATCTCGGTTTCCATCGCGGCAGCGACACGCTGCACCGCCGGGTGTCGATGGCAAGCCTCGCGGTGGTCGCGCTCGGCAGCGCGCTCAAGGGGCTGAGCGACCTGCTGTAGCCGCTCAGGGACTTTGTGATGACATGTGCCGGGCGAAGATCTGGCCGAGCTTGGCGATCCCCGGTGCGATCCGGTCGGTGCGGATCGAGGAGAAGCCGAGACGGAAGCAGTTGCGCGTCGCATCCGGGTTGAGCGAGAACACGTCGCCGGGCTCGATGACCACGCCTTCGGCGCGCGCCACCTCCGACAGCCGCACCGCGTTCGTTCCCGCAGGGCAGGTGATCCAGTAGCTGGTGCTGCCCGGGCCGCGCGACCAGGTGCAGCCCGGTAGCGCCTGCGGCAACAGCGCGTCGAGCAGGGTGGCGCGTTCGAGCAGCACGCGGCCGACCTGCTGCAGATGGGAGCGGTAGTGCCCGAGACCGATGAACAAGGCCGCGACGCGCTGGTTGTTCAGCGGCGGATGGCGCAGCATCAGCCGGCGCAACGCGCGCAACTCGCGGATGACGGGCGCAGGCGCCACGACGTAGCCGAGCCGCAGGCCGGGGGCCAAGGCCTTCGACAGGCTGCCGACGTAGAGCACGCTCTGGTCGCGGTCCAGGCTCATCAGCGGCGGCAGGCTGCTGCCCTCCGGCATCAGATCGCTTTCATAATCATCCTCGATCAGGACGATGTCGCGCTCGCGAGCGACCTGGAGAATCTCCTCGCGCCGCGCCCGCGACATCGCGGTCGTGGTCGGGCATTGGTGGCTCGCCGTGACATAGGCCAGCGCGCAGCGCGCGAACGCCTCGTCAGGGACCAGGCCCTGATCGTCCAGCCGAAGCGGCACAACCTGCGACGTCATCATGCCGAAGATGTTGCGTGCGTCGGGATAGCCGGGATCTTCGATGCCGATCGGGGTGTCGGGCTGCAGGAACAGCTTCGCAATCAAATAGAGGGCGTGCTGTGCTCCGATCGTGAGCATGATCTCGTCGGCACGGGCGCGAATGCCGCGGCGCGGCAGCACCTGCCGCTGCAATTGTTCGATCAGCGCCGGATCGTCGCCGTCGATCATGTCGCGCGCCCAGTTGTTGATCTCGGGGACGCTGAGCGCCGCGCGCGCGCTCTCGCGCCAGTCGTTGGTCGGAAACAGGCTCGGGTCGAACTGCCCGAAGATGAAGGGATAGGGATAGGTCTGCCAGTCGAGCGGCTTGACGATATTGCGAAGCGCCGACGGCTGCAGCGCGAACCGCTCGGTCCAGCGCCGGCTGTAGACCTCCGTCGCAGGCTGCCGGGCTTCGCCGATGTGCTTGGGCAGGCCGGCCACGAAGTAGCCGCTGCGCTCGCGCGACACCAGGAAGTTCTGGTCGACCAGCTGCTCATAGGCGATGACGATGGTGTTGCGCGATACCTTCAGGAGGGCTGCGAGATCGCGGCTCGACGGCATGCGGACGCCGAGCGGCAGACGGCCGTCCTCGATCGCGGTCACGATCATCTGCCGGATCTGAAGCTGCAGGAAGGTGCCGCCGCGGTCCAGGCCGTCGAACAGCGAGATCCAGAACAGCACGTCATGGATCGGAACAGCCGGTCCGGTCGCTTGGGATCGCAGCAGGGGCGCGAATTTTGCCATCGAGGTATTTGGTCCTGAAAGCCGTGAGGCGCTCAAACTAAAGCAAAAACCGCGCCATAGCGGAATGATTGCGGGCGTGGCTCGCATGGGCTGGCTCCATTTGTGCATGGCATCTGGCGCTGGCCTGGACCCATCCGACACCGCAGGTTTCGACAACGGCTTGGGAAGTTGAGGGAGTTCGCGGTGAGCTCAGATACCGTCGTCTACGCGGCCCGCAGGATCGTGACGATGAATCCGTCACGCCCGTTTGCGACGCACGTTGCGGTGCGGGAGGGGCGGATCGTTGCCGTTGGCAGTGAAGCGGAGATCGCGCAATTCGCTCCTGATGGTCGGATCGACACGCGCTTCCGCGACAAGGTGCTGTTACCTGGGTTCGTCGAGGGCCACAGCCACATCATGGAAGGCATGATGTGGTCGCTGCCCTATGTCGGGGCCTTCGAACGGCGCTCGCCGGAGGGCAGGGCGGTCGCCGGCGTTCCCAACATCGATGCGATCGTGGCACGCCTCCGCGAGGCCGAAGCCGGCATGGCTGATCCGAACGCAACGCTGTTCGCATGGGGTTTCGATCCGCTGCATATCGGTGGTGAGAAGCTGACGCGCGAAGCACTGGACCGGGTCTCGACGACGCGGCCGATCATGGTGATCCACGCCAGCTTCCATATCAGTGTGGTCAACACGCTGGTGCTGGAGCGCACGCAGCTTCTGCATGCCACCGACATCTCCGGTGTCGTCGCCGGAGCCGGCGGTCTGGCCAGCGGCGAACTGCAGGGTATCGCAGCCCGGTTGCGGGCGTTCCGCTTGGTGGGCAATCCGCTGTCGGAGCTGCTGACCATGTCCGACGTGCAGCGCTACGCGTCATCGGCCTGCGTGCAGGGCGTCACCACGATCACCGATCTGCACAACGATCTCACCGACAACACGTTGGACCTTTATCGCTCCGCGACGCAGCAGGCGGAGTTCGGTGTGCGCCTGGTACCGGCGCTGGCCTCGGCCACGCATCCTCCGGACAAGGCCATCGAAAAGATCGCGGCGCTGCGCGAGTCCGGCAACGACAAGCTGCATTACGGCATTGTCAAGCTGGTCGTCGACGGGTCGATCCAGGGCTTCACGGCCCGCCTACGGTGGCCTGGATATCACAACGGCGCGCCGAACGGCCTCTGGTACATCGCGCCGGAGGAGCTGCCGCGCCTGGTCGAGCTCTACCACAAGGCCGGCATCCAGCTTCACATCCACACCAATGGCGACGAGGCGACCGAGCTTGCGCTGGACGCCGTGGAAAAGGCGCAGACCGCTCACCCGCGGCTGGATCATCGCCACACGCTGCAGCACTGCCAGATGGCCGACGCCGCGCAGTTCCGCCGCATGAAGGCGCTCGGTCTTTGCGTCAACCTGTTTGCCAATCACGTCTTCTACTGGGGCGATTCCCACTACGAGCTGACGATGGGACCAGAGCGGGCGAACCGCCTCGATGCGACAGGCACGGCACAGCGGATCGGCGTTCCCTACTCGATCCACTCAGATGCGCCGGTCACACCGCTGTCGCCGCTGTTCACCGCGTGGTGCGCCGTGAACCGCGTCTCCTCGTCGGGCCGCAAGCTCGGCGCCGAGACCGAGGCGCTGAGCGTGGCGCAGGCGCTGAACGCCATCACGATCGGCGCAGCCTACACGCTCAAGCTCGATCATCTCATCGGCAGTATCGAGACCGGCAAGTACGCGGACTTCGCGGTCCTGGAGCAGGATCCATTGACGGTCGCGCCGGAGACATTGAAGGACGTTGCGGTCTGGGGCACTGTCGTCGGCGGCATCGTCAAGGAAGCGCCGCGCGCATGACGGCATCCGCGCCCATTCCGTTCACCGTGATCGGCGGCTTTCTCGGCGCCGGAAAGACGACGCTGCTCAACCGTCTGCTGTCGGCTAGCACCGAGCGCTGCGCCGTGCTGGTGAACGATTTCGGCGAGATCAATGTTGATGCCGCGCTGATCCGCAGCCACGACGGCACGACGATGTCGCTCTCCAATGGCTGCGTCTGCTGCAGCATCGGGACGGGCTTTCTCGATACGCTGGCGCGGCTGCTCGACGATATCGGGCGCTTCGATCGCGTGGTGATCGAGGCCAGCGGCGTCGGCGATCCCTGGCGCATCGCGGAGATCGCGCTGGTCGAGCCGTCGCTGCAGCTCGACGGCGTCGTCGTGCTGGCCGATGCAACCCGCATCACGGTGCAGTGCGAGGACCGGCACATCGGCGAGACCATCCGCAATCAGTTCGCCAAATGCGACGTGGTGCTGCTGAGCAGATGCGATCTGGCCAGCGAGAGCCAGCGCAAGGCGGCGTGCGCCGCCATCGGCGCCATCCGGCCGAATGTGCCGATCGAACAATTGTCGACCCTGACGCCTGTGCATCAGGCGGTCTTCGGGCGGGGGCGGGCGGCGCGTTTCCGCGCCGATCTGGTCGCGGAGACGGTCGACCACGAGAACGACTTCCGTCGCTGGACCTATCAGCGCGCCGGGCGTTTCGACCGCGACAGGCTGGCCGCCGCGGTGGGCGCCCTGCCGCGCGAATTGCTGCGGCTGAAGGGAATCTGCGGGGTCGACGGCGACGGCCGCGCACAGGTGTTCCAACTGGTGTCACGCAACTGGTCGCTGACGCCGGCCGAGGATGGCGCCACGGCGGCCGAGACGATCACGCTCGCCGGCGTGGGGACCGCGGATCTGCCATCGGATCACGAGCTCGACGCGATCCTCGACCGTGCTTTGTCTACCGCAGCGTGACGCGATGACATCAGAGCTCATTGGACCACCAGCCAGTTTCTCATCATCCACCCGGTCGTGAATCAGGAAGCGGGATAGCCATGTTGATCAGACGACATTTTGTGCTCGGAGCTCTCGGTCTCGTCGCGGCCACGGCCGCATCCCCCGCGGCGCAGGCGCAGTCATCCGGCAGCAACACCTTGGTGGTCGCGACCACGCAGGTGCCGCGGCATTTCAACGGCGCCGTGCAGTCGGGCATGGCGACGGCCATGCCGACCGCCCAGATCTTCGCGAGCCCGCTGCGCTATGACGACAAGTGGAATCCGCAACCTTATCTGGCGCAGTCCTGGGAGGTCGCGGCTGACGGGCTTTCAGTCACGCTTCACTTGGTGAAGGACGCCGTCTTCCACGACGGCCACCCCGTGACGTCCGAGGACGTCGCGTTTTCGATCATGGCCATCAAGGCCAACCATCCGTTCCAGACGATGCTGGCGGCGGTCGACAAGGTCGAGACGCCTGATCCCGCGACCGCCATCCTCCGTCTGAAAAACCCGAGCCCGTCGCTGCTCCTGGCGATGTCGCCGGCGCTGATGCCGATCCTTCCCAAGCACATCTATGGCGACGGCCAGGACCTCAAGACGCATCCGGCCAATCTGAAGCCGATCGGGTCCGGCCCGTTCAAGCTGACCGAGTACAAGCAGGGCGAATACTACACGCTGGAGAAATTCGACAAGTTCTTCATCCCTGGCCGGCCCAAGCTCGACAAGATCGTGGTCAGGCTGGTGTCGGATCAGAATGCGGCCGTCGTCTCGCTGGAACGCGGCGATTTCAACGCGTTTCCCTTCATCGCAGGCGCGCGCGACATCGATCGTCTGCAAAAGTCGCCGAACCTTGTCGTGACCGACAAGGGCATGGCGGGCGTCGGCCCGCTCAACTGGCTTGCCTTCAATACCAAAAAGAAGCCGCTCGATGATGTCCGCGTGCGCCAGGCCATCGCCTATGCGGCCAATCGCGACTTCATCGTCTCCAAGCTGATGGGCGGCAAGGCCACGCCGTCGCTGGGGCCAATCGCACCGGATTCGCCGCTCGCCGAAGCCGCCGTCGAACCCTACAAGGTCGACTACGCCAAATCGGCCGCGCTGCTGGATGCTGCCGGCTACGCCAAGGGGGCGGACGGCTCGCGCTTCTCGCTGACCATCGACTACATTCCGGGCGGCGACGAGCAACAGCGCAACGTCGCCGAGTACCTGCGCTCGCAGCTCAAGCGGGTCGGCATCAATCTCGAGGTGCGCGCCGCGCCGGATTTCCCGACCTGGGCGCAGCGCGTCTCGAACTTCGATTTCGACCTCACCATGGACACCGTCTACAACTGGGGTGACCCGGTGATCGGCGTCAACCGCACCTATCTGACGTCGAACATCCGCAAGGGCGTCATCTGGTCGAACACGCAGCAATACTCCAATCCCAAGGTGGACGAGCTGTTGCAGGCGGCGGCGGTCGAAACCTCGCCCGAGAAGCGCAAGGCGCTGTACTCGGAGTTCCAGAAGATCGTCGTCTCGGATGTGCCGATCTACTTCATCAACGTCAGCCCGTACTACAATGCCTTCGCCAAGGGGCTCGGCAATCTCCCGAACTCGATCTGGGGCATGATGTCGCCGCTCGACGAGCTCTACTGGGAAACGCCGCCGAAGACCTGAGGCGGAGCTATCCCCGGTTTCGTGAGAGCCACGAGGAGACTTGCTGCACCATGGCATTCGCCACCCATCTGGCCCGGCAGATCATCAATGCTGTCGCGCTGCTGATCGCCGTGCTGGTGCTCAACTTCTGCCTGATCCATCTTGCTCCCGGCGATCCCGTCCAGGTGATCGCCGGCGAGATGGGCGGCGCATCGGCGGAGGTCGTCGCGGCACTGCGGGCCAAATACGGCCTCGACCAGAGCCTGTTGCAGCAGCTGTCCATCTATCTCGCGAACGTCGCCGTCGGCGATTTCGGCTACTCCTACTACTTCAACCAGCCCGTGCTCGGACTGATCCTGCAGCGGCTTCCGGCAACGCTCTATCTGACCCTTTGCGCCTTGTCTGGAGCGCTCGCGATCGGCACATTGCTCGGGGTGGTCAGCGCGCGGCGGCCGAACGGCCCCATCAGCCACGCCGTCACCGTGGTCTCGCTGGCGGGCTATGCCGCGCCGATCTTCTGGACCGGGCTGATGTTGCTGCTGCTGTTCGGCTCGGTATGGCCGATCCTCCCCGTGGTCGGAATGACCGACGTGGTGAATCCCAAGCAGGGCTTCGCCTACGCGCTCGATGTCGGCCGCCATCTGGTGTTGCCTTCGCTGACGCTCGCGCTCGTGTTCATCGCGCAATACAGCCGGCTGGCGCGGGTGAACATGATCGAGGCGCTGTCGGCCGACTATGTCAGAACCGCCCGTGCCAAGGGGCTCCCGGAATGGCTGGTCGTCGGCAAACACGCGTTGCGCAATACGCTGATCCCGATCGTCACCGTCGCCGGCCATCAGTTCGGCAATCTGTTCGCCGGCGCCGTGCTGGTCGAGACCGTGTTCAGCTGGCCCGGCATGGGCCGGCTCGTGTTCGATTCCATCCTGCGTCGCGACTATCCGACCCTAATGGCGGTGCTGTTCTTCTCTGCGCTGATGGTGATGACCGCCAACATTCTAACTGACGTGGTCTACCGCCTCGTTGACCCGCGAATCCGGACAGGACGGCGATGACGGTGATCGAGAGCACCTCGCAGGTGTCGACGTCGCCGGCCGATCTGCCCGCGCGAACCGCCGCGTCGCCGGGCCGCCTGGCGCTGCGGCAGTTCATTAAGAGCCCGTCGGGCGTCGCCGGCGCCTGCATGCTGATCCTGATCATTCTGGTGGCCGTGGTCGGGCCATCGCTCTATCCAGTCGATCCGCTCGATCTCGTCGGCGCCCCGTTCATGCCGCCGGATGCCGATGCCTGGTTCGGCACCGACTATCTCGGACGCGACGTCCTGGCCGGCCTCATCCATGGTGGGCGCGCGACGCTCGCCGTCGGCGCCGTCGCGGCGCTCATCACGATCGCGATCGGGCTCGTCATCGGCGCGGTCGGCGGCTTTTTCGGCGGTGCGATCGATGCCACCATGGTCAAGATCACCGAGTTCTTCCAGATCCTGCCGCCATTGCTGTTCGCGATGGTGCTGGTGACACTGTTCGGGCCGAAGCTGACCACGATCACGCTTGCGATCGGCGGCGTGAGCTGGACCTCTGTGGCGCGGCTGACGCGGGCGGAATTCATGCGGCTGCGCGATCTCGATTTTGTCAAGGCGTCGCGCGCGGCGGGCGCCTCCAACGCGAACTTGATCCTGCGCGTGCTGCTGCCCAATGCGCTGCCCGCGGTGATCGTGTCGGCGACGCTGGCGATCGGCGTCGCGATCCTGTTCGAGGGCGGGCTGAGCTTCCTGGGTCTGGGCGACCCGAACGTCATGAGCTGGGGACTGATGCTGGGCCAGAACCGCAACTACATTCTCGATGCCTGGTGGGCGGTGATGTTCCCGGGAGCGGCGATCTTCCTTGCGGTGCTCGCGATCAGCCTGGTCGGCGACGGTCTCAACGACGCGATCAATCCGCGTCTGCGGCGGAGGTCGTGATGAGTGCGCTGCTCGAAGTGGATGATCTCAACGTCAGCATGCGCAACGGGGCCGGCCGCCTCGTCCCGGTGATCGAGAACCTGTCGTTCACGGTCGCACCGGGGCGGACCCTGGCGCTGGTCGGTGAATCCGGCTGCGGCAAGAGCATGACGGCGCTGGCCCTGATGCGGCTGCTGCCGGAGGATTTCGTCATCACCTCCGGCCGCATCGTGCTGGAGGGCAGGGACGTCCTGGCGTTGCCGCCGAAGGAGATGCGGAGCCTGCGCGGCAGCGCCATGTCGATGATCTTCCAGGAGCCGATGACGGCGCTCAATCCACTGTTTACCGTGGGTGATCAGATCGGAGAGGTGCTGCGCTGGCACCAGGGGCTCGATTGCGCGGCGGCGCGCTCGCGCGCCATCGAGCTGCTCCGCGCCGTGCAGATTCCCGCGGCCGGGCAGCGGATCGATGCCTATCCTCACCAGCTCTCGGGAGGCATGCGCCAGCGCGTGATGATCGCGATGGCGCTGGCCGGGCGGCCGAAGCTGCTGATCGCCGACGAGCCGACCACCGCGCTCGACGTGACCGTGCAGGCGCAGATCTTCGACCTGCTGGCCGAGCTGCAACGCAGCACCGGCACGGCGATCCTGCTGATTACCCACGATCTCGGCGCGGTCGCAGAGCTCGCGGACGAGATGCTGGTGCTCTATGCCGGACGCTGCATCGAGGCGGGGGCCGCGGACGCGATCGCGACAACGCCGCGTCATCCCTATACGCGGGGTCTGCTGAACTGTGTTCCGCACCTCGCCCTTGGCGAGCCGCCGCGGCCCTGGGTCGATCTCGGCGAGATCCCCGGCATGGTGCCGCCACTCGGCGCGCGCGGTGCCGATTGCGCCTTTCTCGCAAGATGCGCGCTGGCCCGCGACATCTGCCGTGCGAAGCTGCAGCCTGCGCTCGAGCCGATTGCCCCGGGGCACGCCGTGTCGTGTTGGCGCAGGACGGAGATCGCGGCATGAGCATGGCGGAAGCCATCCGCGGGACAGGCGCCCAAGAGGTGCTGCTCGACGTCAACGACCTCGTCGTGCATTTTCCGGCCGGCCGCCGCCATGGCAAGCCGTCCTTCGTGCACGCGGTCGACGGCGTCAGCTTTCGCGTTCGCCGCGGCACCACCTTCGGCATCGTCGGCGAGAGCGGCTCGGGCAAGTCGACCACCGCGCAGGCCGTGATGCGGCTGGTGCCGGCGACATCCGGCCAGATCGTGTTCGGCAACCGCGACATTGCGGGCCTCACCGGCCAGCCGCTGCGCGAGGTGCGGCGGCATCTGCAGATCGTGTTCCAGGACCCGTTCTCGGCGCTCAATCCGCGCCGCCGCGCGGGCGATCAGATCCGCGAGCCCCTCGATCTGCTCGGAATCGGGACGCGCAGCGAGCGCGACGAGCGGGTGCGCAGGCTGCTGGCCGAGGTTGGATTGCCGCCGCAAGCCGCCGACCTGTTTCCGCATCAGTTTTCCGGCGGCCAGCGCCAGCGTTTGTGCATCGCTCGGGCGATGGCGCCGGAGCCCGACCTGATCGTCTGCGACGAGGCGGTGTCCGCGCTCGACGTGGCGATCCAGGCGCAGATCCTCAATCTGTTGAAGCGGCTGCAGCGCGAGCGTGATCTCACTTACATTTTCATCTCGCACGATCTCGGCGTGATCCAGAAATTCTGCGATGAGGTCGCGGTGATGTATCTCGGCAAGATCGTCGAGCAGGCGCCGGCGGCCGACATCTTCGCCGCGCCCCGTCATCCCTATACGTGGTCGCTGATTGCGGCCGCCGCGCCGCCCGGCCCGATGCGTGAGGACCTGAAGCGCCGCTATCTCGTCAAGGGCGATCCGCCGAGCCCGGTCGACCCGCCGCCCGGCTGCCGTTTCGCGCAGCGCTGCCCGATGGCGATCGACGAATGCTCGCAGCGGCTCCCCGTTCTGGATGCGATCGGATCACATCATTACGTTGCGTGCCACCGTGCTGCCGAGCTGCCCTGAGACAAGCGGGCCGTGCAATCGCGCGATATCAGCTCGGCGCACGCGAGCCTGCTCGGCTCCAGCTGGAGTGTAATTCGGAAAATCAAAAATATGTTTTCCGCGGAGATCATGCTCCAACAAAGGGATGAGATCATGATGCGCTTCCGCCGAAACGCATCTTGGGTCAGTGCCTTGGGCTGGCGAACAAAGTCGTCTCCAATCCGATGTGGTCCGAGAGATAGTCCTGCGGGCCGGGGGTGACGACCCAGCGAATGCGTGACTTGAAAGCGCGCCGGCGCACACGCGAGACGTCGAGATTGAAGCCGTGAAATGCAGTCGCACGTTCCATGAACAGGTAGTCGATCCTGGATCCGGTGGGATTCGCGTCGTCCGGCTGCATGTCGTCGCAGTAGTAATCGACATCGTCCGACATCGTTGGCGTGGCAAGGGCCGGATCGTAGGCTTGCCGATATGCCTCGCTGGCGCGATAGACCTTACAGTTGGTATTGAAGTCGTTGTAGATCGGCTCGTCGCCCTCGCCGTGACGGTCGGTCAAACCATCGCTTTTCATCGTATCGAACGGGACGGTCCACAGGTCATAAAAGCCGGCCTGCTCCATCGCCGCGACCAGATTGTGGTATTCGTCGGTGTCCGCGCCGATGTTGAAATCTCCGGCGACAATGGCCACGTTGGATGGAAGGTGCGTCGCCTTGATGAAGGCAATCAACTCGTCAATCTGCCTGCGCCTGACGTCGATCTTCTCCGCGTCGGTCGGGCCGGGCGACAGAAGGCCGCCGTCGCCGGCATAAACATGCGTCGAATATAGCTCGATCGCACCAAAGCCAACCGGGATACGCGTGAGCTGCACCCCCTTGTTCGCCCATTTGTCGGAATCGAACATGTAGCTCATCTCGCATCCGCCGGGCATGACTCGCGACACGCCGTCCGCGGCATAGACATGCCCGCCGCCATTCTCGATCGTCCGCGTCGGGCTGAGTACGAGAATCCCACTCTGCAGCTGCTTGTAGGCGAGGGAGCCGGTCGGTCCCTCGACATGCTGCGCGGTGCCATGTGCCAGGATCTTATCCCTCGTATCCTGGTCCCAAGCCTCGACCAGCGATACGAGGTCGTAGGCGAACACCCTCCGGCCGATTTCGTCGGCGCGCTCGGGGATAACCGGCTTCTCCATGGCGCTCACTTCGAACACGCCAAGTACCGGCTCGACCATCTGCATCAGCAGCTCGAATACGACCTCCTCCGGGATCGAGAAGAGGCTTATCAGCCAGTCGAGGTCGGAACTGAGATGTTCGATGATGTATCCGCCGAGCGAGAGGCAGTCGCCCGCCAGCTTGCAGGCATCGTTCAGCGGGTTGACGGAAACGCCGCAGACTTCCACGATCGGTGGGAAGATGCGGTCGCAGACATCTCCGATGTCGGCCCCGACCATCTCCAGTGCCTTGCCGATGAACTCGGCCGACGAGACCCCGAGACAAGCCGCGAAGTGGCCCACTCCCCCGGCAGCGGCGACGATCTCCTTCAGTCCGATCTTCGCGCGCAGGCACCAGATGTTGTAGTGCAAGAATGAAATTCGTGTCGTGGAGGGGCCCGACAGGCGCCAAGCTGCGTCGGCGAACGAAGCCGTCGGCAGGGTCGTTCCCGGTGCCGCTCCGGGGTAGCGCAGCCTGGACAAGAGGCTGTGCAGCGACTGCGGCGGGTGAAGTGCGTCGGCCTGCTGCGCGAGCTGATTGAACGACGTGGTGGGCATGCGCGCGTCCTCCTGACTGGTGAATCAGCTTGCCTGGAAGCGGTAGGCGAGCGTCGGCCAGGACAGCCAGCGTTCCGGCGCCCGTCTGACCTCCTGTTCGATCTTCTGGTTCACCCAGGCAGCGAGATCCTCCGGCTGCTTGCCGGCGGTGGGCAGTGTCGCCACCACCTCCACACGGTTGTCCCTGGGCGCTATCAGCGCCAGCGTGTAGCCGTTGCGGATCGCAAGCCTCAGAATGGCGGCCGGGGTCTTGGCGGGGCGCCCGAAGAATGGGCTGCGGATGAACTCGGTGCCCGGATGAATGTTGTCCATCATCGCGAACACGTTGCGGCCTTCGCGCATGTACGCGGCGAGCGCCGCCGCACCGCCTTCGGCCCGGAAGTTCAGTGTGGTGCCTGCGTCCTTCAGCTCGGAGAGCCAGGGAGCATCATTCGAGACCAGAACGATCACACGCTTTTTTTCTGCAGTGCCGAGCAGGCTCGCGAGCTCCGGGAAGTACCATCCGACAATCAGCAGCTTCTCCGATGCCGGCAGGTTCAGATCGATCTGCCGTGTCTTCCATGCACTTAGATTGCTCATGGCATCGAGCCAGGCCCGCTGATGAGCCGAGCCGAAATCGGCGCGGGCGCGAGGATGGGGGGCGGCGAGCAGCTTGCCTGCCCAGGCAAAGGCATGGTCCGCGCAGGCCGGAACCGACCTCTCGACTGCGTCGACCTTCAATCCGTGAATGCCGCTCAGGACGGTGTGCAGATCATTGGGCATTTCAAGACCCCGCCAGTTCGCATGTTCTAAGCGCGGCCTGTCACGCGCCAGAACATCCTACTTGATAGCTAACGGTCGCAGGCGCCAGCCGATGGAGCGTTGACGTGAATCAACCCGCGGCGGCCGAGTTGACGATATTTTAAGTTACATCTTCAACGGGAGGCGGCGAACATGACGAGCGACATCAAACTCACCGACACGTCGGTCATCCTGGAAGGATCAACGACTGTGCTGCAGAGCGGCAACGTCAGGATTCCCGTCGACGCGCAGGGCTATCCCGGCATGCTCAGAATCGAGTTTGACGGCGCGGAGGCCCACGCGGGGCGTCTCTTGCTGGCTCCGGCCTGGCTGGGGCGAGCGATGATGGTATGCAACGTCGAGACGGTGCAGCTCCAGAGCCCGAAGGTGCCCCCGGCGGCGCGCGCGGCGCTCTCGCACTCCCAGGCAGACGAACTTGTTCTCAACGATGGCAAGCATTACGCGGGGGGCGTTTCGATTCACGGTGCTGCGAAACTCGAAGACGTGACCGTCAAAGGCGCCGCGCGGTTCGAGAAAACCGTTGCCGCTCCTGACGGAATTGTGGCCGGTGGCGTTACGATCGCAGTCCCCGCAACGCCTGCACTGCAACCGGGTCCAGTTGCGAGTTCCCACACCAGCATGGAGATCAACTCGTCGACCATTCGTGTGACCACGACCCATGTCGGGATGATCGGGCATCAACCCGCGCCGGACGTCCTCGACCTGGTCGCGGAGATCCGCAGCCTTCGCGACCGGGTGGCGGCGCTGGAGAAGAAGGCCGGGGTTCCCGTGCCGGCCTAGCCTCGAGAGCCTCCTCGCCTTGGTCGCGCCGTGGCAAAGCCAAATGTCATGTGTTGGCGTGATCCAACACCGTACCATGTCGGATGATCGCGAGCTTCATCAAGGTCGATTCCTCACCGCTGCAAACCATCTCTTGGAATGTCCAGTCAATGGCCGTACGTTGGTGGGCGGGACGGAATTAGCCCAAAGCAAACACCGTGGAGAACAGTTGGTCTGATGGATGAGGACGACCAGAGCGATCAAATCTCCCTCATCGAGCGGCGGATCGAACAGCTTGCCGAAATGGCCGAGCGGTGTCGAAAGATCATCCTGGCCTCGAAGATCGTGATATCCGGCGGCGCCGCATTGCTGCTCGGGGCGGTACTAGGCCTGCTCGGGTCCAATGCGGTCGTCGTCCTCGGGGCGATTGCCGCGGTGCTCGGCGGCATCGTTTCGCTCGGATCGAACGTGAGCACCTTGCGACAGACCATGGCGGCGATGGCTGCCGCTGAAGCGCTGCGCGCGGACCTGATTGGCAGCATCGATCTTCGGCTGGTCGGCGAGGGGCGAGCGTAGCCCGAAATGCGATGGCTGCGGTCGCAACTACCGACATGGTCCGTCCATGAAGACTGACAGGGAGACCACATGCTCAAGGGGATCGATCCGCTGCTCAATGCCGACGTGCTCTACGCGCTCAGAGCGATGGGGCATGGCGACCGTCTCGTGATCTGCGACACCAACTTTCCGGCGGATGCGATCGCGCGGCAGACCGTCTTCGGCGAGTTGCTGCGCATCGACAATGTGAGTGCGGCCAGGGCCGTCCAGGCGGTGCTGTCGGTTCTTCCGCTCGACACCTTCATCGAAGATGCCGCCATCCGGATGGAGGTCGTCGGCAAGCCGGAGGAGGTGGCGCCGGTGCAGCAGGAGGTCCAGGCGGTGACGAACAGCGCCGAAGGCAGGCCGTGGCCGCTGGTCGGCGTCGAGCGCTACGCATTCTATGAAATGGCCAAGAGCGCCTACTGCGTGATCGCGACCGGCGAGCGCCGGTTCTACGGCTGCTTCATCTTCAGCAAGGGCGTCATTCCGCTGGATGGCGCATAGCGATCACGATGCCGGCTGGCGCGCCGCATCTGGGCAGGGGTGTGCATGCCGGTAGGTCGCGATCGGTCATCCGCCTCGCGTTCGACGCGTCGCGCCCGCCGCGGCTCAATGGGCGTCGGGGGAATCGACCCGGCGAGAGGTCGGTCTTGCATGTCGCTGCGCTCATGGCGGCTACGGGACTGGTCACGACGGCAGAAAAGGGAGGCCAGCGCCGGGCGAGCGCCACGAGACCTCGCCCGGTGCCGCGCCGAGGTTTCAATCAGAAGCGGCCTCAGCGGCAATTCCAGGTCGTGCCCTGCGCGCAGACCGCGTTCGGGCTGTCGCCGCCATAGACCTGATAGGGGTATTCGCCCTTGCGGTAGTAGCCATAGGCGTGGGGGTTCACGCCATAGTAGGCGGGAGCCTCGTAATAGGCCGGGCCGCCATAGACCGGACCATCGTAGTAATCATAGGCGTCGCGGCTTGCGGCGATCGCAAGACCGGTGCCGATGGCTCCGGCCGCCAGCGCCGCGCCGACGGCAGCGCCACCACCGCCGTGCCAGCGCCCATTCCGAGCGTCGGCGCTGGTCGGGGTCAAGGCGCCGATCGCGAGTGCAGTCAATGAAGCGATTGCGGCCGTGCGGCCGAGCAGAGATTTCTTGGTCGACATGTCAGGCCTCCAGTGAAGTGCGCCGTGATCGGCGGATGTCTTGAGGTGTCCGGCTCTGCCGAGAACTGTTGACGACTGTCAGAAGCGGGGCATGCCGGTAGACGGATGATCAGTTGCCGTGCTGGATCCGACTTCGCTTCAGGTGCCAGCGGCGCTCCCAAAGTGAATGTCAGGGTCCACCGCATTAGAACCGCTGCTGCCCTTTGGAGTTCCGGGTCGCCGACCGAACTTGTGCGCGTCGTCGAATCGCCGTGGAGGTGGGTCTGTCGGCGGATTGACTTCCTGGAACCTCGACGTTACGTCTCCGGCGTCAGCAGGAGCCACTGATCGACCGTCTCGCAAGGGCCGCCGAAGCGGCTCGAAAGGTGGACGGGTGGATATCAGCGAGCCTGCATCGCAGCCTGGATGGGACGCGCGTGGTGAACTACGCGCAAAGCGTGGATCAAGACGCCGCAGCGCGCGTCATCGAGCACCTCATGGCGCGCGGCCTGATCCAGGGCAACAACGCTTTCGGCCAGGCCGACCCTGGCCTCTACGAAGTCGTCTCGACGCTCGAGCGAAAGAGCTGACGACCCGACCACGAGCGCTCGTCCATGAACAGATGCACCGGCCCGCTTGCCTGCGCCGTGAGGATGAAGCGACGGGTCGCCGCAACACCGGCGGCCCCCACGCAAAGCATGCGTTGACGGACGAAATACCGTGCGCAAGACAACTGATCGATCGCTCAGCGCCAACGTGCTCCATCCGCTCACCGACCGTCCTGCATGAGCTTTTCGAAGCGGAAGAAGTCGCCGTCGTCAGGCATGCCTTGCAGCGGCGGCTGGTGCGGCAGCGGGTTGTAGGCGTTGTAGTACTCGACGATCTTGAAGCCGCATTTGTTGACATAGAAATGAATGTTGCGCTTCTCGAAATAGGGCGTGAACGTCTGCCACACCTTGGTGTCCGGATAGCGCGCCTCGATCGCGTGCCAGGCCCTTTGCCCGATGCCGCGGCCATGCTGCCGGATCGAGATGTAGAACAGATCGAGCGAATTGTGATGCGAGATTGGATCGATGGTCAGGACGGCGCCGCCGACGGGTGTGCCGTCCAACAGGATTTGATATGTCACGGCGCCCGCCGCGTTGACTGACTGTTCGATGTCGTCGTCGGAGGGGATCGATTGGTCCGGGACCGAGCCGACCTCGTCCATCACGGCGGCCGAGAAGGCCTCCTGCAACTCTCTCTTGAAGCCCTGCAGATTCCGGTTGTCCGCGATCTCGAGTGTCACGCGGCTCTCGCCGATGTCATGAGTCAAAGGCTCTCCTCGCTCCAATAAGCTGCCTATGCGACCTGCGCCACGTGATGTGAACGTCATCAAGCTTACCGCCGTCTGACATGGGCCGAACGGAATCGTCTGGTCGCGCCAGGCGCAAGCGCAGTTTGCCCGCCGGCAGGCGTGCGGATCCGGCCGATGTGCACGACGGGCAATCCTCGCATGCCCTCCATGCGCCAACTGGCCGTCGTGCCAGTTTGTCGCGGACTTCTCCCTTGTCACGTCGGGCAAATCACCTCCACATTTCCGGACATCCCGGCTCGCTGAAGAGGGACGTTTCGCGATCGTCACGAGCGTCGAGCCGGAAGATGCGATGGGCGTGTTGCTCCGCAGCCTGGTGTCACAGCCGAGCCGACGAACGGAGCGACGCGACGGCGAAATCGTGTGGTCCTGGCATCGCGGTGCTGATGCCAAGCCGGCGGTGATGATCCGCAGGCGACGGGGGCAAGACAGCCGTTCCCCGGGGAGAGCTCGTATAAGCTGTCAAACCGTCGCGCAGGGAAGGCCGGATATTGGGCTGAACCTGTGGTTCTGCCGCGTGCTTCTTGTTGCACGCGGACCGCGGGTATCAGCCGATACCCGGTCTTCCCTGCGCCTCTTCTTCGTAGGAGAGGTCAACTCCATGCAAAACTCGGGCGTACGCCGCCGCGAGATCGCTCGGCCTTGTCTGCAGATCGATCGCCCGAAGGAGGGAAGTGGTGGTGACGATGTCCCGCGCCGGCGTTGCGCAGGCTTCCTGCATCGGCGTCGTGTCAGCCCATCGTCGCGAGCCGCAGCGCCAGCGCGCAGGCGCGGTCGTATTCGTCGAGGTTGATCCATTCGTCTGTCGTGTGCGGCTCGTTCTGGCCGGTGCCGAAGGTCACGGTCGGGATGCCGTGGCGGACCATCCAGTTGGCGTCGAGGCCGCCATTGCCGGCGCGCAAGGTCGGCGTGGCGCCGATGTCGGCGACGGCCGCGGTGGCGCGCTTGACGACGGGCAGGGTCTCCTTCATCCGGAACGGATGATAGTCGGTCTCGGCCTTGAACTTGACGCGGCCGGACTTGCCCTCGCTGTTGGTGACCTGCTTGGCCGCCTTCTCGAAAGCCGTCTTGTAGGCCTTGGTGATCTCGCGGATGAATTTGGCATCGTGGCTGCGGCATTCGCCGCGGACGTGGACGTAGTCGGTCACGACGTTGGTGGCGTCGCCCGCGGGGCGGCCTTCGCCGCCGGTGACCGGGCCGACATTGCTGGTGCCAAGCCTCGCGGCCTTGCCCTTGCCCTTCACCACCTTGCCGAACCAGCCGCCGGCTTTGACGTCGGCGAGCGCGAGCGCCAGGATCATGGTGGCGCTGATGCCGCGCTCAGGCGCGACGCCGGCATGCGAGGCGCGTCCGAAGATCTCGACCTCCCAGCGGTCGGCACCGACAGCCCCGATCGTGACGGCGGAGGCGGAGCTGCCGTCGAAGTTGAACGCCATCTCGGGCCCGCCGAGGTCGTCGGTGTTGACGTGCCGCGCGCCATAGAGCCCGCTCTCCTCGCGCACGCAGAACAGCAGGGTGATCGGCGGATGATCGAGCCTCTCGCGGATCAGCTCGGCCGCGAGGGTGACGAGAATGCCGCAGCCGCAGCGATTGTCGCCGCCGAGCGCGGTCCTGGCCTGATTGACGATCTTGCGGCCGGAGATCTTCGGCTGCGCGCCGGCGCACAGCGGCACGGTGTCCATGTGGGTCATGAACATGACGCGCGGCTGGTTGTGCATCGTGCCGCGGCCGGGCAGCTCGACGATCAGGTTGCCGGTCTCGGTCGGCAGCGGAATCCGGGTGTTGGCATCATCGAGCCGCATCGCCTTGGCCGGGACCCCCGCCTGCTTCAGCGCCGCCATGATCTCGCGCCCGATCGCCTTTTCCTGTCCGGTCACGCCCTGCACGGCGAGAAAACGCATCAGACGATCGGTGGCGGCGGCGGTGTCGACGGACATGAAGCGATTCCCATGATGAACGATGTGCCCGGAGCATCCAGCCGGGCGGCCGGTTGCGCAAGAGGGCTCGCATTGGTTTCGCCGCCTGACTCTTTTCCGATGCCTCGATCGTCTTCATGTCATCTCGACATTGGAGCATCATCATGAGCCTGAAAGACAAGACGATCGTCGTCACCGGCGGAAGCCGCGGCCTTGGCCTGGGAGTCGTGGAGGCCCTCGTCGATCGCGGCGCCAAGGTGACCGTCGTCGCGCGCGGAACCGGCGCGTTGAATGCCGTCGCCGCCCGCCTCGGCGTGGCCACGATCGCGGCCGACGTCACCGACGAGGCCGCCGCGCATCGCATCGTCGGCGATATCCGCCCCGACATCCTGGTCTTGAACGCCGGAACGACGCCGCACATGGACCGGCTGGATCGGCTGAGGTGGGAGGATTTTTCGATCGCCTGGGACACGGACGTCAAGGCGGGCTTGTACTGGATCCAGGCGGCGCTCAAGCTCCCCCTGAAATCAGGAAGCCGCGTCCTGGTCGGATCGAGCGGCGCGGCGGTGGGCGGTTCACAGATGTCAGGCGGCTATGGCGGCGCCAAGCGCATGCTCTGGTTCATGGCGAAATACGCCAACGGCGTGTCGCAGGACGACAGGCTCGGCATCCGCTTCCAGGCGATCGTGCCGCGCATGATGATCCTCGGCACGGGAGTGGGGGATACGGCCGCGGGCGCCTATGCGGGCGCGATGGGCATTACGCCGGAAGCGTTCGTCGCCCGTTTCGGCGCGCCGATGCCGCCGCGCGCGTTCGGCGACCGCGTCGTCTCCGTGCTGGAGGACCAGCGCTTCGCCGATGGTGTCGTGTTCGGTCTGAACGGCGACGACGGCGTGACGGTGATGGAAGGAGCGGCAGCTTGAGTGACGGCGGACATGCTTCGCCCGGCGTGCGCAGCGCCGAGCTCGTGGCCCTGGCGGAGCAGCTGCGGCCGGAGCTGCATCGCTATTGCGCGCGCCTGATGGGCTCGGTGATCGACGGCGAGGACGTCGTGCAGGACACACTGACAAAAGCGCTCGTCGCGGTGAACGAGATGCGCGACGTCGCGATGCTGCGCGCCTGGCTGTTCCGGGTCGCGCACAACCGGGCGCTCGACTTGCTGCGCAGCCGTGTGATCCGGGCTGCCGAACCGATGGAGGCGGCCGACGGCGTCGCCGACGACACCGTGCCCGATGCCATGGAGATGATGATGCGCGAGGAGGCGGTGCGGACCGCGGTGTCGCGCTTCGCGGAGCTTCCGATCACTCAGCGCAGCGTCCTCGTTCTGAAGGACGTGCTCGACGAGCCGCTCGCCGACATCGCGGCGCTGCTCGGCCTGACGGTGGACTCGGTGAAGGCGCATCTCGCCCGCGCCCGGGCGCGGCTCTCCGAGATCAACGCTCTGGCCGAGGCACGGCCGGCGGCGAGACCCGCCTCCGATGCGGTGACACGCTATGTCAGCCTGTTCAACCGGCGTGATTGGGACGGCCTGCGTGCGCTGCTGGCGCACGACGTCAAACTGCACCAGTCCACTCATCCCGTCCGTGTCGGCTCGGCCGATGTCGGGATGTTCTTCAGCATCTATGCCGGGATGGACGGCGTCTGGCTGGCGCCGGCCCGGCTGGAGGGCCGGGAAGTGATCGCCGTGTTCGAACGCCCGGGCGATCCGCAGCCCAGCTACTTCATGTGGCTGAGCTGGCGCGACGGCAAGATCAGCTTCATCCGCGACTACCGCTACGTCCGCTATGTCATGGCCGATGCAGAGCTGGCACTCGTCCCGCCGGTCTGAGCACCCAGACCTGCAAGGGCTTGATCCACATCAACGAGGGACGGCCGCGCCAGGAGCATCTTTTGTTAACAGAGGTCTGAGATGCAGCTCTTCAACTCGACGAGGGACTACGGCGCGATTCCGCAGACGCTGCATTGGCTCACGGTCGTTCTCGTGGCCGTCGCCTGGGCGCTTGGGGTGTTCGGTGACGTGCTGCCCAAGGGCGCGCCGCGCGAGTCCGGCCTGCTCGTCCATGTGACGGCCGGGATCGCGATCCTCATGCTTCTGGTGGTGCGCCTGGCTTGGCGGCTGGCCGACCCATCTCCGCCGCCGGAAGCGACCGAATTCGCCACATGGATGGGAAAGTGGCAGGATCCGGCCGCGCGTTTCGCGCACTACGTTCTCTATGCGCTGCTCTTTGCCGTGCCCGTCATTGGCATCGTGTTGCAGTTTGCGCGCGGCGAGTCCTTGCCGCTGTTTGGCATCGCCGAGATCGCGTCGCCCTGGCCCAAGGATCGCGCGTTTGCTCACAACGTCAAGGAAGTGCATGAAATTCTCGCCCACACCCTTGTCATCGTGGCCGCAATGCATGCGGCCGCCGCGCTGATCCATCACTGGATCTTCCGGGACCGGACGCTGCTTCGCATGCTGCCTCACTCGGACGATTAGGGAAGGCGACACGCCTGTCGGAAATCATGGATTGCACCGGTCGCTTCCGCCGCGGCCGTCAGAGCCGTCTCGTGTCGAGCTGTGAGGTGGCGTCGCGGTGCCGTCGATGCGGGCATTGTTTCGAGAAATTGAAGACCCAATTCGGTCCAGGCGCCATTATCAACCGGCCTGCGAGCCGCCACATCGGCGTCACGAGCATCCGGTGGGCGCGACCCTCACGTCACGAGGACGGCGCCGAGGCAGCAAACGCGCCCGATGCCGTGGTCGTGAGGAGCGAACGGTGGACGGACAGCAAGCGCCGGGCGGATTCCGGCCGGGCATTGTGCATAAGGAGCGTTCGCCGGCGGACCCGCGCGCCACACCCAGGGGGGCCGCTGGACGTGCGCTGTGGCCGCTCGCCGGGCTCGGCCTGATGATCGGAATGCTCGTCGCGCTGCCATGGATGGTCGAATATGTGACCGTCGGCCAGTATCTCGTCCACACCGATGACGCCTATGTCAGGATGAACGAAGTCCCGGTCAGGTCGGCGGTGTCCGGCCGGGTCAGGGACCTGCTCGTGACCGACAATCAGGAGATCGTTGCGGGACAGGTTCTGGCACGGATCGAGCACCGGGACGAGCGCGCCGCGACGGTCGCGCTGAACGACGTCATCGCTCCCGTCGCCGGCGTCGTGGCCGCAAGCGGTCTTCATGTCGGGGACGTCGTGACGGCAGATCGGTCGTTGATGGCCGTGGTCACGCCGGGCGAGCCCGATATCATCGCTGCCCTCGCGGTCTCCGAGATCACCTATGTCGCGATCGGACAGGCGGTCACGATCGACGTGCCGGGCCTGCCTTCCATCCGGCTGTATGGACATGTTGCGGACGCCGAGCTGATCGGCGCGTCGTCCGGCTCGGACGACGAGGACCGGATCGCGCTGAAGATCCGCCTGCCGAGGGCGGCGATGCCCACCGGATTGAGATCGGGCATGGCGGTCGGTGCGACGATCCTGACTGGCCTGACCGGGACGGAGCGGATGGTTTCGCAGATCCTGCGGGAGAGGGCGCGGAAGAGCTGTCGCTGCGAGCAGGATCTCCAACCCGCGTCGATGCAGCGGCGCATCTGACCATGACCATCCCTGCGCAACCTCGAATGCCGCCGTGAACTTGGTAGAGAGGGACCTTGCGCGCGCCCAGCGAACGTGCCGCCGGTCTCAATCGCCCGCATCATGCGCGTTGATGACCGCCACGAAGGCCTCGCCGTAGCGCGCGAGCTTGACCGTGCCGGCGCCGGGGATGCTGGCGAGCTCCGCGACGGAGCGTGGATGGCGGGCCGCCATCTCGGCCAGCGTCTTGTCGTGGAAGATGACGTAGGGCGGGACGTTCTGCGCCTTGGCGAGCTCCATCCGCCGCACGCGCAGCTTGTCGAACAGGTCGCGATCGATGTCGGGAAACGCCGCGGCAGTCTGCCGCTCCCGGGCCTTGCGGTCGCGCTTCGCCTTCTTCAGCACGCGCAGGCTGAGCTGCGGCCTGTCGCGCAGGAACTGGCGGCCTTCGGGCGAGATCGACAGGCCGCCATGGCCGGCGACGTCGACGCTGATCAGGCCGTGGGCGACGAGCTGGCGGACGATCGAGCGCCAGGCGTTGCGATCGTGCTCCTTGCCGATGCCGAAGGTCGAGAGCTTGTCATGGCCGAGCCGCTCGATGCGCTCGTCGCTCTCGCCGAGCAGCACCGCGACGACATGCGCCTGGCCGAAGCGCTCTCCGGTGCGGTGGATGCAGGACAGGAGCTTCTGCGCGGCGATGGTGCCGTCGAAGGTCTCCGGCGGATCGAGGCAGATATCGCAATTGCCGCACGGCGCGCAATCGTCGCCGAAATAGCGCAGCAGCACCTGGCGGCGGCACTGGCAGGTCTCGGCGAAGCCGAGCAGCGCATCGAGCTTGCGGCGCTCGGTGCGCTTGCGCGCATCGGGCGCGTCGGACTCGTCGATGAAGCGGCGGCGCAGCGCGATGTCCTCGGCGCCGTACAGCATCAGAGTCTCGGAGGGCAGGCCGTCGCGCCCGGCGCGGCCGGTCTCCTGATAGTAGGCCTCGATGCTGGAGGGCAGGTCGGCATGAACAACGAAGCGCACGTCGGGCTTGTCGATGCCCATGCCGAAGGCGATGGTGGCAACCATGATCAGGCCCTGCTCGAGCTGGAAGCGGCGCTGATTCTTCTCCCGCGCCTTCATCTCCATGCCGGCATGATAGGGCAGCGCCGGGAAGCCGTGATCGCTGAGCGAGGCCGCGACCTCCTCGGTCTTGCGCTTCGACAGACAATAGACGATACCGCTCTCGCCCTCGCGCGATTTGAGGAAGGCCAGCATCTGCTGCATGCTGTTGACCTTCTCGGCCGCGCCATAGCGGATGTTCGGCCGGTCGAAGCCGGCGATGAAGCTGTTGCCGTCGCCGATGGCGAGATGCTCGACGATCTCGGCGCGGGTCGGCGCATCGGCCGTGGCGGTGAGCGCGATGCGCGGTATGGTGGGGAACAGCCCGGCGAGGCAGTCGAGGGCGCGGTATTCAGGCCGGAAATCATGGCCCCATTGCGAAACGCAATGCGCCTCGTCGATCGCGATCAGCGACAGTCGTGCGGTCTTGAGGCGCTCGAGGTTCTCCGCCTTGAGCAGCGTCTCCGGCGCCATGTAGAGCAGGTCGAGCTCGCCGCGCTCGATGTCCTGCCACAGCAGATCCTTCTCCGCGCCCCAGAGCCGCGAGTTGAGCGCCGCGGCCTTCACGCCGGCTTGCCGGAGCGCCGCGACCTGGTCCTCCATCAGCGCGATCAGCGGCGAGATGATCAGCCCGAGGCCGGGACGCGCCAGCGCCGGAATCTGGTAGCACAACGACTTGCCGCCGCCGGTTGGCATCAGCACGAAGGCGTTATGGCCGGCGATCACGTGCTCGACGATGTCGCGCTGCCGTCCGCGAAAACTGTCATAGCCGAACACGGTCTTGAGGATCGAGAGCGGATCGGCGGCCATGGCAACGCACTTCTTCGACGGACGGAGGGACTGGATAAGTCCCGTCGCAGCCCGCCGCCGTCAAGCGAAAGCTGCCCGTTGGCGCGCATTTCGGCCAGGCGATGCATGGGGCGGGGGACAGCGGCAGGGGGCGCGTTGGACAAGCCGAGGAGTTATGGCAGAATCGACTTGCATCGCATTATGCTCCTATCCTGATACGCGCATGGGCTCCCGGGGTGAGCTGACATGACCAATCGGATCATCACGCTGGCCACGCTGAAGGGTGGGAGCGGCAAGAGTACGGTCGCGACCTGCCTAGCGGTGCATTGGCACCTCGCCGGGCGCAGGGTGGTGCTGGTCGATGCCGATCCGCAGCGATCGGTGGTGCGGCTCGCCGAGCGGGAGCGTGCGCTCGCCGGCCTGCGCGTCGTCGAGGATGCCACCGAAGGCGTTTGGCGCACCGCCAAGGAGCTCGCAAAATCGGCGCTGGTGATCATCGACACGCCGGGGTTCCGCACGCCCTCGACGCTCGGCGCCTTGGCCGCTGCCGATCTCGTGATCGTTCCGGTGAAGCCGTCGCCGCTGGATGTCGATGCCATGCTCGACACGCTTGCGATCCTGGTCAACGGCATCAAGGGCTGGCGGCCGCTGTTCCGTTGCCTGCTGACGCAGACGACGCGGGAGTCGGTGATCGCCAAGCACATTCGCGTGGAGATCATGAAGGCCGGTTTTCCGCTGCTCGACAGCGAGATGCAGAACCGCGTCGCCTATCCGGAAGCCGCGCTGTATGGCGCGACGCCGGAGCTGATCGACGAGGGCGGGCGCGCGGCGCAGGACATCGCAGCGATCGCCGACGAGATCGATCGTCTGTTCCTCCAGGAGGCCGCGGCATGAGCCGCAAGCTGCCGAAAGCGGTCGGCCGGACCATGGGGGAGATGCGCGGCACCGGCGCTGATGGCAACGACGCTGCGGTCGCGGAGGGCAAGAGCGCGAACGCCAAGGCCGCGCCTGCGGATGCCGGTTCGGACCCGGTCGACGAGGTGATCGCGCCGGCGCTGGTGCCCGGCGTGTCGTCGGCGGTCGTGCCGCCGCACCGGCAGCGCGGCCAGCTGATCGTCGAGCGCTATGCCGCCTATGCCGCCGCGGGTGGGCTGATCCCGATTCCCTTCGCCGGCCCCGTCGGGGTCGGGCTGATCGTGCTGCATATGCTGAAGAAGCTCGCCGAGGAGTACAGCGTGCCGTTCCAATACGATCAGGCGCGCCCGATGGTTGCCAGCCTGATGGCGGCTGCGGCGCCTGTGGTGGCGGGCGGCCTGACCACGGCGGCGCTGAGTCGTGTGGTGCCCGGCGCCAACCTGTACGGGATCGCGGTGTTCTCGCTGACGGCGATGACCACCACGCGCGTGCTCGGCGGCATCTTCCTCGATCATTTCGAGCAGGGCGGCAGCCTTGCCGACCTCGGCGCGTGACCGCTACGCGCCTCCATCGAGTGCGCGCGACCAGTCGGCGATCAGATCGGCAGCCTCCTCGAGGCCGGTCGAGAGCCGCACCCAGAATTCATCCGCCGGCTGTTTGGCGAACTGCCGCGGCGGCGGCTCCAGGATCGGCAGCACGAGGCTCTCGGCGCCGCCCCAGCCGAAGCCGAGCCGGCTCAGAGCGAGGCGGTTGATGGCGGCGATGACGTCGTCGCGGGCCTCGGCGGCGAAGGCGATCGTCAGCAGTCCGGCTGCGCTCCTGCAGTCGCGCCGCCACAGCTCGTGCCCCGGCGCGCCAGGCAGTGCCGGGCACAGCACGCGGCGCACGTCCGCGCGTGCGGCGAACCAGCGGCCGAGCTCGATCGTGGTGCGTAGCTGGCGCTCGCCGCGCAATGGCAGGCTGCGCAGGCCGCGCAGCGCCAGATACGACTCCAGCGCGCCGGGTACGTGCCCGAGCTGCACGGCGATGTCCTTCAGCCGCGCGGCATGGCGGTGCGAGGTGACGAGGGCGCCGAGCATCAGGTCGGCATGGCCCGCCGCCTGCTTGCCGAGCGACACCACGACCACGTCGACACCGTGCTCGAACGGCCGGAACGCGCCGAACGCGCCCCAGCTGTTGTCGAGAATGGTGATGACGCCGTGCGATCGCGCCGCAGCCGCGATGGCGGGTACGTCCTGCATCTCCAGCGACAGCGAGCCCGGCGATTCCATATAGACCGCGCAGGTCCCCGGCCGCAGCAGCCGGGCGATGTCGGCGCCGGCGGCCGGATCGTAGAACTCGATCTCGACGCCAAGGCCGCGCAGCACGGTCTCGCAGAACCGGCGGGTGCTCGACGCGACGGTGTCGGCGACGAGGAGATGCTGGCCGGCGCGGGCGAAGGCGATCAGGGCCGCGGTCACCGCGGCGCTGCCGCTCGACACCAGGATGGCGCGTTCGCCGAGCTCGAGCTGGGCGACCGCCGTCTCGATCCTGCTGACGGCGGGCGTGCCCATGCCGCCATAGAAGAACACGTCGAACGGATTGGCCTCGGCTTCGTGCAGGGTCTCGACAGTGTCGAAGAACACCGTCGAGGCCGGCTGGATCGCGGGCTGCGGAGTCTGCCGCTCTGCGGTTGCTTGAACGGCACGGGTGGACAGATGGAGCTGTGGTCCGCAAGGCTGATCCGGCATCCCGGTCCCGGTCCGCGACGGGCTCAGTCTGATGGCATTGTTGTCAGTCACGGCCGGTGCCCTCCGCAGCGAGCATGTCGATCAGCGCATCGAGTTCGTCCTCCGACAGGGCATCGAGCTCGCCGTCGGACAGGATTGGCGTGTCGCCTGCCGGAACGGGCTCGGCGGAAGGCGCATCCGCCCGCATCGTTTCGAGATGCGATGCGAGCAGCCGCGGTGTCGGATGGTCGAAGATCACGGTGGCCGGCAGGCGGATGCCGGTGCGGCCCTGCAGGCGGTTGCGCAGGTCGAGGCCGCTCAGGGAGTCCAGGCCAAGCTCCGCGAAGCGCCGGTCGGGATCGATGCCATCGCCTGTATCACGCCCGAGCGACCGGGCGAGATCGGCCAGGACCCTGGCAAGCAGCGTCTCATCCGAAGGACGTGGCTCCGCGATCTCCGTCCGAGCCTTTGCTGGAACGTGCCGCTCGCGGCCGGCGCGCAGCTCCGCGAGTTGAGGCGCCGCCGGGCGGCGCTCCAGGAAGCGATCGACGTCGAGCGGCACCACGCCGATCTGCGCCGGATTGGCTTTCAGGATGCGCCAGAGCGCGTCGAGACCTTGCGCGGTGCGGATCCCGCCGATGCCGAGGCGCTGCAGATTGCCTTGATGGTCGTGTTCGGCCACGACGCCGGTCTCCGACCAGGCGCCCCAGTTGATGCTGATTGCGGCAAGCCCACGCGCACGCCGATGGGCGGCCAGCGCATCGAGCCAGGCATTGGCGGCAGCATGGCTGGCCTGTCCGGCCGAGCCGAGCAGCGATGCGGCGGAGGAGAACAGTACGAAGCAGCCGAGGTCATGCTGCGCAAACAGCCGATGCAGCACCAACGCGCCGGCCACTTTGGGATCGAACGCCAGGGCCAGCCGCCCCGGCGACTGTTCAGTCAACAGCGCATCGTCGAGCACGCCGGCCGCGTGAAACACGCCGCGGATGGGGACGTCGGCGGGCAATGAAGAGAGCACCGACTGCATTGCATGCTCGCTCGCGACGTCGGCCACCAGCGCATGGATCTGGATTCCTGCGGCGCTCCAGCCTGCGAGACGCCGCGCAATGGTCTCATCGGGCGGGCGGCGACCAAGCAGCGCGATGTTGCGCGCGCCCTTCGCGATCAGCGCTTCGGCGAGCGCCAGGCCAAGACCGCCATAGCCGCCGGTGATCAGTTGGATGCCGTCGAACGAAAGTGTGGCGGGCGAACCCTCGGTCCGCTTCGGCGGGGGCGCAATCCGCGGCACGAAACGGCGCCCGTTGCGGACCGCCTGAAGCGTTTCGCCCTCGTCGCAATCGAGCGCGGCCAGCAGATCGGCGCTGGTCGTGCTGGCGTCGATATCGATCAGTCGTGCGGCCAGATTCGGCAGCTCGAGCGCTGCCACTTTCATCAGCCCCGGCAGCGAGGCTGCGACCAGACCATCGACCTGGTCGCCCGGTGATGCAGCGATCGCACCGCGGGTCAGGATGCTGACGCGCGCGGGCGAGGACAGGCTTGCAGCAAGCTGCAAGGTGGCGAGACTGCGCGCCGTCGTGTCGAGGATCGCCGCGCGCATGGTTTCGACTGCGACGTCGGGAGCGCCGGCCGCAACCAGCGCCGTGCAGTCGACAACGTGAACGCGGCCCGTCGCTTCGGCCGCACGGCGATGCAGCTCGGGTGGTTGCAGCAGGCTGCATTGCGCGCCGGCTTCGGCCAGCACCTGCGCCAGCCGTGCCGCCTCACCTCCCTCGTCGGCCACGAGAAGCCATTCGCTTTCGGCAACGACATGGCCGGCGCGCGCGAGGATGACGGTCTGACCGAACGGCTCTGCGCCAAGCAGCGGTGAGATCTCGTCGAAGCCGTGTCGTGTGAGCATCCGGCCCCAGCCGGCGATGTCGAGCAAAGCATGGCCGGTCTTGCGCCGGTCGTCATCGAAGCGCCACCAGCCGTCGGTCATGCCGAAGGTCAGATCGAGCCAGCGCTGCGGCGTCACCGCTTCGACGAGCACCAGCAGACCGCCAGGCGCCAGCAACTGGCGCGCGTGGGCGAGCGTGACGGCAAGGTCTCGCGTCGCATGCAGCACGTTGGCGGCGACCACGATGTCGAAGCTTCGCAGCGTGAGACCCTGGCTCGCTGGCTCCGCTTCGATATCGAGACGCTTCGTCTCGATCTGCTCGCCGAAGCGGTCGCGTGCATCGGTCAGGAACACGGTGCCGATGTCGGTGAACACGTAGCGTGTGGCATCTCTGGGCAGCGCATCGAGCACGGCGGCCGTGGTCGCTCCGGTCCCGGCACCGATCTCCAGGACCTGGATCTGACCGGGGGCTGCCTGTTCGGCCCAGGACGCCAGCGCCTGCTTCAGCAGCGTGTTCATACAGCGCGTCGGCAACGGCTCAGAATAGAGCTCAGCGAGCTGGCGCGGATCGCCGGCGGGCGACAGCAATTCGAGCGGATCGAGCTTGCCGGTGAGCACCTCGTGCAGCCGGGGTCCGCAACGCGACAGCAGCCGCCACTCGGCGGCGATCGAGATGTCGGGCAAATTGGCGGGCGCGCGCGGCGGCAGCGGCCGGTCGGGCCGATCGACAAAGCCGGTGGATGTCGTGGCGATGAGGCCGGCCTCCGCCAACATCGACAGCATGCGCGCGAGCTGGGCGCGCTGGTTCGAAGCAATGCCGAAGCGCGCCGCGATCGTCTCCACCGAGCCGTCGAGCGCGAGGTGACGGCGCCAGCCGAGCGCATGGAGCGCGCCGGCGGCATAGCAAAGGCTGACCTCATCGAGCAGCCGTTGGCCGTCGCGATAGGCGACGTAGGCCGGCGTTGCCGCGAGACGTTCGCCTGTCGCGGCAACCGATGCCGCGATCTTGCGGACGGCGGGCCGGTGCAGCCGCTGCGCGCGCCAATGCTCGGCGATGAACCAGGCGTCGGGCGCGGCATCCGCGTGGGCCAGCCAGTCGGCCGGCATGGCGCGCGCTTCGAAGCCTTCGATCACGAGCCGCGTATCGCCCGTGTCCGAGAGCAGGCGCAGGTCGGCGGTGACGCTGTCGGCATCGCGGCGCGTCAGGCGCATGTGCCACCAGCCGGTCGCCTGGTCCGGACCACCCGTCCATCGCAGGCCGGCGCAACGCACCGGGACGATCGGCGCATTGTAGTCGTCGCCGAGCGCCGCGAGCAGCAATTGAAAGCCCGCATCGATCAAGCCAGGATGCAGCGGACCTGCTTCATCCGCGGTGAGATGATCGAGTGGCGCGCAGCGCGCCAGGGCCTGGTCTCGGCCGCGCCAGACCTGCTGCAGATGGCGAAACCGCGGGCCGAGCGCGATCCCGAACCGGCGGGCGCGCGCATAGAGCGCGACGACATCGAGCGCGTCGGGGCAAGCGCCGCGGAGCGCAGCGAGATCGCTCGCGGGCGCAGCCCCGCTGACGTCCTGCAAGCGCGCTGTCAGGCACCGCCGCCATGCCGACTCATTAGCGGCACGGCCCATCAGTTTGAGCTGGCCGCCATCGGCATCGCCATCAGTGACGGCGATTTCCACCTCCACGTCAGCGCCACGCGGCAGCGTGAGGGGCTGTGGCAGCCTGATGTCGCTGAGGCCGCTGACGCCGAGGCGCATGGCCGCCTCGCGGGCGGCCGCAATCCATACGGCGCCGGCGACAACGATCGCGCCCTGCACCTCGTGATCGTCAAGCAGCGGCTGCAGCGAAGGGCCAAGCCGGAAATGAAACAAGGTCGCGTCGAGCGCGGCCGAGCGGACGAGAGCGCCGATCAGAGAGCGGGGCGTGCCGCTTGCGAGGTCGAACCAATAACGCTGCCGCTGGAACGCCGTGGTGGCGACAGCGCGCTTGCGCCAGCTCTGCCGTGGCCAGAGCATCGACCAGTCGACGCTGCGGCCAGCGAGAAACGCCGCAGCGGCGGCGTGGCGGTCGGTTGTTCGTTCGCCGTCGCCACTCACGCTGCGAGCGACCGAGGAAGCGGCCTGCGTGGTGGCGTCACCGCGTGCAAAGGCGCGTAGCTGCCGCGCGAGCGCGCGGGGCTCGGATGCGATAGCCGTGAGGCGATGCCCGAACGCGCCGCGGCAGGTCGCGGCTGTCGCACAATAATCGCGGAGCTCGGCCGCCGGCAATGCCTCCAGCAGATCAGCATGCTGCTCGGCCTGTCCGCGTAGCGCCGCGGCGGACTTTGCCGAGACTACCAGCAGTTCGTCGCCGCCACGCGCCGTGCTGGCCGGCAGATCGCTGGGCACTGGCACTTCGATTACGAGATGGGCGTTGGTGCCGGAGAAGCCGAAGGCGCTGACGGCTGCGACGCGTCGGCCCGGCGGCAACGGCGTCGGCTCGTGCGGAACTGCGAGCTGGTACTGATCCCAGTCGATGTTCGGATTGGGTGTCTCGAAGTGCAGATGCGGCGGCACGATGCCGTTCCGCAGACTGAGAACGGTCTTCATCAGCCCGGCAACGCCGGCCGCGGCTTCCAGATGCCCGAAATTGGTCTTCAGCGATCCAACAAGCAGCGGCTCGTTGCGCTCGGTGGCATAGACACGGCCGATCGCCCGCAGCTCGATGGGATCACCGAGCGGGGTGCCGGTGCCATGAGCCTCGACATAGGCGACGTCCGACGCAGCGAGGCCGGCGCGGCTGAGCGCTTCGCGCATGACGGCTTCCTGCGCCGCTCCGCTCGGCACGGTCAGGCCGCCGCTGGCGCCGTCCTGGTTGACGGCGCTGCCTCTGATGATGCCGAGGATGGTGTCGCCGTCGGCCTCGGCATCGGCGAGACGCTTCAGCACCACGACGCCGCAGCCCTCGCCACGGACATAGCCGTCGGCGCCGGCGTCGAAGGTGCGGCAACGCCCGCGCGGCGACAGCATGTGCGCCTTGGAAAAGGCGATGCTCGGGATTGGGCTGAGGATCAGTCCGACGCCGCCGGCGAGCGCGAGGCTGCATTCGTTCTGTTGCAGGCTGCGGCAGGCCTGGTGGATCGCGACCAGCGACGACGAGCAGGCGGTGTCGATGGTCATGCTCGGACCGGTGAGGCCGAGGGCATAAGACAGGCGGCCGGCGGCCACGCTGAGCACCGTGCCGCTGACGTGATAGGGCCCGACCTTCTCGCGATCCTCGGGCGCCGCCTGCAGCGTTGCGTAGTCGAAAGTGCCGAGACCCACGAACACGCCGGCGGCGCTGCCGTAGAGCGCGGTCGGATCCTGGTTGGCGCGCTCCAGCGCCTCCCAGCTCACTTCGAGCAGGACACGCTGCTGCGGATCCATGGCGTGGGCTTCGCGCGGCGCGATGTTGAAGAAGTCGGCATCGAAGCGATCGACGCCTGCGCAGAACGCGCCGTGGCGCGCGGTCATGTGCCCCGGCGTGGCGGGATCCGGATCGACGAGGCGGGCGTTGTCCCAGCGATCCCGTGGCGTCTCGGTCACTGCGTCACGTCCATTGGCGAGACTGTCCCACAGCTCCGCGGGCGTACCGGCGCCGGGCAGGCGGCAGGCCATGCCGACAATCGCGATCGGCGCCGGCGTCTTGAGGCGCGCGATCTCCGCCTCGAGGCGGCGGATCGTCAGCAGCGCCTGCTTGATGAGGGACGGGTCCTTGGGCTCTGGACTGCTCATGACCATCGCTACGTCAGGCCTGATAGGCCAGCCGCCGGCCGAAGCGGCGGATGGCCTCGTTGAAAGCCTCGCGCTTCTGCCAGATGCGCTGGCGCCAGGCCGGGCCCTTGGGCGGGCGCCGGTAGAAGGCGCACAGCGCGCCGTCGAGGAAGTCCTCGGCGGTGATCACCGGCTCGGCCGGCGCGTGCTCGCCCGGAAGCAGCGTGCTGCGATAGCATTCGGCGGCGAGTATGCGCATCGCACGGTACTTCTCGCGTGCGCTCGGCGCCGGTTCGGCCGCGGCCGCGCGCAGCCGCCGCGCGGCGGCCTTGCAGGCCTCAGTCCGGCGCGGATCCGCCGTGCCGGCGACGATGTTCTGGATATGGCAATCGCGGTGCACGCTGCCGATCAGGGCGACCGCATCTGGATCGGTCACGCCGCCGAAACGGAAGCTCACCGACATTGCGGCATCGACATAGCCGACGTGATGCCACCAGAACGCCGGCATCAGGATGGTCTCGCCGGCCTCGACCACGACCTCGACGCCGCCGGCATAGGCGATCAGCGCCGCACGCTCGGCATCGTCCATCGCGTTGACCGCGACGGTCGAGAAGATGTCGATGGGAAACAGCTTGAAGCCGGATTCCGGCGGAAACAGCACGATGCGCTTGCGGCCGAACATCTGATGCAGCAGGACGTCGCGGCCGTCCCAGTCGGTGTGGAGATCGGAGGCGTTGCCGGCATTGGCGACGAACATCAGCGAATGCGCCTCGCTCGCGCTGCGCTGCGCGAGCGGATTGCCGTAGCCGCCATGCACTTTCTCGATTCCGACCGCACCGAGATTGCAATCGTCCAGGATTCTCTCGGGCGTCGGCTGCTCGCTGGTGAGCGCGCGCGTCGTGGGCTCGCGCTCGATCAGATCGAGATAGTCGCGCAGCAGGCCCGGCTTCTTGTCGATTGCGATCGGGGCGCTGCTGCCCTGCACGAAGTTGCGGATGTTGGCGAGATGCGCATCGATGTAGTTGACGCCGATCATGACCTGCAGGTCGCCGAGCGCCTCGCGCACCTTCTGCGCGTCGGTCAGCTCGCCGAGCAATTGTCCCTTGAACAGGCCGGAGATGACCGCCGGCTGGCGGCGCTCGAGCAATTCGTCCCGGCGTGCGGGCAGATCGGCGGCATCATAGGTCGCGATCACCGGCTGATCATGGCGAGATGACGTCATTGCAGTCGCTCCAGTTCCTGACGCAGCAACAGCTCGGCCTCTTCCTCGGACAGATCGTCGATCTCGGCCGTCGCGACCGGTTGAGGCATGGCAGGTGTGGACCGTGCAGCGGGATCCACAAACAGGCCGCCGAGATGGTCGAGCAGCGCCTCGATGGTCGGATAGTCGAACAGCAGGGTGGCATGCAGCGGCGCCCCCAGCCGCTCGCCGAGATCTTCGCGCAGCTCCAGGGCGGCAAGAGAGTCCAGGCCGAGATCGAACAGCCGCGTCCGCGGCGCGATCGTATCGGCATCGGCCAGACCGAGGACCTGGCCGAGCAGCTCGCGCAGATGCCGCTCGATTGCAGCGCGGCTGCGGTCGGTCGCCGGGCGCGCCGCGATGGAGGACATGGCCGGCGTCGGGGACGCGATCTTGACTGCGGCTCTGCCGGAGGTCGCCGTGGATTCACCAGTCAGCCCGCGGCGGCTGGCGGCGCGGAACACGAAGCCCCTGGCTTCGAGCAGCGGCGTGTCGCCCATCATCAGCTGCACGCCCGCTGTCGGAGAATTTCCCGAAGCGCTCAGACCGTCTTCGCGCCAGGCGACGCACCCCAGCGCGGCATCGATGCGCTGCGGCCACAGGCGAAGCTGATCGATGCGGAACGGCAGGTACGCGATGTCGCTGTCGCGGCGGTCCCAGAAGCGGCTGAGCAGTTGGAACGAGCTGTCCAGCAGCCCGGGATGAATGATGGCATCCGTGACATCGACCAGATGCGCGGGACGCCGCAGCTCGGCTGTCAGCTCGCGGCCATCGCAGTGGATCGCATCGGCCCATTGAAACGACGGTCCGAGGTCGAAGCCCTGTGCCACGAGGTCGTCGTAGAATGCTCTACCATCGAGCGCGCCGGATCGAGCTGGCGCGCCGCCGTGCCGCTCCCAATCGCGGGGAGCGCTGAGAGGCAGATCGGCGCGACCGGTGACGTGGGTGGTCCAGGCCTCGTCGTCGAACGGATCGGAATCGGCGCGCCGGCTGATGAGGCGGATGCGATGGCCGCCAGGCTCCGGCGTCAGCACGAGCTGCATGACGATGCCCTGCGGCGGCAGATGCGCGGCCTGCACCAGGGTCACGTCGCGCAAGGTCAGCGGGCCGGCTGCGGACAGTGTCCGCAGGCCGGTGAAGATCATGGCGAGATGCCAGGCGGCGGGCACGATGACCTCGCCGAACACGCGGTGCTCGATGAGGAACGGATCGCGTCCGGCGAGCTCCGTCTCGAACCGCGCCTCGCCATGCGACTGTGGCAGCGCGAGCCTGCGGCCGATCACCCGCGTGTTGTTCGGTGCCGGCGTGGCCGGCGCGGCCGCGGGCGCCAGGCGGATCGGCCGCCGGTTGAACGGCGTGTTGGGCAGCGGCACGCGTGGCGCCGGAGGCTGGCTGGCTGCGACATCGGCCGCCGATCCGTCGACCGCGAGCGCGGCCAGCGAATGGCGCATCTGCCAGGCATCGGCGACGCCGGGCGCGACGCTCGGCAGCCACGACATGTCGGCATCGGGCAGGGTCTGGCGGCCGAGCCCGATCAGGACCGGCTGCGGGCCGATCTCGATGACGGCGGCGACGTCGCGCTCCGCGAGCTGCCGCAGGCTGTCCTCGAAACGCACGCGCTCGCGCGTGTGCCGGCACCAGAGTTCGGGATCAGCGAGGTCGGCGGCGCTCACGGTGGCGCCGGTGAGATTGCTGATCAGCTCGACGGTCGGCGTCGTGAACTGGACGTCCGACACAGCGTGTCGGAGCGCGGGGAGGATCGGCTCCATCGCCCGTGAATGGAAGGCGTGGGAGACGTCGAGGCGCTGGGTGGCCAGGCCGTCGCGGCTGCAACGCGCGATGAAATCGTCGATCGCCCGCGCCGGGCCCGCGATCGTCACGCTGCGCGGTGCATTCGTCGCCGTGATCTCGACCTCGCCGCCATAGCGCTGCACCAGCGCTTCGATCCGCCCGGCATCGGCGCGCACCGCCGCCATGGCGCCGCCCTCGGGCAGCGACTGCATCAGGGCCGCACGCCGGCACACCAGGCGCAGGCCGTCGTCAGGGCTGAAGACGCCGGCGACGCAGGCCGCGGTGTACTCACCGAGGCTGTGGCCGAGCACGACGTCCGGCACCACGCCCCAGCCGCGCCACAGCTCGGCCAATGCAAGTCCGAATGCGAACAGCGCCGGCTGGGCCCATCCGGTGCGGCGCAGTTGGACGGGATCGACATCGCCGAGCAGGAGATCACGCAGCGGCACGTCGAACTCGCGCGCGGTCAGCGCGATCGAGCGTTCGATGCTGTCGCGGAACACCGGCTCGGAGGCGTGCAGCGCGCGCGCCATCGCCGGGCGCTGCGCGCCCTGGCCGGTGAAGAGGAACGCGACCGCGCCTCCGCTGCGGCGGCTGGCCTCGCCGATCAGCAGCGCCGGATGCCGACTGCCCGAGACGGCTGCATCGAGCGCGGCTCGCGCCTGGTCAGGCTGATCAGTGACGATGGCGAGCCGGTGTCGCAATGGCGTCCTGTGCCGAAGCATACTCGAACAAATGCTGGCGAATTCATTCTGGTTGACGCCCTGGAGCCGGTCGCGCATCGCACCGGCCAGCAGCGTCAGCCCTTGCGGTCCTTGCGCCGACAACAGCAGCGTCGACGCATGCGCAACTGAGACGGGCTCCGCTTCCGACCTGGGATCTGAACGCTCCACGACGACATGCGCATTGGTGCCGCTCATGCCGAATGAGCTGATGCCGGCAAAGCGCAACTCGGCGCGCGCGTCCTCGAGACGCGATGGCAGCGTGAATGGCAGGGCGCGCCAGGGAATGTCGGGGTTCGGCGTGCCGACACCCGGCTGCGGCGGCAGCTGCTGATGCTTCAGGATCAGCAGCGTCTTCACGACCCCGGCAAGGCCGGCCGCGGCTTCGAGATGGCCGATGCTGCTCTTGACCGATCCGAGCGGAAGCTCCGTCGTGCGCTGCGGCGTGTTGAACACGGCGGCGAGCGACTCAAGCTCGATCGGGTCGCCGAGCCGCGTGCCGGTGCCGTGGGTCTCGACATAGCCGACCGCCTCCGGTGGTACACCCGCCGCCGTCAGGGCGTCACGGATGACCTGCTCCTGCGCGATTGCGTTGGGCACAGTGAGCCCGCTGGCCGGTCCGTCGTGATTGACCGCGGCGCCGCGCACCACGCCGAGCACGTCGTCTGCGGCAGCGTCCTCCAGCCGGCGCAGCACGAGCACGACGCAGCCCTCGCCGCGGCCGAAGCCGTCGGCGTCGGCAGAGAACACCTTGCTGCGGCCATCCGGCGCGAGCACGCCGGTGCGCGACAGGAACAGCGTGACCTGGGGCGTCAGATGCAGATGCACACCGGCGACCAGTGCGAGGTCGCACTCGCGGTTCTCCAGGCTCTGGCAGGCCAGATGCAGCGCCACCAGCGAGGAGGAGCAGGCGGTGTCGAGCGACAGGCTCGGTCCGTTCAGCCCGAGCTCGTGCGACAGCCGTCCCGACGCGAAGCAGAGCAGGGCGCCCGTGCCGGAATAGGGACCGATGCACGCGGGATCGGCGCCGTAGAGCTCGCGCGGTCCATATTGCGGCTGGCCGATGCCGACGAACACGCCGGTGCGGCTGCCCCGCAGCGTGCCGATGGGCACGCCGGCATTCTCGATCGCCTCCCATGCGACCTCCAGCAGCAGCCGCTGCTGCGGGTCCAGCGAGGCCGCCTCGCGCGGATTGATGTTGAAGAATTCTGGATCGAAGCCGTCGACATCGTCGAGAAAGGCGCCGCGCCGCACATAGGTGCGGCCGGGCGCGCGGCGATCGGGATCGAACAGGGCGTCATTGTCCCAGCGGCCCGCCGGCAGCTCGCCGATGGCATCGCGGCCGGAGCGGAGCAGATCCCAATAGGTGTCGAGGTCGGCAATGCCTCCCGGCAGGCGGCAGCCGGCGCCGATGATGGCAATGGGGGCGCGTCGTCGCGTCATGCCCGCACTCCGGTCAGCTCTGACGGCCGATCGAACAGCTCGGCGTCGAGGAAGGTTGCGAGCTGGTCCACGGAGCCGTGCCTGAACAGCGTGGTCTGCTCGATGCGGTGGCCAAGGCTGGCGCGGATGCGGTTGCGCAGGTCCAGCGTGGCGAGCGAGTCCATGCCGAGCGCGAAGAAGCCGCGCGTGCGATCGATCTCGGCAGCACCGGCGAAGCCGAGCACCGCGGCGACGAGGCCGGCAAGATGGTCGGCGAGCGCAGCACGGCGGCGGCGTGCGGGCAGGCGCGCAAGCTCCATCCGCAACCGATCGTCCGCCGAAGGCTCCGGCCGGACCACGCGCAACGGCACGGCGCCGGCCGTCGCGGCCGCCTTGGGCTGCGGCGCCACGAACGCATCGACCAGGGCAGGCGGCGCGTCGGCGCAGGCGCTGGCGAACTGCGCCCAGTCGACGTCCAGCACCGCGGCCTGCGGCAGATCGGTCCTGATGAGTTCGCCGAGCGCCGCGAGACAGATTTCACCCGGCATCTCGCGCAAGCCCTGCCGGGTCCACTCACGCCGCGTCGCCCGCTCGCCGGCGCCGACCATGCCGAGGCCGGACCACGGTCCCCAATTGATGCTGAGCGCCGGCAGCCCCGCCGCGCGCCGATGCTGGGCGAGCGCATCCAGTCCGGCATTGGCGGCGACATAGCCGGCGAGGCCGGGAGCACCCAGCAGCCCGAACGCCGAGGAGAACAGCACAAAATGATCGAGCGGCTGGCTGCGGGTCAGCTCGTGCAGATGCCAGGCGCCGTCGAGCTTGGCCGCAAGCACCGCGCTGATGCGATCCCAGCTCTGGGTCTCGATCACGCCGTCATCATGGCTGCCGGCGGTGTGGAAGACGCCGCCGAGCGGCGGCATTTCGCGGCTGCATGCATCGAGCAATGCGGCGACCTCGTCACGCCGGCCGAGGTCGGTCGAGCGCAGCATCACCGTGACGTTCTGCGCCCGCAGCTCATCGGCAAGCGCGCGCGCTGCCGCCTCGGCCGAGCGGCTCGCGATCACGATGTGGGTGGCGCCGCTGGTGGCGAGCCAGCGGGCGAGTGCGGCGCCGAGCGCGCCGCCGCCGGCGATCAGCTGGGTTCGCCCGGTAAGATCCAGTGGCCTCGTCGCGGCCGTTGCGCCGGACGCGCGGAGCCGCGGCACGCGCGCGCGGCCGTTGCGCCATGCCATCAGCCATTCCGCCGGCGCGCTGTCACTGAGGTCGCCGATCAGCCAGTCGGCAAAGGCGGCGTCGCTCAGGGCCGAGGCGTCGATGTCGACCAGCCGCATGCCGAGCCAGGTCTGCTCACGGCCGAGCACGAGAGGGAGGCCCTGCAAAGCGGCGAGCGCGACGTCGACCCGGTCCTCTGCGCTGGCCGCCATGGCGCTTCGGCTGAGCGAGAACAGCCGCCTCGGCGGTCGCGCGAGCCGGGTCAGCCGCTGCAACAATGAGAGCAGGCGTGGTCCCATCGTCGTCAGCCGCTCGGCCGGCGTGCTTTCGGCCGTGAATTCGGCGGACGACGCCCGCATATCGATCACGGCCTCGACGCCGTCGTCGAGATGGCGGAAGCCGTCGACATCGTCGGTCGCGACGATGCAGCGGACGCCGCGGCGGCCGAGCGATGTCGCGAGCAGTAGAGCCTGCGCGGCGTGATTGGCCAGCAGCAGCCACGGCCGTACCATCGACGCGGCGGGGCGCGGCGGGAGCTTGCGCTGCGGCGCGTCGATCCATTCGACCACGTGCAAGTTGCGTGTGAGGGTCTCGGCCGGACGCGCCGAGACGGCACGGACGAAGGTCAGGCCGCTGATGCGCAGCACCGGTGCGCCATCGGCCGTGGAGGCATCGATGTCCACCACGGCGGCCCTGCCGTCGGCCGTGACGCTGCGCAGCCGCGCGTGCGACCAGGCGATGGTCCCTATGTCCCCGAGCAGGTCGATGCGCTCGCATCCGGCCGGAATGCCGCAAGGGATGGCAACCGGCAGCGCGGCCTGTGCGACCAGCAGCGCCGCGTCCAGCCGTATCGCACCGGCGAGCGCTGGCGGCACGTCGGCGGCGCCGATCTGCCCGAGCGCCTCGCCTCGGCCGGTCGTAAGAGCCG
The DNA here is from genome assembly GCF_051168015.1 of Bradyrhizobium sp. HKCCYLRH3061. NCBI lineage: Bacteria > Pseudomonadati > Pseudomonadota > Alphaproteobacteria > Hyphomicrobiales > Nitrobacteraceae > Bradyrhizobium > Bradyrhizobium sp. HKCCYLRH3061. The sequence goes on from NZ_JBNPUE010000003.1 coordinate 77,118, forward strand.
CGAGACTCGCGATCGAGATGCCCGGCTCGCAGCCTTGGGCACGCAGCCATTCGGCGAGTCGATCGATCGTGTCGTCTGTTAGTTCATGCCGGAGCGCGTCGAGCTCTGCCGTCGCCGTGCCAAGCCCGTCCACGACGACGTCGCCGATCTCGGCTTCGGCATGAACCGTCCAGCTCGCTGCAGCGTTACGGCTTGCGATCCGCACGCGGCTCGTCCCGGCGCCCTGCGGCAGCAGCACGGTCTGCACGTCGACGCCGTGATCCGGCAGATGCAGCGGCCGATGAAAGACCAGCGACGACAGGCGCAGCGGCGCGAGGCTGATCGGGCAGGCTCCGCCGGGGCCGCTGCCATGCGCCTCGATCATCATCGCGAGCATCGCCGCCGCCGACAGCGTCGCGCTCTCGCCGATGCGGTGCGTCTCCAGGGCCGGCCACCGGCCGCCGCCGAGTCTGGTGGCATGAACCGCTCCGTCCAGCGCGAGCGGGATCATCGGACCGATCAGGGTGGCCGGATCGGGTGTCGGCACTTCGACGCGTGGGGATGATTGCGGTTCTGCGTCCGAGCTCGGGTCGATCCAGTAGCGCTTGCGCTCGAACGGCGTGGTCGGCAGTGCGACGCGCCGCGGCGGCCGGCAATCGAGGCTGCGCCAATTGATCTCAGCGCCCCGCACAAACAGCTCGCCTGCCGCCCGCGACAGGGTCTGCCACGCGGACTCCGTCGGCACCAGGCTCGGCAGCAGCGCGACCGCATTGTCGGCAAGGCAATCGCGGGCGACACCGGTGAGCACCGGCCGCGGCCCGATCTCGATGAACACATTGGCGCCGAGCGCAGCGGCCGTCGCGATGCCGTCGCGGAAGCGGACCGGCTGGCGCACATGGCGCACCCAGTACAAGGGGTCCATCAGCTCGTCATCGATCAATCGTCCGGTGACGTTGGAGACGATGCTGATCCGCGGCCGCCGCGGATGCAGCTTGCGGCAGGTGTCGCCGAACGGCGCCAGCATGCCGTCCATCAGCGGCGAGTGACCCGCGCGCGAGACATGCAGCCGGTGGACCTCGATGCCCTCGCGGGCGAAATCGGCGAGCGCGGCTTCGACCGCGGCCGGCGCGCCCGAGATCACGCAATTCTGCGGGCCGTTGTAGGCCGCGATCACGACCTCCTGGCCGGCCACGCGGCGCTCGACGAAGGCGGCGTCGGCGAACACGACGCCCATCGCGCCGTCAGGCGTCGCCTGCATCAGCCGTCCGCGCATCGCGACGAGCTCGACGGCCTCGGCAAGGTCGAGCGCCCCGGCGATGCACGCCGCCGTCACTTCGCCGAGGCTGTGACCCATCACCACGGCCGGCGTGATGCCGGCGTCGATCCACAGCCGCGCGAGGGCATATTCGAGCGCGAACAGCGCGGGCTGCGCGTAGCGCATCTGCGCGATCACGTCCGGCTCGCCGGGGGCGGGGTTCATGATCTCCAGCAGCGGTCTGTCGAGGAACGGCGCAAACAGCTCAGCGCATTCGTGCAATGCGGCAGCAAAACCCGGATGGCTGCCGGCGAGCTCCTCGGCCATCCCCGGATATTGAGAGCCCTGTCCGGTGAACAGGAAGGCGACCACGGGCGCGTTGCCGGCCGTGCCCGCCATCACGTCGGAATACGGCTCTCCTGCGAGATGGCTGCTCAGCTCGCGTTGCCAGTCGCCCGGGCCACTGCCGACGATCGCGAGCCGATGCGGCTGTGCGCTGCGGCCGGCGGCCGCCGTCGCGGCGATGTCGCCCGGCGCCTGCGTGCCGCCGACGGATGCGAAATGATCGAGGTAGCGGCGCGCGAGCTCGTGCAGCGCCGCGGGCGAGCGCGCCGAGAGGACGAGCAGATGGTGCTGCCGCGGATCGTCGGGACGGTCGTCCGGCCGCGGCGCTTCGGCGAGGACGACGTGCGCGTTGGTGCCGGAGAAGCCGAACGAGCTCACGGCGGCGCGGCGGCGCCGGCCGTCGCGCCGCTCCCAGGCTTGCAGTTGGATTGGAATGCTGGCCGGGATCGCTGAGAGATCGAGCAGCGGGTTGATGGCGCCGAGATGCAGTTGCGGCGGGATCGCGCCGTGACGAAGCGCAAGCACCGCCTTCATCAGTCCGGCGAGGCCCGCGGCCGCCTCGGTGTGGCCGATATTGCTCTTCACCGAGCCGATCAGCAGCGGATGCTCGCGGCCGCCATGCACGGCGGCCAGCGCGTTGAACTCGATGGGGTCGCCGAGCGGCGTGCCGGTGCCATGCGCTTCGACATAGTCGATGTCGGACGCGGCGATGCCGGCATCGTCGAGCGCGCGGCGGATGACAGCCTGCTGCGCCAGGCCATTCGGCGCGGTGAGGCCGTTGCTCGGGCCGTCATTGTTGACGGCGCTGCCTTCGATCACAGCGAGCACGGGGTCGCCATCGACCAGCGCGTCGTCGAGCCGCTTGAGCGCGAGCACGGCGCAGCCCTCGCTGCGCACATAGCCGTTGGCCTCGGCTGAGAACGGCTTGCAGCGTCCGTCGGGCGCAAGCATGCTGGCCTGCGAGAAGGCGATGCTGAGCTCGGGGCCGAGGATCAGGTTGACGGCGCCTGCCAGTGCCATCCGGCAATCGCCGGCGTGCAGCGCCTTGACCGCGAGATGCACGGCAACGAGGCCGGCAGAGCAGGCGGTGTCGACCGACAGCGCCGCGCCCTGCAGCCCCAGCGTATAGGCGATGCGCCCCGAGGCGATCGATCCGGCGTTGCCGGTGCCGTAGTGGCCGTCGAGCCGTCCGGCGGCGCCGGCGATGCGCTCATAGTCGTGTCCGAACAGGCCAATCAGGACCTGCGTGTCCGAACCGGCGAGGGCGGTGGGATCGATGCCGCCATGCTCCAGCGCCTCCCAGCTGCATTCGAGCAGCAGGCGCTGCTGCGGATCCATCGCCGCCGCCTCGCGCGGCGACAGCCCGAAGAATCCGGGATCGAACTGATCGACATCGGCGATGAACCCACCGCGCCTCGTCGTGATGCGTCCGGGACCGCCGGCGGGATTGCAGAGAACGTCCGCATTCCAGCGCGTGGCCGGGACATCGGTGATGCCATCGCGGCCTTCGCTGAGCAGCGTCCAGAACTCATCCGGGCTGGTCACGTTGCCCGGGAAGCGGCACGCCATCCCGATGATCGCCACCGGCGCCGCGGTCTGGCCTGTCTGCTGGTGGCGAGCGGTCGATGATGAGGCGCTGCCGCGCGGGGCGGCCGCACGTTTCGGCGCAGAGGATGGCGCGATCAGGCCGTTGACGATCTGCTCCGGCGTCGGATGACGGAAGAAGAAGGTGGCATCGATCGCGGTGCCGAGCGCGCGGTTCAGCCCGGCCCTCAGGCTGTGCAGGTCGAGCGAGTCCAGCCCCATCGCATGCAAGGTGCGTCCAGGCGCGAAATCTTTCGCGCGCGCCGGCCCCAGCACATCGCGCAAGGTAGCGGCGACGATCTCGGGCAGATCGCGCGCGCTGACGATGGGCTGGCCGGCGCTGCTCGTGGTCATCGCACCCAGGCGGTCCGCGTCGTATTCGATCAGCACGCCGGCCTCGCCGCCTGCGGCGTAGCCGGGGAAGGCGCCGGGCAGCACGTCGACGATGCGAGCGCCGCGCGCGGCATGGAAACGCAGAATCGCGTCGACCGGCAGCCCGTTGGCATCGCGGCGGGCGACATAGGCGGCGATGATGTCGTCGTCAGAGGCCGCGAAGTCCCGGCACAGCGTCACGCCGACGATCGTCGTCGCGCCGGCGGCGCGGGCGAGCCGCAGCGCCAACTGCACCAGCGCCTCGCCGAGGCCGGTCTGGGCGTGATCAGGATCGACGCAGACTCCGAGCAGTTGCGCAACCATGCCGTCGGGCGCGTGCAGCGTCTCGAACTGTTCCGCGGGCAGATCGCGCAACGCCCGCGCATCTGCGATCCGCTGCGTGTAGATCGCACCGATGATGCGCTCCTGCCGCAGCACCACGATATGATCGCCAGAAGCCTGGTGGATGCGCCGCAGGAGGCGTTCCGGCCGGCTGCGCAGCGGCTCCGGCCAGCAGGCCGTATCCAGTGCGACAAGGCCGGCGAGATCGGTTTCGCGGGCCGCGCGAACCACGATGCCCGACTGATCCGCCCCGGTGTCGATGGCGAACCAGGCCCGCACCTCATCGTAGGTTGGGCTCGGTGCGGGAATGCGCTGCTCGGCCACGGCGCGCTGCAGGCGTTGGAGGATCGGCGCCTCGAGCGTCACATGCGACAGTGGTGAGGAACGATGCTCGGTCATGACTGATCCACCCGCCGGGCCACGCGCTCGGCATGAAGGCCGCGCATCAGACCATCATGATCGCAATCGAGCTCGATCAGCTCGAACTCTCCGCCGATCAGCTCGCGCCAGCCCGCAGGCGCAGCCGGATTGCCGCGCACACGCGCGTGGAAGAAGGTGGCGTGTCCCATGGTGGGCGTGGGCTGATAGGTGCCGAGCAGCTTTCCGCAGCGGACATAAGCCTCGACGATCTCCTCCACCTGGGCGGCGGTGATGTCCGGCGGAAACTCGCCGCTGCGGCTCAGCACCGCGGCGGCTCTCGCATAGTCGAGCGTCGCGTCGTCGGAGGCCTCGCCCGTGAGGTCGGCGATGATCTCTGCCTTGCTGACCTCCCATCCGCCCGCGGGCTTGACCGGCGCGTCGAGCAGCAGCAGCGACGCCACCGTCTCTCCCTCCGCCGCGAGCTGGCGGGCGATTTCGAAGGCGGCCACGCCACCGAAGGACCAGCCCATGAGATGATAGGGGCCGTGCGGCTGAACGCTGCGGATCTCCCGGAGATAGCTCTGCGCCTGCTCGACGAGGCTCGCCGGCCCCGCGTTGCGGCCGGTGACATCCTGCAGTCCGTAGACCGGGCGTGGCACCGACAGGCGCGAGACGATGTCGAGATAGCAGAACACCGTTCCGGTCGCCGGATGGATGCAGAACAGCGGCGGCTCGGCGCCGTTGCCGCGCAGCGTCACCAGTGCCTTCGCCGGTTGCGCCGGGACCGTGCCGCGCAACAGCCGCGCCATGCCTTCGATGGTCGGGTCGGCGGCAATGTCGCCGGCTCGCAGCTTGAGGCCGAACTCATTGCGGCAGCGCGCGATCAGTTGGATCAGGATCAGCGAGTCGCCGCCCAGCTCGAAGAAGCTCGTGGTGACGTCTATCGACGGCGTCTGCAGCAGCTCCTGCCAGATCGCCTGCAGCCGGAACTCGATGTTGTCGCGGGGCGCGATGGTGCGACCATCGGATGAGACATCCGATCCGTGCATCGTCGCCAGCGCACGCCGGTCGATCTTTCCGGCCGGGTTGAGCGGCAGGCTGTCGAGTCGGATGAACTGTGCCGGCAGCATGTAGGACGGCAGGTGCTCGGCGAGATGGCGGCGAAGTTCGGACGGCGCAGCGTCGGCACCGCTTTTCGCTGACCACCAGCACACCAGACGCTGATCGCCGCGGCTGGCCTCGAGACCGACGGCCGCAGCCTCCACCGTCGCGTGCCGGCGCAACACCGCCTCGATCTCGCCCGGCTCGATGCGGAAGCCGCGCAGCTTGATCTGAGCGTCGCTGCGGCCGAGGAATTCGAGGGTGCCGTCGGGAAGCCAGCGAGCGCGGTCGCCGGTCCGATACAGCCGCTCGCCCGGTCGGCCGAACGGGTCGGCGATGAAGCGTTCCGCGGTCAGGCCCGGGCGATCGAGATAGCCGCGCGCAAGGCCGCGGCCGGCGACGTAGAGTTCGCCTGCGGCACCGATCGGCAGCGGAGTGAGCCTGTCGTCGAGCACGTGGCAGCGCAGGCCGAGGATCGGGCGGCCGATCGGCGGCGTGCGGTCGCCGGCGAGCGGAGCGCTGAGCGAGGCGCACACTGTCGTTTCGGTCGGGCCGTAGCCGTTGATGAAGGTCCGGCCGGGAGCCCACAGCCGTGCCGTCTCGGCCGGGCAGGCCTCGCCGGCAACCACCAGCACGCGGCAACCGTCGAGATCGCGCGGTGCCATGACGCCGAGCGCGCTCTGCGGCAGGGTGGCGTGGCTGACGCCGTGCCGCCGGGCGAAGTCGACGAGAGCGTCACCCGGCAACAGGTCATCGGGCGAGCCGACCACGAGCGCGGCGCCGCTGCCCAGCGCCATGCAGATCTCCCACACCGAGGCGTCGAAATTGGGCGAGGCAAATTGCAGCACGCGATCGCCAGGCCCTGCGCCAAACGCGGCGCGCTGGGCGCGAATCAGGTTAGCGGCGCCGCGATGCGGAACCATGACGCCCTTCGGCCGTCCGGTCGAGCCGGACGTGTAGATCACGTAGGCAAGGTCGTCGGCCGAGATCGCGGGCCGCGGCTGGCGCGGCTTATTGCCGGTCGCAGCAGGCACGTCCTGTTCGTCGATGCCGATGCGGCGGACTGCCGGAGGGAGCCAGGCCGCCGCGCCATCGGTCAGCACGCGCTGCACGCGGCTGTCAGTGATGATGAAGCCGAGGCGGTCGGGCGGATAGGACGGATCCAGCGGCACGTAAGCGAGTCCGGCCTTGAGAGCTGCCAGCGCGGCGGTCACGAAGCCGGCCCGGCGTTCGCAGGCGATGCCGATGAACTCACCCGGGCGCGCGCCGTCATCGCGCAGCCGGCCGGCCAGGCGATCGGCGGCGTCGTGCAGCTCACGATAGGTCAGGTGGCCGAAATCGCCGATCAGCGCCGGCTCGTCGGCATGGTCCCGGGCGGTTTCGTCGAGCAGCTCGGTCAGCGTCTCCTCGGCAAGGACCATCGGCGTGGTCGCGTTCCAGGCCGCGATCTGCTGCAGATCCCTGGCGTCGGCACCGAGCAGGCGATGCAGCGGCAGATCGCGGTCCGCCGCGGCCAGGCGCTCGATGACGGCGATGAAGTCGTCGGCCAGTCGCGCGATATCCTCCGCCGCGAACCGGCCGGCGTCGTAGCTGAACGCGAGCTCATATGAGTCGCCCGGCATGACGGCGACAGCCAGGGGATAATGCGTATGCTGTTCCACGGGCAGCGCGCGAATGGAGAGATCGTCGAGCATCCCGTCCATCGACGTGGCCGGCTGGTTCTCGAACACCATCAGGGTCTCGAACAGCTCGCCCTCCGCGCGCTCGGTCCAGCGCATGATGTCGCCGAGGCCAGCATATGCGTAGCTCATCCGTTCCGCCTGCTCGGCATGAAGCCGCGCCAGCCACTCGCCGGCGCTCGCCTGCTCCGTGAGCCTGATCCGCGCCGGGACCGTGTTGATCAGCAGCCCCGCCATCCGCGCGATGCCCTCCACTTCCGGCGGGCGCAAGGCGATCGTGGTCCCGAACACCAGATCCTCGGACGAGCACAGGCGCGACAGCATCATCGCCCAGGCGCCCTGGAGCAGCGTGTTGGCGCTGACATGGTGCCGCCGTGCCGCATGGCGCAACGCGGTCGACCTGTCCTCGCCGAGCATCCGCTTCAAGGCGCGCTGGCCGCTGCCTCGGGCCGGCGTCGGCAGCGAGATGCGCGCCATCGTCGCCGCGTCGGCAAGGTGTTGGCGCCAGAAGCTTGCGCTCTCCTCGCGATCCCGTTGGGCGAGCCAATGGACGAACGCGGCAAACGGCGCGCGCGGCGGCAGCGCCTCGATACGGCCGGCGGCAAGGGCCGCGCGCGCAACGAACAGGTCTTCGAGCACGAGCGACAATGACCAGCCATCGAGCAGCACGTGATGATTGCTGATCACCAGGGCGTGGCGATCCGGCGCGAGGCGCAGCAGCATCAGCCGCAGCAGCGGCGTGCCGTCGAACCGGAACGGCGTCGTCATGTCATGCGCCAGGAGATCGCGCAGCGTCTGCTCGGGATCGTCGTCAGTGCTGAGATCGCGCGTCTGCCATGGTGCCTCGGCATCGGGCCTGATAACCATGACGTAGCGGCCGTCACGCTCGCCGATCGTCGTCCGCAGCACGGCATGGCGGGCCACGACCGCCTTCCAGGCGGCGTGGAGGACCGCTTCATCGAGGCTGCCCGTGATGATCATCGCGGTCTGCATGCGATAGGCGCCGGCCGCGTCGTCATCAAGGCTGTGGCGCAGCAGGCCGAGCTGCAACGGTGTGAGCTGCAGCTCTTCCGTCTCTGGCCACGAAATATCCGGCGTGCGGACCGCCGGCGCCGCTGCGGCCTGATGTTGCACATGGGCCGCCAGGCGCTCGACCGTCGGCTGCCGGAAGATGTCGCGCGCACTGAAGACGAGGCCGGCCTGGCGCGCGCGCATCACCACCTGGATGGCGAGGATGGAATCGCCGCCGAGCGCAAAGAAATCCTCGTCGATGCCGATGTGATCCTGATCGAGGACTGACGCCCAGATCTCCGCGAGGCGTTTCTCGGTGACGGTGTCCGGCGCACGGCGCGCGCGCTCGGCCGCTTCCGCTTCGGACCAGGGCAGCGCGGCGCGGTCGACCTTGCCGCTGCGGCTGCGCGGCAACGCCGGCAGATCGATGATGCGCGACGGCACCATGTAGTCCGGCAGGAACGAGGTGAGATGGCTGCGCAACGCGTCGAGCGAAGGGCAGTCGTCCTGGCGCGGCACCACATAGGCGACGAGCTGCGGATTGCCGCGGGCTTCGCGCACCATCACGCAGGCGTCGGCGATCTCCGGATGACGCTGCAACGCGTGCTCGATCTCGCCGGGCTCGATCCGAAGGCCGCGGATCTTGATCTGGTGATCGACGCGGCCGAAGCATTCGAGCACGCCATCGTCGCGCCAGCGGCCGCGGTCGCCGGTGCGATAGAGCCGCGCGCCGGGCGGGCCGCCGGGATCGGCGATGAAGCGTTCGGCCGTGAGACCGGGCCGGTTGCAATAGCCGCGCGCGAGCCCGACGCCGCCGATGTAGATCTCGCCTTCGACGCCGGCCGGGACGTCCGCCAGCCAGTCGTCGAGGATGCGGATGACGGTGTTGGCGATCGGCGTGCCGATCGGCGGCCGCCCGCCGTCGTCGGCCGAGAACCGCATCATGGTCGAATAGATCGTGGTCTCGGTCGGGCCGTAGTAGTTATGAACGCTGGCAACGCGGCAGGTGGCGAGACGGCGCAATGTCGCCTCGGTCAGCGCTTCGCCGGCACTCACGACCCTCAGCCCGGCGAGTGCGCCGGGCGCTGCGGTGGTCAGCATGTTCCAGACCGTCGGCGTCGCCTGCATCGCGGTGACGCCGGCCGCGGCGATCAGCGCCGCCAGCCGGTCGGGAGCGGTGGCCTCGTCCTCAGCCGCCAGCACGACGCAGCCGCCGGTGACGAGCGGCAGCAGCAATTCCACGATCGAGATGTCGAACGCCGCCGTGGTGGTGGCGGCGAAGCGATCGTCGGGCGTGAGCTTGAGCTCCGATTGTACGGCCGCCAGCAGGTTGCCCAAGCCGCGATAGGTGACGGTCACGCCCTTGGGCCTGCCGGTCGTGCCGGATGTGTAGAGCAGGTAGGCGGCCTGGAGCGGATGCGCCGCGCGTAAGGCGGGCGCGGCAGCCGCAGCGCCGAGATCGATCGCGAGGACTGGCACCGGGGCTGGCAGATCCGCCGACGCGTCGGCAGTGATCGCAAGCGCGGGACGGGCGTCATCCAGCATGTAGCCGATGCGATCGCGCGGCAACGAAGGATCGATCGGCAGGTAGGCGGCGCCGATCCGCAGCACCGCGAGAATTGCGATCAGCAGCGCGGGGGAGCGCGGCAGATGCAGCGCGACGAGATCGTCGGCGCCGACGCCGCGCGCCGCAAGCTGGCCGGCGAGCCGGCCGGACATCGCATCCAGCCGCGCATAGTCATACGTCTCGTTGCGCCAGATCAGGCCGGGCGCGGACGGCGCGATGCGGGCCTGCCGCAGGAAGCTATCGAGGACGTGTCCTGCCGGCTCCGGCTGCGCGGTCATATTCCAGGCCGCAATCCGCGGATCGCGGCTCGCGTGGGCTCCCAGCACGCGGCCGATCGGCATGTCGCCATCGTCAGCGAGAGCCATGAGCAGCCTGCGCAGCTCCGCAATCAGCTCGGTCGCGGACGCGCCGTCGAACAGACCGGGCCGGACGTGAAGCCGCAGCGTCAACCGCGGTCCGGGCAGCACCGCCAGGCTCAGCGGATAGTGGTTGGCGTCGCGCCCCTGCACCCGGGTGATGCGCAACGCTTCGGCATTGTCGATGGCATCAGCCGAGAGCGGATAGTTCTCGAACGCCAGCAGCGTGTCGAACAGCGCGTCGGTGCCGAGCATCTGCTGGATCTCGCCGAGGCTGAGATGCTGATGGGCGATCAGCGCCGCCTGGCGATCCTGCAGCTCGCTGAGAAACGCCTTGATCGTGCGCGCGGGCGACACGCGTGCGCGCAACGGGACGGTGTTGGCAAGCAGGCCGACGATCTGGTCGGCGCCGTCGAGCGCGGCGTCGCGCCCGGCGACGGTGATGCCGAACACGACATCGTCGCGATGGGTGCGCGCCGCGAGCCACAGCGCCCAGGCGCCCTGCATCAGGGTGGCAAGCGTGATCCCGAGCGAGCGCGCGGCTGCGACCAGCCGCTGGGTTTCGTGTTCGTCGAGCGCGACGTCGGTCTGCGTTGCCGTGATCTGGCCCGGCAGGTTCGGCGCGACCAGCAGCGGCCCGCTCCAGCCGTCGAAGGCCGTGCGCCAGGCTGTCAGCGCCGCGGCGCGATCCTGACGGTCGAGCCAGTCGAGATAGCGGCTGAACGGCACCGCCGGCGGCAGCTCGGCTTTCCCGTGATAGAGCTGCATCAGCTCGCGCAGCACGATCGGCATCGACCAGCCGTCGATCAGGATGTGATGCAGCGTCAGGATCAGGACGTTGGTCGTGCCGGCGCTGACCAGGCTGCTGCGCAGCAAGGGCGGAGCCGCCAGGTCAAAGCGGCGCGTCAGGTCATCGTGGCGGACTTGATCCAGAGCCGCCTGCAAGTTCCTATCAGCGTCGACCGTCAGTTGACGCCAGGGCAGATCGACCGCCGACACGACGCTCTGTGTGAAGCCGCTGCTGTCGTCGGCCCGGAACGCCGCGCGCAGATTGTCGTGCCGCGCGATCAGCGCGGCGATCGCGCCGCGCAGCCGGTCGCGATCGAGTTCACCTGCAAACTCCATTTCGAGCTGGACGACATAGACGTCGGCACGGACGGGATCGGACAGGTTCTCGTAGAGCAGGCCGCGCTGCAATGGCGACAGCCGGAGCTGACGGACCGACGGCTTTGCGGCCGGATGCGGCGCGGCCGGCGTCAGTTCGGCAAGGCGCTCGAGCAGGGCGAACCAGCGCGTCGCGAGCACCTGCACGACGTCGTCATCGACGAGGCTTCGGTCGCTGGACCAGGTGGCGCTGAGGCGGGCGTCGGCGCCCTGGCCGATCACCACCGTGTTCAATTCGATCGCATGGGCCGGACGCAACTCGGCCTGCTCGACGAGGTCGCCGGGCAGTGCCGTCGGGATGATGCTCCAATCCGCAACATGATCGGTCGAGAAACGGCCGAGATAGTTGAAGCCCGCCTGCGGCGTCGGCAGGCGGGCGAGCGTCCGCGCCGCGTCCTCGTCCAGGTAGCGCAGCAGGCCGAAGCCGAGCCCGTCGTCAGGGACGTCGGCGAGACCGGACTGCACGGCGTGCAGCGCGCCGAGCAGGCGTTCGGCGTCGCCGGCGGTGGTCGTGGAATCTCCGGCGGGAAGGTCGAAGCGAACGGGATAGAGGCTCGTGAACCAGCCCACGGTGCGCGACAGGTCGATGGCAGGGTCGAATTCGTTGCGGCCGTGGCCTTCGAGGTCGATCACGATGGTCTGCGCTGCCGCATCGCCATCGGCGAGCGTCGTGACGAAAGCCGCAAGCAGGATGTCGAGCACCCGCGCGCCGAGCCGTCGCGGCGCCTCGCTCATCACGCGCGCAGTCACCGCTGCCGGCAAGGTCAGCGTCAGATGCTTGACGCTGTTCGCAACGGGCTGGCGGGGCGGCGTCAGCCGCAGGGGAGCGGCGCTTGCCGCCAATGTTCGCTGCCAATGCGGCAGCTCTGCCTGCACGGAGGAATATCGCGACCGCGCTTGAAGCAGCCGCGACCACTGCCCGAAGCTGGTGCCGAGCGCAGGCAACTGAGCCGGCTGGCCGGCCGTCGTAGCGTGCCACGACGCGGCGAGCTCCTCGATCAGGATCCGCCACGACACGCCGTCGACGGCGAGATGATGCAGTACGAGCAGCAGCGCGTCGTTATCAGCTACGCTGGCCGTGAATTGAACCGCCTGCAGCATCACGCCGCCTGCGGGATCGAGACGCGCCTCGGCAGCGCCGATCTCCTGGCTGATCCGCTGCGCGCGCTGCTCCGGCGTCAACGCGGCGACGTCGATCTCGCGCAGCCGGCGCCGCGCCAGCGCTGTGTCGGAGGGCGCGATGTGCAGCGACGGCCTGCCATCGATCGGATCGAATGCGAGGCGGGACCGCAGCATGGCATGGCGCGACAACGTGGCATCGAGCAGGGCGATCAGTTGCTGCGACGTCAGGCCGCGCGGCAGCCGCACGGTCATGCTCTGGCTGAAGCGGTCGACATTCCTGCCGCGCTCGAGCAGCCAGCGCATGATCGGCGTCAGCGGAATGGGGCCGCCGTCCGTGCGATCGTCGGCGGTGACCTGCTGGGCCGCGGTTGCAACGCTCGCGAGCTTCGCGATCGTGCCCTGCTGGAACACGTCGCGCGGCGTGATCACGAGCCCGGCGCGTCGCGCGCGCGTCACCATCTGGATGCTGGTGATGGAATCGCCGCCGAGCGCGAAGAAATTGTCGTCGATGCCGATCGTGCCGTGGCCGAGCAGCTCGGCCCAGATCGCGGCGAGCACCTGCTCAGACGGTGAGCGCGGCGCGCGGTGGGGTGCCTCGGACGCAGCAGCGAGATCGGGCTCAGGCAGCGCCTTGCGGTCGAGCTTGCCGTTCGGGGTGAGCGGCAGCGCATCGAGGCTGACGAACAACGCGGGCACCATGTAGTCCGGCAACAGGCTGCCGAGATGGCTGCGCAACTCTGTGACGGACGGCGCAACGCCGTCGCGTCCGACCACATAGGCGACGAGGCGCCGCCCGTGCGGATGCTCCTGCGGCACCACCGCGGCAGCGGCGACGCCGTCGTGCCGTCGCAGCGCCGTCTCGATCTCGCCGGGCTCGATGCGGAAGCCGCGGATCTTCACCTGTTGGTCGGCGCGACCCAGGAACTCCAACGTGCCGTCGGCCTGCCTGCGCGCGCGATCGCCGGTGCGGTACAGCCGGGTGCCCGGCGGTCCGAACGGATCGGCGATGAAGCGCTCCGCCGTCAGATCCGGGCGGTTGAGATAGCCCTGCGCAAGCCCCGCGCCGGCGACATACACCTCGCCTGCAACCCCGATCGGTACCTCGTTGAGCTGGGCGTCGAGCAGGTGAATGCGCGCGTTCTCGATCGGTGCGCCCATCGGCGGCGGCGCGTCGCCCGACAACGGCGCGCTGATGCTGGCGCAGACCGAGACTTCGGTCGGCCCGTACGCGTTCAGCATCCGGCGATGCGGCGACCACAGCGCGACGAGATCGCCGGGGCAGGCTTCGCCGGCGACGACGAGGACGCGGCAGCCGGCGAGATCGTCCGGCTCCATCACGCGGAGCGCTGTCGGCGGCAGCGTCGCATGGGTCACCGCGCAGGATTGGACGAGCGTCGCCAGGGACGGTCCGGGGCGCAGCGTGTCGGCGTCGCCGGTGACGATCGCGGCGCCCTTCGAGAGCGCCGTGGCGATCTCGGAGACCGACGCGTCGAAGCTCGGCGAGGCGAACTGCAGGACGCGGTCGCCGGCTCCGATCTCGAACGCGACCGTCTGGGCATGGACGAGATTGACGAGGCCGCGCTGCGGGATGGCGACGCCCTTGGGGCGGCCGGTGGAGCCGGAGGTGAAGATGACGTAAGCGAGGTCGTCGGGCAGCGGACGATGGTGCGGCCGCGCCGGCGGCGGCTGCAGCAGCGCGGGATCGTCGAGCCGGAGCTGCGCGAGATTGTCGGGCAATGCGGCGGTGCTGCCGTCGGTCAGCACCAGTTGCAGCCGGGCATCCCCGGCCATGACGCACAGCCGCTCGGCCGGATAGGCCGGATCGAGCGGCACATAGGCGTGGCCGGCCTTGAGCACGGCGAGGATCGCGACGATCAGCTCCGGCCCGCGGTTCAGCGCAATGCCGATCAGTGCGTTGGTCGTGGGAATGCGAGCGGCGAGGTGTCCCGCGAGATGATCGGCGCGGCGGTGCAGCTCGGCATAGCTGATCTCGCCACCGGCGTGGATGATCGCAGGCCGGTCGGCATGGTCACGCGCGGCCGCATCGAGCAGATCGAGGATGGTCTCGTCGGCAGCACGCGGCGCAGCCGTCGCGTTCCACGTTTGTAGCTGGCGCCGTTCGTCGGCGCCGAGCATCGCGAGGCTGCTGAGCCGCGCCGCGCCGTCGGCCCTCGCCATCGCGCGAAGCAGGGTTGCGACATGGCCGGCCAGCCGCGCCATGCTGGTGGGCGCGAACATCTCGGCGTCGTATTCGAGAATGCCTTCGAGGCCGCCGTCGGCGGTCGGCTGCAGCGACAGGGTGAGCGCGAACTTGGCGACACCGGGCTCCGGCGGATGCATCCGGGTGGTGAGGCCGGGCATGTCGGGGGCGCGGAAGGCGGCGGCGTTCTGTAGCGCCAGCATCGCCTGGAACAGCGGGCTGATGCCGAGCTGGCGCTGCGGCTGCAGCTCCTCGACCAGCTGCTCGAACGGCAGGGTCTGATGCGCGAAGGCGGCGAGATCGGTCTCGCGCACACGGGCGAGCAGCTCGGCCAATGTCGGATCATCACTGAGGCGCAGCCGCAGCACCAGCGTGTTGACGAAGAAGCCGATCAGGCCTTCGAACTCGCGGCGGGTGCGGTTGGCGATGGGGGTGCCGATGCTGATGTCGTCGCTGCCGCTCCAGCGCGCCAGCACGGTGGCGAAGGCGGCGTGCAGCACCATGAACAGGGTGACGCCATGGCGTCGCGCGAGCGCCTCCCAGGCTGCGACCTCGTCGGCCCCGTGGCGCAGATGCACGAAGCCCGCGGGATGGTGCGGCGTCGCCGGCCGCGACAGGTCGAGCGGCAGCTCGAGCCGCGCCGGCGCATCGGCGAGCGTCGTGCGCCAGTAGGCGAGCTCGCGCGGAATCGGACCGTTGGGATCGGCGAGCAGCTGGCGATGCCACAGTGCGTAGTCGGCATAGTGCACCGACAGCTCGGGCAGGCTCGCAACCGTGCCGTTGCGGGCGGCCGCATACAGCCGGGCCAGCTCGCCGAAGAAGATGCCGGACGACCAGCCGTCGAAGGCGATGTGATGGATGACCACCGCGAGCACGTGGCGCTCGGGAGCGAGCCGCACCAGCACCGCATGCAGCGGCAGGTCGCGCGACAGGTCGAAGCGGTGCTGCACGAGGCCGTCGAGCCGTGCAGCCAGCGCGGCGTCACGGTCGGCGGGCGCGAGATCGGAGAGGTCGTCGTGCAGCAGGCGAAAGGCGCCGGCCGGGCGGATGATCTGGACCGGACGATCGGCCTTGAGCTCGACCGTGCTGCGCAGGCTCTCATGGCGTGCGACCAGCGCCGTCAGCGCGCGATCGAGCGCTTGTGGATCGAGCAGACCATCGAGGTCGAGCGCGAAGGGAATGAGATAGGCGGCCGAGCCGCCTTCGAGCTGATCCAGGAACCAGAGCCGGGTCTGGGCAGCCGACAGCGGCAGGTCGACCGGACGGGGCACGGCGACGAAGGCGGTGGCCTGATCGCCGGCCTCGCCGTCGAGGCAGGAAGCGAGGCGGGCGATGGTCGGCTGCTCGAACAGCCGGCGCAGCGGCAACTCGCGGCCGAACTGGCTGCGCAGACGGGAGACGAGGCGGGTGGCAAGCAGCGAATGGCCGCCGAGCGCGAAGAAATTGTCGTCGATGCCGATGTTGGCGTGGCCGAGCAGCTCGGCCCAGATCGCGGCGAGCGCCTGCTCGGTGGCGGAGCGCGGTGCGCGATGGGGCGCCTCGGAGGCTACGGCGAGGTCCGGCACGGGCAGGGCCTTGCGGTCGAGCTTGCCATTGGGGGTGAGCGGCAGCGCATCGAGCGTGACGAACAGCGAAGGCACCATGTAGTCCGGCAGCAGGCTGCCGAGATGGCTGCGCAGCTCCGCGATGGACGGCGCAACGCCGTCGCGGCCGACCACGTGGGCAACGAGGCGCCGCCCGTGCGGATGCTCCTGCGGCACCACCGCGGCCGCAGCGACGCCGTCGTGACGGCGCAGCGCGCTCTCGACCTCGCCGGGCTCGATGCGGAAGCCGCGGATCTTGACCTGGTGGTCGGCGCGACCCAGGAACTCCAGCGTGCCGTCGGCGCGCCAGCGGGCGCGATCGCCGGTGCGGTACAGCCGGGTGCCCGGCGGTCCGAACGGATCGGCGATGAAGCGCTCCGCCGTCAACCCGGGACGGTTGATGTAGCCGCGCGCGAGGCCCGCGCCCGCGACATACACCTCGCCCACGACGCCGATCGGGACCAGCGCGAGCCGCTCGTCGAGCAGGTGCACCTGCATGTTGTGGACCGGGCGGCCGATCGTTGGCGGTGCGTCGTGCGGACCATCGGAAAACCAGGCAGTGGAATAGACGCTCGCTTCGGTCGGCCCATACAGATTCCAGATCCGGCAGTCCGGCAGCACCGCACGCGTCCGGTGCACCAGCTCCTCGGGCAGCGCCTCGCCGGCAAGGATCAGCGCGCGCGCATCGGTCGGCAGCGCCGACGTATCGAGCAATGCGCGCAACACCGACGGCACGCCGCTCAACAGCCGCATGCCGGAGCGGCCGCGATGGGCGATGGCGAGCATATCGGGGGCGACCTCGATGCACCCGCCGCAGCTCAGCGGCGAGAACATCTCCAGCACCGACATGTCGAAATTGATCGAGGACGAGGCGAAGGTCGCCGCCAGCACGTCGGTGCCAACAGCGGCAAAGCTCCAGCGCACGAGATTGACGAGGCCGCGCTGGGGGATGGCGACGCCCTTGGGGCGGCCGGTGGAGCCTGAGGTGAAGATGACGTAGGCGAGGTCGTCGGGCAGCGGACGGATTTGCGGCCGTGCCGGCGGCGGTCGCAGCAGCGCGGGATCGTCGAGCCGGAGCTGCACGAGATCATCGGGCAACGCGGCGGTGCTGCCGTCGGTCAGCACTAGCTGCAGCCGGGCGTCCGCGGCCATCACGCGCAGCCGCTCGGCCGGATAGGCGGGGTCGAGCGGCACATAGGCGTGCCCCGCCTTGAGCACGGCGAGGATCGCGACGATCAGCTCCGGCCCGCGGTTCAGCGCGATGCCGATCAACGCGTTGGTCGCCGGGATGCGGGCAGCGAGGTGTCCCGCGAGATGATCGGCGCGGCGGTGCAGCTCGGCATAGCTGATCTCGCCGCCGGCATGGACGATCGCGGGCCGGTCGGCGTGCTCGCGCGCGGCCGCATCGAGCAGATCGAGGATGGTCTCGTCGGCGGCGCGGGGCGCTGCCGTGGCGTTCCACGTTTGTAGCTGCCGCCGTTCGCCGGCGCCGAGCATCGCGAGGCTGCTGAGCCGCGCCGCACCATCGGCCCTCGCCATCGCACCGAGCAGGGTCGCGACATGGCCGGCCAGCCGCGCCATGCTGGCGGGAGCGAACATCTCGGCGTCGTATTCCAGGATGCCTTCGAGGCCGCCGTCGGCGGTCGGCTGCAGCGATAAGGTCAGCGCGAACTTGGCGACACCCGGCTCGGGCGGATGCATCCGGGTGGTGAGGCCGGGCATGTCGGGGGCGCGGAAGGCGGCTGCGTTCTGCAGCGCCAGCATCGCCTGGAACAGCGGGCTGATGCCGAGCTGGCGCTGCGGCTGCAGCTCCTCGACCAACTGCTCGAACGGCAGGGTCTGGTGCGCGAAGGCGGCGAGATCGGTCTCGCGCACGCGGGCGAGCAGCTCAGCCAGTGTCGGATCGTCAACGAGGCGCAGCCGCAAGACCAGCGTGTTGACGAAGAAGCCGATCAGCCCCTCGAACTCGCGGCGGGTGCGGTTGGCGATGGGGGTGCCGATGCTGATGTCGTCGCTGCCGCTCCAGCGCGCCAGCACGGTGGCGAAGGCGGCGTGCAGCACCATGAACAGGGTGACGCCGTGGCGTCGCGCGAGCGCCTCCCAGGCCGCCACCTCGCCGGAATCGTGGCACAGATGCACGAAGCCCGCGGGGTGGCGCGGCGTCGCCGGCCGCGGCAGGTCGAGCGGCAGCTCGAGATGCGCCGGCGCATCGGCGAGCGCCGTGCGCCAATAGGCGAGCTCGCGCGGGATCGGACCGTCGGGATCGGCCAGCAACTGGCGATGCCACAGCGCGTAGTCGGCATAGTGCACCGGCAGCTCAGGCAGCTTGACCGGCGTGCCGTTGCGCGCGGCCGCATACAGCCGGGCGAGCTCGCCGAAGAAGATGCCGGACGACCAGCCGTCGAAGGCGATGTGATGGATGACGACCGCGAGCACGTGGCGCTCGGCACCGAGCCGCACCAGCACCGCATGCAGCGGCAGGTCGCGCGACAGGTCGAAGCGGTGCTGCACCAGGCCGTCGAGCCGCGCAGCCAGCGCGGCATCACGGTCGGCGGGCGCGAGATCGGAGAGGTCGTCATGCAGCAGGCGGAAGGCGCCGGCCGGGCGGATGATCTGCACCGGCGCATCGGCCTTGAGCTCGACCGTGCTGCGCAGGCTCTCATGGCGTGCGACCAGCGCCGTCAGCGCGCGATCGAGCGCCTGGGCATCGAGCGCGCCGTCGAGGTCGAGCGCGAACGGAATGAGATAGGCGGCCGAGCCGCCTTCGAGCTGATCGAGGAACCAGAGCCGGGTCTGGGCGGCGGACAGCGGCAGGTCGGCCGGGCGCGGCACGGCGACGAAGGCGGCGGCCTGATCGCCGGCCTCGCCGTCGAGGCAGGCGGCGAGGCGGGCGATGGTCGGCTGCTCGAACAGCCGGCGCAGTGGCAGCTCGCGGCCGAACTGGCTGCGCAGGCGGGAGACGAGGCGGGTGGCGAGCAGCGAATGGCCGCCGAGCGCGAAGAAATTGTCGTCGATGCCGATGCTGTCGTGGCCGAGCAGCTCGGCCCAGATCGCGGCAAGCGCCTGCTCGGTGGCGGAGCGTGGCGCGCGATGGGGCGCCTCGGAGGCCGCGGCGAGATCGGGCTCGGGCAGGGCCTTGCGGTCGAGCTTGCCGTTCGGGGTGAGCGGCAGCGCACTTAGCGTGACGAACAGCGCCGGCACCATGTAGTCCGGCAAGAGTGTGCCGAGATGGCTGCGCAGCTCTGCGATGGACGGCGCGGCGCCGTCGCGGCCGACCACATAGGCGACGAGGCGCCGCCCGTGCGGATGCTCCTGCGGCACCACGGCGGTAGCAGCGACGCCGTCGTGACGGCGCAGCGCGCTCTCGACCTCGCCGGGCTCGATGCGGAAGCCGCGGATCTTGACCTGGTGGTCGGCGCGTCCCAGGAACTCCAGCGTGCCGTCGGCGCGCCAGCGGGCGCGATCGCCGGTGCGGTACAGCCGGGTGCCCGGCGGTCCGAACGGATCGGCGATGAAGCGCTCCGCCGTCAACCCGGGACGGTTGATATAGCCGCGCGCGAGACCCGCGCCCGCGACATAGACTTCGCCGACGACGCCCGGCGGCAGCGGATTGAGGGCGTCATCGAGAATGACGACGGGGCGATTGGCAAGAGTGCGCCCGAGCGGAAGGGGTGACGTGATCGCGGCCACGTCAGACAGAGCATGCCGCGTGACGAAGGTCGTGGTCTCCGTCGGACCATACGCGTTGGAGACCACCGTGCGGCTGTATTCGAGCACGCGGCGCACCACATCCGGCGACACGGTCTCGCCACCCGTCAGCACCTCACTCGCCCCGTCGAAGCAGTCGGGATGCTCCTCCGCGATCGCTGCGAACAGTTGATAGGTCAGGAACAGGCGCGTGACGCCATGCTGACGGATGGCCGTGGCCAGCCGGCGCGCGTCGAATGCGCCGGTTGGTCCGATCGCGATCGTGTGGCCGTGGAGCAGCGGCACGAACAGCTCGAAGGTGCTGGCATCGAAGGCGGGATTGGAATGCAGCAGGATCGTCTGCGGTCGGTCGTCGTGCCAGACCGGGTCGTCCGCCAGCGAGAGGATGTTGCGATGGCTGATGCCGACGCCTTTGGGATAGCCGGTCGAGCCCGACGTGAACATGACATAGGCAAGATCATCGGCTGCGCCGGCGACGCCTGGATCCCGATCATCGAAGGCGTCGGGACGAGGTGAAAGAATGTCGAGGCCGCCATGGCCGGCAAGCTCGGCCACGAGCGCGGGCGCGGTCAGCGCAAAGCGGACGCCGGTCTGGCGCAGGATGAAATCGCGCCGATGCCTGGGCTGGCCCGGCTCCAGCGGGACATAGGTCGCGCCGGCCTTCAGCACCGCAAGCACGGCAATGACGAATTCACAGCAGCAGGCGAACAGCAGCGCGATCGGGTCCTGCGGCCGGACCCCGGCCGCGATCAGGTCGTGCGCGAGCGCGTTGGCGCGGCGGTCGAGATCGCGATAGGTGAGCGTCTGGTCGTCGGCGCGAAGGGCAATCGCGTCGGGGATGCGGCGGACCTCGGCCGCGAACCGCGTGGCAAGCGTTTCGCGCGGCGCGACCGCGGTGAGACAGGCGGGCGCGCCGGGACCATCGGCGCGCTCCAGATCGGGGGCGGCCAGCGCCAGCCTTGCCGCCGGGATTGCGGGGTCATCGGCGAGCCCGCGCAGAAGCATCTCGAACGCGCCCGCCCAATGCACAACCGTCGCCCGGGCAAACAGATCCGGATTGAACTTGAAATTGCCGAACAGCGCCTCGTTCGCCTCATAGAGCTCGAGCACGAAATCGAACTGCCCGAGCTGCTGCGGAAACTGGTAGACGCGCGCCGCCAGCCCGCCCCAGGTGCTCCAGCCGTCATCCGGCAGCGGCGCGATCAGTCCCTGGACGGCATGCTGTCCGCGCAGCTGCAGGAAGTTGAAGCAGGCCTCGTAGACCGGGGTCCGCGCCGGATCGCGCTGCGCCTGCAGCCGTTGAGCGAGCACCGCGAAGGGATAGTCCTGATGCTCCGCCGCTTCGGCGGCCGCCCGTCTCGTGGCGTCGAGAAAGGCGGCGAGGCTCTGGCCGTCCACCAGGCGCGTGCGATGCACGACCGTGTTGACGAAATAGCCCACCGTCGGATCGAAGGCCGGCTGGGTACGCCCGGCCACCACCGAGCCCAACAGGATGTCGTCCTGCCCGCTCAACCGGTGCAGCAGCAGGCTGTAGGCGGCGAGCAGCACCACGGACAGCGTGGTCTCGTGGCGTCGCGCCAGCGCCTTGAGCCGTACAAGCAGCTCCGGCGCGATGGCGAGGTCGATCTGCTCGCCGCGCTGGCGGCGCTGCGCCGGCCGCGGATGATCGAGCGGCAGGTCGAGCACGGGAAGCTCGCCGGACAGCAGCCACTGCCAGTACGACCACAGCTGCTCGCCGCGCGCCCCGCTGAGCATCGTGCGCTGCCAGCGCACGAAATCCGCATAGCTGCGCTCCACGCGAGGGAGCTGAGGGACCTCGCCGCGGGCCCGCGCCTGATAGCTGCGTCCGATTTCGTCGAGCAGGATGACGATCGACTGGCCATCGATGACGATGTGATGAGCCAGCGGCAGCAGGACGTGATCCTCGCGTCCGCGGCTGATGAGCACCGCCCGGAACAGCGGGCCGCGCTCGAAGTCGAACGGTTCTTCGTAGGCGTCCTGCACCGCCCGATCGAGCTCAGCCGGGTCTGCGACCTGCACGTGGCGCAGCTCGGCCGCGCGCGGCGAGACGGTCTGGATCGGCGTCCCGCCACGCCAGGCGAAGGTGGCGCGCAGGGCAGGGTGGCGCTCGATCACATCCTGCATGGCCTGCCGCAGCGCTGCGACATCGACCGCACCGCGAAGCCGAATGGGAAATGCGACGTGATAGGCGGTGCTGGTGGCATCCAGCTGATGCAGGAACCACAGCGCCTGCTGCCCATACGACAGGGGATGATGAGCCGCCTCGGTCCCGCGTCGGCGCAACAGCTCGGCCGCGAGTTGCCGCTTGCGCTGGAGTTCGTCGCCGTTGCCGGCGGCCGGAGTCTCGATCGGGCTGTCCTCAGCCGGCAGGCGCTCCGATTCTGCGCGGGATGGATCCCATCGATCGTTCACGATGCGTCACGCTGCAGACGGGTCGGCGGCATCTCGCTGGCGGCGGAGACTGAGCGGCCGCATGTCGGTCCAGGCACCCTCGATGAACGCGAGGCATTCCGCTTTGCCGCCCGTCGGTCCGGTCTGCCGCCATCCAGTCGGGATGTCCTTGAATTGCGGCCAGAGCGAATACTGCTCCTCGTCGTTGACCAGCACGACGAAGACGGTGTTCTCGTCGTCGAATACATTCACCATGTCGACACCAAGGGCATAGAACGGCGTTCCCTGAACCGCGCGGTACGGGTGATGCAGATCAGCGGCCGCAGCAGGCGGCCGTGTGCAAGCGGCTTAAGCGGTCGCCGTCTCGGCGGTCGTACCCTTGCGGGTCAATCCGCGCTTGACCTGCTCCTTCATCGTCTCGAGATCGACCGACAACAGATCTCCGCCCTTTTCGAAATGATTGACGAAGACCCGGCCGATGGCCCATGTGAGCGCCGAGGCGAATGCCGGCACGACGGCGATGCCGAGCAGTGGACCGATGAACGGAACGTAGCGGGCCGCGCGGATCGCGACGCCGGACAGCGGGCTGACCGGCACGATGCCGCCAATCAAGGCGGCCACGTACGACTTCACGGCGTTCTCGTTGAACGGAATTTCATAGACCTCGGCGAGCTCGCTGATCATCTTGATCTGAATACCTGTCAGCGCGAAAACATCGAGCAAAGGCAAAGGGATGAGTCCGGTGATGGCACCAAACCCGGCGTTGCGCTTGACGATCGCCAGCGCCTGCTTGTGATGCTCGGGGGACACGGGGGCGGGGGAAACAGCTTGGTCGCTAGCAGCCAAATTTGTCATGATGATTGATTCCCAATTATTAGTTGAAAGGTACCATCCTTCCACCTCCCTTGGAAGGGCCGTCCGCTCGCTTCTCGCGGACTGTCACCAGATAATGTCCAGGTGATTGATACGGATGTCGAGAGACCGATCAAAAGAAGCTTAGACTTATCAGGACGTAGCAACGCCGAAGGCGGCTGAGAGGTGCGGGCAATGCACAATGAGGTGCGGATTCATGGGAATCCCCTCGATTGTCCTGTGAGCATCGTCGGCGCGGCCGCATCTGGAGGTGCGGCAGCATCGGCCTGTCATGATAATATGCAACAAATTTGAAGTGGGTTGATCGATGCCTGATCGCTGGCAGCATTCGTTTGCTGATGAGTGGCTTCTTTGTTTCAAGCCGAGACCTGCGGCCCGCCGCCGGCTGGTCTGCTTCGGGCCGGCAGGAGGCGGCGCGTCATTCTATCGGCGTTGGCCCGATCTGGCGCCGCCCGATGTCGAGGTGCTGGCGGTCCAGCTTCCAGGTCGGGAGACGCGCCTTGGCGAGGAGCCGCGTCGCGACATCGTGGAGTCCGCAGCGGAGGTCGTCCGCGCGCTGCTCGCCAGGCCGGATCTGCCGACTGTGCTGTTCGGCCACAGCATGGGCGCGCTGCTGGCGCTCGAAGCGGCTCGGGGACTTCGCCGTGCGGAATATGCGCCCGAGCTCCGTCTGGCGGTCTCCGGCCGGGAATCCCCCGATCTTGCAATGCAAGATACCGGTTTCGTGACGCTGGCCGATGATGAGTTTCTGATCGCCGTCGATCGCCGCTACGGCGGCATTCCGCCGGCCGTGATGGAGGTCGCGGAATTGCGCGAGCTGATCGCGCCGGCGCTGCGCGCCGATTTCGCGGCCGTGCTCGGCTATCGCATTCCATCGCCCGATCCGCTCGACATCGATCTCACCGTCATGCGCGGACGCGATGACCCGCAGACGGCGGATGAGCGGATCGCAGGATGGGATCGTGTCTCACTCCGGCCCGTTCGCCGCTGCGATTTTCCGGGCGGGCACTTCTATTTGTCCGATCGTGCTGAGGCGGTGCTGTCGGAGCTGCTGGCCGACCGCTTCGTCGCCGCGCCGTCCTGAGGCGCGGTTCGATCAGGTTGCATATTGTCCGATTGGTTTATTTGTCAGCCTTGCCGTGCCCTCTTTGCCGTGGACGCTGGTTGTGATCAAACACGTTGCAGCAGGATTCGATGTTGCCCGATGTGCCGGACGAGCTTCGTCGTGATCGCCGGCGCTGTTTTGTGGCGGAGTGCTGCGCCCGCCGTCGGCATCGGGGCCTTGAGGGATTTCAGCGTGGACAGAAGGCGGTTTGAACCTTGGACCTGATACGCTTCGTCCTCGCATCCGCGGGTCCCATCCGCTTTCGCCTGATCGCAGGCATGGTGCTGACCAGCTTCGCCATGGGCGCGCTGATGGTCGTCACCAACACGGCCACCGCGCCGGAGTCGAGCGACGGGCCGGCGCTGGAGATGGTGCTGCTGTTCCTGGTCCTGGCGGCGCTCGTGATCGGCTCGCACCGCTACTCCATGCGCATGGTCACGGCCCTCAGCGAGGCCATCCTGCGCCAGATTCGTGACAACTACGTGCTGCTGGTCCGGCGGATCGAGCTCGAGGCGCTGGAGCACACCGGCGTCGACCGGATCTATGACGTGGTCGCGCGCGAGACCATCCTGATCTCCGACGCCGCGCCGCAGATCGTCACCGGGATCATCTCGGCGATGACGTTCCTGCTGCTCGGCGCCTACATCGCCTATCTGTCGCTGTTCGCGATCATGCTGCTGGTCTTCGCCTTCGTCGTGACCGTGTATTTCTACCGCTACAGCCAGCGTGGCTCGCGGGCGGCCCTGGTCGCCGCGAGCGCGCAGGAGACGCGGTTCCTCGACCTGATGGGCCATCTGCTGCACGGCTTCAAAGAGGTGCGTCAGAACGCCGCGCGCGGTTACGACCTGGAGCAGGATCATCTGCTGCCGGCCTCGGAGCAGATCGACGTCAAGAACACGATCGCGATGGACCACATCGCCTCCGGCATGAGCATCTCCTATATCGGCTTCTACAGCCTGCTCGCCGCGGTGGTCTTCATCCTGCCGGGCTACATCAAGGAGCACCGCACGGTGCTCCAGGTGCTCTATACCGTGCTGTTCATGCTGTCGTCGCTCGACAACGTCCTGCGCTCGGCCGCGGTGCTGGCACGCGCCAACCTGTCGATGGAGCATCTCCTGGACATGGAGAAGCGGCTGCTGGCCGCCGCGCGCGAGCCCGAGCCGTCACCCGATGCCGCGCATCAGGTGTTCGAGCGGGTCGAGCTGCGCGCGATCACCTATTCGCACACCGGCCGCGACGGCAAGCCCAGCTTCACGCTCGGGCCGTGCGACCTCGTCGTTCGACCCGGGCAGATCACCTACCTGATCGGCGGCAATGGCAGCGGCAAGTCGACCCTGATGCGCCTGCTCACCGGCCTCTATGACCCCGCGGGCGGTGTCATCCTGTGGGACGGCGAGCCGGTGGACCATGCCCTGCGCGGCAAATATCGCCAGTTGTTCTCCTGCGTCTTCGCCGACTTCCATTTGTTCGATCGCTTCTACGGCGCGCGCACGATCGATCCGGCCAAGGTGAATGCCATGGTGGCCGATTTCGGACTGGCCGAGAAGACGGCGTTTCGCGACGGCGGCTTCACCCAGCTCGATCTGTCGACCGGACAGCGCAAGCGGCTGGCGCTGATCGTTGCCTTGCTCGAGGACCGGCCGATCTACCTGTTGGACGAGGTCGGCGCCGATCAGGATCCGTCGTTCCGGCACCGCTTCTATACCGAAATCCTTCCCGACTTGCGGGCTCGCGGCAAGGCCGTTATCGTCATCAGCCACGATGATCGCTATTTCTCGATGGGCGATCGCGTTCTCACGATGCGGGACGGCCGGCTCGAGCAAGCCGAGGCTTTGACATGAGCGTGGCCTATCCCGATCGCAGCCTTCGCAACTCGCCGTCTCCGCTTAGGCCGACGCGCGGCAGACTGCGCGATCGCATCGAAGCCTATGTCGTCGGCACCATCGCCTTCGCCGGCCTGCTGGTCCTGTTGCTGTGGCGGACCGTGATCGTCGTGGTTCCCGCAGGCCATGTCGGTGTGCTTTACAGCCTGCTCGGCGGCGGCACCGTCATCAACGACGTCTATCGCGAGGGGCTGGCGCTCAAGCTACCCTGGAACAGGATGTATCTGTTCGAGACGCGCGTCCAGTCGCTGGCGCTCGACGTCGAGGCGCTCAGCCTCGAAGGCCTGCGCGTCGACGTCAAGGCCAACCTCATCTTCCACGTCGATGCCAACTCCGCGCCCCGGCTCCTGAAGGAGGTCGGCACCGACTACGTCAATCGCCTGGTCATGCCGGTGGCACTCGGCGTCATCAGGCGCGTGATCGGCAAGTTCGACAGCCATCGCCTCTACACGCTCGACAGCGAGCTCCTGACCGGCCAGATGCTGGATGCCCTGCGCGGCGAGCCCAAGAGCACGATCCTGCTCTATGACGACATGGTCGTGACCCGGGTGATGCTTCCCGACGGGATGCGAAAGGCGATCGAGGACAAGCTGACGCAGGAGCAGTACGCCGCGTCCTATGAGTTCATCCTCGCGCGCGCCCGCTCGGAGGCCGAGCGCCAGCGCATCGAGGCCATCGGCCTGGAGAACTACTATGCGACGGTGTCGCGGTCGCTGTCGAAGGACGTGCTGACCTGGACCGGTATCCAGGCAACGCTGGACCTCGCCCGCTCCAACAACAGCAAGGTCGTCGTGGTCGGCGGCGGCGCCAATCAGATGCCGCTCATCCTGGGCTCGGATATCTCGTCAGGCAGCGCCACAGCGCCGAACCCCTCGCTCATGGACTTCGACAGCACCAAGCTCAGCTTCCCCAAGATCCAGCAGCCGCCGCGGGACGTCCTGGAGAATCCGAGCGGCGTCGATCTGCCAGGACAGGCCCGCATGACTCCCCTCGGGTCGCCGCCGGCGCCGGTACGGCAGGGATCCCCCATTCCGGCGGCTCCGGTGCAGAATGCCCGCTAGCTCCGCGCCGCCCACCGTTTTCGCCAGCATGAGGAGCATCGCCTGATGTCTGCCTTCGTCATCATCATCTATGTGCTGCTGTGCCTGTTGAGCGGCTATTTCGGCCGCGACTCCCGCATGGGCTTCTGGGGCTGCGTGTTTCTATCGGCCATTCTCAGCCCCGTGCTGATGCTGCCGGCACTGTTCCTGCTGGGCGGTGGCCGGCGGCCAGCCTGATCCGAGTCGAACCTGCGCGGCGCGCCGCGGCCTCGGCGATCAAGGTCCTGCACCCGACGGGCAGTTGCCGCATGCGTGTCATGTCCGAACTGCCCGTCGTGCCAGTTTGTCGCGCTCCTATCACTTGCATCGTCGGGCAAATCACCTCCACATTTCCGCGCATCCCGGCTCGCTGAAGAGGGACGTTTCGCGATCGTCACGAACGTCGAGCCGGGGATGCGATGGGCGTGTCGGTCCGCAGCGTGATCTCGATTGCGCGACGAACGGAACGATGCGACGGCGAAATCGTGTGGTCCTGGCGCCCCGAAGCTGGCGCCAAGTCGGCGGTCATGATGATCCGTCGGCGACGGGGGCAATCAAGCCGGTCCCCGGGGAGATCACGTATAAGCCGTCAAACCATCGCGCAGGGAAGGCCGGGATGTCCTAGCCGAACCTGTGGTTCCTG
The DNA here is from genome assembly GCF_051168015.1 of Bradyrhizobium sp. HKCCYLRH3061. NCBI lineage: Bacteria > Pseudomonadati > Pseudomonadota > Alphaproteobacteria > Hyphomicrobiales > Nitrobacteraceae > Bradyrhizobium > Bradyrhizobium sp. HKCCYLRH3061. The sequence continues at coordinate 104,841 of NZ_JBNPUE010000003.1, forward strand.
CCCCGTGCATACTTTCCGCACGGGGGCCATGGGGGCGGCAGGCTCCCGGCCTTCCTTGCGCCTCTTCTCGCTGGAGAGGAGGACGAACGGAAGCAAAGCTCGGGCGAAACACGCCGCGAGATCGCGATGTCATGTTGAATCGTTCGAGATCGGTTTCGGAGCAGCCGCATCGTGTAGAGTGGTGGCCGGCCGATCCGTGTTGGTCAGGGCCGATCCGCAAAAGAGGCAGCGCGCGTGCAGAGTTGGCGATGAAGGCGATTGCAGAGCTGTTTGACGGTCCGGTCGTGGTTGCCGCATCGAGCCTCTCGCTGGCGGAGGATGAGCTGTTTTCGGAAGAGCGCGCGCACATCCAGGCCGCGGTCGCCAAGCGGCGCGCCGAGTTCGCGACCGCGCGCATCCTGGCGCGCAGGGCGCTGGCCTCACTCGGAGCTTCGCCGGTCGCGCTCGTCCCGACGCCGGATCGCGCGCCGGTGTGGCCGCCGGGCTATGTGGGAAGCATCTCGCATTGCGCCGCCTACTGCGCTGTTGCCGTCGCCCGAAGCAGGGATGTCCCGTCGCTTGGACTGGATGTCGAGGACCTGCGCGAGCTCGATCCGTCGATGCGCGATCTCGTGCTCACGCCGGCCGAGCGGCGATGGCTTCGCGCCCAGCCCGATGCGCTGCAGCCGATGCTGCCGATCGTGATCTTCAGCGCCAAGGAAGCCTACTACAAATGCCAGTACCCGCTCACGCGCGGCTTCCTGGATTTCCAGGATGTCGAGCTCGCGATCGCATGGGCGGCGGGCACGTTCGAGGCGCGTGTCATGAAAGAGGACTGGCCGGCCGCCGTTGCTCGTCTCGCCGGACGCTTCTTTATCGCTGACGGCCGGGTGAGCTGCGGCGTGACGCTCGCGCAGCGCTGATGGCCCGAACGCAGCCTGGGGTTGGGGCGGGCCGTTCTTGTTGCCGCCGCGCCGGAAAGCTGTGGGGGCGCGATCTCAGGAAATCTTCATCCGATGAGCTGCTTACCGCAGTCGCTAAACATGATGCGCTGCGAATTGCGAGGAAATGCGCTTGACATGTTTAGTCATTCGCAATCTACTAAACAAAATACTTAACTCGGACAGTCGATCCGGGACCATGAGGAAACGCTTGCAGCTCGCGCTGTCGTTGTGACGGCGCCTCTCGCCGCGGGCCAACACCGCCGTCATCAGCGCAAAGGCAGGGGCGGCGCCAACAGGGAGGGAGTGCCAGATGAAGTTGCTGCAGACATTTGCACTGACGGCGACGGTCGCCGCCGCGACAGTGCTCGGCGCGTCCGCGCCGGCACGCGCCGAGGGAAAGACGATCACCTTGTGCTGGGCCGCCTGGGATCCGGCCAACGCGCTGGTCGAACTGTCCAAGGACTTTACCGCCAAGACCGGCGTCAACATGAAGTTCGAGTTCGTGCCGTGGCCGAACTTCGCCGACCGCATGCTCAACGAGCTCAATTCCAAGGGCAAGCTGTGCGATCTGATGATCGGCGACTCCCAGTGGATCGGCGGCGCCGCCGAGAACGGCCAATACGTCAAGCTGAACGAGTTCTTCGACAAGGAAGGCATCAAGATCTCCGACTTCATGCCCGCCACCGTCGCCGGCTACGCCGAATGGCCAAAGGGCTCGCCGAACTACTGGGCGCTGCCGGCGATGGGCGACGCCAACGGCTGGACCTATCGCAAGGACTGGTTCGCGCGGCCGGAGATCCGCGAGGAGTTCAAGAAGAAGTTCGGCCGTGAGCTCGAGGTGCCGAAGACGCAGGAAGAGCTGAAGGACATCGCCGAGTTCTTCCAGAAGCGGGTGATCGACGGCAAGACCGTCTACGGTGCGGCGATCTTCACCGAGCGCGGCTCGGAAGGCATCACCATGGGCGTCACCAACGCGCTCTATCCGTTCGGCTTCAAGTATCAGAACCCGAAGAAGCCGTATGACATGCAGGGCTTCGTCAACTCCGACGACGCGGTGAAGGGCCTCGAATTCTACAAGGCGCTGTACAAGTGCTGCACGCCGCCCGGCTATTCCAACGGCTACATGCAGGAGGGCCTGGATGCCTTCAAGTCCGGCCAGGTCGCGCTGCAGATGAACTGGTTCGCCTTCTTCCCGGGCCTCTACAAGGACCCCAATGTCGGCGGCGACAAGATCGGTTTCTTCGTCAACCCCGCGCAGAAGGAGAAGGGCTCGCAGCTCGGCGGGCAGGGCATCTCGGTGGTGGCCTATTCGCCGAACCGCGCCGAGGCGTTGGCCTACATCAAGTGGTTCGCCTCGCTCGACACCCAGAAGAAGTGGTGGGCGCTCGGCGGCTACAGCTGCCACAAGGGCGTGCTCAACGATCCCAACTTCAAGAACACCGCGCCGTTCGCCGCCGACTTCCTGGTGGCGATGGACCAGGTGGTCGATTTCTGGGCCGAGCCGTCCTACGCCCAGCTCCTGCTCGCGATGCAGAAGCGCGTCCATGACTATGTCGTCGCCGACCAGGGCACCGCCAAGGGCGCGCTCGACGGGCTGATCGCCGACTGGACCAAGGTGTTCAAAGAGGACGGCAAGCTCTGATGGAAGCAGCGTCTCGCGTGCAAGCGGGATGCGCCACGACGATCCCTCCGGCGAGCCTCGGCTTGCCGGGCGGACCAGCCAGTCTCACCACCAGCCAGAAGCAGCCAGTGAAGCAGCCCCTCGCATGACCGACCAGACCGGACTGAGCAGCCTCGTCGACCGCGCCGCCCTGGTGACGCCGCCCGTCGTGGCGGGGCGCGTGCGTGGCCTCTCCGAGCGGGCCATCGCCTGGCTGTTCATCACGCCGACCATGCTGCTGCTGCTCGCGATCAACATCTTCCCGCTGATCTGGACCGTCCGGCTGTCGTTCACCAACTATCGCGCCAACCGGCCCAATGCGACGGTGCTCGATGTCGGGCTCGCCAACTACCAGTCGATCCTGACCGATCCGGACGTCTGGGCGGCGATGACGGTGACCGCGCGCTTCGTGTTCTGGACCATCCTGATCCAGACCGTGCTCGGTTTCACGCTGGCCTGGCTGATCGACAAGAAGTTCCGTGGCCACGGCCTGTGGACCACCTTGATTCTGCTGCCGATGATGCTGTCGCCGGCCGTGGTCGGCAATTTCTGGACGTTCCTGTACCAACCGCAGATCGGGCTCTTCAACTACGTCATCTCCGCCGCGACCGGCGCGCCGGCATCGTCTTTCCAGATGCTGGCGCAAGTGCCGCTCGCGCCGTGGGCCATCGTCATCGTCGACACCTGGATGTGGACGCCCTACGTGATGCTGATCTGCCTTGCCGGTCTGCGCTCGATTCCCGACTACATCTACGAAGCAGCCGAGGTCGACCGCGCCTCGCCGTGGCGGCAGTTCTGGTCGATCACCCTGCCGATGGCGCTGCCCTTCATCATGCTGGCGGTGCTGTTCCGCGGCATCGAGAACTTCAAGATGTTCGACATGGTCAACCTCCTGACCGGCGGCGGACCCGGCTCGACCACCGAGGTCGCCTCGATCACGCTCAAGCGGGAGGCGTTCGAGAAGTGGCGCACCGGCTATTCCTCGGCCTTCGCGATCATCCTGTTCGTCACCGTGTTCGGCCTCGCCAACATCTACGTCAAGGCGCTCAACCGGGTGAAAAGCCGATGACCGGTCTCGCAACCGCCCATTCCGTGGTCGATCCCTCGCCGCTGACCAAGCGGATCGCGGCGACCGTGGTGATCGCCTATGCGCTGATCACCCTGGTGCCGCTGCTGTGGATCTTCATGACCGGGTTCAAGTCGCCATCGGATGCGATCGCCTATCCGCCGAAGCTCGTCGCTGAGCCGAGCCTGGAGGGCTATTGCAACCTGTTCACGACCCGGACGCGGCAGACTCCGGAATACATGGCCAAGCTGCCGCCGGCCGCCAATCTGTGCGACCGCATCTCGCGCGGCCGCAACATGGTGGTCGCGGGTCCATCGAACTACATCCCGCGCTACGTGAACTCGCTGGTGATCGCATTCGGCTCGACCGCGCTGTCGGTCGTGCTCGGCACGCTCGCGGCCTATGCGTTCTCGCGCTTCAAGGTGCCGCTGAAGGATGATCTCCTGTTCTTCATCCTGTCGACCCGGATGATGCCGCCGATCGCGGTCGCGATCCCGATCTACCTGATGTATCGCGAGCTCGGCCTGTCCGACACGCGGCTCGGCATGATCCTGCTCTATACGTCCGTCAACATCTCGCTCGCGGTCTGGCTGCTCAAGGGATTCATGGACGAGATCCCGCGCGAATACGAGGAGGCGGCGATGGTCGACGGCTACACCCGCCTGCAGGCCTTCTTCAAGGTCGTGCTGCCGCAGGCCACCACCGGCATCGTCGCCACCGCGATCTTCTGCCTGATCTTCGCCTGGAACGAATATGCCTTCGCGGTGCTTCTGACCTCGGGCACGGCGCAGACCGCGCCGCCCTTCATTCCGATCATCATCGGCGAGGGCGGCCAGGACTGGCCGGCGGTCGCTGCCGGCACCACGCTGTTCCTGATCCCGATCGTCGTGTTCACGGTGTTGCTGAGGAAGCACCTGTTGCGCGGCATCACCTTCGGAGCGGTGCGCAAATGAGCCGGTCGATACGAAATAGGCCTGCCGATGTCGCGGCTACGCGCTGGCCACGGGCGCTGCGGCGCGGCCCGATGGAGACGTTGGCGACGATCCTGATTGCCGCCGGCGTGCTGATGCTGCTGCAGCCGTTCGCGTTGGTGCTCTACACCTATTCCTTCATCACCACGCTCGCCGGTGTCGTGATGTTCACCATCGTCTCCAAGTTTCCGGACTGACGCCATGGCCGAGATCCGGATCGAGAATCTGTTCAAGGAGTTCGGCGGCTTCGCCGCCGTGCGTGGCACCAGCTTCACGATCGCCGATGGTGAGTTCTTCTGCCTGCTCGGTCCGTCCGGCTGCGGCAAGACCACCACCTTGCGCATGATCGCAGGCCTGGAGCTGCCGACCTCGGGCACGATCAGGCTTGGCGGCGAGGACGTCACCTTCCGCCGTGCGCGTGAACGCGACATCGCCATGGTGTTCCAGCTGTTCGCGCTCTACCCGCATATGAACGTGCGCAGCAACATCGCCTTTCCCTTGGTCTCGATGGGCGTGCCCAAGGCGGAGATCCGGCGGCGGGTCGAGGAAGCCGCGCGCATCCTGCGCATCGACCATCTGATCGACCGTCCGGTGAGCGGGTTGTCGAGCGGCGATCGCCAGCGCGTCGCGCTCGGCCGCGCCATCGTCCGCGAGCCCAAGGCGTTCCTGATGGACGAGCCGCTCGGCGCGCTCGATGCGGAGTTCCGGCACATCATGTGCGGCGAGCTGCGCGCCCTGCACGACCGGCTCAAGGCCACCACCGTGTTCGTCACGCACGACCAGCTCGAGGCGATGTCGATGGCCGACACGATCGCCGTGATGAATCGCGGCGTCGTGGAGCAGCTCGGAACGCCGCAGGAGATCTATGACCGTCCCGCCACCATGTTCGTTGCGGACTTCATCGGCTCGCCGGCGATGAACTTCATCCGCTTCGCGGGCCGACTTGGCGCCGGCACGAACCGCGTGCGCATCGACGGTGCCGAGATCGGTGTGCCCGAGCTGCGCGAGGATGCCGGGAGCGACGAGCTGGTTCTCGGCGTGCGGCCGGAGCAGGTGACGCTCAGCGCCGAAGGCGGGCTGCGCGGCGAGGTGTTTGGCACCGAATATCTCGGCACCACCCAGATCATCACCGTCACGACGGCGCACGGCACCGTCAAGGCACGCGCGCCCGCGGCGCTCCGCGTGGCGCGTGCGGAGCCGGTCGGGCTCAGCTTCCGCGCCGACCGGCTGTCGCTGTTCGACGCCGCCACGGGCCGTGCGGTCCGCACGGCGCTGTATGAACAGCCGGTGAGAGGAGGACGACATCATGGCTGAGACGCGGCTCAACGCCGTCAGCAAGTCGTTCGGCCCAAAGCCGGCGGTGCGGGATTTGTCGCTGACCATCCGTGATGGCGAGCTCGTGGTGCTGCTCGGGCCGACCGGTGCCGGCAAGACCACGACGCTGCGCCTGGTAGCGGGCCTCGAGCAGCCGGATCGCGGCAGCATCACCATCGGTGGCGTCGACCAGACCAAGGCGACGCCGGCCGCGCGCGACGTCACCTTCGTGTTCCAGCAATATTCGCTCTATCCGCATCTGTCGGTGTACGACAATCTGGCTTTTCCACTGCGCTCGCCGGTGCGCAAGATTGCGGAGGCCGAGATCAAGCGCATCGTCCGTGACGTCGCGGGGATGCTGCGGATCGAGGACAAGCTCGGCAATCGCGCCACTCAGCTCTCGGGCGGCCAGATGCAGCGCGTGGCGATCGGCCGTGCCCTGGTGCGCCGGCCTGCGATTGCATTGCTCGACGAGCCGCTGTCCTCGCTCGACGCCAAGCTGCGTTCGGAGCTGCGTATCGAGCTCAAGCGCATCCAGCAGGATCTCGGCGCCACCATGCTCTACGTCACCCACGACCAGATCGAGGCGATGACGCTCGCCAACCGCATCGGCGTGATCGACCAGGGCCGTCTGGTGCAGGTCGGCAGCCCGCGGGAGGTCTATGAGGATCCGGACAATACCTATGTGGCGACCCGGCTCGGCAGCCCCGGCATCAATCTTCTGCCGCGTCGGCTGTTCCCGGATCTCGCAATGCCGGGCGACGTCGCGACGATCGGCGCGCGCACCGAGCACATGACGGTCCGGCGCGCCGAGACCCGTGCAGACGCGCGGGTGAAATGGATCGAGCATCTCGGCGATCAGAATCATCTGCATATCACGCTGCAGGACCAGACCATCGTCAGCCTGGTGGAGCCGGATACGGAATTGAAAGTCGGCGACTCCGTCGCTATCGAGTTCACCCGGCCGCTGCTGTTCGACCGGGCGGGCCAGCGGGTGAGATAGACAATGGACCAGGCGTTCAAGCGTAAGCTGATCGTGGCGATGGCGGATGCCATGATCGCCCATGCCGAGGAGCTGACCGCGCTGGATTCGGCGATCGGCGACGGCGATCACGGCCTCAATATGAAGCGTGGCTTCGAGGCCGTGCTCGCCGATGCGGACAACATTTCCGCCAAGCCCCTTCCGGAGGCCCTGAAGGCGGTCGGCATGGCGCTGGTGATGAAGGTCGGCGGCGCGTCCGGTCCGCTCTACGGCACGCTGGCGATGGGACTTGGCAAGGCGCTGCCATCAGAGCCCTCTGCCGCCGACGCGGCGGCGGCGCTCGGTCGCGCCATCGCGGACGTCAAGGCACGGGGCAAGTCGGAAGCAGGTCAGAAGACCATGCTCGACGTCTTGATCCCCGTGCAGGCGGCTTTTGCGGCCGGTGGCGACGATCTCGGTTCCCGGCTGCCCGCGATCGCCGCTGAAGCTGCCGATGCGACGGTGCCGATGCTGGCGATCCGCGGCCGCGCCTCGTTTCTCGGCGAGCGTTCGATCGGGCACATGGATCCCGGCGCGCGCTCGTCCAGCCTGCTGGTGCAGGCGATCTGCAGCGTCTTCAATGAGGCCCGAGCATGAATGAGCAGAAGAATGTCGGCATCGTCATCGTGTCGCATTCCGCCAAGGTGGCGGAGGGCGCGGCCGACATGGTCCGGCAGATGGTCGGCGACAGCGTGCCGCTCGCAGCGGTCGGCGGCAATGCCGATGGCGGGCTCGGCACCGATGTCGGCGCCATCATGGGCGCGATCGACAGGGCGTGGTCGGAGTCGGGCGTTGCGATCCTGGTCGATCTTGGCGGCGCCGAGACCAACAGCGAGATGGCGGTGGAGATGATGCCGGAGGAGCGGCGCGAGCGCATCGTGATCTGCAATGCGCCGCTGGTCGAAGGCGCCGTGATGGCGGCGACGGAGGCCTCCGGCGGCTCGCCGCTCGATGCGGTGCGCGCGACCGCCGAAGAGCTGATGGGCGGATGAGCAGGAACGACGATGGCTGACGGTGGAGAGATCGGCATGCAGGAAGCGAAGGCGCATGCGCTGCTGACCAACGAGGTCGGGCTGCATGCGCGGCCCTCGGTCAAACTGACCCAGCTCGCGAAGCGCTTTGCGTCGAGCATCGAGGTCGCGATCGCCGCCGACGGGCCCTGGACCGATGCCAAGAGCCCGGTGAAGATCATGCGCGTCAAGGCGGCCAAGGGTGAGACGCTGTTCCTTCGCGCCAACGGAACCGATGCCGAGGCGGCCATCGCGGCGCTCGTTGATCTGGTCGACCGCAAGTTCGACGAGGAGTGATGATGGAGCGGCGCGTTTTCGGGCGTGGGGCATCGGACGGGTTGGCCATTGGGCCGGCCGCGATCCTGCGTGCGCTGGAGGGTGCGAGCCGGAGGAAAGGGGCGATCGCCGAGGAGCATGCAGCGCTCGCCACAGCGGTCGCGCATGCACGCGAGGCCGTGGCCGAGCTGATCGGCAGGCTCGAGGGAGACGCGGCCGAGCTAATCGGCTTTCAGCTCGCGCTGCTCGAAGACGATGCGCTGACGGAGGCGGCTTACGTTCAGATCGAGGGCGGTGTCGCTGCGGATGAGGCCTGGCGCGCGGCGATGGCGGAGGAGATCGCGGGCTACGAGTCCGCTGACGACGAGTATTTTCGTGCTCGCGCCAGCGACCTCGGCGACATCCGGGACCGCGTGCTGCGGCACTTGTTTGGCCTGCCGCAGAACGGCGAAGTGCCGAAAGGAGCGATCGTCGTCGCGCATGATCTGGCGCCATCGGCGTTTCTCGCCATCGACTGGACCGGGGGCGGCGGCGTCGCGCTCGGTGATGGCAGCCCGACCAGTCACGTCGCGATGCTGGCGCGCGGCCGCGGCGTGCCGATGGTGGTCGGGCTCGGCGGCGATTGGGAGACGCTGGCAGGGGATCTGCTGGTCGATGGCGGTCGCGGTGTCGTCATCGTCGATCCCGGCGCGCACATTGTCGCCGCCGCGCGGGCGGAGGACGAGACGGTCTCGCGCCGCAGGGCGGAGGCAAGGGTGCGGCAGCACGAACCGGCGCTGACGCGCGACGGCACCGTCGTCTCGGTGCTCCTCAACATCTCCGGCCCTGACGACATGACGCTGCTTCCGGCCGCAGCCTGCGACGGCGTCGGTCTGGCACGCACCGAGTTTCTCACCGGCAATCTGCTTCACGACGAGGAGGCGCAATATCACGCCTATGCCGAGCTCGTGCGCTGGGCCGAAGGCCGGCCGGTCACGATCCGGACGCTTGATGCCGGCGGCGACAAGCCAATTTCGGGCTACACGATCGATGGCGAAAGCAACCCGTTTCTTGGTCTGCGTGGCCTCCGCCTGTCCTTGCGTCATCCCGAGATCTTCCGCGTCCAATTGCGCGCGCTGGCCCGCGCCGCTGCGCTCGGACCGCTCAAGGTGATGTTGCCGATGGTGACCAATGCAGCGGAACTGGACGTGGCCCGTGACCATCTCCGCGCCGTGCTCGCCGAATTGGCCGGCGGCAACGTTGCGTTCGCCGCGCCGGCCTTCGGAATGATGGTCGAGGTCCCGGCCGCTGCGCTGGCAGCGCACGACTTCGCTGCGGACTTCTTCTCGATCGGCACCAATGACCTGACCCAATATGCGACCGCTGCCTCGCGCGACGGCGCCGAGGTCGCCGACTATGCCGACGTCCTGCATCCGGGGGTGCTGGCGATGATTGCCCATGTGGTGCGCGCCGGTCGGGCGCGGGGCGTGGACGTCTCGATCTGCGGCGACGCCGCCGGTGATGTCAGAGCGATTTCGGCGCTGCTTGGGGTCGGCGTGCGCGCGCTGTCGGTCGCGCCGGGCCTGCTGCCGCTGGTGAAGGCGGCGATCCGCGAGCTTGACCTCGCCAAGGTGGCGGAAGAGGGCGCATGAGTGACCAGGATGCATCGGGGGCCGCCAGTCCGCTCGCCGAGTACAAGGCGATCCTGCGCGCGGTCATCGACAGCCGTCCCTCCGGCACGCGGCAGCGGCTGGCGGAGGCAATCGGCAAGAACCGCAGCTTCATCTCGCAGATCGTCAATCCGGCCTATGCGACGCCAATCCCGCTGCAGCATCTCGAGACCATCTTCCACATCTGTCACTTCTCGCCGCATGAGCAGCAGGCGTTCCTGGCGGCCTATCGCGCCGCGCATCCGGGCCGGCTGGAGGAGGCCGAGGCGCAGCGGCCGATGCGGCGTCTGGTGGTCGAGCTGCCGGACTTCGGCGATCCCGCGCTCAACGCCCATGCCGACCGCATCATCACCGGCGTCGCGCGCGGCATCACCGCGCTGATCTCAGCCAACGAAAACCAGGACGAATCCGAGCCGGGAGGGAAGCCATGAAGAAGCTGATCAACGCCGTCGACGACGTGCTGACCGAGAGCCTGCAGGGATTTGCCGCCGTGCATGGCGACATCGTCACGCTCGGTGAGGACAACAAGTTCGTACGCCGCAAGAGCCTCAAGCCGGGCAAGGTCGCATTGATCTCCGGCGGCGGCTCCGGCCACGAGCCGCTGCATGCCGGCTTCGTCGGGCCGGGCATGCTCGATGCCGCCTGTCCGGGCCAGGTGTTCACCTCGCCGACACCCGACCAGATGCTTGCGGCCGCGCAGGCCGTGGATACCGGCGCCGGCGCGCTGTTCATCGTCAAGAACTACGAAGGCGACGTGATGAATTTCGCGATGGCCGCAGAAATGATGGAGGGCAGGGTCGCGACCGTCATCACCGACGACGACGTCGCGGTCGAGACCTCGACCTATTCGACCGGCCGCCGCGGCGTTGCCGGCACGCTGGTCGTGGAGAAGATGCTGGGTGCGGCGGCCGAGCAGGGCCGCGATCTCGACGCGCTGAAGGCGCTTGGTGACGACGTCAACAGGCGCACCCGCTCGATGGGCGTGGCGCTGACGTCCTGCACGGTGCCGGCTGCGGGCAAGCCGACCTTCACGCTCGGCGAGGACGAGATGGAGATGGGCGTTGGCATCCATGGCGAGCCCGGCCGCCGCCGGGTCAAGCTCGCCTCGGCCGATGCGATCGCCGAGGAGATGATGGGCGCGATCCTAACCGATCTCGCAGCGAAGCCGGGAACGCCGTGCCTGCTGCTGGTCAACGGCTTCGGGGCCACGCCGGCGATGGAGTTGTACGTGATGGCCCATGCGGCGCGGCGCATCCTGGATGGGCGCGGGCTCGCCATCGCGCGTGGGCTCGTCGGCTCCTACGTCACGTCGCTCGACATGGCCGGCTGCTCGCTCACGGTGACTGCGCTCGATGATGCGTCGCTGGCACTGTGGGACGCGCCGGTACATACGGCGGCGCTGCGCTGGGGCTGCTGAAGCATGCGCGCTCAGCGGATCTCGTTCGAGTAGTAGTGCTGCGCCGTCGTGGCGCGGTGCTGGCTGAGGATCGCCAGCGCGCCGGTCTGGTCGTAGGCTTCCTCGTCGATCACGAGCACGGCGCTCGGAGAGGGCAGGCCGAGCAGCTTGCGGTCCTCCTTGGTGGCGACCTCGGCCGTCACCTTCTCGCGCACCGCGGCGATCCGGATGCCATAGGCCTCGAGCAGATGGCGGTAGATCAGGGCAGGGACCTTCTTCGGCTCGCGCGCAAATCCCGGCACGCGGCTCTCGACCATCGAGATCCGCGAATGCAGCACCGGTGCGCCGGCGACGCGGCGGATGCGATGAAGATGCAGCAGCGGCTCGCCATCGGCCACCGCGAACAGCGCCGCATCTTCCCGTTCGGCGGCGCGTGTCGTCACCGACAGCACCTCGGCCTCCGAGTGCAGCAGGCTGCCGTCCGCGCCGAGCAGGCGGAAGTACTGGAAGAAGAAACTGAGCCCATGCTGCGACGCGCGGCCCGTCACCACCGTGCCGGTCTTGCGCCGGCGCATCAGCATGCCGCCCGCGGTGAGATCGGCCAGCGCGCGGCGGATGGTGCCGACGGCGACGCCATATTGATTGGCGAGCGCGACCTCGCCGGGCAGCACCGTGCCGGGCGGCATGTCGCCGATCAGGATCGCCTCGGCGATCTGGCGCTTGACATGCTCGTAGAGCGGCACCGGAAGGGCGCCCGGACCCGCGCCGACCCCGTCTGCCGCTTTGCTGGCCACAGCTGCCTTTTTCATGGAATTGACAAATGCCGCATCGTGAATTCTATTTCTATATAGAATATAGGATTGAGCAGACCGCAAATGATTTCTGAGGGCATTCCAGCGGACCGGGGCGCGCGCAGTCTGGCCGGCGCCTTTGCCGCGATCGACGCCATGGCCGAGACGGCGGTCGAGGACCTGCGGACGATGGTGGCGGTCGACACCAGCTTTCCGCCGGGGGCCGGCTACGATGCCTTTGCCGACGTGATGGAACAGCTTGCTTCGCCGCTGGCGCTGGATTGCGAGCGCGTGATCGTTCCGGAGGAGCTGTGGCGCGCACCGGGTTCGCACGGATCGCGCACCAATCTGGTCGCACGGCGTCGCTCCGGCAAACCGGTGCTCGGGCTCTATTTCCACGTCGATACGGTGCCGCCTGCGCCAGGCTGGGCCACCGATCCGCTGCAACTGGGCCGTGACGGTGATCGTCTGATCGGACTCGGCGCAGCCGACATGAAGGGATCGATCGCGGCGGCGCTGCTCGCGCTCCGCGGCGCGCAGCAGACCGGATTGCCGCTGGCCTATGATCCGATGTTGTTGCTGTGCACCGACGAGGAGGCAGGGCTTTATCCCGGCGTGCGTTACCTTGCCGAGCAGGGCCGTCTCGAAGGTCACATCCTCAACTTCAACGGCAGCGCCATGCCGCGGATCTGGGCCGGCTGCTTCGGCCTGTTCACGCTCACGGTGCGGGTTCACGGCAAGCCGGCGCATGCCGGCGAGCAGCGCCGCGCCGGCGCCAACGCGATCGAGGCGGCGCTGCCGATCCTCAATGCGCTCGCGGCCCTCAAACCGGTCATCGCGCAGCGGACGTCGGCATTGCCGCCACCGCCGCAGGCAGCCGGACCTCTCGCGGGGAGCCTGGACATCTCAGCCATTCATGGTGGCCAGTGCGGCGGACAGATCCCTTCGCTGGTCGAGATTCTCGTATGCCGCCGCTATGCGCCCGAGGAGGACTTCGCCACCGCACGCCGCGAGATCGAGGCGGCAATCCAGCGGGCCGCCGATGTCCTCGACGTCGAGATCATCCTCACCGGCCATCTGATGCCGACATCCGATCCCGGCGGGCCGCATTGGCCGCGCTGGCAGCAGGCGCTGTCGGCCGGCTTCGGCTACGCGGCGGAAGACTTCGCGCGCTGGGGGGCGTCCGGTTGCTCCGATTTCGGCTGGGTGCAGCAGGCCACGGGCGTGCAGGAGGTGCTGCTCACGGGCCTGGGAAAGCCCGATAGCCGCATTCATGCGCCGGGCGAATCCACGACGCTCGCCGACATCGTCGCATTGGCAAAGTCGGTGCTCGCCTATCTTGCAGCCGAGTTCCGTCCCGAGCTCTCTCCCGAAGCCATCACGCCTGAAAAGGACTTCGCCTGATGCCGTCCGTGACCCGTCGCCATTTTCTTGCCGGCTCCGCGCTCGTGCTTGGTGCTCTGCCGCAAGTCTCTCTCTCCGCCGAGGCGCCGAAGCGCGGCGGCGTGTTGCGGATCTCGGTCGATCAGGGCGCGGCGGTCATTCATCCGCTGCTCGCGCGTGTCAATCCGGAATACCTCATCACCGAGCTGCTCTATTCCAACCTGACCCGGTTGAAGCCGGACATGTCGGTCGAGCCGGACCTCGCCTTGTCCTGGCAGGCCGGCGCGGGGCTCACCGAGTGGACGTTCAAGCTGCGGCCCAATCTCAGCTTCCACGACGGCTCGCCGCTGACGGCGGAGGATGTCGTTTCGACCTTCAAGGCAATCCTCGATCCGAAGACCGCGTCACCGGCGCGCACCAATGTCGGCCCGATCAAGGACGTCGTCGCCGTCGATCCGTCGACCGTTCGGTTCACACTGTCGGTTGCCTTCGCCGATTTTCCGGTCGCGCTCGCCTACAACAATGCGCGCATCGTGCCTGCGAAGGTCGTTGCCGCTGATCTCGCCAGCCTTGCCACCAAGGCGAATGGTTCGGGGCCGTTCAAGCTCGTGTCCTACGAGCCGGACCGCAAGATCGTCGTCGAGCGCAACCCGGCCTATTACGATCCCGCGCGACCCTCACTCGATCGCGTCGAGATCCTCGTCTATCCCGACCGTACGGCTGAGGCGTCGGCTCTGATTTCGGGCGACATCGATCTCATGTTGTCGACCACGCCCGGCGAATATGACCGGCTCGGCAAGGCCAGTGGTGTCAAGGCGGTGCGGATTCCCTCGGGGCAGTTTCTGAACGTCAACATGGGCTGCGACCAGAAGCCCTTCAACGACGTTCGCGTGCGCCAGGCGCTGGCGCTGACTATCGATCGCGAGGCCATGGCCGGCTTCGTGGCCGGCGGCTATGGCACGCCCGGCAACGATACGCCGCTGAGCCCCGCCTACCGCTTCTATCAGGACAGCAAACTGAAGAAGCCCGACATCGCCAAGGCCAAGCAACTGCTCGCCGATGCCGGCTATCCCTCCGGGATCGACCTGACGATGGTGGCGTCCGACAAGCCGGACACGCGCACGCAGCTCGGTGTTGCGATCCGTGAGATGGCGGCGCCCGCGGGCTTCCGTATCAACGTTCAGACGATGCCGCACGCAACTTATCTCGACCAGGTCTGGAAGAAGGGCAATTTCTACGTCGGCTTCTACAACATGCAGTCGACCGCCGACGCGATCTTCAAGCTGCTCTACACTTCGGATGCGGCCTGGAATGAGACGCGCTGGAACAATGCGCGCTTCGACGAGATCGTCAACGCGGCGCGCAGCGAGACCGACGATGCCAATCGCGCCGCGCTCTATGCGCGGGCCCAGACGATGATGAGCGAGGAGGTGCCGTCGGTGATTCCGGTCTTCTTCGACATCCTGGCGGCGCAGCGCGCCTATGTGGAAGGATACCAGCTGCATCCGCGCGGGTCGGTGTTCCGGCTCGATCTCGTCTCGCTCGGCGCAGGCGCGCCCAAGCGCAGCTGAGGCGGGATCCGAGCGGTGTCATTCGCCTGGCTGCTGCGGCGGCTGCTCCTGATGGCCTACACGGTCGTCATCGTCAGCGTGCTGGTGTTCGCCATCACGCAGGCGCTGCCGGCTGATGCCGCGCAGACGCTGCTTGGCGAGAACGCCTCGCCGGAGGCGCTGGCCGCCGTTCGCGGCCGGCTCGGGCTCGACGACCCGGTCTGGCTGCAATTCGCGCATTGGGTCGCGCACGCGGCCATCGGCAATTTCGGCGTCTCCATGCGCACCGGCCTGCCGGTCGCGCCGGAGATGCTGACTGCGCTGTCTCGCTCGCTGCTGCTGGCAGCCGGCGCACTCGTCGTCACCCTTCTGATCGCGGTCCCGCTCGGAATCTTCGCGGCGCTCCGCAGGGGGCGGCCGGCGGATACGGCCGCCAGCGTGGTCGCCTATCTCGGGGTCTCCCTGCCGGAGTTCGTCACCGCAACCGTGCTCGCGCTGCTGCTGACCGACATCCTGCCATGGCTGCCGGCGACCGGCTACGTGTCGCCGCTGGAGGATACCGGGCTGGCGCTCCGCCACCTGATCCTTCCGGTCCTGACGGTGTCGGTCATTCTCGTCGCGCATGTGATGCGCATGATGCGGTCGGAGACGCTGGACGTGCTACAGTCCGACTACGTCCGCGCGGCGCGGCTGAAGGGCCTGCCCGAGCGGACGGTGCTGGTGCGGCACGTGATGCGCAACGCGCTGCTGCCGGTCATCACCATCGTCGCGCTCGACGTCGGCTATCTCTTGGGCGGCATCATCGTCATCGAGGAGATCTTCGCCATTCCCGGCATCGGCCGCGCATTGATGATCGCCATCACCACCCGCGATCTGCCGTCGATCCAGGCCGGCGCGATGATCATGGCGGTCACCTATGCCATCACCAACACGCTGGCGGACGTCGTCTACGCGCTGCTCGACAGGCGGATCAGCTATGATTGAGCTGCTCGGCCGCATGATCCGCAAGCCGCAGGGCGCGATCAGCGTGACGCTGCTCGTTGCGCTCGCGATCGTCTGCATCCTCGGCCCGTGGCTCGCGCCCTATGGGGCGGAGAAGATGGATTTTCTCGGCCGCTTCCGCGCCCCCGGATGGCAGAACTGGCTGGGGGCCGACCAGTTCGGCCGCGACGTGCTGAGCCGCCTGTTGTCCGGAGCGCGCGCCACCGTTCCGATGGCGCTGGCGGCGACGCTCGCCGGCAGTGCGATGGGCGCCGTGATCGGCGTCGCATCGGCCTATCTCGGCGGCAAGGCCGACGAATTCATCATGCGCACCAACGATGCGGTGATGGCCATTCCGGGTCTTCTGATGGCGCTGCTGCTGGTCAGCACGCTGGGCAATGGGGCTATCAACGCGGTGATCGCGATTGCCTTTGCGTTTGCGCCGGGCATGGCGCGGGTCACGCGCTCCGTGGCGCTTGCGGTACGCAATCAGGACTACGTCAAGGCTGCCATCGCGCGCGGCGAGGCGGCCTCGCAGATCATTTTCCGCGAGATGCTTCCGAACGTGATGGGCCCGATCATCATCGAGGCCACCATCCGTGTGTCATTCGCGGTGATGCTGTTCGCGACGCTCAGCTTCCTTGGCCTGGGTGCGCAGCCGCCGGCGTCGGAATGGGGGCTCATGGTCGCCGATGCGCGCCAATACATGCACCGGGCGCCATGGCTCCTGATCGCGCCCTCGGCCGCGATCGCGCTGTCGGCGATCGCCTTCAATCTCGTCGGCGATGCCCTGCGCGACGCGCTGAATCCGCGGGACGATCGATGAAGCCGGCGCTCGCTATCACCAATTACGGGCTGGACTATGTCACCTCGGCGGGCGCCGTCGAGGTGCTGCGCGACGTGTCACTCGAGATCGCGCCCGGCGAGGTGCTCGGCCTCGTCGGCGAATCCGGCTCCGGCAAGAGCTCGCTGGCCTGGGCGTTGATGCGGCATCTGCCGGCCAATGCCCTGGAAGTCTCGGGTTCGCTGCGTCTGGGCGACCTCGACCTGCGGTCCCTCAGCCCGAAGCGACTGACCGCGGTCCGTGGCCGCCGCATCGGCATGGTGTTCCAAGACCCGTCGACAGCGCTCAATCCGACCTTGACCATCGGCCGTCAGATCACCGAGGCGCTGATGCGTCATCGCGATTTGAATGCGCGGGCCGCCAGGGATCTCGCGATCGATCTGCTCGGCCATGTCGAGCTCCGCAATCCCGCGGCGGTGCTGCGGCGCTATCCGCACGAGATCTCGGGCGGAGAGAAGCAGCGTGTGATCATCGCGACGGCCTTCGGCTGCCGGCCCGATGTCATCCTGTTCGATGAGCCCACGACGGCGCTCGACGTTATCACCGGCGCCCGCATCATCGAGCTGTTTGCGCGGTTGCGGGCGGAGACCGGTGTCGCTGCGCTCTACATCTCGCACGATCTCGCGATGATGACCCGCGTCGCCGATCGCGTCGCAGTCATCCAACACGGCCGCATCGTCGAGCAGGCGCCCGCGTCCGATATCTTCCGCACGCCGCGGCACGACTACACCAAGGCGCTCATCGCCGCGGTGCCGCGTCCGGAACGGCGGCTCGTGAACGATCAGCCGGGCGCGGCCCTGGTGCTCGACGCACGCGGCATTGAGGTTCACTACGGCCGAGGCGGGCTGTTCCGTGCGGCGCCGCCGCCGGCGACCAAGGCCGTCGACGTCCACGTCCGCGCCGGCGAAATCGTCGGCCTCGTCGGTGAATCCGGTTCGGGAAAGTCGTCAGTCGCTCGCGCCCTCACCGGGCTCGCCCGCTTCGACGGCACGATCAGCTTCGACGGCCGGACGCTGCGCGGGGCTGGCGACATGAACCGGGCCTATCGTCGCGATGTTCAGATCGTGTTCCAGCACCCGGATTCCTCGCTCAATCCGCGCCATCGGATCGGTGAGATCCTGTCGCGTCCCCTGAAACTCTATGGCGGCGACGTCGCCGCCGTGCCGAGGCTCCTGGAGCAGGTGCGACTACCGGTCTCCTATGCGATGCGCTGGCCGCACCAGCTCTCCGGTGGCGAGAAGCAGCGCGTCGCGATCGCGCGCGCGTTTGCGGCACGGCCGCGGCTCGTGATCTGCGACGAGATCACGGCGCCGCTCGACGTCTCCGTCCAGGCCCGGATCATCGAGCTGCTGCTGGCGTTGCGCGCCGAGACCGGCGCGGCCTATCTGTTCATTACCCACGACCTCAATCTGATCCGGCAGATAGCGCACCGCATCGTCGTGATGCGTCATGGCCAGCTCGTCGACAGCCGCGCCGTTGATGCCTTCGGCGCCGAAGACGTTCACCCTTACACCCGCGAGCTGATGGCGGCCTCGCCAGCGCCGGTTGGCTGACCGCAAGGATTGACCCGATGGACCGCAACGACCTGCTCGCCCGCATCGACATTCCAGCCTCGCTCGCGCTGCTGTCGCGCATGGTACAGCACAAGAGCTACTCGAAGACCGAGGGCGAGAAGCAGCTCGCGGCCTTCATGGCCGAACAGATGAGCGCGATCGGCCTGGATGCCGGCCTCGCTCCGTTCGGGGCCGAGGGCCGGGTCAACGCGGTCGGCCGCTGGCACGGCACCGGCGGCGGCAAGAGCCTGCTCTTCAACGGCCATGTCGATACAAATCCGGTGACCGAGGGCTGGACCGTCGATCCCTGGGCGGGGAAGGTCGACGACGACTTCATCTACGGCATCGGCGTGTCAAATATGAAGGCCGGCGATGCCGCCTATTTCTGCGCGGTCAAGACGCTGATCGAGGCCGGCGTGAAGCTGCGGGGCGATGTCATCCTGACCTATGTGGTCGGCGAGCTGCAGGGTGGAGTCGGCACCTATTCGCTGCTGGAGCAGGGGCTGCGCGCCGACTATTTCATCAATTCGGAGCCGACCGACCTCAAGGCGATGACGATGCATGCCGCGGCCTTCATGTTCATCATCGAGCTCGTCGGCAACACGCGGCATCTGTCGAAGCGCGAGGAGGCGGTGGACGCGATCACCGCCGCCTGCGATCTCATTCCGCGTCTCAACGCGATGCGGTTCTCCGGCGCGCGTTCGCCGGCACATGAGGCCATCAACCGCGTCCATGTCGGCGTCGTGCACGGCGCGCTCGGTCGTGAGTTGCACGAATGGCGCACGCCGCAGGTCGCGGATTTCGTCCGCATCAAGGGCTCCGGCCGTTACGCTCCAGGGCAGACCGAGCAGGGCGCGCTCGCGGACATGCGGCGCGAGCTCGATGCGCTGGAGGGGCGTTTTCCCGGCCTGAAGGCCCATCTGATGTCGGAGGACCGCGCCGGCGTGCCGACCATGCCGCCGTTCGAGGTCGCGCCGGACAGCCCGATCGTCCGTGCCGTCAACAATGCCTATCGCGTCGTGCGTGGCGCCTCCCAGCCGACCGGCCCGGTGGCGCCGAGCTGCTTCTACGGCACCGATGCCGGCCATCTCTATACGTATGGCGGCATGGAGGGCATCGTCTGCGGGCCGGGCGGCCGCTACAACACGATGCCGGACGAGCGCGTCGACATTCCCGACTATCTCGACATGATCCGCATCTACATGCTGGCCATTCTCGATATCTGCGACTGAACCTGCGCTCAGGCGGCGGCTGCCTGTTGCTGGAATTGCTCGAACGCCGCAATCGCATCGGCGGCATACATCAACGACGGTCCGCCGCCCATGTAGATCGCCATGCCGAGCGTCTCCTCGACCTCCTGCCGGCTTGCACCGAGACGGACGAGCGCCTCCGCGTGGAAGCCGATGCAGCCGTCGCACCGGACGGCGACCCCGATCGCCAGCGCGATCAGCTCTTTGGTCTTCTTGTCGAGCGCGCCATCAGCGGCGGCGGCCCTCGCCAATGCAGAGAAGCCCTGCATCACGTCCGGAATGTCCTTGCGCAGCGTCTTCAGGTTACCCGAGATGTCCTTGCAGATCTCGCTGTACAGTTTGGTCATGATAGCTCCTACGACATCTTCGTGGTGGGTTTGCCGGGCTCGCGCAGCGCGATGTAGATCGCGGGGATCACGAGCACGGTGAGCAGGGTGGAGGAGGCCAGACCGAACAGCAGCGAGATCGCCAGACCCTGGAAGATCGGATCGAGCAGGATCGTCGCAGCACCGATCATCGCCGCCAGCGCCGTCAGCAGGATCGGCTTGAAGCGCACGGCGCCGGCCTCCAACACGACGTCGCGCAGGGTCTTGCCCTCGCCGCCGCTGTGGCGGATGAAGTCGACCAGCAGGATCGAGTTGCGGACGATGATGCCGGCCAGCGCAATGAAGCCGATCATCGACGTCGCGGTGAACGGCGCGCCCAGCAACCAGTGGCCGAGCAGGATGCCGATCAGTGTCAGCGGGATCGGCGTCAGGATCACCAGCGGGAGCCGGAAGCTCTTGAACTGCGCCACGACCAGAACGTAGATGCCGAGGATGGCCGCGCCGAATGCGGCGCCCATGTCGCGGAAGGTCACGTAGGTGATCTCCCATTCGCCATCCCACAGCAGCGTCGGACGGGACTCGTCCGCCGGCTGGCCGTGGAAGCCGATCACCGGCTTCGGCAGCTTGCCCCAGTCATGGGCGTCGATCCGGTCGGCGACCGCGAGCATTCCGTAGAGCGGCGCCTCGAACCGGCCGGCGAGTTCTGCCATCACCATGTCGGCAAAGCGGCCGTCGCGGCGGAAGATCATCGGCGACCCCTCTTCCATGGTGGCCTTCACCACCTGGCCGAGTTCGACGACAGTCTTGCTGCCGGGCAACGTGTTGGCGGGCACCGGCGTCGATGCCAGGGCCTGACTCCAGCTCTTGTCGTGCTTCGGCAGACGCACGGCGATCTCGATCGGATTGCGGTCTTCGCCGCGATGCGAGTAGCCGACCGAGACGCCGCCGAACAGCGTCTGGATCGTGTCGTAGACGTCTCGCTGCTCGACACCGAAGAACTCGAGACTGTCCTGGTCGATCGACAGCCGCAGCCGCGGCCGGCGCTGGCCGATGGAATCGTCGATATCGACGATGAAGGGAACGTCGGCGAAGACCTTCTTGAGTTCGGTGGTGACGGCGCGCCGGGTCGCCGCGTCCGGACCGTAGATCTCGGCGAGCAGGGTCGCGAGCACCGGCGGCCCGGGCGGCACTTCGACCACCTTGATGCTGGTGCCGGCAGGCACAGGGATGCTCTTCAGCCGCTGCCGCAACTCGAGCGCGATGTCGTGGCTCGCGCGCTTGCGGTCGCCGCGCGCGGCGAGATTGACCTGTAGCTCGCCGAGTTCGGGCCGCTCCCGCAGATAGTAGTGCCTCACGAGACCGTTGAAGTTGAACGGCGCTGCCGTGCCGGCATAGCTCTGCACGGTCGTGATCTCCGGCAGCCCATGCGCGATGTCGGCGGCCGCGAACAGCGTGCGCTCGGTATCCTCCAGGCTCGCGCCTTCGGGCAGGTCGACCATCACCGCGATCTCCGACTTGTTGTCGAACGGCAGCAGCTTGACGGTGACGGACTTGGTCGCGAACAGGGTCATCGACAGCAGGGTGGCGATGCCGACGCCGAGCAGGAAGATCCAGGCGGAGCGCTTGCTGGCGACGATCGGGCGCGCGACGCTGCGATAGATGCGTCCGAGACGGCCTTCGCCATGCGCGTCATGAGAGTCCGCAGAGGCGCTGGTCGACCTCGGCGCCAGCCGCAGCATCAGCCACGGCGCCACCACCATGGCGACGAAGAACGAGAACAGCATCGCCGCCGAGGCGTTGGCCGGGATCGGCGCCATGTAGGGACCCATCAGTCCCGACACGAACAGCATCGGCAGCAGGGCGGCGACCACGGTCAGGGTCGCGACAACGGTCGGATTGCCGACTTCGGCGACGGCCTCGATGGTGGCCTGCAGGCGCGGCCGGCCGTCATGCATGCCCCAATGGCGCGCGATGTTCTCGACCACGACGATGGCGTCGTCGACCAGGATGCCGATCGAGAAGATCAGCGCAAACAGGCTGACCCGGTTGATCGTGTAGCCCATCAGATTGGCGGCGAACATCGTCAGCAGGATCGTGGTCGGAATCACCACGAAAGTGACGAGGGCCTCGCGCCAGCCGATGGCGACCGCAATCAGCACGACGATCGAGATCGTGGCGAGGCCAAGATGGAACAGCAGCTCGTTGGCCTTCTCATTGGCGGTCTCGCCGTAGTCGCGCGTCACCGTGACGGCGACGTCGCTCGGAATGAGACTGGCCTTCAGCCCTTCGAGGCGCTGCGCGATGTCGTGCGACACCACCACGGCATTGGCGCCGGCGCGCTTGGCGAGCGCAAGACTTACCGCCGGCACCCGGTGCCAGTCGCCCTTGTCGTTGCGGGCGTCGTCCCAGACGCGGTGCTCGGCGAGATTGGGGCCGATGACCACGGTGGCGACGTCGCGCACATAGACGGGACGACCATCGCGCGTCGAGATCAGCAGCAGGCCGATATCCGGGATGCCCGTGAGCGTCTGGCCCGCGGCGACATTGCGCACGATGCCGCCGTCGCGAACGTCTCCGGCCAGGAACGAGCGGTTCGCGTCCTTCACCTTGGCGACGAGCTGCTGCAGGGTCACGCCGAACAGCGACAGCTTTTCCGGATCGGGCTCGACCCGAATCTGCTGGGCGCCGCCGCCGGAGATATAGGTCAGGCCGATATTGTCGATCTTGGTCAGCTCCGCACGCAGCTTGTCGGCGAGCTCGTAGAGGTCCTTGTCCGACCAGCGCCCGGCAGCTTCCGGCTTCGGCGACAGCGTCAGCACGGTGACGGCGACGTCGTTGATGCCGCGGCCGACGATCAGCGGCTCGGGAATGCCGACGGGGATGCGGTCGAGGTTGGCGCGCAGCTTCTCGTGGACGCGCAGGATCGCGTCCTCGAACTTGGTCCCCACCAGGAACCGCGCGGTGACCATGACACGGTCGTCCTCGGTCTGGCTGTAGACGTGTTCGACGCCATCGATCGCCTTGACGATGGTCTCCAGCGGCTTGGTCACGAGCTCGACGCCGTCGGGCGCACGCAGGCCGTCGGCGTTGACACGGATGTCGACCATCGGCACGCTGATCTGCGGCTCTTCCTCGCGCGGAATCACGACGACGGCGATGAGGCCGACCACGAGCGCCGCGAGCAGAAACAGCGGCGTCAGCGGCGAGGCGATGGTCGCCTGGGTAAGCTTGCCTGAGAGTCCGAGTTTCACGGCTGCACCAACTGGTCGCCGGCGCGCAGGCCGGACAGGATTTCAAGTCCATCGGGGAGATCGGCGCTCGGCAGAGCGCGTCCGCGCTGCACCGGAACGCTCACCTTCTGCGTCCCTTGCTGCAACTGGACATAGTCGATGCCGAACCGGGTCGTGACGTAGCGGGACGGAATCACGAAGGCGTCGCGCTGGCCGCCGGAGATCCAGACCCGCAGCCGGTCGCCGACGAAATACTGGCCGAGACCCGAGACGATCGCGTCCGCCACGACCCGGCCTTCCTCGATCTGCGGATAGACGAGGTCGATCACGCCCCATTTGTCGGAGCTGTCGCCGAACTCGGCGCCGTCGACCCGGACCTTGTCGCCGGCCTTGAGAAAGAGAGCGTGGCGCTCGGGCACGCGCAGTCGCAGCTTGAAGTTCTGCTGCGCCACCGTGACCACTGGATCGCCGGGCAGCACCACCGATCCGACGGCAACCAGCTTCTTCAAAACGCGGCCGTCATCGGGCGCCAGCACCTGGCCTTCGCTCATCTGCTGATTGACCACCGCGCGCTCGGCGGTCTTGGCCCGCAGCGAATTCTCGGCGACGTTCAGCGCGGTGCGCGTCTCGTCGAGCTTGACCCGGGGCAGGGTGCCGCGCTCGACGAGCCCCTCGGTGCGGGTGAAGTCGATCTGCGCCTGGTTGGCCTGGGCCTGCAGCGCTTCGATCTGGGCGTCGAGCGATTTGATCTGCAGGGCCAGTTTGTCGTCGCCGATCAAGGCGATGGGCTGGCCGCGCTTGACCGGGTCGCCTTCGCGCACCGAAAGCTGCACGATGGTGCCGCCGATGCGGCCGCGGGCAGGGACCACGCTGATGCTCTCCACCGTCGCGAACACCGCCTTCTCGTCGGCGACCTGCCGCGGCGCCACCGTCAGCGTCTCCGCAAGGGCCGGCGCTGCCTGCCACGCCATCGCGGCGATCAAGCTCAGGACCGATAATCTGCGCATCAGCCTATTCCTGTCTGGTTTGATTCGAATTGTGAGATTGGGCGAGCCGTCCGCGGTGCAGACATCTCACCTGGATGGGGGTTCCCGTTTGATATTGGTCAAGATGCCGGTCCGGCATCCTCATAGTCTCGGTCGCGGTCTCGGCCCGCAGTACACCTGATAGAGCGTCTTGAGGACCTCGCGGGCCGGATCGCTTGTGATCGAATAGTAGATCGTCTGCCCCTCGCGCCTGGCGGTGACCAGGCCGTCCTTGCGCAGGAGCGCCAGGTGCTGCGACACGGTCGAATCGCGCAGGCCGAGAAACTCGGCCAGTTCTCCAACCGACCGCTCGTCGTCGACCAGCTGGCAGATGATCAGGAGGCGATGGCGGTTCGACAGCGCCTTCAGGAGGTCGCTGGCCTGGTCCGCCGCCGCTTCCATGATGTCAGCATCAATTTTCATAGTTGCGTATATACAGATAATCGAATATATAGTCAAGGCCGGCGGCGGCGCCGCGGTGACATGAAGCAAGAATGAATCAAGTGCGGATGGAGGATCCCAATGGCGGAAATCGTGGTGATCGGGGCGGGGCTGAGCGGCTCGCTGATGGCTTATGAAATGTTGCCGCAACTGAGGAGGGAGGATCGCGTGACCGTTGTCTCGCAGGGGTCCTCCTATCATTTCGTGCCATCCAACCCATGGGTGGCCGTGGGCTGGCGCAAGCGCGACGAGATCGAGATCGATCTGGTTGACGTCATGCAGCGCAAGGGCATCCGTCTGCTGACGCAGGGCGCCAAGCGCGTGCATCCGGCCGAGAACCAGGTCGAGCTGACGGATGGCGGCATGGTGGCATACGATTATCTCGTCGTCGCCACCGGTCCCGAACTCGCCTTCGACGAAATCCCGGGGCTTGGACCCGATGGGCATACACAATCCGTGTGCCACGTCGACCACGCCGCTCATGCCAAGGCGGCCTTTGACAGGCTCGCCGAGAAACCCGGGCCGGTGATCGTCGGTGCGGTACAGGGCGCCTCCTGCTTCGGCCCCGCTTACGAATTCCTCTTCATCCTGGAAACCGAGCTGCGCCGGCGCAAGATGCGCGACCAGGTGCCGATGACCTTCGTGACCTCCGAGCCCTATATCGGCCATCTCGGCCTCGACGGCGTCGGCGACACCAAGGGCCTGCTGGAAAGCGAGATGCGCGAAAAGCACATCAAGTGGATTACCAGCGCGCGCGTCACCAAGGTCGAGGATGGCCGCATGTTCGTGGAGGAGGTCGCCGACGACGGCACCGTCCGCAAGACGCACGAGCTGCCGTTTGCCTATTCGATGATGCTGCCCGCCTTTCGCGGCGTGGGAGCCGTCCGCGGCATCGACAAGCTCACCAATTCCCGCGGCTTCGTCGTCGTCGACAAGCATCAGCGTAATCCGACCTTCCCCAACGTGTTTGCCATCGGCGTCTGCGTTGCGATCCCGCCGATCGGGCCGACGCCGGTGCCGGTCGGCGTGCCCAAGACCGGCTTCATGATCGAATCGATGGTGACGGCGACGGCCTTGAACATCGGGGCGCTGCTGCGCGGCCAGGAGCCAAAAGCCGAGCCGACCTGGAACGCGATCTGTCTTGCCGATTTCGGTGATTCCGGCGTCGCCTTTCTGGCCCAGCCGCAGATCCCGCCGCGCAACGTCAACTGGTCGTCGAAGGGAGAGTGGGTGCATTACGCCAAGGTCGCCTTCGAGAAGTACTTCCTGCGCAAGATGAGGCGCGGGACGCCTGAGCCGTTCTACGAGAAGTTCCTGCTCGACCGGCTCAACATCGCCAAGATCAAGGAGGTCAGGACCGGGACATGAGCAACGGTTTGCAGATCGTGTGCGGCCATTGCGGGCAGATCAACCGTCTGCCCGCGGACCGGGCGCCGACGCAGGGGAAATGCGGCAAGTGTCATACGCCGCTGTTCGGCGGCCATCCGATCGAGGTCGACCAGGCCGCGTTCGAACGTCATGTCGCGCATAGCAGTTTGCCGCTGCTCGTCGACGTCTGGGCGCCGTGGTGCGGTCCATGCCGTGCGATGGCGCCGATGTTCGCGCGCGCGGCCCAGGAGTTGGAGCCGCGTGTGCAACTCTTGAAGCTGAACTCGGACGAGGCGCCGGAGGTGTCGGCACGGTTCGGCATCTCCGGAATTCCGACCATGCTGCTGTTGCAGCAGGGGCGGGAGCTGGCGCGGATCTCGGGTGCGATGAACTCGCAACGAATCGTCGCCTGGGCGCTGTCCGGCCTGCGGCAATAGCCGTACCGCCGGGCAATCACTTGCTTGATTACGCTCAAATGCAACCATGAAGGAATATGTCATGAACGTCGACAAAGCGGTTCTCACCTTCGCAGGGATCGTCGTCCTGCTCAGTCTGGCGCTGGGTTGGTACGTCAGTCCCTACTGGTTCTTGCTGGCGGCCTTTGCTGGCGTGAACATGATCCAGGCCTCGTTCACGGGCTTCTGCCCGGCAGCGATCGTCTTCAAGAAGCTGGGGCTCAAGAGCGGCAACGCGTTCTCCTGAACCGATCGGAAGGACGGCAAGATGAAGCGGGGATATCATGGCTGACTCGGACGACACCTATATTGTCGGGCCGCTCTACAAGGCGCGCGACAAGGTCTATCCGGCGGCCGTGCACGGCCGCTTCCGGCGCATCAAGTGGACGATCCTGTGCATCACACTCGGCATCTACTACCTGCTGCCCTTCGTCCGCTGGGATCGCGGACCCGGCATGCCGAACCAGGCGGTGCTGGTCGATTTCCCGCACCGCCGGTTCTACTTCTTCTTCATCGAGCTGTGGCCGCAGGAGGTCTACTACTTCACCGGCCTGCTCATCATTGCGGCGGTCGCCCTGTTCCTGATGAACGCGGTCGCCGGCCGGCTGTGGTGCGGCTATCTCTGTCCGCAGACGGTGTGGACCGACCTGTTCTACGCCGTCGAGCGCTGGGCCGAGGGCGATCGCCGTGAGCGCATGCTCAGCGACAAGCGCGGCTGGACCTTAACCCATATCCGCCAGGTTGCGCTCAAGCACTTCCTCTGGATCATGATCGGCTGGTGGACCGGGGGCGCCTGGGTGCTGTATTTCGACGATGCGCCGACCCTGGTGAAGGACCTTGCCACCTTCCAGGCGCCGTTCACCGCCTATCTCTGGATCGGCATCCTGACGGCGACGACCTACGTGTTCGCCGGTCACGCCCGCGAGCAGGTCTGCATCTATATGTGCCCGTGGCCGCGCATCCAGGCGGCGCTGACCGACGAATGGGCGCTCAACGTCACCTACAAGGGCGACCGCGGCGAACCGCGCATGTCGGTCAAGAAGGCGGAAGCCGCACGGCTGCAGGGCGCACCCGCCGGGGACTGCATCGACTGCCACCAATGCGTCAACGTCTGCCCGACCGGCGTCGACATCCGCCACGGCATCCAGCTCGGCTGCATCCAGTGCAGCCTGTGCATCGATGCCTGCGACAGCGTGATGACCCAGATCGGCCGTCCGACCGGCCTGATCGGCTACGACACCGACATCAACGTCCAGCGCCGCAAGGAAGGCAAGCCCGAGATCTACCGGATCATCCGGCCGCGCACGATCATCTATGCGAGCTTCATCGCGATCGTCGGCGGGATCATGCTGTACTCGCTGGCGACGCGCGGCACGATGGGCATCAACGTGCTGCATGAACGTAACCCGCTGTTCGTGCAGTTGTCGGATGGCGGCGTCCGTAACGACTACACGGTCCGTCTGCTCAACAAGCGCGGGCCGCGCGACTTCGTGCTGGACGTCGTGGGGCTTCCGAACGCGAAGGTGACGGTGGCCGGGGAGACGCGCGAGCAGGACGGTCGCATGGTGATCGATGTCGGTCAGGATCAGACCCGCGAGATCCGCATGTCGATCGAGGCCAAGGGGGCCGACCTTCCCTCCGCGCCGGTGGACATCGAGATCAAGATCACGGATCCGACGACCGGGACGTCGGTCAGCAAGCGCGATCACTTCGTTCCAGCGGCACGATAGAGCAGTGTCGTTCGATCGCCGACCGCGAGGCATCGGCGACAGTCCGTCGGCTCATCGGGACTGATCGAGGGAGGAGCGGTCGCTCCTCCCTCGATTGCTGAGTCCGGTTGTTCCAAATCAATGCCGCCTGGAGGCCGCAGGCAGAGCATTCTCGCGTCAAGGGATCGAAAGCTTTCCTACTGGCGGAGAAAGACAGATGTTCAAGGTCGCAATTCTCATCTGGGTCATGCTGGGCACGGTGCTGGCAGGCAGCGCGGTGACGGCATTGTTGACGGTGCAGGGGCTGGTCGCGAGTCCGATGAAAGACCTGCCGTTGGCGGCGCTGGTCGGATTCGTCGTCGCCATGCCGCTATCGTATCTCGTCGCCGCGAAGATCAAGGGCGGGCGCGGCCGGACGGCGTGACGGTCATCGACGATGGGCCGGATCATCGTAATGGTCCGGCCTGATCGTCGTGCAGCAGTCGCGGGAGTGCTAGTCTGGCGCCGTCCATGAAGAGGTCGATCGCATCACGGACGGTCTGCTCGAGATCGGATGGAACGGGTGTTTCGTAGATGAACTTTCGGATCGCGAGATAGAAGATGCGTCCGTGCAGTCCCCAGAACATCTCCGCCTCGCGGCTGCCGAGGGGGCGGGTCGCGGTGTCCGGGAGCTGCAGTTCATGCCGCAGCTCGATCGCGGCAGGCTCGATGATCTCGCGCCGGACGAGGTCGAGATAGCGGCCGGTGATGCCGAACGACTTCATGCCGGAGAACACGAAGATCCGCACCCAGTTGTATTCGAACACGCGCGCCACGTAGTCGAGATAGAAGCCGGTCAGTCGCGCCTTGAGCGGATGGCTGCGATCGCGGATCAGCGGGCCCCAGTCCTGCGACCAGCGGCTCAGATAGACCTCCTGATAGACGCGTTCGATGAGGGCTTCCTTGCTGGGGAAGTGCCGGTAGATCACCGAATGCGCGATGCCCATGCGCTTGGCGAGCTCCCGCGTCTGGCCTTCGAAGCCGCGCTCGGCGAAAAAGCGGATCGCTTCATCCACGATCAGGCGCTCGCGGTCGGCAGCGCGCATGTTGCGGCGCCTCGCCTGTGGGCGGCCGTCGGTTTTGCGCGGGCGTCCACCAATGCGGCCCTTCGTCTCAACGCTCGCTGTCTTCGGAGTCCTGGCCATGGTCTCAATCGATTGTGGCGACAAGCCTGTCTGATACCCGAAAGCAGATTTGTGACCAATCGTTCGTTTCTGGTTGACCGCACTGCCGCCGCGTGCAATTCTTTTGAGACCAGATGGTTACAAATCTGGAATTTCGGGCTGGCGAGCCCTGGCGGCGAGGAAACGGATGAAAGCGAGGGCTTTCAGCTATTTTCGTGCACACACGATCGGCGAGGCGCTCGAGGCTCATGCGAGCGCCGGCGACGATGCGCGATTCATTGCCGGTGGCCAGAGCCTGGTTCCGGCGCTGGCGTTGCGTCTCCAGGCCCCGCGAACTCTGATCGATATCAACCACATTGCAGAGCTGCGCGGCATCACGCGGGACGGCGAATGGTTGCGGATCGGCGCCTTGACCCGGCACTGCGAGATGCTGACCGATCCCTTGATTGCCGAGTTTGCCCCGCTGTTGCGTGCCGCGGCGCCGTTCGTCGCGCATCCTGCCATCCGCAATCGCGGGACCTTTGGCGGCAGCGTCGCGCTGGCCGACCCGGCCTCCGAATTTCCGGCGATGGTGCTGGCGCTCGACGCCGAGATCGAGATTGCCGGCGCGTCCGGCCTGCGCCGCGTCAAGGCCGACGACTTCTTCACCGACCTTTTTGAGACTGCGATCGCGCCCGGCGAGCTCCTCGTTGCGGTTCATGTTCCTCTCTTCAAAGCCGGTCAGCGCATCGCGTTCGATGAGCTGGCCCGCCGGCGCGGCGACTATGCACTGGTCGGTTGCGGTCTGCTCGCGACCTGCCGGGGCGATCTGATCGAGCGCCTCCGCATCGCGTTCTTCTCGGTCGGCAATGTCCCGACCCGTGCGAGACATGCGGAGGCAGTCCTCACGGGCAGCCGGATCGATGCGGCACGGATTGCGGCCGCGCAGGCCGCGCTCGACGACGATCTCGCGCCTGCTGACAGCGACGACGTTCCGGCGGCGATGCGCCTGCATCTGGCGCGCGTTCTGCTCGGCCGTCTGCTGGGACGGATCGGAGAAGCGGCATGAGCGCGCCGGTCGACGTCGAGACCGAGGAGCAGGTCCGCATTCGCCTCATCGTCAACGGGCGCAAGGTCGCGTGTGACGTCGCGCCCCGCGACACGCTGGTGGATTGTCTTCGCCAGCAGCTCGAATTGACCGGCACGCATGCCGGTTGCGAGATGGGCGCCTGCGGCGCCTGTCTGGTTCAGCTCGACGGCGCTGCCGTGCATGGTTGCCTGATGTTTGCCGTGCAGGCCGATGGTGCGCGCATCGAGACCATCGAGGGGCTCTCGGAGAGCGGCGTGATCGCCGACCTGCAAGCCGAGTTTCATCGGCGCAATGCGCTGCAATGCGGCTTCTGCACGCCGGGCATGCTGATCACCGCTCATGAGCTGTTGACCCATTCGGCACAGCCGAGTCGCGAGAGCATCCGCGACGCGCTTTCGGGCAATTTCTGCCGCTGCACCGGATATGAAGCGATCGTTGACGCCATTGCCGCGGTCGCCGAGGCACGGGCGGCAACGGCATCGCAGGGCGCGGAGGGCTCGTCGCCATGACCGCGCCGCTGACCTCGCTCGACCGTCCGAATTCCTATATCGGCCGCTCCGTGCCGCGTCCGAATGCGAAGCGGCTGCTCGCCGGACGCGGGCGCTACGTGACCGACATTCGCCTGCCGCGCATGCTGTACGCTGCCTTCCTGCGCAGCCCTTATGCTCATGCACGCATCACCGGCATCGAGGTCGATGCGGCGCGGGCGTTTGCGGGCGTTCATCTGGTCGCGACCGGCGCTGATCTGGCGAAGATCTGTACGCCATGGACCGGAACACTCGATCATTTCAAGGGCATGACGTCCGAGCCGCAGCTGCCGTTGCCGCTCGATCGCGTCGTCTGGGCCGGCCAGGCCGTGATTGCCGTGGTTGCCGAGAGCAGGGCGATCGCGGAGGATGCGCTGGAGCTGATCTCGGTCGGTTACGAGGAGCTGCCGGCGGTGGTCGATCTCGACGCCGCGCGCCAGCCGGGGACACCGCGGGTCAATCCGGCTTCCGCGTCCAACGTCTGCTTCCGCACGCAGCTCGACAGCGGCGGCGTCGACGAGGCCTTCGCGGCGGCCGCGCACGTGATCGAGCAGGAATTTAGCTTCGGCCGTCATACGCCGGTGACGCTCGAGCCGCGCGCCATCGTCGCGGACTATGATCCCGAGGGCGGTGCGCTGACGGTGCACCATGCGACGCAGACGCCTTATCAGTTCCAGGATCTGTACTCCCGCCATTACGGCATCCCGGAAGCCAGCGTGCGCGTGATCGCGCCGGATATCGGCGGCTCGTTCGGCATGAAGCTGCATGTCTATCACGAGGACATGGCGGTCGTCGGATTGTCGATCCTGCTCGGGCGCCCGGTCAAATACGTCGCCGATCGCATCGAGTCCTTCGTCTCGGATATTCATGCCCGCGATCACCATGTCCACGCGCGCATGGCCGTTGGTACCGACGGCAAGATCCTCGCCATGGATGTCCACGATGCCACGGCGATCGGCGCGTTCTCGACCTATCCGCGCACCAGCGTCGTCGAAGGCAACCAGGTCATCCGCCTGATCGGTGCGCCCTATGATTTCAAGTCCTATCGCGCCGCGCTCGAGGTCGTATTCCAGAACAAGGTGCAGACCAGCCAGTATCGCGCGGTCGGACATCCCATCGCCTGCGCGGTCACCGAGCGCATGGTGGATCTCGCCGCTGCCCGCGTCGGGCTCGATCCATTCGCGATGCGCGCCAGGAACGCGATTGCCGACAATGCCTATCCGACGGCGTCGCCGACCGGCTACAAGTTCGAGGCGCTGTCGCACGAAGTCTGCCTGCGGCGGCTGCGCGAGATCATGGACTATGACGCGCTGCGGGCCGAGCAGGCCGAGCTGCGCCGGCGCGGTATCCATCGCGGCACCGGCATCGCGACCTTCGTCGAGATCACGAACCCCAGCCCGGCCTTCTACGGCGTCGGCGGCGCGCGCATCTCGTCGCAGGATGGCGCGACCGTCAGCCTGACGCCGTCGGGCGAGGTGCGCTGCGCGATCTCCGTGACGGAGCAGGGGCAGGGCACCGAGGCGATCATCAGCCAGATCGTCGCCGAGCAGCTCGGCCTCGCCCAGGAGCACGTCAAGATCATCACCGGCGATACCGAGGTCACGCCGCATGGTGGTGCGACCTGGGCCTGCCGCGGCGCGGGCATCGGTGGCGAGACGGCACTGCAGGCCGCGCGGAAGCTCAAGGCAAACATTCTGGAGATTGCCGCGCTGGTGCTGCAGGAGCAGCCCGCCGCGCTCGACGTCGTCGATGGCCAGATCGTCAGTGCCGCGACGGGGCAGCCGCGTCTGCCGGTCGCCGAGATCGCGCGCATCGCCTATTTCCGCTCCGACACCTTGCCGCCGGGCACCCAGGCGCAACTGACGGTCAGCCATCATTTCGCGCCGCAGGGCTACCCCTTCGCCTTCACCAACGGCATTCAAGGCTGCTATCTCGAAGTCGATGTCGAGACCGGCTTCATCAGGCTGCTGAAGCACTATGTCGTCGAGGACTGCGGCCGCATCATCAATCCGATGCTGGTCGACGAGCAGTTGCGCGGCGGTGTCGTTCAGGGTCTGGGCGCGGCGCTGTTCGAGGAATGCCGTTACGGTGAGACCGGCCAATTGCTCAACGGATCGCTGGCCGACTATCTGGTGCCGATGGCGATGGAGATGCCGGACATCACCATCGATCACGTCGAGACGCCGACGGCGGACACCATTCTCGGCGCAAAGGGCTGCGGCGAGGCCGGCACCGCCGCTGCCTCGGCCTGCGTGCTGAATGCGGTCAATGATGCGCTGATGCCCTTCGGCGCGACCATCAACACCATCCCGATCACGCCCGCGCGCGTGCTCAAGGCGCTCAACCGGTTCTAAGAAAAACGAATGAGGGAGGAGATCATGCCAAGCTACGAGACGAGGCTGCGACGCCCAGGAATATCCCGCCGCACGGCGTTGATGGGAATGTCGGCCGGTGTCGCCACGCTCGCGATGCCGCGCCTGGGACGCGCCGCCGATGACACCATCCGCATCGGCTTTCCGACGCCGCTGACCGGCCCGTTCGCCGCCGAGGCCCGTGACCAGGTCAAGTGCGCCGAGCTCGCCGTGAAGCTGGTCAACGACAAGGGGGGCATCGCCGGCCGCAAGGTCGAGCTGCTGGTGCGCGATGACAAGCTCAACGCCGGCGAGGCCGCGACGCGGACGCTGGAGCTGATCGAGAAGGACAAGGTGCACGCCGTCGTCGGCGCGCTCTCCAGCGCCGTCCAGCTCGCCGTCAACGAGGTGACGCGCGCCCGCGGCGTGATCTACGTGTCGATCAGCCAGTCCGACACCATCAACGAGGCCAAGGATTTCAGCAAATACACCTTCCACGAGGCGCTGAACCCGCACATGACCACGGCGGCCGTGGCCCGCCAGACCATCAAGAAGGGCATGAAGGTCGCGCATCTCGTGGCCGACTATGCCTACGGCCATGAGATGCTGCGCGGCTTCAAGCGGGCGCAGGCCGCTGTTGGCGCCGAGAGCGTCGGCGAGATCCTGCATCCGTTCGGTGCGGCCGACTATTCGACCTTCATGCCGCGGCTGATGTCGCTGCGCCCGGACGTGCTGTGCATCAGCAATTTCGGCCGCGACCAAGCCAACGCGATCAAGCAGGCGGTCGACTTCGGCATCAAGCAGCAGATGAAGATCGTGGTGCCGGTGATCCTGCACAACCAGCGCCTCGCCGTCGGGCCCGACGTATTCGAGGGCGTCGTCGGCGGAGCCAACTATTATTGGGGTCTCGAGACCCAGAACAAGACCGCGGCCGAGTTCAACAAGGCGTTCCGGGTCGCCAATGGCGGCGCGATCCCGACCGATTACGGCGCCTATGGCTACTCGGGCGTCGGCTCGCTGCTGCAGGCGATGCAGGCCGCCGGCGGCACCGACACCGACAAGGTCGTCGCGGCACTGGAAGGACTGCAATACGACCTGACCAAGGGCCCGCAGCACTACCGCAAATGCGACCACCAGTCGGTGCAGTCGGTGCTGGTGCTGGAGTCCAGGAAGAAGTCGGCGATGGCCAACGAGAACGACCTGTTCGCGATCGTAGCCAGCGATCCCGGGGCGGACGAGATGCTGCGAAGCTGCAGCGAACTGGGTCATCCCACCTGATCCCGATCGCATGGACCTCTCGCTGATCATCATGCAGCTGTTTTCCGGCATCGCCCTTGGGGCGGTGCTGGTCATCACTGCGCTCGGTCTCACCATCGTGTTCGGCATGCTGGGTGTCGTCAATTTCGCCCACGGCGCGTTGTTCATGATCGGGGCCTATGCCGGCCTGTATGTGGCGTCGCTGACCGGCAGCTTCTGGTGGGGCTTGCTGCTCGCGCCAATTCTGGTCGGCGCATTCGGCATGCTGATCGAATACGTCCTGGTCCGTCGCCTGTATGGCCGCTCGATCGATGATCCCCTGCTGCTCACTTTCGGTCTCAGCTACATCCTGGTCGAGGGCGTGCGCATCGTATTCGGCAGCGATGGCATTCCGTTCCCGACCCCGTCGCAGTTGGTCGGCGTCGTCGATCTCGGTGTCGGCTTCTTTCCCAAATATCGTCTGTTCGTGATCGCGCTGGTGGCCGTCGTGCTGCTGGTGCTCTGGCTGATGCTGGAGAAGACCCGGGTCGGTCTGATCGTCCGGGCCGGCGCGCGTGATCCGCTGATCATGCGGGTGCTCGGGGTCGACATCGGCAAGGTGTGGCTCGCGATCTTCGGTCTTGGCGTCGGTCTCGCCGCGCTCGGCGGCGTGCTGGCGGGACCCATGCGCAGCGTCAATCCGGAGATGGGAACGCTGGTGCTGGCGGAAGCCTTCGTCGTCACCGTGATCGGCGGCCTTGGCTCGATCGTCGGTGCTGTCGTCGCCGGGCTGATGGTGGGGATCTGCATCAGCATGGTCGCGCTGTTCGCGCCCGAGATGGCGACGATCGTGATGTTCGCGCTGATGGCGGCCGTGCTGCTGGTGCGGCCGCAGGGTCTGTTCGGCCTCAAGGGGAGAGCGTGATGACGGTGCAGTCGACCGGCGAAGCACCGCCGCTTCCTCAGGCGCAGCGTCTCGTCGCGGTTCTCGCGGATCACCGCGTGCTGGTCTCGCTCATTGCGCTGGCGCTGCTGCCCTGGCTGCTGCCGTCGAAGGCGCTCGCCGTGAACGTCCTGATCTACGGCGTCGTGGTGATGGGCTACAATCTGCTGTTCGGCTACACCGGGCTGCTGTCGTTCGGCCACGCCGCCTTCTTCGGCACCGGCGCGTATCTGACCGGCATCGCCATCGGCCGCTGGGGCCTGCCATGGTTCGTCGCGGTGCCGCTGGCGATCGCCGCGAGCACCTTGCTCGCCGCGTTGATCGGCACGATCTCGACGCGCACCCGCGGCATCTATTTCTCCATGGTCACGCTCGCGCTGGCGCAACTCGTCTACTACGTCGCGCTGCAGGCCTCCTCCTTCACCGGCGGCGAGAACGGGCTGCGCGGCTTCACGGTCGAGCACATCGGCCTGTTCGGCGCGCAGATCAACTTCCTCGATCCCGTGAACAAATATTACGTGCTGATGGTGCTCGCGGCGATCGCGATCTGGGTGCAGTCGCGCATTCTCAACTCGCCGTTCGGCGCCGTGATCGAGGCGATCAGGGAGAACGAGCAGCGCGCGCGGGCCTGCGGCTACGACGTCGAGCGCTGCAAGCTGATCGTGTTCATGCTGTCGGGCGCGATCTCCGCCGTCGGCGGCTGCATGTCGGCGCTGCATCTGTCCATCGTTCCGCTCGACATCCTGCACTACCAGACCTCCGGCATGATCGTGATGATGGTGCTGCTCGGTGGCGCACGCAGCTTCTTCGGGCCGTTCGTCGGCGCCGCCACCTTCCTGATCCTGGAGGACGTCGTCTCGCTGTGGACGCCGCATTGGCAGATCGTCGTCGGCGCCATCTTCGTCGTGTTCGTGCTGTTCCTGCCCAAGGGCATCTGGGGCACGTTCCTCGATGTGCTGCCGATCGCGAGGCAACGCCGATGAGCACCGAACTGCTGCGCGCGGACGGGATCGGCCGTCGTTTCGGGGCCTTCGTCGCGCTGGAAGGCATCTCGGTCGCGTTCGCGGCCGGCGAGCTGACCTCGATCATCGGCCCGAACGGGGCCGGCAAGAGCACCTTCTTCAACATTCTCTCCGGCACGCTGTCGCCGAGCAGCGGCACGTTGCGGTTCAAGGGCCGCGAGCTGAACGGCCTGCCGCAGCATCGCTTCGTGCATCAGGGCATCTCGCGCTCGTACCAGATCACCAACATCTTTCCCGATTTGTCGGTCCACGAGAATGTCCGGGTCGCCGCGCAGGCCATGCGCGTGAGCTACGACATCTGGCGCAAGCGCGCCGATCTTGCCGAGCTCGGCGAACGCGCCGATGCAGCCTTGATGGCGGTCGGCCTGATCGGCCGGCGCTGCGAGCTCGCCAAGTATCTCGCCCATGGCCAGCAGCGCGCGCTGGAGATCGCGATTGCGCTGGTCTCCGAGCCGGAGCTTCTGCTGCTCGACGAGCCGACCGCGGGCATGGGGCCGGAAGAGACCAAGGAGATGGTGGCGCTGCTGGAGCGGCTCGCGGAGAAGCGCACGGTGCTGCTGGTCGAGCACAAGATGAAGATGGTGCTCGGCTTGAGCCAGCGGGTGCTGGTGCTGCATCACGGCCGGCTGCTCGCCGATGGTCGTCCTGAGGACATCCGATCCAATCCGGACGTGCGCCGGGTCTATCTGGGACAGAGTGAGGGCTATGGCTGAGACCGCGTTGCTCGAGCTCGACAATGTCCAGGCCTGGTACGGCGCCAGCCACGTGCTGCACGGCATCTCGCTGCGCGTGAACGAGGGTGAGGTGGTGGCGCTGGTCGGCCGCAACGGCGCCGGCAAGACCACGACCTTGCGTACCGTCATGGGACTGATGCCGAAGGCCTCGGGCAGCGTGCGCTTCGCCGGCCAGGGCCTGCTGCCGCTGGCCGCGCACAAGCGCTTCCATCTCGGCCTCGCCTATGTGCCGGAGGAGCGTCGCATCGTGCCGGGCCTGTCCGTGCGCGAGAATCTGCGGCTTGGGTTGGTCGCCGCCAAGGCCGACATCGACGAGCGCGTGGCATTCGCCGAGATCGCCGAGACCTTTCCGCGATTGAACGAGCGGCTGGACCAGGAGGGCGTCACGCTGTCGGGCGGCGAGCAGCAGATGCTGGCGATCGCGCGCGCCTTGATCGCGCGGCCGCGCATGGTGCTGCTCGACGAGCCCTCCGAAGGCATCATGCCGGTGCTCGTCGAGGAGATGGGCGTGCTGTTTCGCCGGCTGCGCGACCAGGGCAAGACCTTGCTGCTGGTGGAGCAGAATGTCGAATGGGCGCTGCGGCTCGCCGATCGCGCCGTCATCATCGACCAGGGCGAGGTCGTGCATGAGAGCAGCGCCGCGGCGCTGCTGGCCGACAAGGACATCCAGGATCGCTACTGCGCGGTGTGATGCCGCGGGGGGCGCCGTCGTCGCGACGAGCCATCTCCCTCCGGCGGCGGCCGTTGCGGCAGGCGCGCAAGCCCGATGCCCTCGGCCCGAGACCATCTCACGGGCTTTCTCAGCGTCAGTTCTGAGCGTCATCATGTACGATATACGCCCGCAATGGATGACCGTTTTGATGCGGAGATCGTCGTCGATCTGCACCGGCTTGCGCCGGCTGCGTCGTTGGCTATGGTCGTGCCAGGCCGGCAAAGCGAGACGAGGGAACACGTCATGGCGCGCATCCGCTGTATCACCGAGATGGGAATGGGCGTCGACGTCCACGGCCGCGACGCCACCAAGGCGGCCAGGCGGGCGGTGTCCGATGCGATCCGTCATTCCAGCCTGGGCTTCTTCCGTATGGTCGGCAAGACGCCGCAGGACATGTTCGTCGACGTCACCATCGGCGTGCCGAACCCCGAGGCGGTGGACACCGCGGCCGTCGCCAAGGAGCTGCCCTATGGCACGGTCACCGTCACCGCCGTGAAGGGCGGGCTGGAGATTCCGGCCGAGGCCGGCAGCGACGCCATCATCATCGCCAATGCGGCGGTGCTGGTCCATCTCGACGATGGCAAGTGAGAGCTCGCGCCCATCTCGCTGAACGGATTGTTCTGATGTGAATGTCAAACAGCCGGATATGCGATCGCGATCCCGCGGCGCGTTGCGCGCCCGGGTGATATCAGAACGATGTCCCTCTCGAGAGGAGAGGGCGCAGGGAAGACCGGGTATCCGCTGATACCCGCGGCCCCCGTGCGTGAAGAAGTGCACGGGGCAGGAACCACAGGCTCAGCCGGACATTCCGGCCTTCCCTGCGCAACGGTTTGACGGCTTATACGTGCTCTCCCCGGGGACCGGCTTGTTTGCCCCCGTCGCCAGCTGGTCATCATCTCGGCCGGCTTGACCTCAGCATCGGGAGGCCAGGACCACACGATTTCGCCGGCGCATTCTGCCGTTCGTCCGCACGGAGAACCATGCTGCGGCAGCCTACGCCCGTCGCATCACCGCCTCCACGTTCGTGACGATCGCGAAGCGCCCCTCATGGCGAGGCGGGACAGGCGGAGTATTTCATAGAATTCGGAAAAACGAAAGCGAAATTTTCGTGGACGCGGCGTGCGAACCCCGATCGCATTGGAAAGGCTGGTGTTTGGCGCCGAAGATCGGCTTCGTCTGGGCGCAGACGATCTCGCCCGGGCGCGGCCGGATCGCCGTGGAAGTTGCCGGCTGGCCTGCGCCCGGAATCGGGCCAGGCCAGCCGATGCGCATGCTCAGCGTCTTTGGCCTTTGCCTCGGCCGGGTCCCGTCGTGTCGAGGGCCTGGCGGCAATCCGCTGAGACTTTCTCGCGGTTGGTCTCGAGGCAGGCGCGAACCTGGCCTGCGCCGTGCTGCTTGCCGGAGCAGAAGCTCTGGATGTCAGCGGCGCATTGCGTTGCCACCGGCCCGGTTCCCTGAGCGAAAGCGGGCATGGCCGCGGTGGCGGCGATGACGATGGCGAGTTGCAAGGACGTCCTCATTCAAGCCTCCTTGGGGAGTGGTGTAGGCACGGTAGCGAGGTAGCGTGTGTCCTGCGTCCGTTCGTTGCGCAGGATCAAGCCGAAGGGGATCGCGCCGGAGGAACGGCGTCGCGTTCCGGGAATCGTACCTGGACGAGACGGCGTGACTGCCAGGAAGCTGCTCCACGATGATGATATCGCCGACATCGAGAGGCAGTACCAATACCTGCTGCGTCAGCAGCATGACCGCGATGGCTTCGATCTCCTCGAAGGCAGTCGGCACATCGGTGACGATGTCAGCGGCCCTGCGGAAGCTCACCCCCGTCGACCTGAGGCCACCGTCCTACGCTCACCCCGCCGCTCGATCGGCTCGCTCGCACGCCCCTGCGGCTGCGCGCTGCGATGACGAGACGGGTCTCAGAAGCCGGTCCGCGCACTCAAGACAAGCTGATCTCGGTTTCGCCGTCCGGTCCGATGAGCGTCAGCACTCCGGGCGTGCCCTCGCCACCGGAGAGGTAGTGATAGCTATCAAGTGCATGTCCGCTGGGAATGCCGAGAAGCTCAGCGAGGCCCGTCAACCTGTCTTCGGCAAACATGAACGGCCTGGCTGGGGACGGCGTGGCGACGATTGCGGCAGGCCTTGTGGCCATGCGCCTTTCGATGTCGGCGAGATATTGCTCGAGGCTCGGCGGATTCGGCATCTTGGCGGCAATCATCGGATAGGCCTCGATCGCTTTCTTACGGACCGCGTCGAGGATCATCTCGTGCTCTGTTTGTCCCGATGATTGGGCCTGGTCCGCAGAATGTCGCTCGGGATGCAGCAGCCGCGACAGCTGGTCCGTCGCGTTGTCCGCCCTGCAATAGGTTGCCAGCGCCTCGGGCTCACCGCCCTCGGGCAGCAGGCTCTTGCCGGTGAAATAGCCGGGTGCCGAGTTGTAGCTGTCGCGCTGCTTGCCGTCATCGACGAGCAGATACAGCAGGATATCGCTGTCATGGACGATGAAGGCGATGACCGGCCGTTGCAGCGCGCTCGAAAGCGCGAGCGCCAGAGCCGACAGGCCCGCTTCATCTTGAAACGCGGCTTGAGGGAAAATGCTGGTCCAGGCATCGGCAGGCGAGCCACGCACATAGGCCGGAACGACGCCGAGAGACTTGAGCGCCTCGATGACCGCGCGAGGTGCGGCGTCGCGAACGTGGAGGTTGGTGATGAACGATCCCATGGCTCCCTTCCGCAGTTCGGCTGCCCAGAGTCACGTTTGGCTCGAGAGCGCCCGTCACTGGGCACCGCAACTACGGAGCGTAGGCACCATGGGCGGCTGTGATACTCTCGCAGATGACGTCGACATATTCGTCATAGAACATGATGCGAAAATGTCGGCAGCGAGCCAGATGCTGCTGGGCGAAGCTCAGCAGCCAGTCCGACTTTCCCAGGTCCACCACGGCGGCTTGATCGATCGCGGGCCCCCAACCGACGGTTTCACGGGAATAGTCATGGACTTCCTCTGGGGTGACTTGATGCACTTGAGTCTTGTGAAGGATCAAGTGTCGCATATCGTCCTCGGAAGCCCAGTCCGGGTTCAGATAGTCGAGGGCGATCAAGTTCAATCCGTGGCCGAAAAAGTGCGCTCGTCGCAGCTCTGGTCCGCGTCCGTCAGCCCAGATCCAATCGCGCAAGACCGGCTTGTACATCGCAGAAGATCGCCGTGGTTGGTTGTTGAGCGGCTCACAGCCGCGGATCGATCGGCTCGCTCTCCAGTGCCAGAACTGCGAACACGCATTCGTGCACGCGGCGCAGCGGCTCGCGGGAGACGAAGCGGGTCAGCGCCTCGTGGCCGAGCGCGAACTCGCGCAGGGCCAGGTTGCGCTTGCCCTCGAGCTTGCGCTGGCGCAGCCGGACGATGTGCTCCGGCGCATCATATTCCGGGCCGTAGATGATGCGCAGATATTCCGGCCCGCGCACCTTGAGCGCCGGCTGAATGAGGCCCTTCGGTCCGCGCGCGACGAAGTTTTTCGGCTTCACCACCATGCCTTCGCCGCCGCTTCCCGTGAGCTGCTCCCACCACGCGATGGCGTCGGCGACGGCCGTGTCGTCGGCCAGCACAACAGTGCGCCATTGCGTGCGAGTGACGACGGATGCTGATGCGGCGGCCAGCCGATCGGCGAGCGTCATGTGCCAGACGTGGTCCTGATCGAACCAGACCCGGCCCTCGCTGGCGAGCAGATGAAACGGCGCGACCTTGAGATCGTCGATGCCGCCGACCGGCCAGACATAAGGCGCCCAGGCAGCGCCATAGCGCTTGGCGCGCGCGACACGATCGCGGAAATGGTCGCCGAGCGCGGCGACATCGAGGCCACGCGCGGCGGCGCGCGCCACTGCGTCGGCTGCTGCTTCGAGGCCGGCGACCGATGACGCCGCGACCGGCGCGTACTGGCTCTCGATCAGGCTGCCGGCCTTGGCCGACCAGGGCATGATCTCGGCGTCGAGCAGCAGCCAGTCGGATTGCAGCTCCTGCCACAGGCCGGCGCTGTCGACAGCGTCACGCAGCCGTGCCAGCAGCGCCTCGGTCATCGCGGCATCGTTGAAGAAGGCGCGGCCGGTGCGGGTCCAGATCGCGCCGCTCTCGTCGCCTGCGATGCCGAAGCGGGCCCTGGCAACATCGGCGCTGTTGCATAGCGCAATGACGGCGCGCGAGCCCATGTGCTTCTCCTCGCACACGACCTCGGCAACGTTGCGGGCGCGGAAATGCGCGAACGCCTCCTCGGGCCGTTCCAGCCAACCCTCGCGCGCGCTCGTCTCCGATGGCGACATGGTCGGCGGCAGATAGACCAGCCATTGCGGCGGCAGCGCGAAGCGGCTCATCACCTCCAGCGCGGCGGCCGCGTTCTCCTCGGCCACGACCATGCGGCCGCGCAGCGTGGTGTCGATCCAGCGGCGGCCGCTCACGTCATCGATATCGAGCAGCTGATCGGCCTCGGCCTGCGCGGAGGCGCTGCCGGCGCGAGGCGCGAGCGGACGGACCGGCTCGCACCAGACGCGCTCGGCCTCGACCTCGACGAGCTCACGCTCCGGCCAGCGCAGCGCTGTCAGCCGGCCGCCGAACACGCAGCCGGTGTCGATGCACATGGTGTTGTTGACCCATTCGGCTGATCGCACCGGCGTGTGACCGTAGACCACGGTGGTCGGTCCGCGGTAGTTCGCGGCCCAGTCGGCGCGCAAGGGCAGGCCGAATTCGTCGATCTCGCCGGTGGTTTCGCCATACAGCGCGAATTCGCGCACTGCGCCGGAGCCGCGGCCGATCATCTCCTCCTTCAGCCCGGCATGCGCCACCGCGAGCCGGCCGCCGTCGAGCCAGACATGGCTGCGCAGCCCGTCGAGAAAGCCCGGCAGAGTGTCGCGGAAGCTTCGCTCCTCGCTGGCGAGCTGATCGATCGTGGCCTGCAGGCCGTGCGCGATCGTGACCTTGCGGCCCGCCAGCCAGCGCTGGAATTTGCGGTCGTGATTGCCCTGCACGGCATAGGCGGTGCCGGCCGCCACCATGCTCATGACGATGCGCAGCACGTCGGGCGATTGCGGGCCGCGGTCGACGAGGTCGCCGACGAAGACGAGCTTGCGGCCCGCGGGCGGCGTCACTGCGACGGCGCGTCGACCCTCTGTGTCGCTCCATGTGACCTGATAGCCGAGCTTCGCCAGCAGCGCCTGCAATTCGGCCGCGCAGCCATGGACGTCACCGATGATGTCGAACGGTCCGGCATCGTGGCGCTTGTCCGTCCACAGCGGCTGCCGCGCAATGGTGGCGGCCTCGATGCGCGCGACGCTGTCGAGCTTCCACACCTGGCGAAAGCCCTCGCGCTGCAGGCCACTGATGCCGCGGCGGATCTCCGAGACCATGCGCTGCACGACGGGGCCGCCGAAGGCGCGCTCGGGACGCGTCCTGTTTCTGTCGATGCAGACGTCGATGCCGGGATCGAACACGATCGCGACCGGCAGCGCATGCCATTTGCGCGCGAGCTCGACCCAGCCCTTCCGGTCGGCAGGGCGCACATTTGTAGCGTCGATGACGGCGAGCCTGCGGTGCTTCAGCCGCTTGCCGGCAATTTCGCGGACGATGTCGAACGCGTCGGCGGAGACGCCCTGGTCGGTCTCGTCGTCGGCGACCAGCGCGCGGCAATGGTCCGAGGAGATCACCTCGGTCGGAAGGAAATGCCTGGCGGCGAAGGTCGACTTGCCGGAGCCGGTCGAGCCGATCAGCACGACCAGCGCGAAATCGGGGATTTCGATGTTCATGGAATTGCTCAGCGAGTGAAGACGGCCATCTGCGTCGGCGCGCCATGGCTCTCGTCGTGATGGCCGATGCCGGAGAAGGCGGCCTGATAGTTGAAGGTTGCGCAGATCCGCTGCGCCCAGTCGGCAAACTCGGCGCGCGACCATTCGAAGCGATGGTCGCGGTGGCGAAACTGTCCGGCGGGCAGGCTTGGAAACAGTGCGTTGTAGTCGGCGTTCGGTGTGGTCACGATCACCGCGCGCGGCCGCGCGGCGCCGAACACCACGCGCTCGAGCATCGGCAGCCGGTCGGGATCGAGGTGCTCGATCACCTCGACCAGAACAGCGGCGTCGGCCTCCGCCCAGCGCGCGTCGCGATAGGTCAGCGAGCCGTGCAGCAAGGTGACGCGGCCCTCGGGCGGGCCACCGGGGAAGCCCAGCTTGAGCCGC
This sequence comes from Bradyrhizobium sp. HKCCYLRH3061, assembly GCF_051168015.1. Classification (NCBI taxonomy): domain Bacteria; kingdom Pseudomonadati; phylum Pseudomonadota; class Alphaproteobacteria; order Hyphomicrobiales; family Nitrobacteraceae; genus Bradyrhizobium; species Bradyrhizobium sp. HKCCYLRH3061. The sequence goes on from NZ_JBNPUE010000003.1 coordinate 149,000, forward strand.
TTGGCCGCGCGCTCCAGCTCGCCGGCCGCGGGATCGAGCCCGATCAGTCGTTCGACCCAGCGTTCGCGTACCAGAAGCTGCAGCAGCCGGCCTTCGCCGCAGCCGAGATCGGCGATGGTCTTGGCACCGGTGGTCCGCAGCGCCTCGATGACCGCCGTCATGCGCAGGTCGTTGAGCTGGATCGGCGCCTCCAATTTGTCTTCTGTCAGGCTGCGCGCCTCGGGCTCGGCCGTCTCGTCCTGCGTCTCCGGCGCGAGCCGTGCCAGCGCCGCACGCGCGAGCACGCCGCGGTGGCGCAGATAGCGGCGCACGATCAGCTCCTTGGCAGGATGGGCGTCGAGCCAGCCTTCGCCGCGCTTGAGCAGCTTGTCGATCTCCTCGTCGCCGACCCAGTAATGCTTGGCATCGTCCATCACGGGGATCAGCACATAGAGATGGTTGAGCAGTGCGCTGAGCCGCGCAATGCCGCGCAATGTCAGTCGCACGTAGCGGCTCATCGCATCGCCCTGTGGTCCCGCAATGGGTGCGAGTTCGACCTGCCAGCCCAACGGCTCGAACAATTGCCGCAGCACGGCTTCGCCGCCGCGCAGGGGCAGGGGTGTCACGACCGCCTCCAACGGAATGGCGCTCTCGGCGAGCGCCTGGCGCGCGCTGCTGACGCCGTTCATCGCGGTCCGGAACGCCTTGTTCAGCGCGACCGACAGGAACGACGACGCGGCATAGGGGCGGTCGTTGACATATTGATCGAGCAGCCCGTCGCCCTGACCGTTGCCACGGACGAGGCCGATCGGATCGACGTCGAGCACCAGCGCCGCCTCGCAGCGATCATTGCTGGCCTCGGGATAGAAGATCAGCGCCTTGCCATAGGTGAGCGCGAGCTCGTGCAGCCGCTCCGGATGCTTGTTGAGCAGGTAGCCGAGATCGGTGGCAGGCTGATGGGTCGTGGCGATGGACAGGTACATGGCGTCACTTAAACGGGGGCGCGTGGGGTGGTCCACTGTTTGTGGAAGAAGACCCGGGCGCGTCTGTGGCGCGTCCGGGTCGTTTGTCGTCAGTGCAGGGTCGCGCCGCGCAGAATCTTCTCCTGCGCCGCGATCCAGGCGATCACGGCCTCGGAGAAGCCGTCGACCCGCGTCCAGGGCCCGTAGCCGACCCCGTGCTGGTACGACGCCACGTTGACCACGGTCCCGCGCGCCCTGGGCGGCGGCACCGCATCGTGGCTCTGCTCGTCGGTGAAGACGATCAGGCGGTCGCCCTTGCGGTCGACCTCGCCGACCGCACGGCCGAGATAGGTCCCGGAATGCGGCTGCGACCCGAGGATCGCATCGCGCAGCGCAAAGCCACGCCGCGGCGGCACCTTCACGACCTCATTGCTGAACGTGAAGATCTCCACCTCGTCGCAGACCTCGCGGGCCAGGATCGCCAGCCCGCACGCCGCGTCCGCGCGCGTCATCTCCGACTTCGCCGACAGCGATGCGAACATCGAGCCGGAGACGTCGATCAAGAGCCGCGTGCGGCCCGGAAGCCGCTGATAGCCCTTGATCGATCGGAGCATCGCGGCCTCGAGCTCGGGCTCGAAGTCCGGCGCGCGCCGGGCCGCCGTGATGAACCGATACGGCAGGATCCGGTCCGTCCGCATCGTCTCGATCGCGGCCGCGATGATCGCCCGCGGCACTCCGGCCTGTTGCATCAGTCGCAGGTTGCGCAGCAGCGCCAGCGCACCGAGCCGCTTCTCTGAGAGCAGCCGCTCGAAGCTCCCACGCTTATCCGCACCGGCCGAGAGAGCGACCTCCCAGGTGTCGGGCGCGGGCAGCCCGCCATCGACGAGCTGCTTCCACACCGCCTCCTGCGCGGCGTCCTTCGGCCTGGCGTGAACCAGGAACAGGACGTCGCGGAGCCGCACCGGCCCCTCGCGGTCATACTTCGCGAGCTGATAGGCGTCGAACTTCGTGAACGCCTTCGCCAGCCCCTTCTTGACCTGCGCCGAGACCGGCTGCCGCTTGCGCTGCTGCTGCGGACCGAGAGCGTCCGCCCAGTAGATCGCCAGCAGCTCGGTCATCTCGTCCGGCCGCTGGATGATGCGCGCCAGCGTCTCGGCGACCAGCGCACGGTGCGAGGGCAGCCGCGCCATCTCGCGGGCGACGAGCAGCGGCGCATGCCGCAGCTTCATCTCCTCGCGGGCACGGACCGCGAGCTGAGCCACCTCGCGCGGCTCGACCAGCGGCACCAGCGCCTTGACGCGGTCGGCGATTCCAACCCCGTCCTCGTAGAACTGGTCTTCCCACAGCAGGCAGCTCATCAGCGTGCGCTGCAGCGCCTGCGCAGGCGCGAGTTGCCGGGACGGCGCACCCTCATGGGTGAAGGCGCGCAGGACCTTGTTGAGCCTGACCATGATGGCCTCCTCTTGGGTTGATGATGGATGGACGTGCCGGGGAAGGGGCGAGGCTGACCTGCCATTGCTGGCAGCCACACGCTCGATCCGACGAGCTTCGAACCCGGGCTGAAGATCAGCCCGTCGTTCGAGAGGAGTCGAACCTCCAGCCTTGTGGCCCCGAAGTAACAGCGCTCTTCACCACCGGCCGGTACGCGACCGCCTCGTCAGAGACGACCGCGCACCGAGACGGACCACGCGCCGGGAACGGGCGAATGCTGAGTTCCGCTTCACTCGCGTGGAGCGGATAGTGCTCTGCCGCTGAGCTACCGGCGCATGGAACGCCGGATGGGAGTCGAACCCACGACCTCTCGATTAGCAATCGAAGTATCAGCACTCTTCACCACGGCGCGTGGAAGACGGCGGCACAGCCAGCAGCTGCGCCGTAACGACGTGACCGCCTGTTGGCGGACGGCCACCGGTTGAGATGGATCACGAGCCGGGAACGGGCGATGACTGAGACCCGGGCCACTTGCATGGCCCGGACAGCGCTCTGACCTCTAAGCTACCGGCATGACGCCGGGCGGGATTCGAACCCGCGACCTCTGGCGTGGAAGGCGAAGTAACAGTCATGTTCACCACGGCTCGCGAATGAGTTCGGCGGGGAATGGGTGATGCTGTTGCTGCCCCAGTGGGGCGCTCGGTTTCAACGAAGTAACAGGCATCTTCACCACCGCCTTGGCCGCACGGCTGCGGGATGCGGCCGGGCGGCATTGATGGCATGCTGGGGAACGGGCGATCACGGCGATACGACGATCGAAACGCAGGCTTGGCATCAGCCTCGCCGCAACCCGCGACTCACCCATCTCGCTTGACGGATTCCACGGTACGATCGATCGAAGGCGGCGCGCGGCCGCATTGGCGCGAAGGAGCCGCGATCTTCACCACCAGCAGCTCCCGGCTGCGAACGGCCGGGAATTCAATTGGCTTGTCTGCGGCGCTGCACGGCGCCGCGTGTTGCGAGCTCCAGGGAGCTCGCTCTGTCATCGGTGTCCGGCGTTGCCGCCTCGTTCCCTCCGACAGGCCCCGCGCGCGCAGGCCACGCGCATCACCTGCGCGAGCCCCGGGATCCGGGTCTCCCGTTCCGGCTCGAGGCCGGGACATCTGGTTGTTCGCCGTGCAGCCGGATCACGTGAGGGCAACAAAAAACCCTCCGGAGCGGCGGGCTCGGGAGGGTCCGTGTGATGCGGACTGTTGATCTTGCCTCAAGCAAGATCGCTCCCCCGAGCATGGCGTGCGCCATCCACCGGCATGACGCCGTTGGACGTGCGGATGAAGTGTTCGTAGCCGAAGGACATCGTCTCGCTCATGTTTGTCGCGGGCGCAGTCGCTCGCGAGGCCGCGGGACATACGCCGCTTTGTTGGTGCTGTCAACAGCATGGCGTTGATGTTTTGCCGGCTGCTGCGGCGGCCTTGATCTGCAACAACGCGCCGATGCGGAGCATGCTTATCGTGAGCATATCGAGATGCGGCGAGAATTGCGGGCGCAGAGTCATGAACCGACGGCGGGTCCTGATAGGAGGCGGCAGCGCGCTTGCAGCGGCCGCGCTCGGCGCCGGCTCCTGGCGCGCCGCGACCGGCACGATGCGCGCATATGACGACTATAGTGCCCGGTTGCGCGCGCCGTTGTCGTCCGACATCACCGATGTCATTCGTTACGCGACGCTCGCGGCCAACAGCCACAACACGCAGCCGTGGCGCTTTCGCGTGACGCGGGATGCGATCGAGATCATGCCCGATCCGTCACGCCGCACGCCGGTGGTTGATCCGGACGACCATCATCTGTTCGTCAGCCTCGGCTGCGCGGCCGCCAATCTCGCGATCGCCGCCGATGCGAGCGGCCGTCCGGGCGAGATCAGCAGCGACGGCCGGATGGTGCGGTACAGCTTCACGAACGGCACGGCGCATGACGATGCGCGGCTTGCGGCCATCGTCCGCAGGCAGTCGACGCGCGCGGAGTATGACGGACGAGCGGTGCCGCCAGGCGATCTCGCCGCGCTGCAGGCGGCCTCGGCGATGCCAGGCGTCGATCTCGCGATCATCACGGCTCCCGCCGTGATCGCTGCCATCCGCGATCTCGTGGTCGCCGGCAACGATGCGCAGATGCACGATGCCGCGTTCTTGCGCGAGCTGAAGAGCTGGCTGCGGTTCAATCCGCGGAGCGCGATGGAGACGGGCGACGGCCTGTTCGCGGCGGCCAGCGGCAATCCGTCATTGCCGACCGCGCTCGGTGGCCTCGCCTTCGATCAGCTCTTCGATGCAGCATCGGAGAACGACAGATATGCGCGGCAGATCAGCTCATCGGCCGGTGTCGCCGTGTTCACCGCCGAGCAGGCCGACGCCTCGCATTGGATCAGGGCCGGGCAGGCGTGCCAGCGCTTCGCGCTCGAAGCGACGCGGCTGGGGCTGAAGCTCGCCTTCGTCAACCAGCCGGTCGAAGTCGCCGCGTTGCGGCCAGAGCTGGCGCGCGTGGTCGGAACGACGAGGCGGCCGGATCTCGTGCTGCGCTTCGGCTACGGGCCGGCGCTGCCGTTTGCGCCGCGGCGGCGCGTTGCCGACGTGCTGGGTTCATGAGTCGTTCCTGTCAATCTTGACGGATTTGCGACTCGGTGCATTGCTTCGCTGCATGTTCGAGAACACCCGATTGGCACGCATGAGCGACGGGCATTATTGCCTGGTGCGCGACCTTGGCCTGGTCAAGGGCGGCAAGGGCATGCGCCATCACGAGGTGGTGGTGGATTTCAGCTATCGCGGCATCAAGGTGTTTGCTAGGCAGGGCGCGTCGTCGCTGATGCGCCGCGTCGCGGCCAAGCTCGCGCAGCACGACGCCACCTCGAAGCTGCCGGCACTGCTGCGCGTGCGCCTGCGCGAGCCGCAGTAGCGTCAGCGCTTGCGCCGGAGCTTGCCGCGCTGCGCTGTCGCGATCGGTCGTTTCGGCTCGTAGGGGCTGTCCGGATTGACGTCGAGCTCGACCTCGGCGACGCAATATTGCGGCCGGCGGTGGCTGCGCCCGGAATGCCAGCGCCCCTGGCGCAGCTCGACCTCGCTCATGTCGGCGACATCGAAGCACTTCCATTGGCCGCCCGGCGGCAGGCCGCTGCTCGCGCCGCCCGCGAACTGGAACGCGAGCACGCGCTCGCGGCCGGCGGTGTGGCCGAGGATGATCGGGCAGATCGCGCGGGCGAAGCCGCCATAGATGCACAGAATCTGCTGGCGCGAGAGCATCGCCTGCATGATCAATCGGTAGGTCGGGCTCGGCATGCTGGCCTTCTGCACGATGCAGCAACATAAGATCGCCGGCCGCGGCCAGTTCCGCATCGAACCTTGCAGCGGCGGTTCACGGGCTTAGATTGAGCTCTCAACGAGACAGCGCGAGCAAAAAGCCATCATGTCCGATCTCTCCAGCTTCCCGATCACCGCGCGCTGGCCGGCGCGGCATCCCGACCGCATCCAGCTCTATTCACTGCCGACGCCGAACGGCGTGAAGGTCTCGATCATGCTGGAGGAGACCGGCCTGGCCTACGAGCCGCATGCGATCGATTTCGGCAAGGATGAGCAGAAGACGCCGGCATTTCTGTCGCTCAATCCGAACGGCAAGATTCCCGCGATCATCGATCCCGACGGTCCCGGCGGCAAGCCGCTCGGCCTGTTCGAATCCGGCGCGATCCTGCAGTACCTTGCCGAGAAGACCGGGAAATTTCTACCCGACGATCCGGCGCGGCGGTGGCAGACCATCCAGTGGGTGCATTTCCAGATGGGCGGCATCGGCCCGATGTTCGGGCAGCTCGGCTTCTTCCACAAATTCGCCGGCCGTGAGTACGAGGACAAGCGGCCGTTGCAGCGCTACGTCGCGGAGAGCAGGCGGCTGCTCGGCGTACTCGACAACAGGCTCGACGGCCGGCAGTGGATTATGGACGCCGACTACACCATCGCCGACATCGCGACGCTCGGCTGGGTGCGCAACCTGATCGGGTTCTACGGCGCGCGCGACATCGTCGCCTTCGATGAGCTCAAGCACGTGCCGGCCTGGCTGGAGCGCGGCCTGGCGCGGCCGGCGGTGCAGCGCGGGCTGGAGATCCCGCAGCGGCCGTGATCGTCAGCGAGGCCGATTTCGAACGTTGCATCGCCGAGCTGCTGGCCACGCCGGGCGACGCCGTGCTGCCGTCCGACAGCGTGATGTGGCGCGTGCATCGCGAGGCCGCGCTGTTTCTCGGCGCCGGCCGCGCGCTGCTGTTGCAGCTCGCCCATCCCTGGGTGGCGGCCGGCATTGCCGAGCAGTCCAGAGTGTTCGCCGATCCGCTCGGCCGTTTCCACCGCACCTTCAGCATCGTCTACACCATGGTGTTCGGCACGCGCGCGCAGGCGGTCGCGGTGGCGCGGCGGCTGTATCGGCGGCACGCCGCGGTCGATGGCGTGATGCCGGAGACGGTCGGACCGTTCGCCGCCGGCTCGCGCTATCGCGCCAACGACGTCGACGCGCTGCGCTGGGTCCATGCCACCCTGGTCGAGACCGCGATGATGTCCTACGGCCTGCTGTGTCCGCCGCTCGGCGATGCCGAGCGCGAGCAATATTGGCGCGAGGCCATGCGGTTCGCGGGCCTGTTCGGAATTCCACACGAGGCCATGCCGCCGGACTGGACGTCGTTCAAGGTCTATGCGGCCGAGATGATGGCGTCGGAGACGCTCACGGTTGGCACGGCCGCGCGCGACATCGCGCAACGCATCTTCTCGGGCGAGGCGACGTGGATCGCACCGCCGCGCTGGTTCACGGCGCTGACGGCCGAGATGCTGCCGGAGCGGCTGCGCCTTGCTTTCGCGCTGCCCTATGGCGAGCGCGAACGCCGCAGCGCGGCGCGGGCCAAACGGTTTCTGCCACGCGCCTACGCGTTGCTGCCGGAGAGATTGCGTACCGTTGGCCCCTATCAGGAGGCGATGGCGCGCATCGAGGGGACGACGTGTCCGCCGTTCACACGGCTGCTCAACCGTGTCTGGATCGGACAGCCCAGCATGGCGAGCCCGTTCGAGCCGCGTGCAGACCGTGCGCGGAGCGGGACGCTCTGAGTCCGGCGCGCCTGCCGCCGCGACGGCGGATCACGGCCGCGGAGCGAGCTTGAGCGTGACGCCGCGAACCTCCTGCGGCGTCGGCGCGCGGCTGCCGCCGGGTTGGCTGATGCTGAGGCGGATCGACAGCCGTCCGCCCTCGATGGCCTCCTTCGGCACCGGGAGCGCATAGGTCCCGGCCTCCGCACCAGTGCGAAGGCCGAATGGCGAGATGGTCCCGAGCGGCATCCCGGATGCGGTCGTCACCGTCACCTCCTGGCCTCGCCCCAGTGCGCCCAGGCTGATCTCGACGACCGCAGCGTCGCTCGCATCCAATGGCCGCGGCACGACCAGATCGACGGCTCTGAAGGGCTCCGCCGCCAAGGACGAGGCCGGTCGCAGCAAGGTATAGAGCAGCACGGTACAGAGCAGCACGGCGCAGGCCCGCAGCGCGGCGCGCCTGCCGTTCATCGGCGCAGCGGTCCGACCGAGAGCGCTTTCAGGGTCGGCGCGGTGCCGACGCCGCCCGAAGGCACGACGCGGATGCTCAGCGGCTGGTTGGGCGCGGCCCGCAGGGCGGAGAACGCCTCCTGCTTCGTCGGCAGCGGCACCGCGAAGGTCGCATCCATGGTCATGGCCATGCCCGGCATCATCGATCCGAAGAAGGCGATGGTGCCTGCATAATACGGGCTGTCAGCCGTGACCTTGGTGACGTTGGCGGGCGCGTTCACCAGGACGTCGAACTCGCGCACGGTCGAATAGCCGCTCGGGCGGGGCAGCGTGATCTGCGCCATCAGCGGCTGCGGCCGCGTTGCCGCCAGGTGCGCTTCGAGCGCGTCGCCAGGAATCTTCACCGTGCCCGCATTGGCCTTGACCGAGCCCTGCTGCGGCTTGATCTGCGGCGCCGAGGCGACCGCGGGCGGACCCACGATGTCCTCGCCGAAACCCGGCGCATAATCGTAGTCGAAGCGGTCGGTCGAGATGTAGTCGCCGGCCTTGCTGGGGCCGACATAGCCGCCCTTGCCATCGGCGTAGAACAGGAACGGCTCGTCCGAGAACGTCTTCAGGTCGGCGCCCTGCGGCAGGTAGGGTAGCTTGAGCCGCTGCTGCTTGCGCGTCCAGACATCCCAGAGCCGGTCCATGTTCGAATGATGCAGGAAGAAGATCGGATCGACCGGCGACAGGAAATTGGTCATGTTGCCATAGGGGCCGGGATCGAGCGGGCCGACACCGCCGATGTAGTTGTGGACCTTGTTGTGCGGCAGACCTTCCAAGGTCGAGAACTTGGTCGCGCCATTCGGCTGGGTGTTGTGTGAAGCGGTTTTCGAGCTGGTGAAGCTCAGATAGTTGTCGGGGTTGTAGAAGTCGGTCGGCAGAAGGCCCGCCATGATCACGAACGGCGAGACGTCGTAGGTGGTCTTAGCATCGAGCTTCGGATTGTCGCGCGACAGATAGCGTGAGGCGCAGGTGGTCGCGAATGCCTCATTGCCGGAGATGCCGGCATTGGCGGACGGCGAGAAGCCGGTGACGTCGTTCCAGAGATCGTCGATCGACTTGTAGCCGCGGATCTCGAGCTGGCCGCGCTGGTCCTTCGACAGGCCGTTCCAGTAATCCGTCAGCGCCGGCTTGATGAACGAGGTGAAGACCGCGAGATTCCCGGTGAACGGCTGATACGCCTTGTCGGTCGGCGTCAGCACGCCGTCGAACATGCCGGCAGGAATTTCCGGCAGCTCGGTCCAGTCCCAATAGGGCAGGGCGAAACTGTCGTCGCCGCTGAGCGCGCGGATCGATTGCTCGAAATAGCCGAGATAGCCGCGATGCCAGACATAGAACCACCAATTGCCGTGCGGGCAGTCCATCAGATGAATGAACGCGTTGCGGAACCAGTTCTGCGGATGGTTTGCGGGAAGCTGCAGCATGGCGGCGACGCCCTTGGCGTAGCTCGCGAGCATCTTCTGGCCTTCCGCGCTGGTGACGTTGTGGCGGCGATATTTCGCGGCGGCGTGGCCTGGTCTCGGCGAGATGACGGTGCCGGCTGCCGCCATCGCGGCCGTCGCCAGGAACGTTCGGCGGGTCTGTCGCAATCCCATGCTCATCTGAAATGAATCCTGGTTGGAAAAACGCCATGTTGCGTTCTCACGATTGCAATCTCAAGTAGCAATTCCGTGTGATGGCCGTATGATGCCGCCCGAGAGGGTTGCCGATGAACGCGCTGACGCTGCTGATCATCCGTCATGCCGAGAAGCCTGACGGCGACACGACAGGCCCGGGCCTGACCCACACGGGCAAGCCGGATTCGAAGTCGCTGGTGATCTTCGGCTGGGAGCGGGCAGGGGCGTGGACCGCGCTGTTCGGCAGCGGGCTGGGCGGCACGGACTATCCGACACCGCAGGCGGTCTATGCCGCCGATCCCGACAGCACCAAGGACGGCTCCGACCCGAGCCGCCGGCCGTACGAGACGGTGCTCGAGCTCGCGGCGCGCATCGGGCTCGACAAGCCGAACACGTCCTTTGCGAAGGGGCAGGAGGCGGCGCTGGTCGAAGCCCTGCTACCGCTGTCCGGCACCGTGCTGGTGGCGTGGGAGCACAAGGCGATCATCTCCGACATCCTGCCGCGGCTGCCGGTGAGCAATGAAGGCCAGTTGCCGACCCACTGGTCCGGCAAACGCTTCGATGTCGTGCTGCGCTTCGACCGCGCCGCGGGCGGGGCCGATTTCAAGTTCACAGAGCTGTATCCCTGCCTGATGCCGGGCGATTCCAACACGCCGTTGAAAAGCGATCCGAAAGACGATTGAGCACCCGATCGCGGTTCGCCTGCTCCAGGGAGATATCCCGCGGACGGGTGCGTTGGAGCGACGTCCGCAGCAGTGGCGTGGGTAGGGTCGATCGCGCGGGCCGTTTCCTTTCGCGGGTCAGGTCAGGCCAGCGCAACCCGCTCGCGGTCGCTGATCTCCTCGACCCAGGCATGGGCGGCGAACCATTCATGGTAGATGCGGCAGTGCGGGCAGTAGGCGCGCGAGAAGAACACGGGCATGCGCTGAAAGCGCGCAGCGTCCATTTCCATCCCCGTCTCGATGCTGCGGCCGGTCTGCGGACAACGTACCATGATCTTGCCCATCGCGGTCTCCTGTTCGTGGGCCAGATACGCCGGGGATGCGAAGAAAATGTAATGCTCAGCCGACAGTTTCGTGGCAAAGGTCGGAGTGAATTCCGACCGCGGAACGCGTGGCCTCCGCCGCATCAAAAGCGGGTGAATCGCACTGCAAAATGCAGGGCCGATTGTCGCAACGTGGGACATCCATCACCGTCGGACACGATTGTTTGAGGACGCGTGGCATGAGCATCACGATCTACGGAATCAAGAACTGCGACACGCTGAAGAAGGCGCGCGCCTGGCTCGACGATCACGGCGTCGCTTACGAATTCCACGACTACAAGACCGCCGGAATCGACAAGGCTAAACTCAAGGCGTGGAGCGACGAACTCGGCTGGGAGGTGCTGCTCAACCGCGCCGGCACGACGTTCAAGAAGTTGCCCGACGCGGACAAGGACGGACTCACCGAGAGCAGGGCGATCGCGCTGATGCTGGCGCAGCCGTCGATGATCAAGCGCCCGGTGCTCGATCTCGGCGGCCGGCGCGTGGTGGGCTTCAAGCCGGATCTCTACGCCAGGGACGTGAAGGCCGCGAAGTAGTTGGAGCCGGCGATCGCTGCGCGCGTGCGGGAAAATGCCGGTGGCATGATATTCTATGTCAGCGGGAAATACCGGCGGATTTCAACGCAAGGTCCGCCGGCCGCCTTGCGACGTCGTTGCCCAGCTTTCCGCCTTGCCTAACTCACTCGATTGACGGCATATTCCGCCGCGAAGCGGTCGCGGGTGGCGGCGAGGAATCGTCCAGCCGTCCAGCAGAGCCGTCGTACAGGAAGAAGCGAGGGCCAGGCGCTGAAGGCGCCGGCTTGGGGGGAATCTTTGGCTGACGAGTTCATTCTCGAGACCCACGGATTGACGAAGGAATTCGCGGGATTTTTTGCCGTTCGCGATGTTTCGCTCAAGATCCGCCGGGGCACCATTCACGCGCTGATCGGCCCGAACGGGGCCGGCAAGACCACGTGCTTCAACCTGCTGACGAAGTTCCTGACGCCGTCTGCCGGCAAGATTCTCTATAAGGGTCAGGACATTACAGCGACGGCGCCGGCCGACGTGGCAAGGCTTGGCCTGGTCCGCTCGTTCCAGATTTCGGCCGTGTTTCCGCATCTGACCGCGTTGGAGAACGTCCGCGTCGCTCTGCAGCGGCAGCATGGCTCGTCGTTCGACTTCTGGCGCTCCAAGAGCGTTCTGAACCGCTTCAACGGCCGGGCGCTCGAGCTGCTCAACGACGTGGGCCTGAGCGAGTTCGCCAATATTCCGGCGGTCGAAATGCCCTATGGACGCAAGCGCGCGCTGGAGATCGCGACCACGCTGGCGCTCGATCCGGAGATGATGCTGCTGGACGAGCCGATGGCCGGCATGGGCCACGAGGACATCGACAAGATCGCCGCGCTGATCAAGCGCATCTCCGCCAAATACACGATCCTGATGGTCGAGCATAATCTCAGCGTCGTCGCCAACCTCTCCGACACCATCACCGTGCTGACGCGCGGGCAGGTGCTGACGGAAGGGCCGTATTCGGAGCTCTCCAAGGACGAGCGCGTCAAGGAAGCCTATCTGGGAGCCGGACATGCCTGAGGTGATGACGGCCACGAAGCCAGGCGCGGCGGCTGCGACCAGCACCATTCTCGACGTCAACAACCTCGAGAGCTGGTACGGCGAATCCCACATTCTCCATGGCATGAACTTCAACGTGAATGCTGGCGAGGTGGTCACCCTGCTCGGGCGCAACGGCGCCGGCAAGACCACGACGCTGAAGTCGATCATGGGGATCATCGGCAAGCGCACCGGCTCGGTTCAGTTCAACGGCCAGCAGCTGATCCGCATGACCTCGGACAGGATCGCGCGGCTCGGCATTGCGCTGTGCCCGGAGGAGCGCGGCATCTTCGCGAGTCTCGACGTGCGCGAGAACCTGCTGCTGCCGCCGGTGGTGCGGCCGGGCGGGCTGACGCTCGATCAGATCTTCGAGCTGTTCCCGAATTTGAAGGAGCGGCTGAAGAGCCAGGGCACCAAGCTGTCCGGCGGCGAGCAGCAGATGCTGGCGATCGCGCGCATCCTGCGCACCGGCGCCAGCTTCCTGATGCTGGACGAGCCGACCGAGGGTCTCGCGCCCGTGATCATCCAGCAGATCGGCCACACCATCGCGCGGCTGAAGAAGGAAGGCTTCACGATTCTCCTCGTCGAGCAGAACTTCCGTTTCGCCTCGACGGTCGCTGACCGCTACTACGTGGTCGAGCACGGCAAGGTCATCGACGGCTTCGCCAATGCCGATCTGTCGGCCAACATGGACAAGCTGCATACTTACCTCGGCGTCTGACCGGCGCCGGCGATGTCGGCTCGACGGTTTGATCGTTAGTGTTGCGGCAGTTTTCTCGGCAGTTGTCTTGGAAAGTTCTGGAAGTTGGAAATGAAGAGCAAATTCATCGCGTCGCTGCTGCTGGGAACGGCACTCACGCTCGCCGCTGGCAGCGTCGCTTCGGCCGGCGACAAGACCATCAAGATCGGCGCGCTGTCCGATCAGTCGGGTCTTTATGCCGATCTGGGCGGTCCCGGCTCGACGCTCGCGGCGCAGATGGCGATCGAGGATTCCGGTCTCACTGCGAAGGGCTGGAAGATCGACGTCATCTCCGGCGATCACCAGAACAAGCCGGATATCGGCACCTCGATCGCGCGGCAGTGGTTCGACGTCGACAAGGTCGACGTCATCGTCGACGTGCCGAACTCGGGCGTGGCGCTGGCGGTGAACAACGTCGTCAAGGAAAAGAACGGCGTCTACATCAATTCGGGCGCTGCGACCTCGGATCTCACCAACGCGCAGTGCTCGCCCAATACGGTGCACTGGACCTACGACACCTACATGCTCGCGCACACCACCGGCCAGGCGCTGGTCAAGGCGGGCGGCTCGACCTGGTATTTCCTGACCGCCGACTACGCCTTCGGCGCGGCGCTGGAGCGCGACACCACGGCGGTCGTGACCGCCAATGGCGGCAAGGTGATCGGCAGCGTCAAGCACCCGCTCAACACCTCCGACTTCTCTTCCTTCCTGCTGCAGGCGCAGTCGTCGAACGCCAAGGTCATCGGCCTCGCCAATGCCGGCGGTGACACCACCAATTCGATCAAGCAGGCGGCCGAGTTCGGCATCACGAAGGGCGGCCAGAAGCTCGCGGCGCTGCTGTTGTTCCTGACCGACGTCAAGTCGATCGGGCTCGACATCGCGCAGGGCCTCAACTTCACCGAGACCTTCTACTGGGACATGAACGACCAGACCCGCGCGTTCTCGGACCGCTTTGCCAAACGGATGAAGAGCGGCGCGCCGCCGACCATGGTGCAGGCGGGCGTCTATGCCGGCTTGATGCATTACTTCAAGGCGTTGGAGGCGCTCGGCGAGAACCCGCATGACGGCGTCAAGATCGTCGACAAGATGAAATCGATCCCGACCGACGATGCGCTGTTCGGCAAGGGCGAGATCCAGCCGAACGGCCGCACCATCCACACTGCGTATCTGTTCGAGGTCAAGAAGCCCTCGGAGTCCAAGGGCCCGTGGGATCTCTACAAGCTGGTCGGCTCGGTACCGGGCGACCAGGCCTTCACACCGCTCGACAAGAGCGCGTGCGCCTTGTTGAAGAAGTGAACCGCTGCCGTCCCGGCGGCTGATCCCGCCGGAACCGCTGTCTTTAGGAAACGCCGAGAGAAAACAGAAACAAGACGATGCAGGCCCTCTACGCACAGCTCCTGGTCGGACTGATCAACGGCTCGTTCTACGCGCTGCTCAGTCTCGGGCTTGCCGTCATCTTCGGCATGCTCAACATCATCAACTTCGCCCATGGCGCGCTCTATATGATGGGCGCGTTCTGCGCCTATTTTCTGCTCAACCTCGGCGGCATCAATTATTGGTGGGCGCTGCTGCTGGCGCCGATCATCGTCGGCGCCTTCGGCATGATCCTCGAGCGCACCATGCTGCAATGGATTGCCGGGCTCGACCATCTCTACGGACTGCTGCTGACGTTCGGACTGGCGCTGATCATCCAGGGCGTGTTCCAGAACTTCTTCGGCTCGTCCGGCCTGCCTTACGCGATCCCGGATCAGCTCCGTGGCGGCATGAACCTCGGCTTCATGTATCTGCCGGTCTATCGCGGCTGGGTCGTCATCTTCTCCCTGGTCGTCTGCCTGGCGACCTGGTTCCTGATCGAGCGCACCCGGCTCGGCGCCTACCTGCGCGCAGCCACCGAGAACCCGACCTTGGTGCGGGCCTTCGGCATCAACGTCCCGCGCATGATCACGCTGACCTACGGCCTTGGCGTCGGGCTTGCGGCGCTGGCCGGCGTGCTGTCGGCGCCGATCAACCAGGTGCGGCCGCTGATGGGCGAGCACATCATCATCGTGGTGTTCGCGGTGGTTGTGATCGGCGGCATGGGTTCGATCATGGGCTCGATCATCACCGGCTTCCTGCTCGGCGTGATCGAGGGACTGACAAAGTATTTCTACCCCGAGGCTTCCAACACCGTGGTCTTCGTTCTGATGGTCCTGGTGCTGCTGGTGAAGCCGACGGGTCTGACCGGACGGGCGGCCTGACATGACATCCATCACCGACGCGACCCTGCCGATCACCCCGCGCGCGATGCGCGACGAGATGATCGTGTTCGTCATCATGGCAGCGCTGCTGGCGATCGTGCCGTGGACCGGGCTGTACCCGTTCTTCGTCATGCAGGCGCTGTGCTTCGCGCTGCTCGCCTGCGCCTTCAACCTCCTGATCGGCTATGGCGGCCTGTTGTCGTTCGGCCACGCGATGTTCCTGGGAACGGCCGGCTATTGCAGCGCCCACGCGTTGAAAGTGTGGGGGCTGCCGCCCGAGCTCGGCATCCTCACGGGCGTTGCCGGATCGTTCGTCCTGTCGGTGATCACCGGCTACATCTCGATCCGCCGGCAGGGCATCTATTTCGCGATGATCACCCTGGCGCTGTCGCAGCTCTTGTACTTCATCTATCTGCAGGCGCCGTTCACCCATGGCGAGGACGGTATCCAGGGCATTCCGCAGGGGCGGATGTTCGGCATCCTCGACCTGTCCAAGCCGACGGTGCTGTATTACGTCGTGCTGGCCGGTTTCCTCGCCGGCTTCCTGCTGATCTTCCGCACCATCAACTCGCCGTTCGGCGAGGTGCTGAAGTCGATCCGCGAGAACGAGCAGCGGGCGATCTCGCTGGGCTATAAGACCGACCAGTACAAGCTGCTCGCCTTCATCCTGTCGGGGACGCTGGCTGGCCTCGCCGGTGCGCTGAAGGTGTTCGTCGCCCAGAATGCCTCGCTGACCGACGTCGAGGTCGGGATGTCCGGCCAGATCGTGCTCATGACCCTGGTCGGCGGGCTCGGCACCGTGTTCGGCCCCGTCGTCGGCGCCTTCGTGATCGTCGGCATGCAGCAATATCTGTCCGGCTTCGGCCAGTGGGTGACGGTGATCCAGGGCGGCATCTTCGTCGCCTGCGTGCTCACCTTCCGCCGCGGCGTGGTCGGAGAAATCGCCCATCTGTTCAAGCGATCCCTCTAAGCTATTGATCTGTAAAGAGATCGTCGAAAGGGCAGAAAGCGGTGGATGAACCGGCCACCGCTTCTGCTGGTGCGCGATCCGGAGTATGACAGTTCTGTGACGGGCCGGCCCTGGCCCGTTTCGGAATGGATGGATCTCGTCCCATGCTGCACTGGTTTCGCGCCGTTCTCCCGCGGGAGGAGCGGTTTTTTGATTTGTTCGCCCGCCACAACAAGGTGGTGATCCAAGGCGCGCATGCGCTGCAGGACATGCTTAAGGGCGGCGACGACATCCTCAGGCACTGCCAGCGCGTCAGCCAGCTCGAGAACGAGGCCGACAACATCACGCGGGAGGTGCTGACCGCGGTCCGCCGCACCTTCATCACCCCGTTCGACCGCGGCGACATCAAGAACCTGATCACCTCGATGGACGACGCCATCGACCAGATGCAGCAGACCGCCAAGGCCGTGGTGCTGTTCGAGGTCAAGGAGTTCGAGCCGACCATGCGCGAGATGGGCACCTTGCTGGTCGATTGCGCCAATCTGATCGGAAAGGCGCTGCCGCTGCTGCAGGCGATCGGCCAGAACGTGCCGATGATCACCGCGATCACCGAGGAGATGACCAAGCTCGAGGGCCGGGTCGACGACCTCCACGACATCGGGCTGAAGGAGCTATTCCTCAAGCACCGCAACGCCAACACGATGGACTTCATCGTCGGCGCCGAGATCTACGACCATCTGGAGAAGGTCGCCGACCGCTTCGACGACGTCGCCAACGAGATCAATTCGATCATGATCGAACAGGTCTAGGGTAGGGCCGCGCCGTGGACGCTCAACTCGGCCTTCCGATCCTGGTTGGCCTCATCGCCGTCGCACTCGCCTTCGATTTCCTGAACGGCCTGCACGACGCCGCCAACTCGATCGCGACCATCGTCTCGACCCGCGTGCTCCGGCCGCAATATGCGGTGTTCTGGGCCGCGTTCTTCAATTTCGTGGCGTTCAGCGTGTTCGGACTGCATGTCGCGCAGACCATCGGCACCGGGATCATCGATCCCGCGATCGTCGACGCCCACGTGATCTTCGCGGCTCTGGTCGGCGCGATCGTCTGGAACCTGGTCACCTGGGCGGCCGGCATTCCGTCGTCGAGCTCGCACGCGCTGATCGGCGGCCTGGTCGGGGCAGGGGTTGCCAAGGCCGGCATCTCGGCCACCGTGTGGAGCGGCCTGTCCAAGACCGTGCTCGCGATCGTGCTGTCGCCCGTTGTCGGGCTGGTGCTGGCGATGATCCTGGTTGCGATCGTGTCCTGGGCCTCGGTGCGCTCGACGCCGTTTGCCGTGGACCGGGCCTTCCGCATCCTGCAATTCGCTTCGGCCTCGCTGTATTCGCTCGGCCACGGCGGCAACGACGCGCAGAAGACGATGGGCATCATCGCGGTGCTGCTGTACTCGCAGGGCCATCTCGGCGAGCAGTTCACGGTGCCGTTCTGGGTGGTGCTGTCGTGCCAGGCCGCGATGGCGCTGGGCACGCTGATGGGCGGCTGGCGCATCGTCCGCACCATGGGCCTGCGCATCACCAAGCTGAATCCGATGCAGGGCTTCTGCGCCGAGACCGGCGGCGCCATCACGCTGTTCCTGGCGACGTTCCTCGGCGTGCCCGTCTCGACCACCCACACCATCACCGGTGCCATCGTCGGCGTCGGCGCCGCCCGCCGCGCCTCGGCGGTGCGCTGGAACGTCGCCGGATCGATCGTCTATGCCTGGATCTTCACGATTCCGGCCTCGGCCATCGTAGCGGCACTGAGCTTCTGGCTGGTGTCGGTGCTCAGGCACTAAAGACGGCGGGACCGTCCTGAAACGTTGGGGCCTCATGGTTCGAGACGCTCCGCAAGCGCGGCGCTCCTCACCATGAGGGGCGGGATTCGACCGCGGCGGCAGATTTCGCTGCACAATCAGACCTCGTCCTGAGGAGCGCGCCGCCTGGCGCGCGTCTCGAAGGACGGCGGCGGGCCGGGGAGCCAGCCCCGGCGTGCCCATCAGCCGCCGGGTAACTCCCCGGTTGGAGTTGCGGTGCAAAACGCCTATATGGAGGGCGCGCGGCGGCCGTGAGCCCGCGCCTTTCCCGTACATCGCCGCTCTCCGGCCTCAAAACGACGTCCGCCGCCTCATGTCCGATTCCGCCGTCACCACTGAACAGCCGTCCCGCTCCGCGCTCTCCGATGAGGTCGCGCGCCGGCGCACCTTCGCCATCATCTCGCATCCGGACGCCGGCAAGACCACGCTGACCGAGAAGCTCTTGCTGTTCGGCGGCGCCATCAACCTCGCCGGCCAGGTCAAGGCCAAGGGCGAGCGCCGCAACACCCGCTCGGACTGGATGAAGATCGAGCGCGAGCGTGGCATCTCGGTCGTCACGTCGGTGATGACCTTCGAGTTCGAGGGCCTCGTCTTCAACCTGCTGGACACGCCGGGCCATGAGGACTTCAGCGAGGACACGTATCGCACGCTGACCGCAGTCGACTCCGCCGTCATGGTGATCGACGCCGCCAAGGGCATCGAGGCGCGCACGCGCAAGCTGTTCGAGGTCTGCCGCCTGCGCGACATCCCGATCATCACCTTCATCAACAAGATGGACCGCGAGAGCCGCGACACCTTCGACCTGCTGGACGAGATCGAGAAGACGCTGGCGCTCGACACCACACCGATGACCTGGCCCGTGGGCCGCGGCCGCGACTTCATCGGCACCTATGACGTCAGAGACGGCGGCGTGCGCCTGCTCGAAGGCGGTGGCGCCAAGACCGGCGCGGCACAGCAGATCGCGATCTCCGAGCTCGGCAAGCTCAACGCCAATCTCGACATGAGCCAGATCACCGACGAGCTGGAGCTGGTCAAGGAAGCCTGCAAGCCGTTCGACCTGGAGGCGTTCCGCGAGGGCCATCTGACGCCGGTCTATTTCGGCAGCGCGCTGCGCAATTTCGGCGTCGGCGATCTCCTGGAAGGTCTCGGCCGCTACGCGCCGTCGCCGCGCGCGCAGGAGTCCAACCTGCGCAAGGTCGACGCCGCCGAGCCGCGCATGAGCGCCTTCGTCTTCAAGATCCAGGCGAACATGGACCCGAACCATCGCGACCGCATTGCGTTCGCGCGGCTGTGCTCGGGCAAGCTCAACCGCGGCATGAAGGCCAAGCTGGTGCGCACCGGCAAGACCATGCCGCTGTCGAGCCCGCAATTCTTTTTCGCGCAGGACCGCTCGGTCGCGGACGAGGCCTTCGCCGGCGACGTCGTCGGCATTCCCAACCACGGTAGCCTGCGCATCGGCGACACCCTGACCGAGGGCGAGGACCTGACCTTCGTCGGCGTGCCGAGCTTCGCCCCGGAAATCGTCCGCCGCGTCCGCCTCACCGATGCGATGAAGGCCAAGAAGCTCAAGGAAGCCTTGCAGCAGATGTCGGAGGAGGGCGTCGTGCAGGTGTTCCGTCCGCGCGATGGCGCGCCGGCGCTGGTCGGCGTGGTCGGACCGCTGCAGCTCGACGTGCTCAAGGCGCGGCTCGATGCGGAATATTCACTGCCGGTCGAGTTCGAGATCTCCGAGTTCTCGCTGGCGCGCTGGATCTCCTGCGACGACAAGAAGAAGCTCGAGGCGTTCATCGCCGCCAACAATTCCGGCGTCGCCGACGACGTCGATGGCGACCCCGTGTTCCTGGCCAAGAACGAGTTCTATCTCGGCTACACCAAGGAGCGCGCGGAGGGCATCGTGTTCTCCAACGTCAAGGACGTGAAGAAGAAGGCGTGAGGCTGGCTCCGTTGTCAGCCGTCATTCCGGGGCATCGCGCAGCGATGAGCCCGGAATCCATCTTGCCTCTGGTTCTGTCGCCCGATGGATTCCGGGCTCGCCCTGCGGGCGCCCCGGAATGACGTGGGGAGAGAGTTCCCTGCAAAACTCGGGGCTGCTCACAGCTCGATGATGCCGCGCCTTGCCGCGTGCGCCACCGCATCCGTTCGCCCGGTGGCGTCGAGCTTGTCGAGCAGCGAGCCGACGTGGAATTTCGCGGTATGCACGGAGATGCCGAGGCTGCGGGCGATCTCCTTGTTGGAGCGGCCCTCGGCCATCAGCGCCAGCACGTCGCGCTCGCGCGCGGTGAGCTGAAAATCATCGATCGCCTGGCCGTCGATCCTGTCGTCGCCGCTGTGCGTCTCATCACTGCCATGCAATGGCGCGATGGCGACGTCGGCGCTCTCGCCGGGGGCGACCAGCGTCAGGCCCGTGACATCGCCGAGCAGCGCCGCCAGCCGGTCGGCGAGCTCGGCATCGTCGACCGCGATTGCGATCCTGATCGGCCCGCGCGCCTCCTCGCTCACGCCGGCCTCTCGCCGATGGTCAGGGCGAACTGCACCGGCTCGCCGGCACGCAGCGCTGCGACCTCGACGACGGCGCCGACGCTGTCCGGACCGAGTTCGCGCATCATCGCGCGCATGCCCCTGAACGGCTCCTTGTTGAGAGCGGTGATGACGTCACCCTGGCGCAGGCCGGCGGCCGCGGCCGGGCCGCTCTTGTCGAGGCTCATGATCATCGCACCGAGCCCGTCGTCGAGCCGGACCGGCTGCAGGCCGGCGCCGAGATAGCCGCGCGCGATGCGACCATTCGTCTCGAGCTTGCTGGCGACCCGCTCGATCGTGGCCGCGGGTATCACGAGCGTGCGGCGCGGGCCCCGCACGGCCATGCCGATCGCGTGGCCTGCAGCGTCGAGCACGAGGCCGCCTTCGGAGCTGTGGCGCAGCCCGGTGTCGAGCTCGATCCGCGCATCGATGTCGCCGCCGCGCAGGCTGCGCCACGGGCCGGCGGATTTCGAGACCATGGCGAGCGCTGCGACCGGTGCGCCCTGGTCGGCGGCGGCGATGACCGCGAGCGAGCCGAGCGCGGGCACCTCGCCGGAGAGTTTGACTGGCGCCGCCGCGCCGCCATCGAAGCGGAGCAGGGCGATGTCGGTGGTGTGATCGCGGCCTGCCATCCCGGCGGGACGTGTGGTGCCGTCGGCGAAGACGATAGTGACGTCGCCTTCATCGGCCAGCGCCTCATCGGCGGTGACGATGAGGCCTGATTTCCAGACGAAGCCGGAGGCGCGCAAGCGGTGCGAGTGGACCGAGACCAGAGACGGTGCGACCGCGGCGACGGTCGTCGAAAGCGCTGATGAGAGCGAGGAGAGGGTGGACAGATCGGACATCGAGGGCTCCATGGGTTGATCCCAATGTGGAGCGTCGGTCGGCGTTTCGGAACTCCCCGGATGGGCAGGCTACGAGTTGAACTCAGAGCGTCTTCCGCGACTTCGGCAGCGGAAACGCGAGATCGCCGTGTTTCGACGTCTTCAGCCCCAGCCCGACCAGCGCCTCGGCGAAGCGCACGGCGGCGGCGACGCCGTCGATCACGGGAATGCCGAGCTCGGTCGAGAGATCGCGCGCCAGATCGGCCATGCCGGCGCAGCCGAGCACGATGGCGCCGATCCCGTCCTCGCGCAGCGCCGCCCGGCATTCGCCGAGCAGCGTGCCGCGCACATTGGCCTCGGGCTTGTCGAGATCGAGCACGGCGACGTCGACCGCGCGCACCTTGCGGCAATGCTGCTCCATGCCGTAGTTGCGCACGAGGTGCTCCGCGATCACCTTGGTGCGCGACAGCGTGGTTACGATGCTGAAATGGGTGGCGACGAAGCTCGCCGCATGCATCGCGGCTTCCGCGATGCCGAGCACCGGCACGCCCGACAATTCGCGCGCGGCGAGCAGGCCGGGATCGCCGAAGCAGGCGATCACATGGGCGTGGCAGCCCTCGGCGTCGCCGGCTTCGATCTCCTTGAGCATGCCGACCGCGGCAATCGCCTCGTCGTAGTGCCCCTCGATCGAGGCGGCGCCGAACCGCGCGGTGCGGCCGACGATCCGCGTCGACGGGCTTGCGCTGGCCTGGGCCGCCTTGGCGATCAATTCGGTCATCGTCACCGTCATGTTCGGGTTGATGACGTTGATCACGGTCTCGCTGTGGCTCATCGTCGCGTCCGTCCGTTGTCGCATCCTGCCGTGTTCTAGCCGAGTTCCGCAGGCACGGTCGAGGGCCGTTCGCGATGCGGGAACGCGCAGACGTGAACGGGATTGAGCTTGCGAATTCTGCGATCGGATCCAGCTTGGAGTCCATTCCAGCCCGAGAGTCCCATGCTCCGTGTCGTCGTGCTCGTCCTGTTGATGGTAGCCGCTCCGGCCACCGCCGACGCGCGCCGCCAGCAGATCAATCCGGTGCCGTTCGCGCACACACCGTGCAGCGTGCTCGACGAGGGACCATGCACGCCGTCGTTCTGCAGCGTCTACGGGCCGTGGCCTTGCATTCCCGAGATGAACTATCCCTATGGCCAGAACCTGCAACTGACGATCGAGAGCCGGCCCGCCAAGGATCAGGAAGCCAAATATCAGAAGCCGGATCACGATCTCGACACGATCGGCGATCTGTTTGCAGCGCTGCGTGCATGCTGGACGCCGCCGCCGGAGGACAACGCCCGCGCCGGGATGCAGATGACGGTGCGCTTCAGCTTCAAGCGGACCGGCGAGTTGATCGCGCCGCCGCGCGTGACCTTCGCAACATCAGGCGCCCCGGCCGACACGCGCGCGACCTATCTGAAGACGATCAATGCCTCGCTCGACGGCTGCCTGCCGCTGAAGTTCACAAAAGGGCTCGGCGGCGCGCTCGCCGGCCGGCCGATCGCGATCCGCTATGTCGAGAATCGTGATCTGAAGAACACGTCGGAGCGGTGATGGCTTCGCCCGCTGGGCACGACCTCTCGACCGCCCCGTGTCTCGCGCCCATCGTCATTCCAGGGCGACGCGTTAGCGTCGAACCCGGAATTTCGCGATTGCCTGCAAGAACGCAAGCCAATCTCGAGATTCCGGGTTCGGCTCTGCGAGCCGCCCCGGAATGACGGCTGAGGCGCTTGGCGCCTCACCTCGAAAATGCAGGCCACGTTGCGAGGCCGCCCCCGGAAATGATACCGATGCCCACGCACAGGTCGCGTGCAAGCGAAGGGGGACGCCGTGGGACTTCTGGTGATGGTGGTGGGGCTGGTGCTGTTTCTCGGCGCCCATGTGTTCACGACCCGGCGCGAGGCGCGCGCGCAGGTCATCGCGCGGCTGGGCGAGGGCACGTACAAGCTGGTCTACACGGTCGTGGCCCTTGCCGGCCTCGTCCTGATCGTGTGGGGCTTTGCCGATTACCGCAGCGGCGGCTGGATCCAGGTCTGGACGCCGCCGAAGGCGCTCAAGCACATCAATCTCGCGCTGATGCTGCCGGCCGTCATCATGGTGGTCGCCGCCTACATCCGCGGCCGCATCTACACCGTGCTGAAGCACCCCATGCTGGCGGGCGTGAAGCTGTGGGCGTTCGGGCATCTGCTCGCCAATGGCGACCTCGGCGGCATCATCCTGTTCGGCTCGATCCTGGCCTGGGCGGTGTTCGACCGCATTTCGCTGAAGCGGCGCGCTGACGCCGGCGGCCCACCGATCCCGGTCGGCGGCGTCGGCAACGACGTGATCGCGGTGGTGGTCGGCATCGTCGTCTATCTGGCGCTGGCCTTCGCGTTCCATCCCGTCGTGCTCGGCATTCCGGTCATTGGGGGGTAGCGATGTCGGTGCAGTCGACGGTCCGCCGAAAGACGGCTCCCGAGATCCGCGCCCGCAAGGGCGGCGAGCCGATCGTGATGCTGACGTCCTACCACGCCCATACCGCGGCGCTGGTGGATCGCCATTGCGATGTGATCCTGGTCGGCGATTCCCTTGGAAACGTGATGCACGGTTTCGAGACCACCGTGCCGGTGACCCTGGAGATGATGATCCTGCAGGGCCGCGCCGTGATGCGTGGTTCGCGCCAGGCGCTGGTGGTGGTCGACATGCCGTTCGGCTGCTACGAGGCGTCGAAGGAGCAGGCGTTTCATGCGGCGGTGCGGATCCTGAAGGAGACGCAATGCGGCGCGGTCAAGCTCGAGGGCGGGGTGCGGATGGCCGAGACGGTGGCCTTCCTCAGCGAGCGCGGCATTCCGGTGATGGGCCATGTCGGCCTGACGCCGCAATCGATCAACACGCTCGGCTCGTTCCGCGCGCAGGGCCGCGACGAGGCGGATTGGGCCGCGATCGAGAGCGACGCTGCGGCGATCGCGCAGGCCGGCGCGTTCTCGGTTGTGATCGAGGCCGTGGCCGAGCCGCTGGCGCGCAAGATCAACCAGCAGATCGCGATCCCCACCATCGGCATCGGCGCCAGCGCCGCCTGCGACGGCCAGGTGCTGGTGCTGGAGGACATGCTCGGCCTGTCGCCACGCGCGCCGAAATTCGTCCGCCGCTACGGCAATCTCGGTCCGGCGATCGACGAGGCGGTCGAGCGCTACGCGGCCGACGTGCGTAGCCGTGTGTTTCCGGCGGCGGAACATGTCTACGGCATGAAGTCCAAGACCTGACGGGCGCCTCTCGCTTGGTCGTCGCGTTGCAGCCGTGATGCGCGCGGCGGCACTGCGCTATCTCCGGCGCTGCCGGAGATAGCCAAGCGCATCGCCCGATGGTTATGCTTGGCTGGTCCGCATCGCGGCAAACAACGACAAAAAAGCCAAGCTCGGGGAAATGCCATGGACTGGTCGACCTATGTGACGCCGCCGATGCGGCGCGAAGCCCGTTTTGGCGATCGCGTGGTGCCGCTGTTCACGGAGCGGCCGGCGAACATCTGGGCCATGGTCGAGGAGGCCGCGGCGCGCAACGGCGACGGCGAGGCGCTGGTCTGCGGGGCCGTGCGGCTGTCATGGCGCGAGGTCGCCGAGGCCGCCGCGCGGATCGCCGGCGGGCTGCAGGCGAGGGGCCTGCGCCAGGGCGATCGGCTGGCGCTGCTGCTCGGCAACCGCATCGAGTTCGTGCTCACGCTGTTCGCTGCCGCCAAGCTCGGGCTGATCACGGTGCTGCTGTCGACGCGGCAGCAGACCCCGGAAATCGCCTATGTGCTGGGGGATTGCGGCGCCAAGCTGCTGCTGCACGAGGCGGCACTGGCGGACCGGTTGCCGGCTGCTGCAGAGACGCCGGAGCTGGCGGGGCGCATTGCCGTCGATGATCGTCCAGCGCGATCGGATTTTGCAGCGCTGGCCGATCATGCCGCGCACGAGGCTCGGGTCGAGGTGGCGGAAGAGGACACCGCGATGATCCTCTACACCTCCGGAACCACCGGTCGGCCGAAAGGCGCGATGCTCGCCCATTGCAACATCATCCACTCCTCGATGATCTACGAGGCCTGCCTGGGGCTGACGCCAGCCGACCGCTCGATCGCCGCGGTGCCGCTCGGCCATGTCACCGGCGTCGTCGCCAACATCACCAGCATGGCGCGCTGCGCCGGCACCTTGATCATCATGCCGGAGTTCAAGGCCGGCGAGTATCTGAAGCTCGCCGCGCGCGAGCGCGTGACCTACACGGTCATGGTCCCGGCGATGTACAATCTCTGCCTGCTGCAGCGCGACTTCGACAGCCACGATCTCTCGTCGTGGCGGATCGGCGGCTTCGGCGGCGCGCCGATGCCGGTCGCGACCATCGAGCGGCTGGCCGCCAAGATCCCGGGTCTGCGGCTGGTCAATGCCTATGGCTCGACCGAGACCACCTCGCCGGCAACGTTGATGCCCTCGGATCTGACCGGGCGCCATATCGACAGCGTCGGGCTGCCGTGTCCAGGGGCCAGCATCCTGGTCATGGACGGGGAGGGGCGGGAACTGCCGCGCGGCGAGATCGGGGAGATCTGAATCGGCGGCGGCCAGGTCATCAGGGGCTACTGGAACAATCCCAAGGCCACGGCCGAGAGCTTCACCGCCGGCTATTGGCATTCCGGCGATCTCGGCTCCGTCGACGCCGACAATTTCGTCCGGGTGTTCGACCGGCAGAAGGACATGATCAACCGCGGCGGGCTGAAGATCTACTCGGCCGAGGTCGAATCGGTGCTGGCGAGCCATCCGGCGGTGGTCGAGAGCGCGATCGTCGCCCGGCCATGTCCCGTGCTCGGCGAGCGCGTGCACGCGGTGGTCGTGACCCGCGAGCCGATCAGCGCCGAGGCGCTGCGCAGCTGGTGTGCCGAGCGGGTCTCGGATTACAAGGTTCCGGAAACCCTGACCGTGACCGCGGACCCCCTGCCGCGCAACGCCAACGGCAAGGTGATGAAACGGCAGTTGCGCGAAGCCTTGACGGCGTGATAGCCGCGTTCGGACCCTGTGGCAGAACCGGGGAGTAACGCCTTGATTCGGCTGGACTCGCCTTGCCACCGCCATGCCGATGCGGTATCGGCGCCGGCGCGTGGGCAACGGGCCGCTCGCGCGGCCCTTCGAAGCCATGCGCGCGCGTTCGCAGCGAACCTGATTGGATGTCCTTAGGTGTCTGATTTTATTGATGAAGTAGACGAGGAGGTCCGCCGGGAACAGCTCAAGAAGCTGTGGGACCGCTACTCGATCTTGATCATCGCCCTGGCCGTGCTGATCATCGCCGGCGTTGGCGGCTGGCGCGGCTACCAATACCTGGAAGGCCAGAAGGCGGCCGAGGCGGGCTCGGCCTTCAACAAGGCCCTCGAGCTCTCCGAGCAGAACAAGCATGCCGAGGCGGAAAAGGCCTTTGCGGATGTCGCGGCCACGGCCCCATCGGGATACCGCACGTTGGCCCGCTTCCATCAGGCCGCAGAGGCCGCCATGCGCGACAAGGCGGCGGCCGTGAAGCTCTATGACGAGCTTGCTGCCGACCGCAGCATCGGGGCCGAGCAGCAGTCGATGGCGCGGCTGCGCGCGGCAGGCCTGCTGGCCGATACGGCGCCTTACGCGGACCTCAAGCAGCGCCTCGAAGGCGAAACGGCGCCTGGTGCGCCGTTCCGCCACGCGGCCCGCGAATTGCTGGCGCTGTCGGCGTGGAAGGCCAACGATGCCGCCGCGACCCGTCAATGGCTCGACATGATTGCGCTGGATGGTGAGACCCCGCCGGGCCTGCGCTCGCGCGCCGAAGCGCTGCAGGCGCTGTTGCCTGCAGTCGCCAAGAGCTGATCGCGGATCGCGCGACGGCGAAACCGAGTTGATTGGAACGACGATCATGCGCCGCGCCCAACGTGCCATTGCCCTCACGGTCCTCATTGCGCTTTCCGGCGTGCTGGGCGGCTGCGCGAGCGGGGGAAGCTTCGACCCCTCGGACATGCTCGACTTCCTCGACACCAAGAAGAAGCTGCCGGGCGACCGCAAGCCGGTGTTCCCGGAGGGCGTGCCGGGTCTCGAGCAGGGCGTGCCGAAGGAGCTCTACAAGGGCGCGCAGCAGCAGCCGATGACCGATCCAGGCGCCCAGGAGGCGATGCCGGCGCCCCCGGCCGAGGAGCCCAAGGGCAAGAAGGGCGCCAAGGGCCGGCAGCAGGCCGCCGTGAGCAACCCGACCACGGCCGATCCGCAGGACGGCGAGGCCGCTGCGGTCGAGCAGGGCGCCGCCGGCGTTCCGCCGGCGCCGAAGCCGAAGAAGATCGTGCGCCGCCGCACCACCGCACCGCCGGCGGATGACACGGCCCCGGCGCAGCCGCCGGCCGCCCAGAGCTCGGGCGGCGGCTTCCCGGCGCCGATGCCGAGCGGCTCCTTCAGCCGTTAATCTCAGTCGCGAATCGACTGATCGCCCGTTCGGTTTTGCGGCCGAATGCGCTAAAGCTGCGCGCTCACGCGCACGGATCATCATGCCTTTCACCATCGCCATCATCGGCCGGCCCAATGTCGGCAAGTCGACCCTGTTCAACCGTCTGGTCGGGCAGAAGCTGGCGCTCGTCGACGACATGCCGGGGGTCACGCGCGACCGCCGCGAGGGCGAAGCGAAGCTCGGCGATCTCCATTTCACGATCATCGACACGGCCGGCCTCGACGAGGGCCCGAAGGGCTCGCTGACCGCGCGCATGCAGGAGCAGACCGAGACCGCGATCGCGCTCGCCGATGCGCTGTTCTTCGTCATCGATGCCCGCATCGGCCTGACGCCCGCCGACCGCGCCTTCGCCGATTTCGCCCGCCGCGCCGACAAGCCGGTGCTGCTGCTCGCCAACAAGAGCGAGGGCAAGCATGGCGAGCTCGGCGCCATGGAGTCGTATGCGCTCGGCCTCGGCGATCCCATCCAGATCTCGGCCGAGCACGGCGAGGGCATGGGCGAGCTCTACGACGCCGTCAGCAAGCTCGTGCCGCCCACGGACGACGAGGACGACGAGCGCGAGGAGACCGACGAGGAGCGCGCCGCACGTCCGATCCGCGTCGCGATCGTCGGCCGTCCCAATGCCGGCAAGTCGACGCTGATCAATCATCTGCTCGGCGAGGAGCGGCTGCTGACCAGCCCCGAGGCCGGGACGACGCGCGATTCGATCGCGGTCGAGATCGAATGGAAGGGCCGCGGCTTCCGCATCTACGACACCGCAGGCCTGCGCCGGCGCTCGCGCATCGAGGAGAAGCTCGAGAAGCTGTCGGTGGCGGACGCGCTGCGGGCGGTGCGCTTCGCCGAGGTGGTCGTGCTGATGATGGATGCGCAGAACCGCTTCGAGGAGCAGGATCTGCGCATCGCCGACCTGATCGAGCGCGAGGGTCGCGCGCTCGTCATCGCGGTCAACAAATGGGACCTGATGGAGGCCAAGCCCGGCCAGATCTCGATGCTGCGCCGCGACGCCGACCATTGGCTGCCGCAGGTCGCGGGCGCGCCGATCGTGGCGGTGTCGGGCCTGATGGGCGAGGGCATCGACCGGCTGATGCAGGCGATCGTCGAGGCCTACGCGGTCTGGAACCGGCGCGTGCCGACCGCGGCGCTGAACCGCTGGTTCGAGGGGGCGATCGCCGACAATCCGCCGCCGGCGGTGTCGGGCCGCCGGCTCAAGCTGAACTACATCACCCAGACCAAGGCGCGGCCGCCGAGCTTCGTGCTGTTCTGCTCGCGCGCCGACGCGATCCCGCAATCCTACTTGCGCTATCTCACCAACTCGATGCGCGAGACCTTCGAGCTGCCGGGCACGCCGGTGCGCATCACCCTGCGCGAGAAGGCCAACCCGTTCGCGCACAAGCGCAAGCGGCCGAACTGATCAGTCGCGGGAGCGGAAGCGGTCCGGCCATGGAAGCAAGCCCGCCGAGCGTCGCGACCGAAAATGCGCCGGCCCCGCGCCGCGGCGCGGTCGCCTTCATCTTCGTCACCATCCTGCTCGACATGCTCGCGCTCGGGCTGATCATGCCGATCCTGCCGAAGCTGATCGAGAGCTTCGTCGGCAACGACACCGCGCAGGCGGCACGCATCTTCGGGCTGTTCGGCACCGCGTGGGCGCTGATGCAGTTCGTGTTTTCGCCGGTGCTCGGCAGCCTGTCCGACCGCTTCGGCCGGCGGCCGGTGATCCTGCTGTCGAACTTTGGCCTCGCCGCCGACTATGTGCTGATGGCGCTGGCGCCGTCGCTCGCCTGGCTGTTCGTCGGGCGGCTGATCTCCGGCGTCACCTCGGCCAGCATCTCCACTGCCTTCGCCTACATCGCCGACCTGACGCCGCCGGACCGCCGCGCCGCGATCTTCGGCCGCATCGGCGCCGCGTTCGGCGCGGGCTTCGTGCTCGGTCCCGCCACCGGTGGACTATTGGGCGACATCGATCCGCGGCTGCCGTTCTGGGCGGCCGCGGGGCTCAGCTTCGCCAACGCGCTCTACGGCTTCCTGGTGCTGCCGGAGTCGCTGAAGCCGGAACGGCGCAGTCCATTCCGGTGGCGAACGGCGAACCCGCTCGGGGCGCTGCGGCTGCTGGCATCGGACCGCATCCTGGCCGGACTGTCGACCGTGAACTTCATCACCCAGCTCGCCCATGTCGTGCTGCCGTCGACCTTCGTGCTGTACGCGACCTATCGCTACGGCTGGGACACGCGCACCGTCGGCCTCACTCTGGCGATGGTCGGCGTCTGCGCGATGATCGTGCAGGGCGGCGCGGTCGGGCTGATCGTGCGCGTGTTCGGCGAGCGCGGCGCGCTGATGCTGGGGCTATCCGCGGGGCTGGTCGGCTTCTTCATTTTCGGCGTGGCGCCGACCGGACCGCTGAGCTGGCTGGGCATTCCCGTGATGGCGCTGTGGGGCGTCTCGGGCGCGGCGTTGCAGGCGCTGATGACCCGGCTGGTGGCGCCGGACAAGCAGGGCCAACTCCAGGGCGCGACATCGAGCGTGCAGAGCGTGGCCCAGCTCACGGGGCCGTTCCTGTTCACGCTGAGCTTCGCCTATTTCATCGGGGCCACTGCGCCCGTGCATCTGCCCGGCGCGCCGTTCCTGCTGGCGTCGGGGCTGATGATCGTCGCGATCGTGATCGCGCTGCGGACGCTCGCGAAAGCGAAGGCCGCCTCCTGACATCATCCCGATGCGCGCGACGGCGCATCGGCAATGTGCGTGGGTCCGGACTGATGCTGGCGCGCCAGCCCGGACCGATGCGGGACGATTACTTCTTCACCAGCGGGCACTCGCTGGCCTCGAGCGGCTTGGCGGCGTCCTCGGCCGGGATCGTCGCGATCAGCTTGTAGTAGTCCCACGGATATTTGGACTCTTCCGGCTTCTTGACCTCGAACAGATAGGCCGGGATCAGGCGGCGTCCGTCGGCGCGCAGCGGGCCCTTGCCGAACAGCGGATCGTCGGTCGGGATCTCCTTCATCTTGGCCACGACCTTGGCGCCGTCATGCGGATTGCCGCCCATCGCGTCCAGCGCCTTGAGGTAATGCAGCGTGCCGGCATAGACGCCGGCGACCGTCATCGACGGCATCGTGCCCTTTGGCGACACCTTCTGGAAACGCTTGGACCATTCGCGGGTCTTGTCGTTGAGATCCCAGTAGAACGACTCGGTGAAGGTCAGGCCCTGCGCCACCTTCAGGCCCAGCGCATGCACGTCGTTGACGAACAGCAGCAGCGCGGCGAGCTTCTGGCCACCCTGGACGATGCCGAATTCGGCGGCCTGCTTGATCGCGTTGGTGGTGTCGCCGCCGGCATTGGCAAGGCCGATGACCTTGGCCTTGGACGACTGTGCCTGCAGCAGGAAGGAGGAGAAGTCGGCGGTGTTGAGCGGGTGCTTGACGGAGCCGAGCACCTTGCCGCCATTGGCGGTGACGACCGCCGAGGTGTCGCGCTCCAGCGCATGGCCGAACGCGTAGTCGGCGGTGAGGAAGAACCAGCTGTCGCCGCCGGCCTTGGTCAGCGCCTTGCCGGTGCCGTTCGCCAGCATGTAGGTGTCGTAGGTGTAGGAGATGGTGTTGGCGTTGCAGGCCTTGCCGGTGAGGTCGGCGCTCGCGCCGCCGGAATTGATCAGGACCGAGTTCTTCTCCTTGACCAGATTGGAGATGGCCAGAGCAACGCCGGAATTCGGCGTGTCCATGATCACGTCGACCTTCTGGGTGTCGATCCACTGCCGGCCGATATTGACGCCGATGTCGGGCTTGTTCTGGTGGTCGCCGCTGATGACCTCGATGGTCCAGCCCTTGGCCTTCATGCCGGAATCTTCGACCGCCATGTTGACGGCTGCGACCGAGTTCGGTCCGCCGATGTCGGCATAGAGGCTGGACATGTCGTTGAGCACGCCGATCTTGACGACCTTGTCGTCGGCGAAGGCGGAGCCGGCAAAGCTGAGCGTGGTGGCGGCAAGCAGCGCGGCCATCCGCCGCGCCTGAGACGTCGTCATCAAAGTCCTCCCTGGTGTCGTGTCACGGCGGGGCTTCTTGGGCGCCCCTTGCCGTCTGTCTCCCTGGATAGCCGGTCTTGTGAGTTGCGGCAATGTGCCAAAAGGCGCGAGGCGCGCCCAAGGTTTGTGCGTTTCGCTTGAGCGTTAACGCTGGGCGTACAGGCCCTGCAAGAATACCGTTGCTCATCATGAGGCCCGTGACCGACGCCTTCCACGATCAGGTCATGCTCGGCTGAGCACGGCGCGGTAGCTCATGAGGGCTCGACGATGGGCGTCGAGCCGCGGGCCTTTCTGGTCTTGTCGCCGACCGGCGAGGGGGCTGCGGGCGGCCGCAGGAAGCGCGTCAGCATGATGCGCAGATGTGCGGTGCTCTTCTTGATGTCGACGTTCGGATTCCGGATCGGCAGCGCGCGTGCGCCGTCGACGATCGCGAACAGAATATTGGCGGTCGATTCGGGATCAAGGCGGGGATCGACGTCGCCGCGCCGCTGCGCCTTGATGAGAAAATCGACCAGCAGCGCCCGCATCGCGCGCGCATGGGCGTGGACGATGGCGGCAAAATCGGCATTGCGGCAGGCCTCGGCCAACGCCTCGGCGCTGAGGACCTGGGCCTGCGGCTGATGAATGCTGGTGCTCTCGAGCTCCTGCACCAGCGCGTCGATCACGTCGGGTGAGGCCAGGATCGCCTGGAGGCGCGCTGCGGCGTGGCTCAGGTTCTGGTCGACCAGCGCCTGGATCATCGCCTCCTTGCTGGGGAAGTAGTGGTAGAGGTGGCCTGGGCTGATCTTGGCGGCGGCGCAGATGTCGGTGGTGCTGGCGCCGTGAAAACCGTTCCGGACGAAGCACGACAACGCCGCCTGGAGAATCTCCCGGCGCTTCTGCTCGTGCTTGACCGGATCGACCTTTCTCATCACGCGTCTCTCATCACACGTCCTGTCGGGCCAACTCTCGCCACATTCGCGGGTTTCCGCCAACTGCTTGTAATATAAAATAATATTTCGCGCCGCTCTAATCTAGAGAATTTGATCTAGTTTAGTTGGACAAGCGTTTCGGCTTGTGAGACTTAATTAGAGTGAGCTATCTATCAATGGGTCTCGCCGGTAAGATGCGCCTCGCCCCGCTGAAGTCGACGGCCCTGATTTCCCTGGCGCTGGCAACGGCCGGCTGCGCCACCGCTCCGCTGGAGCGGGCCGGCTCGCTCAAGAATTACGATCGTCTCGCCGACGCCAATGGCCTGGTGACGCGCGCGCAGATCAAGGCGAACAAGAAGGAGCTGCTCGAGGCCAGGACGATCCGGATCGAGCCGACCGCGTTTCCGCCGCGTCCCGACATCGCCTTCGACGAGAACGAGCGCAAGCTGGTCGCCAACGCCATCAGCCGGGAAATGTGCCTGCGGCTCAGCGAGCGCTTCCGCATCGTTGCGCTCGGCGAGGAGGCGGATCTGACGATCAAGGCGACCGTCACCCACGCCACGGCGACCAACGCGACCGCCTCGGCCGCCTCGCAGGCGGCGTCGATCGCCAAGAGCGTCGCGCTACCGGGCGTCCCGGTGCCGGTGCCACGGTTGCCGGTCGGGCTCGGCACGCTGTCCGTCGAGGCCGAGGCGCGCGATTTCGCCGGCTTCCAGAAGGCCGCGATGGTGTGGGCGCGCGGCGCCTCCTCGGTGTCGACCGCCCGCATGGCCAATGACGGCGACGCCTACGACCTCGCTTCGGAGTTCGGCGCCGATTTCGCCAGGCTGGTATCGACCGGCGAGTCGCCGTTCTCCGGCGTCCCGTCGCTGGCCTCGCTGCCTTCGGTGTCGAGCGTGCCCGCCAAGCTTGGCGGCGCTCCCAAATATGCCGCATGTGAGCAGTACGGACGCTTCCCCGGCCTGAAGGGCTTCGTCGGTGCCGGTCTGGGCCTGCCGCCGGGCTGGACCGACAAGGGGGCCGACGAGGTCAAGCCCGGCGTGCCGCCGCCGGCGCCGGAGATCGCAAGCGTGGAGCAGCAAGCGTCGCGATGAAGTCTGCCGCCTCCTTCCGCGCGATGGTTCCGCGTATCCTGCTCGCATGCGCCGCGTCGCTGCTGCTGGCGGCGTGCGCAGCCGTCATGCCGCGCAACGCGCTGCCGGAAGCGGCTGCCGTCAGCGCCGACCCGGTCGGCTTCCGCAACGTGCGCTACTGGGGTGACGAGCCGGCGCCGCGCTTTGCCGAGGCCGCGATGTCGCGCGCCTCGGCCGAAATCCCGATCTCGCGTCCGCTGAATTTCCTCGCGATCTCCGGTGGCGCCGAGAACGGTGCATTCGGCGCCGGGCTGCTGGCCGGCTGGGGCGAGTCCGGCAACCGGCCGTCGTTCGACATGGTGACGGGCGTCAGCTCCGGCGCGCTGATCGCGCCGTTCGTCTTCCTGGGGCGCGAGCACGATGACAAGCTGCGCGAGATCTTCACCGCCTATGAGCGCAAGGACATCTTCACGGTCAACATTCCCGGCCTGCTGCAGGGCTCGGCGCTGGCCGACAACACGCCGCTGTCGCGGCTGATCGAGAAATATGTCGATCGCGAGTTCCTGCGCGATGTCGCGCGCGAGAGCAGCAAGGGCAGGGTGCTGCTGGTCGGCACCACCAATCTCGACGCGCAGCGGCCGGTGCTGTGGGACATGGGCCGCATCGCGGCCGCCGACACGCCCGAGGCGATCGCGCTGTTCCGCCAGGTGCTGCTGGCGTCCGCGACCGTGCCGGGCGCTTTCGCCCCGGTTCGCATCAAGGTGCGGATCGGCGACAAGGATTACGACGAGCTGCATGTCGATGGCGGCGTCACCCGGCAGGTCTTCATCGGCCCGTCGGTGCTGCGTCTCGTCTCCGGCCGCGGCCCGCGCCGGAGCGTGAGCGGCGCGCATCTCTACGTCATCCGCAACGCCCGCATCGATCCGCAATGGGACAGCGTCGGCGCCGACGTGCTCTCGGTGACGCAGCGCTCGCTGTCGACCCTGATCAAGAACCAGGGCATCGGCGACATCTACCGCATCTACTCGGTGGCGAGGTTCAACGGCATCGACTTCAACTTGGCCAGCGTGCCAGCCGATTTCCAGGCCAAGGCCGACGGCCCGTTCGATCGCACCTACATGACCGCGCTGTTCGATCGCGGCTTCGACATGGGCCGTCGGGGCTATCCCTGGGTGAAGAGCCTGCCCGGGCTGCAATCCAACGAGCATGGCATCACGGCGCAGGGGACCACGCGCACCATGGCAGCGGCCGCGCGATGAGCTTCCGCCGGACCTGCTTGCGATTGACGCGGCCCATGCCCTGGCGTTCAGTGCTCGGGAGCGCGGCGCTGTTGACGTCCGTGCTGCTCGGCGGCTGCGCGACCTCGGGCACGACGCCATCATCCGACACGGCGCAGTACGGCAACACGTACAACTATCTCCCGGTGAACGACGTGCCGCATGACGAGCAGCGTCCGGTGCTGTCGGTGGAGCAGCAGGAAAAGCTGCGCAAGGAGCTGACGGCGGTGCGCGATCGTCAGGTGCCTGCCGCGGCGAAGCCCGTCCCCGCGAAGCCCGCTGCCGCAAAGCCTGCGGCGGCGAGTCCTGCTCCGAAATAGCTGCCGACGCAGATCGGCTCACAAGTGGTCGGGGTACGAACGGGTTGACGCGTCGTGCGTGAGAGGCGTGGTGCCGACCACGTCCGCCGCTGTCGTCCCGGCGAACGCCGGGACGGATACCGCGTGATGCGTGTTGGGTAAGACGGTCTGCGTCGTCATCGTCGCCCACCACGACCGCCGGTGGCTATGGGTACCGGCGGTCGCCGTACGGCGGGGCAAACAATGACCTCACGCCGGCGGCTGAAAGCTCTTCAGCGTGCGGGTCTTGTACTCGTACAGTTTGCCGGTCTCGGTCCAGGACGGCAGGCACATCGGCACGATGAAGTCGGCGACCTGCTCGGGCGTCTCGAGCGTCATCGGGTCTTCACCGGGGAAGACCGTGGCGCGCATGCGGGTGCGGATCGGGCCCGGGCTGAACAGGTTGACGCGCAGCGGCGTGCGCTCGGTCTCGTGCGCCCACACCCGCGCCAGCGTCTCCAGCGCGGCCTTGGTGACGGCGTAGGGGCCGAGATAGGCCTGGGCCTTGTGGGCGGCGCCTGAGGTGAGGAACACGGCGCGGCCGGCGTCGGAGGCCTTCAGCAGCGGCTCCATGCAGCGGATCAGCTGGAAGTTGGCTGAGAGGTTGACGGCGACGACGTCGTTCCACGGCTTCAGGTCGATATGGCCGAGCGGCGAGGACGGGCCGGGCACGGCGGCATTGCCGACGAGGATGTCTAGCTTGCCATGGCGCTCATGCAGCGCGGCGCCAAGACGGGCGATGCCGTCGCTGTCGGTCATGCTGAGCGGCACCAGGGTGGCGCCGTTGCCGGTCTCTTTCCGGATCTCGTCGTCGAGCTCCTCCAGCCCGCCCTGGGTGCGGGCGACGGCGACAACATGCGCGCCGGCGCGCGCCAGCACGCGGGCGGTCGCATGGCCGATGCCGCGCGAGGCGCCGGTGACGAGGGCAATCCGGTTGGCGAGGGGAAGGGTGGTCATGGCCGCTATTCTCTCAGACGTCGTCCGGGCCAGGCGCACGATTGCGCGCCCGGAGCCGGGACCCGTACTCCTCGGCGGTTATGAGGGAGTTGGACCGTCGTGGCTAGTCCTAGCCGCCCAACGATCGCTGGTGGCTATGGTCCTGGCATTCGCAGAGACGACGGGCAACCGCGCATCGCCCCGGAACGACGGCGTGTGGAAAGAGCCTCAGCTCGCTTCCGCCAGCAGCGAGAGCTGCTGCTGGGGCGGCTCGACGAGTGACTGGTCGGTGAGATGGGTCGGATAGCTGCCGGTGAAGCAGTGGTCGGCATATTTCGGCGCTGCCGGGTCGCGGGCGGGCTCACCCATCGCGCGATACATGCCGTCGATCGACAGGAAGGCGAGCGAGTCCGCGCCGATCAGCTGGCGCATCTCCTCGAGCGAATGCGTCGCCGCGAGCAGGCCGCCGCGATCCGGCAGGTCGATGCCGTAATAGTCGGGGTAGAGGATCGGCGGCGACGCCAGGCGGAAATGCACCTCGGTGGCGCCGGCGTCGCGCATCATGCGCACGATCTTGCGCGAGGTGGTGCCGCGCACGAGCGAGTCGTCGATCAGGATGATGCGTTTGCCTTCGATCGCGGCGCGGTTGGCCGAGTGCTTCATGCGCACGCCGGATTCGCGGATCGCCTGGGTCGGCTGGATGAAGGTGCGGCCGACATAGTGATTGCGGATGATGCCGAGCTCGAACGGCACGCCGGAATGCTGGCTGTAGCCGATCGCCGCCGGCACGCCGGAATCCGGCACCGGCACGACGACGTCGACCTCGGGATGGCTCTCGCGCGCGAGCTGGGCGCCGAACGCCTTGCGCACCTCGTAGACCGAGCGGCCGCCGACGACGGAATCGGGACGGGCGAAGTAGATGTATTCGAACACGCAGGGACGTGCCGGCTTCGGCGGGAACGGCTTGTGGCTGTGCGCGCCGGTCTCGTCGAAGATCACGACCTCGCCGGGTTCGATGTCGCGAATGTAGCGCGCGCCGATCATGTCGAGCGCACAGGTCTCCGAGGCCAGGATCGGGCAGCCTTCGAGCTCGCCATAGACCAACGGACGGATGCCCAGGGGATCGCGGGCGCCGATCAGCTTCTTGTTGGTCATGCAGACCAGCGAGTAGGCGCCTTCGAGCGCGCGCAGCGCCTCGATGAAGCGGTCGATGAAATTGGTGCGGCGGGAATGCGCCACCAGATGCAGGATCACCTCGGTGTCGCTGGTCGACTGCATGATGGCGCCGGCGCGCACCAGCTCGCGGCGGAGCGTGAGCCCGTTGGTGAGGTTGCCGTTGTGGCCGACCGCGAAGCCGCCGG
The DNA here is from genome assembly GCF_051168015.1 of Bradyrhizobium sp. HKCCYLRH3061. Classification (NCBI taxonomy): domain Bacteria; kingdom Pseudomonadati; phylum Pseudomonadota; class Alphaproteobacteria; order Hyphomicrobiales; family Nitrobacteraceae; genus Bradyrhizobium; species Bradyrhizobium sp. HKCCYLRH3061. The sequence goes on from NZ_JBNPUE010000003.1 coordinate 186,726, forward strand.
CATTGAGCTCGGCGAACAGCGGCTGCACGTTGCGCAGGATCGTGGCGCCGGTGGTGGCATAGCGGACATGGCCGACCGCGGCGTTGCCGGGCAGGCGCTCGATCACCTCGCGGCGGGAGAAGGTGTCGCCGACCAGGCCCAGGCGGCGCTCGCTGTGGAAGCGCGCGCCGTCATAGGAGACGATGCCGGCGGCTTCCTGGCCGCGATGCTGGAGCGCATGCAGGCCCAGCGCAGTGATCGCGGCGGCATCGCTATGCCCATAAATGCCGAACACGCCGCACTCCTCGCGCAGCGTGTCTCCGTCCAGGTCTGGGTCTCTGAGGTAGGCTTGAGGTCCGAAGTCCAGATCCGCGTGAGTATCCGCTTGGGCTTCGCCGGAAGAATCGTGGTGCAGGTCCATCGCGCCTCTCTTCTGGGCTGAGCTCACTTGGCCGCGGGTTTCTCGATCAGCTTCTTCAAGCTGTCGCGGGCAGGCTTGCTGTACCCATCGCCGCCCGCTCCGGGCGACTCGGTGTCAGTCTGGTCGTCGTCCGGCTTGTTCTTCTTGAATTTCTTTAAAATGGTGTTCTCGGGATCATCAGGCAAGAGCGACATCAGCCAATCCCCGGTTCCCTGCAGGACGACGCGGGATTTGGCGCCGGTGACCCAGTCCGGGCGCTGCTTGTCCGGCACCAGCCAGCTGAAGAACAGGAACGCGACCACGACGATCAGCAGGCCGCGGCCCAGTCCGAACAGGAATCCGAGGGTGCGATCCAGCGCGCCGATGCGCGAATCGAGGATCATGTCGGAGATCTTGACCGTGATCACCGAGACGATGAGCAGGGTGCCCACGAAAGTACCGGCGACGACGACGACGCTGGCGACGGTATCGTTGTTGAAATAGGTCTTCGCGGTCGGCAGCAGCTTGGAGAATGAATAAAGCGTGACCAGGGCGGCCGCGCCCCAGGCCGCGATCGACAGCACCTCGCGCATGAAGCCGCGGACCATCGCGAGCAGCCCCGACACCAGCATCACGCCGAGCAGGATGAGATCGAGGATCGTTATCGGCATCGGCTGCTCAGGTCCGCTTCACAGGTCCAAGGTTCGCTTCGAATCGACGGAGGACCGCCCCTCCAGGTGGAGGACAGCGAGGTTCCCCGGCAAGTCCGGACGCTGCACGATCCCGTGTGGGCGACCGGTTGCGGCGTTGTATAGCGGCGAGTCACGCGAACGTCACGGTCCGGCTAGCCGTCCTGGCGGCGGAATCTCGCTGGTGTGGCATTTTTTTCGGCAGGGCGCGGTCCGCGGCGGCCGTGGTCGCCGTCATCGTCGCCCTGCCGGGTCGTCTCATGGCGGGCACGAGGCGTGCCGCGCGCGGCGATGTCGGCCACCAGGCTGGTCAACCCGCCGACGGTATTGAGGCTGAGCCCGGCGTCGCCGCCGGCCTCGCCGCGGGCGCGCTCCGGCAGCACCACGCGCAAAAAGCCGAGCTTGGCGGCCTCCTTCAGCCGTGCCGAGGTCTGCGCCACCGGTCGGACCGCGCCCGACAGCGAAATCTCGCCGAAATAGACCGCATCGGGCGGCAGCGGCGCGTTGACCAGTGACGAGACCAGAGCTGCGGCCGCGGCGAGATCCGCCGCCGGCTCGTTGATGCGCAGGCCGCCGGCGACGTTGAGATAGACGTCGTGGCCCGACAGCTTGACGCCGCAATGCGCCTCCAGCACGGCCAGCACCATCGACAGCCGGCTCGGATCCCAGCCGACCACGGCGCGGCGCGGCGTGCCGAGCGAGGTCGGCGCCACCAGGGCCTGGATTTCGACCAGCACGGGGCGGGTGCCCTCGATGCCGGCAAAGACCGCCGTGCCGGGGCTGCCGAGATCGCGCTCCGACAGGAACAGCTCGGACGGGTTGGTGACCTCGCGCAGACCCAATCCGGTCATTTCGAACACGCCGATCTCGTCCGTCGGGCCGAAGCGATTCTTGACCGAACGCAGGATGCGGAACTGCTGCGAGCCCTCGCCCTCGAACGACAGGACCGCATCCACCATGTGCTCGACGACCCGGGGGCCGGCGATCTGGCCGTCCTTGGTGACGTGGCCGACCAGGATGATGGCCGCGCCGGATTTCTTGGCGAACCTGATCAGCTTCTGCGCCGAGGCGCGCACCTGGGTCACCGTGCCCGGGGCCGATTCCACGGTGTCGGTCCACATCGTCTGGATCGAATCGATCACGATCAGCCGCGGCACGCCGCCCTCGGACAGGGTCGCGATGATGTCCTCGACCGAGGTCTCAGCCGCCAGTTGTACCGGCGCATCCGCAAGCCCGAGGCGCTCGGCGCGCAGCCGCACCTGGGCGACAGCTTCCTCGCCGGAAATGTAGACCGCGCGATGGCCCGCGCGCGCCAGCATCGAGGTCGCCTGGGTCAGAAGCGTCGATTTGCCGATGCCGGGATCGCCGCCGACCAGCAGCACCGAGCCGCGCACGAAGCCGCCGCCGGTGACGCGGTCGAGCTCGGTCATGCCCGACGACAGCCGCGGCGCGTCGATGGTCTTGCCGGTCAGCGATTCCAGCTGGAAGGTGCGGCCCTTGCGCTTGGAGCGCAGCGACACCGGCGCCGAGGTTGCCCCCGTCGTGTCTTCCTCCGCCAGCGTGTTCCACTCGCCGCAGGCCTCGCATTTTCCCTGCCAGCGCGAATAGGCCGCGCCGCAGTTCTGGCAGACGAAGGAGAGTGTGGTCTTGGCCATGAGGTGAGAATCGGTGCGGTCAGGAGTGGGTGGCGTTCCATAACATACTTAGGCCGGCGGCCAGCATGATGCCATCCATCACCACGCGGAACACGTCCGGCTTCATGTGCAGCACGAAGCGCTTGGCGACGAAGGCGCCGGCCATCAGCGAGCCGCCGGCGATCAAACCTTTCAGCAGGATGTCCGGCGTGAGCGCGCCGAAGCGCTGGAAGGTGATGGATTTGGACACGTAGAGCCCAAGCGAACTCGCGGCCTCCGTGGCGAGGAAGGCGCCTTTCGACAGCCCGTAGAACAGGAACAGCGGCACGCTCAGCGGCCCGGTCGAGACCACGATGCCGGTCAGATATCCGATCACGGCACCGCCGGTCGCGAGATGCCAGAGGTTGGCCTTGAGATCGTGCCGCGCCAGCCAGTGCCGCACCGGCACCATCGCCATCAGGAACAGCCCGATGGTGATGTCGACGGCGTGCGACGGCAGGATCAGCAAGGTGCGCGCGCCGAGTGCGGCGGCCGGAATCCCGGTGACCGAATAGGCCGCGCAGGCGCGCCAGTCGACCTCGCGCCACCACGCCAGGATGCGCGACAGGTTCGCCATCACGGCGGCGACCGCCATGATCGGCACGGCCTCCTTCGGCCCGTATTCATAGGTCAGCACCGGCATCAGCATGATCGACGAGCCGGTGCCGACGATACCGGACAAGGTGCCGGCCACGAGGCCGACCGCGAGCACGAAGAGGAAGCCCAAGAAGATCGTCTCCGCGCTCGGACGAGATCTTTCTCCGCGTCGTTGCGAGCGAAGCGAAGCAATCCAGGCTGTGCGTGCCCCTGGATTGCGTCGTCGCGGAGCCTGCCCTCGGGCTCGCCGCAGGCGAGACTCGAGGGGCTCCTCGCAATGACGGAGTCGGAGAGATGCGTCCCGTGGTTAACGGCTCGTTCGAGCCGACTCGAAATCGGCGATGATTGTGCGTCCGCATCATTAAAAGTTGAAGCGTATTCCTCGCAGGTCCGCTGATGTTCTCGGACGATGACGATGAGCAAAACGCCAATGTCCTTGCAGATGCGGCCGTCCATGACGGCAACCGCCGATGCGGAGTTCCCCTGGTTCACGGCTGCGATGCTGGCCATGGAAGCCGGCGAGGTCATCCGGCTCCGGCTGGAGAAGTTCGCGCGCGGCGAAGCCGATGCGGGCGAGGAGGCTGAGCTGATGGTCAGCGAAAAGATCGCCGCAGCCCTGGAGGCGACGGCGAAGCTGATGGCCGGCGCGAGCCCGGCGGCAGTCGTCGATCTCTATCGGGACTATGTCGCGGCCAACGCCGAGCGGCTGTCGGCCTAAGCCCTGCGCAGTCCGATTGCGTTGGACTGCGGATGTCGAGCCACCGAGCGTGGACGAGCTGGTCGAAACGCCGCCGGCTGGGCCGTTTCATGCGTTCAGGTGCGGTGTGTTGCCATTGTGATGAAGATCGGACACCTTCCCGAAACCACCGACTGCCGCTCACTTCCTTTCGCCGGACCGATCGAGTGCGACTGCTCATACGCCTCATGCAACGCGTGCTGGTCGCCGGGCTGGGGATCTTCACGGTCTGGCTGATCGTCTTCGTGGTGTTCGAGACCGCGAACCGCAGGCTGCCCTGGATTGCCGCAGTCGGCGTCAGCTACGCGTTCGCGGCCTATGTCGTTCTGCCACGCGTGATCCGGTTGAGCCTCAGGATTCTTCAGAAGCGGCGAGTGCCCAGCTACACGATCACGGGGGATGGATTGCCCGGCGACCCCGTCAATCTCGCCCTGGTCGGGACGCTCCAACAGCTTCGCGCAAGCTTTGCTGCGGTCGGTTGGTCTGAAGCGGACCGATTGGGCCTGACGAGCTCCTGGGCCATGATCCGCGCCTTTGTCCTCGATGCGCCTTACCCCGCCGCTCCGTTCAGCACGCTCTATCTGTTCGGGCGCGGCCAGGATATCGGCTTTCAGAAAGCCATCGGCAACAGCCCGCGAAAGCGCCATCACGTCAGGTTCTGGGCTGTTGGCCTGGCACACGCAGAGCAAACCTGGAATGCAGGCGATTTCTGGTCCAACGCCGATCAGCCGGCGGTCGATGAATCCGCTCTGTGGGTCGGCGCCGGCACGAAGGACACCGGCCTGTCGTTCACCCGATTGACGTTTCAGGTCACGCACGCCACCGATCCGGATGTCAACGCCGAGCGGGACTACATCATGGCCGAACTGATCAGGACACGATCGATCGAGACCGTGGAGCTGTACAAAGCTGGTCAGAGCCTCCCCGAGCGGGTCAATCACTACGTGACGGACGGAGACATTGCGTTGGCGAGCCTGTTGGTCTCCACCGCAGACGACGACACATGATTTGCCGTCGTCTGTCTAATGGACACGCTGACGAGCCCCTTTCAATGGCGTTCGTTCTGCCCGGGGCCGGGCCAGGAAGGCGGTGCCGAGCAGGACGAGCATCGCCACGGTGACGACAGTCAGGAACGCCTGATCGAAGGCGCGGTGAGCGTGCGAGGTGACGATGGCAGCGAGTTCGGTTGGCAGCCGCTCGGCGGCGATCAGCGCCTCGTCGATGCTGTCGCGCGCAACGGCGGGAATGCCGAGGCCGTCGGGCAGAACCATGAACGCCGTATAGACTCCGGACAGGATGCTCCCGAAAATGCTGATGCCGATCGTGCCGCCGAGCTCGAACGACACCTCCTCGATCGACGCGGCCATGCCTTCGCGGCCTTCAGGCGCGTGATTCATCACGGCGTTGGAGGCGGCGGCAATGGATGCGCCGAGCCCGAGCCCGTTGATCGCGATGCAGACCAATTGCAGGGCCAGATTGGCGTTGTAGCAGAGCAGGTAGCCGGCCGCGCCGATGCCGGCGATCAGCAACGCGCCGGACATCGTGGTGGCGGCTCCCACGCGGCGGAGCATGAGGCTCGCGAGCGGGCCGCCGATGAAGGCACCGAGCGGCGCCGGCAGGATGTACAATGCCGCCTGCAGCGGCGAGTAGCCGAGGACCAGTTGCAGGCGCTGGCTGATCGCGAGCTCCGTCCCCGCAATGGCAAGTGAAGCCACGATCGCGGTGATCACGCTGAGCGTGAACTCGACGTTTCGGAACAAGGTGAAGTCGAGCAAAGGATCATCAAGACGCAATTGACGGCGTACGAACACCGTCAACATGATGACCGTCGCGACAGCCGTGCCGGCAATGACGACATAGGAAGACTGGCGACTGCCGAGCTCCTCGACGACGTAGGCGAAACCAATCAGCCCGGCCATCACCTGCACTGAACCGAGGAGGTCCCAGTCGCGCTGAGCACGATCGGCCGGTGCAGGAATCAGCAGCAGGCCGGCGACCAGCGCCAGGACGACGAGCGGCACGTTGATCAGAAAGACCGAGCCCCACCAGAAATATTCCAGCAGGACACCGCCGACCAAGGGGCCGACCGCAGCCCCGCTGGACGCAACGGCTCCCCAGATCGCGATGGCGAGCGCCCGTTCGTGGTCATCGGAGAAGGTGATGCGAATGATCGATAGCGTCGCCGGCATCATCAGCGCGGCGCCGATCGCGAGCAGGACGCGTCCGCCAACCAGGATCGTGGCGGTCGGCGAATAGGCGGCGACGACCGAGGCCAGTCCGAAGACGATGAGGCCGGCGACGAATGTCCTCTTGTGCCCGACGCGGTCGCCGAGCGAGCCGAAGCCGGGAAGCAGGCCGGCGACGACGAGCCCGTAGGCCATGACGATCCACAATTTCTCCGAGGCGGTTGCTCCGAGCTCATGGGTCAGGCTGGGCAGCGCCGTATAGAGCACAGTCATGTCGACGACGACGAGCGCCAGCGCGCCGGAGACGGTCAGGAGGATCAGCCAGCGAATGCGCTTCGACGTCGGCGAATCCGCCGGCGGAAGACTCTGGTCAGTCCGCGCATTCGCCATCTCGTGCACCGTCATCATTCCCGTTCAGAGTCCGTCGCGATGTGTGATCCGGCCGTTCATCATCGTCAGCTGAACGTTCACCTTGCCGATCTCGTGTGGCCCGACATCGAACAGGTTCTTCTCGAGCACGATCAGATCGGCCAGCTTCCCGACCTTGATGGAGCCGATCTTATCCTCCATGCGCATCTGATAGGCTCCGTTGATCGTGTAGCCTCGAATGAGCTCCGGCAGGCTCAGGCGTTCGGTCGCGGGCGGATGGACCAGGCCGTCGGGCTTGCCGGGCTCCTGACGCGTATGGCCGGCCTGCACCGCCTCGAGCGGCTTGACGACGACCTTGGAGCCGGTCGCCAGGGCATCCATTCCGAACGACACCGTGACGCCTTGGTCGATGAACGTCTTGAAGGTGTACATGCGGCTCCAGCGTTCCTCGCCGTAGAGCTCGCGGATGCGACGCTGGCTCGTGTCCGGCACGCCCCACTGGATCTGGGTGTTCGCGATCACGCCGAGCTTTCTGAAGCGCGCAATGTCCGAGGGCGCAGTGAGGAACGCGTGGCAGATGGTATGGCGGCGGTTGCCCGGGCCATGCTTGCCGAACGCGGCTTCGTATCCATCCAGGCTCATGCGGACTGCGGCGTCGCCGACGGTGTGAAGATGCGTGTCGATTCCCTCTGCATGCGCCTGGCGCAGGATTCGGTTCAACACGGGCGCTGGCAGCAACGGTTCGCCGCGCCAATCCGGACTTCCGGCATAGGGATCGAGCAGATAGGCGGTGCGGGTCAGCTCGGTGCCGTCGACGAGCAGCTTGAGCACCTCGGCCTTGACCAGCGGCGTGCGATAGCGCTTCCGGTACGCCCGAATGATCGGCAGCGGATCGACGTTGGGATCATTGTGATAGAGGCAGCCGATCACGCGTTGTAGCAGCTTGCCGCGCCTCTCGAGGTCGACCAGCATGTCGAAACCGTGATGCTGCTCGGTCGGCCAGGCGCTGAAGCCGGCATCGAAGAAGGTAGTGATGCCGGCGGCCGCCAGCTTGGGCTGCCATTCCTCGATGGCGGCGGCGGTCGACTTGAGGCCGAACGGTTCGATGCCGTGCTTTTCGAGCGTCTTCAGCACCGCGAACAGCGCGGGCACTTCCAAAATGAAGCCGGTCGGCGCGCCATTGGGATCCTTTTCGTACCAGGAGGAGCCGGGTACGACGTCGCGTGGGGTGGCCTTCGTGATGCCGGCCATCTCCAGCAGCTTGGAATTGACCCAGTAGCTGTGCAGATCGCAACTGACGAGCAGGACCGGCCGGTCAGGGAAGATCGCGTCCAGCGGTTCCTTGCGCGGACCCGAGGCCGGAAACGCGCCCGCGATCCATCCGAAGCCGAGAATGAACTTCTCGTCGGAATGCGTCTTGGCGTAATCACGCAGAATCTCGTAGATGCGCTCGGGATCTTCCTCGTTGACCCAGGCGCCGCGGGCAAATGCCAGCGTGCAAAGATGCCAATGCGCTTCGACGAAGCCCGGCATCAGCATACGGCCCTTGAGGTCGATGACCTCGGCCCCGCGTCTGCCAAACTTCATCGCTCCGGCATCGTCGCCGACATAGACGATCTTGTCTCCCTTGACGACGACGGCCGCCGCCCAGGGCTGCGAGTCTTCCACCGTGTAGACGCGCCCGCCGCGAAACACGGTCGTGCGGTCGGAGGCGGCCCAGGCCGGGATCGACCCAGCGGCCGCGAATGCTGCGGCGGCAGCCGTGGTTGCAACCATCCGGCGACGGGTCAGTCCGCCGCCCTCCGGCTTCGACGCCGCAAACAGCGAACCGATGGCTGAGCCGCATGCAATGCACATCGTCCTGCTCCGAAAAGCCTGCGCTCCGCGTGAGCTGCATCATCTTCCAATCGAACGTTAAACTACGTCTCTCCGCGCCTTCCAGGATTGACCGCGATCAAGTCGGACTCAAGCGAGGGCGAGCGTGCGTACGCAAGCCGAAGTTCTGTTTGCTGATGGCGAAAATTCAAATCGAATCCCTTCGGACAGGATTGCACGCCGCCTTGCGACTCGCGGCGGCAGAGGCCGTTCGATCGGAGCAGAATCATTTTGGAAACAGGAAAGCCAGACTCGCCCGAAGCTGCCAATGTGATGCCTGGTCCGGCTTCAGCAGGTTGTAGTAGACGCCCACCTCGGCATTGATCGGCTGCTTGTCGACCATGAAGAGCTTGCCCACGCCGACGCCGATCGGGACGACCCAGCGATCATTGCCCTTCGCGAGCCAGTTCGCCGTGATGATGGGACTCGAGCTGATGTAGGACCCGTCGGAGAAGTTGTAGGTCACGAAGTACTGCAGCATCATCTGGTTCACCGGCGCGCGGTCGCTCGGACCGGCAAACGACCAGATGTTGTTGGCGAGTACCCCGAGCACCCACGGACCCGGCATGGTCAGCGCGACGAGGGTCGGACCTGCGCTCCATTTTCCCGAACCGAGGGCGGGATCGGTCGCCGACGGATAGGAAAAGGTCGGGCCGACACCCCAGATGAGGGCGCCCGAATGCGACGGGGTGAGCGCGAAGATCTGGTTGATGTCGCCGACCCCGCCGATCCGGCCCTGCTCAGGGGAGAAGCGCACCTGGGCGATGCCGGGAATGGTCGTGCGCGTCACCAGATTCCAGTCGGCATTGAGCTCGAACGGGATGACCGGCTCGATCTTGAAGACGTCGGCGGTCTGCCGGTACGGGCCCGTATTCGGCATCGCGATGTTCTCGAGGCCGACGCTGATCGTGTCCGCGATCGGGTTCTGCGCCGCCTTGGCCAGATCTTCGAGCGACGGCGTCCTGGCCTGCTGTGCCAGGGCGCCGGAGTCATGGCAGAGCGCCGCGATCAGGAGCGACAGAACCACACGTCGAAAAGCTCTCGGAATCCTTGTCGACCTCGCTGTCGAAGCGCTGCTCTGGCAGCCATTGTCTCGCGTCCGCACCGTATGGCCCCGCTTGCATCAGGTGAAGGTCGGGAAACGCTCGCCCGCGAACAGGGAGCGCCGAAGACGGGACCAGTTGGACGCGAACTGGAACGTGTCGAGATCGGTGTAGGTCTGGCCGATCACCTGCATGCCCGCGGGCATGCGGTCCCCGACCAAGCCAAGCGGGACATCGACGACCGGATAGCGGTTGAGCAGGTTCCAGTGCCACGTCAGCGCCAAGTTCAGGCCGGTGCCCACCCACGGGTCCACCTTGTTGTCCTTGCTCTTGAACATGTCGGCCCCGACAAGAGGGGTTGCCATGGTCGGCATGAGCAGGATGCGGTAGCCCTTGCCGAACACGCGCTGCTGGACCTGGCGGTGCAGCCGCTGCAGCAGCTCCTCGGCGTCTTCGGCCTGGCGCGGTCCGACCGGGCCGACCTGGTCGAGCATTTCGGTCATGTAGGGCGAGAGCTGATCGCGATGCGCATTCGAGATCTCGATCGCGGTGCCGATGGAGGTCGACATCAGCCCACGGATGAAGACCATCTTGTGGGCCTTCGTGAAGCCGCAATCGACCTCGTCCACCGTGCAACCCGCGGCGCGCAGCGCCGCGATGCCTCCCAGCATCGCAGCCTTCACGGACGGGATGGCCTCCGCAATGCCGGCGCCCCAATCGACGGCGATGCGCCACCCGGAAAGGCGCGGATAACGGGTGGGATAGTCGAGGCGAGGGCGCATCGCGGCCATCACCCGCTCGGACGGACCGACGATCGCGTTCTGGAGGCGGACGAGGTCGTCGAAGCGCCGCGCCATCGGGCCCGAGGTCGAGAACGGGATTTCCCCGCCGGCCACGCGTCCGAACGGCGGCCTGAAGCCATAGAGGCCGCATTGTGAGGCGGGAATTCGGATCGAGCCGCCCATGTCGGAGCCGAGGGCGAGCGTCGTGAAGCCCGCGGCCAACGCCGCGCCGGACCCCGCCGACGACCCGCCCGGAGAATATTCGAGATTCCATGGATTGCGCGTCGTGCCCCAGGCGCGGGTGGATGCGCCGAGGAAAAGATAGAATTCCGGCACGGTCGTCTGGAACGGCATCACGGCGCCGGCCGCCTCGAGCGAGTCGATGATGGCCGCGTTCTCCGTTGCCGGCGGCGAGTCCTTGTAGATGAGCGAACCCTGTGTGGTCCGCCAGCCCGGTCTGGAGAATTCGTCCTTGATGGCCACCGTGATCCCTTCGAGCGGCCTCGGCGTGCCGCGGCGATAACGGTCTTCGGACTGCTTGGCCTCCTTCATCGCCTGGTCGAAGTGCTCGTAGGTGATGCAATTGACCTTCGTGTTGTAGGCTTCGATCCGCTTGATCTGCGCCTTCAGGAGATCGACCGGCGACGCCTTGCGGGCCCGGAACATGGCGGTGAGGTCGGCGACCGATGCGTAGCAGAGCGGATCGGCGGACTCGGCCCGCGCGGCCGGCAAACCGAGTTCGGACGCGACCAACGCCGCTCCCGCGCCTTTGATGAGCATTCGTCTGTCGATCATATACGCCTCCGTATTTCCGGGAATCGGTCCGAGTATTTCGATCTGATCGTGAGGTGACGATCCGAGAAAGACGCAGGATTCAGCTTCGCTGTTCGTGGCTACTGGCCGTTCATGACGGTCATCAGCACCTCAATGTTGGGCCGGCATCGGCCGCGGCGAACGCCGCGCCTGTCTGGAGGAGCGGGAGTCGTGACAGTCCGGCCCCGTTGGCGGAGTCTCAAGCTGGAGCAGACCGCGAAATCTCGGCCAGTTGCATGCGACATACATGGATTCACCTTTGCACGCTCTGCGGGAAAGACACTATTCCCGATTCCGCGGATCGTATGAACTCGGGGGAACTACGTAGTGCGTGCGAAGCGTTCGCATGAGCTGCGCGTGTTCGAGACGAATAGGTTAGAATGATTGTCAATTCGGAATAACTCCGCGACTTCGAAGCGGAATCGCCATTCGAAGCAAGCAGGCCGCATCACATTGTGAGGGACGCCGGCCTGCGTATCGTCCAGCTTGCGATTAGGTCGCGAACTCATCCGATCTGCAGAGTTCAGCTCATGGCAACGAAATCGATGTAACCTGCACGTGCGCGATTCGTCCGGCTCTGCGAGCGTGACCCCTGATCTGGCTGCATCCGTGTCGCAACCGGCGGTCCCGCTTCGCTCGGCAAGGTGCTCTCATGATCTTGCTGCTGGCCGTGATGCTCCAACCGAAGTGCGACGGCAGACCGACGGAGTGAAGAATGTTCACACTGGTACACGCAGTGACTTGGCTCGTCGTCGGCTTGATCGGCGGCGGCCTTGCCGGAATCCTGGTGAAGCGCCGCCGAGCGGGTTTCGGGCTCCTCACCAACATCGGATTGGGATGCGTCGGCGCCCTCATCGGTGGTGTCCTGTTCAACCTGTTCGGGTTGTTTCCAGGCATGGGCAGCATCGTCATTTCGCTGCGCGATGTCGTCGCGGCGTTCGTCGGCTCGCTCGTCCTGCTGGCGGCGATCTGGCTGTGGGGCGTCGCGCGCGAACCGAGTCCGCGCTGAGCCCGCGGGGCTGTCAGCCTGGGTGACGCGCGGTCTCCGCGCGCCAGTCGCGCGGGCGCATGCCGAAGCGCTGCTTGAAGCGGCGCGTGAAGTGCGACAGATCCGAAAAGCCCCAGTCGAAGGCGATGCGGCCGATGTCGCGGCCGCATCCGGCGGGATCGCGCAGATCGCGCGCTGCGCCATCGAGCCGGCGCTCCATCACCAGCTCGGAGAAGCTGGTGCCGGCGCGAGCCAACAGCTTGTGCACATAGCGCTCGCTGATCCCGACGACAGATGCGATGGTCGCCACGGTCAGGCCGGGCTCGCGCACCCGCTCGTGAATGGCGCGGCGCAGCGCCAAGGTCGTCGCATCGGCAAATGAGGTGGTCGCATGCGTCTCGCGGCGGCCGCGGCGGGCCAGGCTCAGCGCCACCAGATCGAGCAGCACGCCGAACAGCGCCGATGCATCGTCCGGCGCGAGCCGCAGCGCGTTGGCGTTGAGGGAGCGCGCCGTCTCCACGATCAGTGCGCCGACGCACGGGTCGTCGGACAGCCGCGTCGGCGCGATGTCCGGCACCGCCGGCAGGCGGCCGAACAGCGCATCGGCTGGGACGCGGAACGAGATCACGCCGAGCGACGGCCCGCGATCGTGCTGCAGCACGAAGGTGCGGTCGCTGTCGAAGATGCCGACCTGTCCGGCGGACAGGCTGACATCGCATTCGTCCTGCAGGATGGTGCAGCGGCCGGCGAGCTTGAGGTTGAGATAGAAGCAGCGCTGGGTGGAAGCGGCGATGTCCGTGCGCGAGCGGCGGACGATGTGCTCGGGAAAGCTGACACGGTTGATGGCGCCGCTCCCGACGCTGATGCTCTGCACCTCCGCAGCGAATCCGATGCCGCGCGCCGGCTCCGGCGTCAAATTCATGAAGGCCTGGCAGATCGCCTCGCGGTAATACGAGAACTGCTCCTCCGGCCGCACCGCTGCCGTATTCCAGCTCCGCTGCCGTTCCGGCTCGGCGCCCATCGGTTCACTCCGAGACCAATCGGGTTCAGTTGCAGCCAAGCGCCGCGGGCGCGGTCCGGCCCATAGTCCTTGCACCGCCTTCCATCGTGCAAAGGAACGTGATCATGTCAACCTACGTCCTGGTCCATGGCGCCTGGCATACCGGCGCCGAGCTCGAGCCGGTCGCCGCGCCTATCCGCTCCGCCGGCCACACGGTCCATCTGCCGACCATCCGCGGCAACCGCCCCGGCGACGCAAAGACCATCGGACTCGACGAGGCGATCGCCTCGATCTGCGACTACTTCACCCAGCACGACATCACCGACGCCGTGCTGATGGGGCACTCCTATGGCGGCATGGTCATCACCGGCGTCGCCGACCGCATCGCTCAGCGCATCCGGCGCCTGGTCTACTGGAACGCGTTCGTGCCCAACGACGGCGAGTGCCTCAACGACATGGTGCCACCGCACTATGTTGCGCTGTTCGACGCGGTGGCGGTGGAGCGCGGCGACGGCTCGGTGGTGCTGCCGTTCCCGGTCTGGCGCGAGGCCTTCATCAACGACGCCGATCTCGCCACCGCGACGCGCACCTATGAGATGCTCAATCCGCATCCCAACAAGACCTTCACCGACAAGATCACGCTGCGCACCAATCCCGCCGAGATGGCAATCGCGAAATCCTACATCAACTGCACCGAGGACACGGCGCTGCCGCACAGCCTGCCATGGCACCCGCGCCTGTCCGGCAAGCTCGGCCTGTTCCGGCTGGTCCAGGTGCCCGGCAGCCATGAGCTGTGCTTCTCCGATCCCGGCCGGCTCGCGCAAGCGATCATGGATGCGGGCCGGGACTGACGGGGCGCCGTCACGCTCTCGGTGTGACGCCACGCGGTGATGATTCCAGGTTGTGATCGGCGTCACATTCGCCGGGAGCGCGATCGGCCAGACTGATCTCCGATGATTGCAGCTCGGCGGGGCATCCATCCTCGCCGCACCATCGGAGAACGCGTCATGGCCCAGCTCCATCTGACGTCCCCTCGGGGTCTTGCATCCAAGACATCAGCCGCGAAAGCGCCCGCGCGGCCGGCCGCGACCAGGGCCGGCTGGCTCGCGATGGCCGCCGGCGTGATCACGACCGTGTTCGCTGCGATCGGCGCGGTGAACAGCGTCATTCCCGCGGCGTCGAACGTCGGCGCGGCCGTGCTCGAAGCGCTGAATGTGCCGGCCTGCCTGTCCTATGCCGATCGCTATGACGGCACGCAGAGCAGCTTCCGCAAGGAAGGCCAGCTCTGGCGCGAATATCCGCGCGGCTCGGAGACCTTCAGCTACGAGTTCAGGGAGATCCGGCGCACGCGCCAGGAGATCATGCTGTGGAACGTGACGCCGCGCCCGAACGTGCCCGATGCCGCGAGCCTCGTCGTACACCTGCCGGTGTGCGGCGGCATGGCGGTGCTGACCGAGGGCCTGCCGGAGCGCGCGACCAACCTGCAGCAGACCTGGCCGGACCGCGGCTGAAGCTCCGACGCGCGCGACCTTCGGACTATGTCAGCTCGATCCACGCCGGCGCGTGATCGCTGGCGCCGTCCTCGCCGCGAATGGCGCGGTCGACGCCGGCCTTGGCAAGGCGCGGCGCGAGTTGCGGGCTCAGCAGCAGATGATCGAGCCGCAGGCCGGCATCGCGCGGCCAGCGGTTGCGCTTGTAGTCCCAGAACGTGAACATCGGCGCCTTCGGATGCAGCGTGCGGATCGCGTCGCACCAGCCTTGATCGACCAGCGCGTGAAAGGCGGCGCGGCTCTTCGGCTGGATCAGCGCGTCCTTGTCCCAGGATTTTGTCGGGTAGATGTCGAGCGTATCAGGCGCCACATTGTAGTCGCCGGCGAGCACGACCGGCAGGTCGTCCTTGATGAACTTGGCCGCGTGCCTGTGCAGCCGCTTGAACCAGGCGAGCTTGTGGTCGAATTTCGGCCCCGGCTGCGGATTGCCGTTCGGCAGATACAGACAGCCGACGACGATGCCACGCACCGCGGCCTCGATGTAGCGCGCCTCGTGATCCCCGGGATCGCCGGGCAGGGCGGTGCGCGTCAGCACCGGCTCGGCCTTCCGCGCCAGGATCGCGACCCCGTTCCAGGTCTTCTGCCCCTGCCACACCGCGCCATAGCCGGCCTTGGCCATCGCATCGACGGGGAAATCGACCTCGGTGCATTTCAGCTCCTGCAGGCAGACGATGTCGGGCCTGGCGGCGCGCAGCCAGCGCAGCAGATTGGGGAGCCGCCGCCGGACATTGTTGATGTTGAAGGTCGCGATCTTCATGATGCCTGTTGCGGTGGGGATGGTCCGGATGACCAAGCTCGCAATCGCCTTTTGGTTCACGCTGCAGCATCGATGCAGCCAAGGCTGCCTATGAAAGCCCGGCCCATCAGGCAGCCACGCGCTTCTCGGCGGCGCGAGTCGAGAGGGCGCACGTGTCTATTTAGGTCGCGACGTCACCAGCGCGCGGATCTTGTCCGCATCCTCCGGCGTCGCGGGATTGTAGATCACCATGGTGAGGTCGGGCCGGCCATCGACGGCGAAGCCCGAGAATTCCAGCGAGAGCGGCCCGGCGACGGGATGGTGCAGGACCTTCACGCCATCGCCATGCCGCCCTTGCACATCATTGTCGCGCCACATCGCCGCGAAGTCCGGGCTGGTCGCGCAGAGCTCGTCGACCAGCGATTGGACATTGCGGGCCGCGCCGGCGCGCGCCACGTCGGCGCGGAAGGACGCGACCACATAGCGCGCCACGGCCTGCCAGTTGGACTGTGCGGCGCGGACGCGGCTGTCGTGGAACATCATGCGCAGAACGTTGCGCTGGCCCTCGGGCAGGGTGCTGTAGTCGGTGAGAACGACCGTGGCGGCCCTGTTCCAGGCGACGATGTCCCATGTCGCCGTGCGAACGAAGGCGGGGCTGTAGTCCAGCGTGTCGAGCACGCGTTGCAGGCGGGGGGAGATGCCGTCGATGGCGTGATAGCGGGCTTCGGGCGGCCGGCCGAGACCGAGCAGGAACAGATGCTCGCGCTCGACGTCGGTCAGCATCATGGCGCGCGCGATGCGGTCCAGCACGTCGGCGGAGGGCGCGCCGCCGCGCCCTTGCTCCAGCCAGGTGTACCAGGTGGCGCTCACATTGGCGCGTTGCGCCACCTCTTCGCGCCGCAGCCCCGGCGTTCGCCGCCGCTGCAGCGGCAGGCCGAACGCGGTCGGATCGAGCTTGGCGCGGCGATCCCGGAGATAGGTCCCGAGCGAGTTGCTGTCCGTCATCCTGTTAGCGATTATACCCGTATAATGTCACGACTTTACCCGCATGAGCAGCGTAGCAATATCCCGGCGATCTGAACAGGGAGTGTGTCTCATGCGTGTCTTCGTCACCGGCGCCGCCGGCTTCATCGGCTCCGAAACCACCAAAGAGCTGATCGCTGCCGGGCATCAGGTCATCGGCCTCGCGCGCTCCGAAGAGAACGTCCGCACGCTCGAGCAACTGGGCGCGCAGGTTCATCGCGGATCGCTGCAGGACCTCGACAGCCTCAAGCGCGGCGCGAAGGACGCCGACGGCGTGATCCATCTGGCCTTCATCCATGACTTCGCGAAGTTCGCGGAGAACGGAGCGATCGACAAGGCCGCCATCGAAGCCATGGGCGAGGTGCTGGTGGGCACGAACAAGCCGTTCATTGTCACCTCCGGAACGGGGCTCGTGGCGGCCAATGTGGTGGTCACCGAAGACATGCGGCGCGAGTCCAGCGCGCATGTCCCGCGCGTGTCCGAGCAGACGGGTCTCGCCTATGCGTCGCGTGGCGTGCGCGCGATGGTGATCCGCCTGCCGCAGGTGCACGGCGCACCAGGAAAGGCCGGGCTGATCTCCTATCTGGTCGAGCTCGCGCGACAGAAGGGCCGCGCCGCCTATGTCGGCGAAGGCACCGAGCGCTGGGCGGCGGCGCATCGATCGGATGTCGTCCGCCTCTACCGGCTTGCCCTGGAGAAGGGCATTGCAGACGCGATCTATCACGCCGTTGGCGAGGAGGGCGTCCCCATGCGCGAGGTCATCGAGGTGGTCGGCCGCGCGCTGAACGTGCCGGTCGTGTCGATCAGAAAGGAGGAGGCTGGTGACTACTACGGGCCGCTGGCGATGTTCGCGGGCCTGGACATGCCGGCCTCCAGCACCCTGACACAGCAGCGCCTCGGCTGGACGCCCGAGGGCATCGGCCTGATCGCCGACATCGGCCAGCCGGACTACTTCAAGCCGAGCTCTCGGAGTTGAAGGATTGCCTGGAGCGGATCGTCTCAAATTTCATGCTTGTCACCGGAGTTGCGCAGTCGAGTTCAATCCGTTGCAAGCGCCGCCGTCGCGGCCGCGATGACTTCGTCCTGTAGCGGCGAGGCGCCGAGCGCGCGGGCCATGACGACAGTACCGATCAGCATCGTCAGTGTGCGGATCGCTTCCGCGCGCGCGTCATGCTCTGCAACGCCGCGCGCAATCAGGCCGGCTGCAACGCGCGTGATCAACTGCTCGGCGCCGACGGTGAATTCCGTGCCGAGCACGTCCGGCATCCGCCCGGCGTCGGCACCGAAGCCCGCCGCGGGACAGCCCATCCCGGGATGGGCGATGTGCTCGCGCGACAGGTAGCGCGCCACGTAGGCGGCGAGCGCCGCTTCGGCGCCGCCTGTGTCCATGTCGCGGTCGATGCCGCCGGCCATCGCGGCGAAGGCGTGCCGCGTGGCGGCAGCGAGCATGTCGTTCTTCGACGCGAAGTGCCGGTAGAAGCCACCCTGCGTCATGCCGGCGGCGGCCATCACGTCAGCGATGCTGGCCCCCGCGACTCCGCGCTCGCGCAGCAGGCGCGCCGCCGTATCGACGATTTTCGCTTTGCTCTCAGCGGTTTGTTCCCTGGTCTTGCGCATGTGATCGAACCTGTCTCGTGTCGCTTGACAATTTAGCGGTCGTTCGACATCTTTGCAATTAGAGTTCGATCGAAATCTAAATAGGAGCTGACCATGACCAGCCCATCCCTGCGTCCCCTGACCGAGGCCGAGCGCCTCCGCCGGGCCTATGGCACCTATGCGGTCGTGACCGGCGCCTCCGATGGGATCGGCCGCGCGGTGGCTATGCGGCTGGCGGAGGCCGGCTTCGGCCTCGTACTGGTCGCGCGGCGCCGCGCCGTGCTGGAGGCGCTCGCCGCCGAGCTCGAACCGCGCACGCCCATCCGCCCGGTCGTGATCACAGCCGATCTCTCGGTGCCGGACGATGTCGACCGGATCGCGCAAGAGACCGCTGATATCGATGTCGGCCTGCTGGTCGCGGCCGCCGGCTTCGGCACTTCGGGGCCGTTCGTCGACGGCGATCTCGCAGCCGAGCTGAACATGATCGACGTCAATTGCCGCGCGCTGGCGCAGCTCACGCATCTGTTCGGGCGCCGCTTCGCCGCGCGCCGGCGCGGCGGCATCGTGCTGATGAGCTCGCTCGTCGCCTTCCAGGGCGTGGCGCGCGTCGCCAACTACGCGGCGACCAAGGCCTTCGTGCAGAGTCTCGCCGAAGGTCTCGCGCCGGAGCTCAAGCCGTTCGGCGTCGACGTGCTGGCCTCGGCGCCGGGGCCGGTGATGAGCGGCTTCGGCCAGCGCGCCCACATGACAATCCGCAGCGGCCAGACACCGGACGAGGTCGCCGTCGGCACGCTCAACATGCTCGGACGTCGCACCACGGTGCGGCCCGGCTTCCTCGCCAAGGCCCTGGAGGCGAGCCTGATGCTGCTGCCGCGCTCGGCCCGTGCCGCGATGCTGGCACGCGTGATGGCCGGCATGACGCAGGCGGCGTGAGCCGATCCTTCCCGAAGCCCGGAGTGCGCTGCCATGATGACCGACACGCCGTCCCCCGTCGCCGTCCCATCGCCTCCGCCGTCGCGGCTTTCGGCATCGGAACTGCTCGATCTTGCGCGCACCTGCGGCGCCGATGATTGCGGCCTTGCCTCGATCGACGATCCCAGCCTTGCCGAGGATCGGCCGCATATTCTCGCAGCCTTTCCCAAGACGCGCACGCTCTTGGTGCTGGTCGGACGGATGCATCGCGAGCCGGTCCGCTCGCCGGCGCGCTCGGTCGCCAATCTCGAATTTCACCGGTCGGGCGACCACATCGACGAGGTCGCGCGCGGCATCGTCCGCGTGCTGGAGGACCGCGGCATCCGCGCGCTCAATCCGGCGATGGCGTTTCCGATGGAGATGGACCGTTTTCCGGAGCGCGGCTGGATCGTGTCGCACAAGCGCGCCGCCGAGGCCGCCGGGCTCGGCCGCATGGGTATCCATCGCAGCGTCATCCATCCGCGCTTCGGCAGCTTCATCCTGCTCGGCACGGTGTTGATCGCTGCCGAGGTCGATGCGGTCGCTGCTCCGCTCGACCACAATCCATGCCTCGAATGCAAGCTGTGCGTCGCCGCCTGTCCGGTCGGGGCGATCAAGCCCGACGGAGCCTTCGACTTCTCCGCCTGCCTCACCCACAATTATCAGCAATTCATGGGCGGCTTCGTCAACTTCGTCGAGGACATCGCCGAGTCGCGCTCGGCCAACGATCTCCGCAGCCGCGTGAGCTACGCCGAGACGGTGACGCGCTGGCAGAGCCTGTCCTACGGGCCGAACTACAACGCCGCCTATTGCCTCGCCGTCTGCCCCGCCGGCCACGACGTCATCGGCCCCTATCTCGCCGACCGCAAGCAGCACGTCGCAGACGTGCTGGAGCCGCTGACGCGCAGGACCGAGCCGGTCTATGTCGTGCCCGGCAGCGACGCCGCCGACTACGTCGCGCGGCGCTTTCAGCACAAGACGATCCGCTTCGTGCGGGCGAGCGTCCGTGCGACCTCGATCCGCGGCTTCCTAGACGGCATGCGCCTTACCTTCCAGCCGGGCAAGTCCAAGGGCCTGACGGCGATCTATCACTTCACCTTCACGGGCGCAGAGCCGGCCGAGGCCACCGTCACCTGACCGTGCAGCCGGGCCATGTCGGCAAGGCCGACCTCCGCATCACCGCCGACGCCAAGGCGTGGCTGCGCTTCCTCGCCAAGGAGATCTCGGTCGCACGCCTGGTCCTCACCCGCTCGCTGCGGCTGAAAGGCCCGGTCCGCCTGATGGCGGCGTTCGGCAAGTGCTTTCCGTCGTAGCGTGAGCCGGGACTCAGGCCGTTTTGGCGCAGGGGGAGTTTTACGCGCTGTCACTAAACTCTCGAGTCAAACCCTCGTCGGCTCGACCTTGCCTGCGAAGGGCGGACTATGAAGCGGCTATTAACCAATAGGTCGGCTCTGCATACATTCGATAAACTCGTCGAGATTCATAAGGCAGAGTTGAAGCGTCCGCACATTGTTTTCCCAGATCGGAACGCCCGCCTCGGCTTTACTTTGAATGGGCACTCCCTCGATGGTGGCAGCTTTCTGATATCTCCGAGTTTGAGCAGCGACAGCGTTGATCATTCCAATCGCTTGAAGGAGAATAGCTCCCGCGTCTTCCAACAGATACAGCTGATCTGTCTTACTCATAAGTGTGGCGGACACCTCAACTGCAACGTCATAGATCGAGCCGTGCTCGATAATTGTCTCGATTTCACCCTTAAGAACAAGAACGTCTGCAAACAGCAGAAGTGCGAGTCCATCGCCGCGCAACTTCTTCTCCGCGGCACGTTCAGCTGCTTCGGTGCGCGCCGGTATCGTTGCCGAGTAGTAGACCACCAAGAGGGCGATACCCGCAACCAAAGCTTGGGCCCAAGCCGCGAGACCCGTGCTGTCATTCCAGTTATCAATCTTGATGCTGAAGAGCGGGCCCCACAGGCCTAGCCAAACAGTTATCATGGCGCTCAAAACGAGCGCCGCCACCGTTGGCAATCCCGGGAGACGAGGTGTCATAAGTGTAGATTGCAAACAGAACACTTTTTTTGTCCAGGACATTGTTACAAGAAATTTTAGCAAGAAATGGCGAAAACCACAGGTTGCCGACGATCCTGAGCCGTTAGGCGGCGATCTTCATCGTGATCCTAAGGCAGACAATCGAGCCGCCTGCGCCGAAGCACGAAATATTCCTGCGATCTCAACGCGACTCATCCTGTCCAGTCCTCCCGCGAAAAATATTCGACTTCCGTTTATCAGAAAATCATGATTGTATGTTGTCGTCCCGCCTCGACACGAGGGGCGTATCGCGATCGTCATGACACGCGGGGTGGGATGTGGTGGGCGCTTCGGGTCGCAGCATGGCTTGACGTCGTGCGGACGAACGGCACTGGGCGCACGTCGAAGACGTATGGTCCTGGCATCTCGACGCTGATGCTACGCTGGCGGTGATGATCCGCCGGTCACGGGGGCAAGACAGCCGATCCCCGGGGAGAGTACGCATAAGGCGTAAAGCCATCGCGCAGGGAATGCCGGTTGACCGGCTGGACCTGTGGTTCCTGCCGCCTGCATTTTTTTCGCAGGCGGGCCATGGGTTGCGGCCAGCACCCGGCATTCCCTGCGCCCTCGTTGTTGAAGAGGGCGAAATCGAGATGCAAGCCTCGGGCGTTATAGGCCGCGAGAACGAAAGCTCATGTCAGAACGCCGCTGCAAGTGCCCCGAGCTGGATCAGCGCGCGCGATCGCAATTTTGCGTGCGTTATCCATCAGCCCGTCATTGCGAGCGCAGCGACGCAATCCAGAGTCCCGCACACCACCCTGGATTGCTTCGCTGCGCTCGCAATGACGGCGTGGAGGCAGCAGTGCGTCCTACTACTGTATCCGGTGGCTGCTGCGTCCGACGATCAGCTCTCCGCGGGCGTCGCGCCGCCCTTGTAGATCCGGTGATAGCGCCGGCCGAGATTGGTCAGGACCTCGTAGCCGATGGTGCCGAAATGATGCGCCAGCTCGTCGACGGTGATGCCTTCGCCGAGCAAAGTGGCGAAGTGGCCGCGGCGGGCGGCCTTCGGCGGCAGGTCGGTGACATCGACCGCGATCAAATCCATCGAGATGCGCCCTGCGATCGGGCAGCGCTGGCCGGCAATGATGACGTCGGCGCCGCGGGTGCCGTCATTGGACGAGGCGGCGCGGAAGTAGCCGTCGGCGTAGCCGGCGGAGAGGATCGCCAGCCTGGTCGGCCGGCGCGCGCTCCAGGTGCCGCCATAGCCGACCGTGTCGCCGCGCGCGAGGTCGCGCAGCTGCACGATGCGCGCCTTGATCTCGGCGACCGGCTGCATCGGGTTGTCGGCCTCGGGCGTGGGATTGACGCCATAGAGCGCCGCGCCGGGACGCACCATGTCGAACTGGAAGGCGGCACCGAGGAAGATGCCGGAGGAGGCGGCAAGCGCGGCGGGCACGCCGGTGAACACGCTGGCGACCTCGCGGAACGCAGTGAGCTGGCGCGCGTTCGACGGGCTGTTGATCTGCTCGGCCGACGCAAGATGGCTCATCACCAGCGTGATGCCATGGTCGCCGCTCTGGATGCGCGGGATCATGCTCTGCGCATCGATCAGGCTGAGGCCGAGCCGGTTCATGCCGGTGTCGACATGGATGGCGGCGCCACCCTTCCAGCCGGTGCGGCGGCAGAACATGTCCCATTCGGCGAGCTCGTTGAGATCGCCGATGACAGGGCGGCAGTTGATGGCGGCGTAGTCGTCGCCGGTGTTCTGGAAGAACCCGTCGAGCACGTAGAGCGCGGCCGAGTCGGGCAGGGCGGCGCGGGCGACCTTTGCCTCGGCGAGGGTTGCGACGAAGAAGGTCTTGCAGCCCGCGGCCGCGAGCGTGCGCGCCACCTGGGGAATGCCGCAGCCATAGGCGTCGGCCTTGATGACGCCGGCACATTCGGCCGGCACTGCGGTCTTTTCCAGCTTGCGCCAATTGGCGGCGAGCGCGTCGAGATCGATGGTCAGCACGCCGGTGGCGCTGGCCGGGACAGCGTCATCGACCGCCGAGACAGGCTGTTCGGCGGGTTTCTGTTCGGGAACACTCATGGGGCGCTTTTACGCGCCACGGCGTCACGGTTCAACCGCGTCAGGTCAATAGTCGTGATGCTGCGGCGGCAGACCGTCATGCGCGAGATCGCCGAACCGGGTGACCGAGGCGTCGAAGTGCAGCTCGACCGTGCCGGTCGGGCCGTGACGCTGCTTGCCGATGATCACCTCGGCCTTGCCGAGCGCCAGATCCATTTCCATCTGCCACTTCTGGTGCTCCTCGGTGCCGGGGCGCGGCTCCTTGGCGGCGAGGTAGTACTCGCCGCGATACACAAACAGCACCACGTCGGCGTCCTGCTCGATCGAGCCGGATTCACGCAGGTCCGACAGTTGCGGCCGCTTGTCCTCGCGGTTCTCGACCTGGCGCGACAGCTGCGACAGCGCGATGATGGGAACGCTGAGCTCCTTGGCCAGCGCCTTCAGGCTGGTGGTGATCTCGGTGATTTCCTGGACGCGGTTGTCGTTGCCGCGCTTGCCCGAGCCCGACAGCAGCTGGATGTAGTCGATCACCAGGAGGTCGAGGCCCTTCTGGCGCTTGAGGCGGCGGGCGCGCGCCATCACCTGCGCGATCGAGATGCCGCCGGTTTCGTCGACATAGAACGGCAGCGACTGCAGCTCGATCGAGCACTCGCGCAGCTTCTCGAAATCGGCCTCGGTAATGCCGCCGCGGCGGATGTGGCTGGAGGGAATGCCGGAGCGCTCGGCGATGATACGGGTGGCGAGCTGCTCGCCGCTCATTTCGCACGAGAAGAACCCGACGACGCCGCCCTGGGCGGCGCGATAGGTGCCGTCGGGCTGCAATTCGGGAACATAGGCCTGGGCGACGTTATAGGCGATGTTGGTCGCGAGCGAGGTCTTCCCCATGCCGGGACGGCCGGCGAGGATGATCAAGTCCGAATGCTGCAGGCCGCCCATCTTGGCGTCGAGATCGCGCAGGCCGGTGGAGATGCCGGACAGCTTGCCGTCGCGCTGAAACGCCTTGGCGGCCATGTCGAGCGCGGTCGTCAGCGCCTGCGAGAATTTCTGGAAGCCACCGTCGTAGCGGCCGGACTCGGCGAGCTCGTACAGCCTTCGCTCGGCGTCCTCGATCTGGTTGCGCGGCGCGAAGTCGACCGGCGCGTCATAGGCGACGTTGACCATGTCCTCGCCGATGCCGATCAGGTCGCGGCGCAACGACAGGTCGTAGATGGTGCGGCCATAGTCCTGGGCGTTGATGATCGTGGTCGCCTCGGCCGCGAGCCGCGCCAGATATTGCCCGACCGTCATGCCGCCGATGTCGACGTCGGCCGGCAGGAACGTCTTCAAGGTCACGGGCGTCGCGACCTTGCCCATCCGGATCAGGCTCGACGCGGTCTCGAACACGGTCTGATGCAGCGGCTCGAAGAAATGCTTCGGCTCCAGGAAGTCCGAGACGCGATAGAACGCGTCGTTGTTGACCAGTATCGCGCCGAGCAGACCCTGTTCCGCCTCGATGTTGTGAGGAGCGCTGCGATAGGCCGGCGTCGCTGCGTCAGCCGGCGCCAGCTTGTGAACGTTCGAATCGGTGAGTGCCATGACCGCGTGTTTAGCAGCTTTGAAGGGGAGGGGATAAAGCGCCAGTCGCGCGCGAAGCGGAAGCGAAAGCTGAGCGCAATTCACCGTCTGGTAAATCTGGTGGATGAATCCGGACTCGCCAGATGCCGCGCTTGACGGAACCGACAGGACTCAAGGCCGCGCGAGCGCGAGCGACATGCCGGTGCACTCAACCGGCGCGATCGTTCGACATGTCCGCGAGGCGGGAACGAGAGTCGGTACGGCGGGGCGTGCGCCCGCGCGCGGTTCTGCGCGGCGCGTCAGACCAGCAGCAGATAGAGCAGGGCGATCAGGGATGCTCCCACGCCCGCGGCGATCAGCGCGTAGTCGGTGCTGAAGTCGGTCTGGGGTTCCAACATGGCTCTGGCGGGGCTCTGGGACACGCCGGGACACTACGGCCGGGCTTACCCGGGGTCTGTGAGCCAGTTCACAGACCGCACGATTTGTTTGAAAATTTGAGTCGGATGGGCATGATCTCACGCTTGGGACGCGATCCGTTATCTACGCATCTCAAGATTGAAGTCGGGCCCGCGGCGCGGCCGCGCGAATCCGGGCGTCCGTCTCTGCAGGACCATTGCACTGACGCCGCCTTCCGCCTTCGTCGCGGGCCGCGCGCGCTACTCACCCGCCATCTGCAGCGCCGGGCGGCTGCCGCGCTCGCGCGCCCGCAGCCGCGTCTCCTCGCGGTGGACGTAGTCACGCGTCATCGGCACGACGCCCTGGCGCTTCGTCAGCTGGATCTGGACATTCATCAGGTTCTGCTTGCGGAACCCCATTTCCGCGGCCGCCAGGTAGAACTCCCACATCCGCGCGAAGCGCTCGTCATAGAGCTGCACGGCCTCGTCGCGCCGGGCCATGAAGCGTTCACGCCACGCCTTCAGGGTCTCCGCGTAGTGCAGGCGCAGGATCTCGATGTCGCAGACGAGGAGCCCGGCGCGCTCGATCGCCGGCAGAACCTCCGAGAGGGCTGGGACGTAGCCGCCGGGGAAGATGTATTTGGCGATCCAGGGGTTGGTCGCATCAGGGCCCTCGGAGCGTCCGATCGAATGCAGCAGCATGACGCCGTCGTCCGCGAGCAGCTCGGCGCAGCGGCGAAAGAAGGTGTCGTAGAAGGCGACCCCGACATGCTCGAACATGCCGACCGAGACGATGCGCTCGAACGTACCTGGCACGTCGCGGTAATCCTGCAGCAGGAAGCGGGCGGCATGGGACAGGTGCCGTTCGGCCGCGCGGGCCTCGGCGACCTGCAACTGCTCGGCCGACAAGGTCACGCCGGTGACGTCGGCATCACACATCTCAGCCAGGTAGAGTCCGAGCCCGCCCCAGCCGCAGCCGATGTCGAGGATGCGATGGCGGCGGCGGATCAGCAGCTTGGCCGCCAGATGACGTTTCTTGGCGAGCTGGGCATCGTCCAGCGTCGCATCCGGCGTCTCGAAATAGGCGCAGGAATATTGCCGGTCGGCATCGAGGAACAGCGAATACAGCCGCCCGTCGAGATCGTAATGATGGGCGACGTTGCGGCGCGCGCGTGCCCGGATGTTGAGCTGGTGCAGGTGCCGGACGAGGTAGCGCAGCCACCATTGCGTCTTGGCCCAGTCGGGCACCGCGGCCGGCTGGCTCATCACGATCGACAGCAGATCCGCGATCGATCCTCGTTCGACGACGAACGAGCCGTCCATATAGACCTCGCCGAGCGCGAGCTCGGGATTGGCCAGAATCCGGCGTTCGGCTTCACGAGTCAGAAATCGTGCCGCCACGGGGACACCGGTTCCATCCCCGCAGCTGAACGACGTGCCGCTGGCCGTCGTAAAGCTGATCGACCCACGGCAAATGAAGCCACTCAACAGACTTCGCAGCAAACGGTCCATCCACACCACCCAACGAGCTATTCCCGTGAGTTGCTGACTTTCCCGGCCGTCGCACTCGACGCGTTGAGAACCGATTGGTTCCCAATCATCACGTTGTTATGTTACCCAGCGGGCACACGCCGATGCCACTGCCATGAACACAAAGCCGATATTCAGAACGGTCATTGTCATTGATCGATGGACATCTCGGCGCAGGAACATCTGTGCGCTTTCATTCGCTCCGCAATCCGTTAAAAAGGCCGCGGCCGCCGGCCTTTTGGCCGGTGTCCGGCATCTGACCGCCGGACGAGGTCTGAAGGGATCGCCGTCGACGGCGTGGAGCGACCGCAATGTCCGCTGTCACGTTCGGCTGATAGCGAGAGGAAACACGGCAGCGGATGTCGCGCGGGGCGGCGCCGTGTGGGCGAAACCATAGCTGGAGAATGAGAATGGTGGGCCGAGCGCTCAATTTGGCGGCGGTGGTGGCGGTGTTCTGCATGGGCTTTGCGGGGGCCGCCGTTGCGCAGGAAAATCTCGATGCGGGCAAGAGTCCTGCGCAGATCTTCAACGGGACCTGCGTGGTCTGCCACAAGTCGCCGCGCGGTCTGGCCAAGAACACCTCGGCCGGCTCGCTGCCCGGGTTTCTGCGCCAGCATTACACGACGAGCCCCGAGATGGCCGGCGTGCTCGCCAATTACCTGATTGCGAACGGCGCCGCTGATGCGCGATCCACGGGCCATTCCGGCAAGGAGACGCGGTCCGAGCGTCGCGCCCGGTCGGCCACCACCGAGCCGTCCGAGGCGAAGCCGGCCACCGCTGACGATGCGGCCGAGCCGCGTCGTCGGGGTCATCATTCCAGGCGCTCCGCGCCGGCCGAGGCCAAGCCCGATGCGGCAGCGGAGCCCGCGGCTGCACCGGCCGACGGCGAGGGCAGTGCGCCCGCAAAGAAGGGCCGGCTCGGCAAGCGCAAGAAGCCGGCCCAGGAGGGCGCGGCCGCGGATGAGACGCGCAGCGAGCCGACCGGTGCGACCCAGCCGTCGCCGTCGCGCGAGGACAGCGCCGCCGGCTCCGAGCCGCCGCGGGTTGAGCCGGCAAGATCGAGCGACGCCGCCCCGGCGCTGCGCGCCGATCCGGTCCCGCCGGTGACGCCGGCGCCGGCCACGACCCAGTCGGTGCCGTCGGATCCCTCGGTTCCGTCCTCGCCCTCGCGGTGAGACGGCAATAAAAAAGCCCGGCTCGTTGAGCCGGGCTTTTCCGCAGATGGGCTGGCGCGCTTACTGCTGCGCAGGCTCGCCGGCAGCGCCCTCGTCCTGGGCCTCCGGATCGAAGAACTCGCCGGCGGCCGCGATCGCTTCGGCGGCGGCGTCGCGGTCCTCCTGGCGGGTCGAGATGTCCTCGCCGCGCTTGATGCGCTCGGCCTCGTCGGCGCTGCGGGCGACCGTCACGGTCACCGAGGTCTCGACCTCCGGATGGATCGCGATGGTGATCGTCTGCTTGCCGATCGTCTTGATCGGGGCGTCGAGCCAGACCTGCGGCCGGCTGACGGTGATGCCGTCGGCGGCGAGGGCGGCGACGATGTCGCGCACCGAGACCGAGCCGAACAGCTGGCCGGATTCGGAGGCCTGGCGGATGATGACGATGTCGCGGCCGTCGATCTTCTCGGCGACCTTGGACGCCTCGCCCTTGGCCTTGATGTTGTTGGCCTCGAGCTCGGCCTTCATGCCCTCATACTTGGCCTTGTTCTCGGCGGTGGCCCGCAGTGCCTTCTTGCGCTTGAGCAGGAAGTTGCGGGCGAACCCGTCCTTGACCTTCACGATCTCGCCCATCTGGCCGAGCTTGGCGACACGTTCCAGCAGAATGACTTCCATCGATGTTCTCCTTTAAGATGTTTGAAGCGGTTGGTTGAGGTGAAGCTTCTACGGCACCGGCAACGGCGGCGGCTGCCGCGGGCCGAAGCGGTGGCGGAGGTCGAAGGCGGCGTCGGCGAGGCCGAGGACGATCATCGCCAGCATCGGGATCGGCCAGATGAAGGTCAGCATCAGCGCGTAGGCGAGGCCGAGCCAGAGCGGCCGGGTGCGCAGCGGCAGGGTCAGCGTATGCAGGACCGCGAAGCCGGTGAGCGCATAGGCGGTCAGCAGCGCTGCGGCGGCGATTCGCGCGAGCATGCCGATCAGCCCGCCCGGGAAGCAGAAGGCGATGATCGCAAACAGCGCCGGCAGCGTCATCAGCGGCAGCTTGGTGTCGCGCAGGCGTGGCCATGGGCGCATCAGCCGGCCGGAGATCGCCGTGATCTTTGCAGCCGCCAGGACGTTGAGCGACAGGATCGTGGTCATGATCACCGCGGCCATGGGCGGCGCCATGAAGACCAGGAGCTCGATCAGCCGGGGAATGTCGACCGCGTCGGTCGACGCGACGGTATTGCCGAGCACGCGTGACAGCAGCCGCCTGAGACCCTGATTGGTGGCCGTCATGTCGGTGCCGAAGGAGAATGCGGCAATCAGCGCGGCGATCACCGCGATCCACAGCAGGATGTTGCCGGGCGGATACCATTCGATGCCATCCTGGCCGGATGGGCTGGTCGTCGGCCGGCCGAGCAGGACGAGGTGGCCGAGCCACCAGGCCGGCAGCGTCACCGAGACGGCAAAGGCGAGCGCGCGATCGAAGCCGAAGATGGCCAGCACGCAAGCGGTTGCCACAAGACCGCCGATGACAGCGCAAAGCCGGCCCCAGGCGATTGCGGCGACCAGCAGCGGCACGGGCGCGAGCAGCGCAAGCACGAGCGCCGTCATTACGCCCGACGCCGTCGAGGCGAACATGACGGCGGAGGCAGCGCCTGCTGCGAGCGCGATGAGAAGCGTTCCGATCATCAGCTGTCCCGCTCCCTTCGAGCGGTTAGAGGCGCCTTCGCCCCAACCATCGGCGACCGGACGACCCGGAAGCCTTATGAGAATTCAACGGAAGGAGCCGGCGGCGCGGGGCCGCCGGTCCGAGGTCCGCAATCAGCGGATGACGTAGGGCAGCAGGCCGAGGAAGCGGGCACGCTTGATGGCGCGCGCGAGCTCGCGCTGCTTCTTGGCGGACACGGCGGTGATGCGGCTAGGCACGATCTTGCCGCGCTCGGACACGTAGCGCATCAGCAGCTTGGAGTCCTTGTAATCGATCTTCGGCGCGTTCGGCCCGGAGAACGGGCAGGTCTTGCGGCGGCGGAAGAACGGGCGACGTGCGGGGGCTTCAGCCATTGATCTTACTCCTCGTCCGTCGTTTCTTCGTCACGGGGCCGGCGCGGGCCACGATCGCCACGGTCTCCGCGATCGCCACGGAAGCCGCCGCCATCGCGCTCACCACGGAAGCCGCCGCCGCGGTCGTCGCGCTCACGGTCGCGATCGGCCTTGCGCATCATCGCCGACGGGCCTTCCTCGAGCTCCTCGACGCGGACGCTGAGGTAGCGGATCACGTCCTCGCTGATCCGCTCCTGGCGCTCGATCTCGGCGATCGCCGCGGACGGCGCGTCGATGTTGAGCAGCACGAAGTGCGCCTTGCGATTCTTGTTCATGCGGTAGGTGAGGGAGCGAACGCCCCAATTCTCGGTCTTCGTGACCTTACCGCCGAGACCCTCGACGATACCGGTCATCTGAGCCGTCAGTTCTTCCACCTGCTGGGTGCTCGCGTCCTGACGCGCGAGGAAAACATGCTCGTAAAGCGGCATGGCTGTCCTTTCCAAGTTGGCGCAAATCCCGGCGTCAAGCCCTTCGAGCCCTTGTGGAAAGGACTCGCAGACGTCAGCTCAGAAGGCGGGAACACGGGACGACGGGCCGACTGGCCCTGCCACATCAAATCGCCTGGACAGCTTGGAGAGGGTACATCCCCAAGGTTGAGCAAGGTGAATTTGCTGGGACCGTCCGTTCAGCTCCCGGCTCGGGATCCACGGATGGCGGGCCTTATACCGATTTTCGGCGCCAAGGCAAGGGAAAGTGGTCGAAATGCGCCCGTCACGCGCTTGACATCCCGGCCTTTGCCAGTGTCTTTCCGGCCAAAGTTACTCAATTCCAGGGATTTTGGAACGTTCAGGGGGCGGCCATGACGGCAGCATTCACTTTTCCGGGGCAGGGGTCCCAGGCCGTCGGCATGGGCAAGGCGCTCGCGGACGCCTTCCCGGTGGCCCGCGCCGTGTTCGAGGAGGTCGACGCTGCCCTCGGCGAGAAGCTGACGACCATCATTTGGGAAGGTCCGGCCGAGACCCTGCAGCTGACCGAAAATGCCCAGCCCGCCCTGATGGCGGTGTCGATGGCGACCTTGCGGGTGCTGGAGGCCGAGGCGGGGTTCTCGGTCGGGCGGGACGCGGCCTTCGTCGCGGGTCACTCGCTGGGCGAATATTCGGCACTGGCGGCCGCGGGCAGCCTGACCATCGCCGACACCGCCCGCCTGCTGCGGACGCGCGGTCTCGCGATGCAGAAGGCCGTTCCGGTAGGCGTCGGCGCCATGGCCGCGCTGCTCGGGATGGATTACGAGGCAGCCGTGGCGGTCGCCGAAGAGGCGGCTCAGGGCGAGGTCTGCCAGGCCGCCAACGACAATGGCGGCGGTCAGGTGGTGGTGTCCGGCAACAAGGCCGCCGTCGATCGCGCCGTCGAGATCGCGCGCGCCAAGGGCGCCAAGCGCGCCATGCTGCTGCCGGTCTCCGCGCCGTTCCACTGCAAGCTGATGCAGCCGGCGGCCGACGTCATGGCGGAGGCGCTCTCCAAGGTCACCATCAAGGCGCCGGCCTCGCCGCTGGTCTCGAACGTGCTCGCGGCCCCGATCAGTGATCCCGACGAGATTCGCCGTCGCCTGGTCGAGCAGGTCACGGGTACGGTGCGCTGGCGCGAATCGATCGCCTACATGGCGAGCCAGGGCGTGACGCGCTTCCTGGAGATCGGCGCGGGCAAGGTGCTCAGCAGCCTGGTCAAGCGGATCGCGGATGGTGCAGTCGGTGTCGCCGTCGGCGGACCGGCGGACATTGCGGCCGCCAAGGATGCGCTGGCCGCGGTCAAAACGTCGTAGAGCGTCGCGTATAGCGGCATTGAGGAGAGTTTGATGTTCGATCTGAGTGGCAGGACCGCCCTGGTCACCGGCGCGACCGGCGGCATCGGCAATGCGATCGCCAAGGCCTTGCATTCCCAGGGAGCGACCGTGGCCGTTTCCGGCACCCGGCGCGAGGTGCTCGAGACCCTCGCGGGCGAGCTGGGCAGCCGTGTGCATGTGCTGCCTTGCAATCTGTCTGACGCGGCCGAGGTCGAGGCGCTGGTGCCGGCCGCCGAGCAGGCGATGGGGCAGGTCGACATTCTCGTCGCCAACGCCGGCATCACCCGCGACAACCTGTTCGTGCAGCTCCGCGACGAGGATTGGGACGAGGTAATCAAGGTCAACCTGACCGCGACATTCCGCCTCTCGCGTGCCGCCACCAAGCTGATGATGCGCAAGCGCTTCGGCCGCATCATCGCGATCACCTCGATCGTCGGCGTCACCGGCAATCCGGGGCAGGGCAATTACACGGCGTCCAAGGCCGGCATCATCGGCATGATCAAGACGCTCGGCGCCGAGTACGCCAAGCGCGGCGTGACCGCCAACTGCATCGCACCGGGCTTCATCAAGACACCGATGACCGACGCTCTGAACGAGAAGCAGCGCGAGTCGATCCTCGCCAAGGTGCCGGCGGCGCGGCTGGGCACGCCAGAGGACATTGCTGCAGCTGCGGTGTACCTCGCCTCCAACGAGGCGGCGTATGTCACGGGCCAGACCATCCACGTCAACGGCGGCATGGCGATGATCTAGGCCCTGCCGCGGCTCGGAATGCGGCGAAAAGACGTCGCGACCAGCATACCGGGCCGTGTGGTCAACGATTCGCGTGTATGGTAACCGGGCAGCTGATGGGGGCACGAAGAACGCCATTGCAGGATTTCCAAACCCTGTATATTGGCGGGGCGAGCTGCCATCGTTCGCCGGGCCTCCGTCGGCTGGCGCTGCTGATCCGGGTTCCTGTTTGAGCGCTCTGGATCGGAGGCGTACCGGCCTCATGGAGAGTGTGGATTGGAGTTTGTGAGTGGCCCCGTTTCCGAAGTTTTCGGACCGCAAGTCGTCCGCCAAATTTCGGTAAAGGGGCGCTGCGGGGCAAATCTGGTTTTGCGCGATCGCGAAGGAAGTTTAGCGGCCGGGGTGATGCGGATCATCCGGGGGTCGGGTCTTAAAGGAACAAGCACGAGGTTGAACGATGAGTGAGATTGGCGAGCGGGTTAAGAAGATCGTGGTCGAACACCTTGGTGTCGAGCCCGAGAAAGTGGTCGACAACGCGAGCTTCATTGACGACCTCGGTGCTGACAGCCTCGACACGGTCGAGCTCGTCATGGCCTTCGAGGAAGAGTTTGGTTGCGAGATTCCGGACGACGCCGCCGAGACGATCCTGACCGTCGGCGACGCCACCAAGTTCCTCGAGAAGAACGCCAAGAGCTGACGCTCCGGCGAAGTTGCGCGAAACCGGCCGATCCGTCTTGTGCGGTCGACCGGTTTCTTGCTGTTGGCGGCGTCGTGATGAGCCGTCATCTGGCGGCCGGCGACAGACGATTCGGTCGCGCTGCCTGGCCAGACCGTGTTACTCGAACAATTGACCCGAGATGCGGCGACGGCCGTCAGCCGATCCACAAGCGCTCAAAATCGGGTCTGGAGAAACGAACATGAGGCGGGTTGTCGTCACTGGCCTTGGCATGGTTTCGCCGCTTGGCTGTGGTGTGGAAACGACCTGGCAGCGCATCCTTCAGGGCAAGAGCGGTGCGCGCTTGATCGAGTCGTTCGAGGTCTCCGATCTTCCCGCCAAGGTGGCCTGTCAGGTGCCGCGCGGCGATGGCTCCGACGGCACCTTCAATGCCGACCAGTGGATGGAGCCCAAGGACCAGCGCAAGGTCGACGATTTCATCATTTTCGCGATGGCTGCGGCGCGTCAGGCGCTCGATGACGCCAACTGGCATCCCGCGACGGAAGAGGACCGCTGCGCCACCGGCACGCTGATCGGGTCCGGCATCGGTGGCCTCTCGGGCATTGCCGACACGGCGATCCTGCTGAAGGAGCGCGGTCCGCGCAAAGTGTCGCCCTTCTTCATTCCCGGACGTCTGATCAATCTCGCCTCGGGCTATGTCTCGATCGAGCACGGGCTCAAGGGCCCCAATCATTCGGTCGTCACCGCCTGCTCGACCGGCGCGCATGCGATCGGCGACGCCAGCCGCCTGATCGCGCTCGGCGATGCCGATGTCATGGTCGCCGGCGGCACCGAATCGCCGATTTGCCGAATCGGCATGGCCGGGTTCTGCGCGGCCCGCGCACTGTCGACCGGATTCAACGAGACGCCCGAGCGCGCGTCGCGTCCTTACGACAAGGACCGCGATGGCTTCGTGATGGGCGAGGGCGCCGGCGTGGTCGTGCTCGAGGAGTATGAGCACGCCAAGGCACGCGGCGCGCGGATCTACGCCGAGGTCTGCGGCTACGGACTGTCCGGCGACGCCTATCACATCACATCGCCATCGCCGGATGGCGACGGCGGCTTTCGCAGCATGAGTGCGGCGCTGAAGCGCGCCGGCATCACGGCCGCCGACCTCGACTACATCAACGCGCACGGCACCTCGACTCAAGTCGGCGACGAGATCGAACTCGGCGCGGTCGAGCGCCTGCTTGGCAATGCCGCTTCGAAGATCTCGATGTCGTCGACCAAATCGTCGATCGGCCATTTGCTCGGCGCGGCCGGCGCCGTCGAAGCCATCTTCAGCATTCTCGCGATTCGGGATAACATCGCGCCGCCGACGATCAATCTGGAGAATCCGTCGGTGGAAACCGCGATCGATCTCGTGCCGCATGCACCTCGCAAACGCGAGATCAACGTGGCGCTGTCGAACTCGTTTGGTTTCGGCGGCACCAACGCGTCGGTGGTTTTGCGGCGCGTGGTGACCTAGTGCGGAAGGACGGAATGCCGCTCGGGCCGATTGTCGCTTGGTCACGCGGATATCCGACTGCAGCCACACTAGAACCCAAGACTTCGCGTGTCTTTAACTTCGCGTGTCTTTCGCAGGTCGGCCTTCGGCGCCGATGCGGTAAGTGGATGCGCATGGCGGTGAGGCCCGGCGAAAACACCTTTTCGCCGTATTCGATGACGAGATGACGAATCGTTAAATTGGGCGTGGACTTCAGGTCGCTTGCGTTGGGGAGCGCACGGCCACGACGAGAGCGACAGGACTGAAGGTTGCATCGATGAGTGAACGGCCGCCCATCTCGCCCCGCAGCCCGCGCGCAGCGCTGGAGCCGGAACGCGTGCCGCCGCCGCCGCGCCGCTCCGACCGCGCCCGTAATCCGTTCGTGGTGGTCGGCAATGCGATCATCACCTTGCTCATCCTGGCCATGCTCGGCGTGGGCGCGGCCTACTATTATGGACGGCAGATCCTCGAAGCGGCAGGACCGCTGCAGGAGGACAAGGTCGTCAACATCCCGCAGCGCGCGGGCAAACGCGATATTGCCGACGTGCTCGCGCGTGAAGGTGTGATCGACGTCAATCCGTGGATCTTCATCGGTGGGGTCTATGCGCTGAAGGCCAGTTCCGACCTCAAGCCGGGCGAGTATGCGTTCCAGAAGAATGCATCGTTGCGCGACGTGATCGGCGTCATCGTCGAAGGCAAGGTCGTGCAGCATTCGGTGACCGTGCCCGAAGGCCTGACGTCAGAGCAGATCGTGGCGCGTCTGTCCGAGAACGAGATCTTCACCGGCAGCGTCCGCGAGATTCCGCGCGAAGGCACGTTGTTGCCGGAGACCTACAAGTTCCCGCGCGGGACCAGCCGCGATCAGGTCGTGCAGCGCATGCAGCAGGCGCAGAAGCGCGTGTTGGCCGAGATCTGGGAACGGCGTAGTCCGGATCTGCCGGTCAGGACGCCGGAGCAGCTGGTGACGCTGGCTTCGATCGTCGAGAAGGAGACCGGCAAGCCCGACGAGCGCAGCCGGGTGGCCGCAGTATTCGTCAACCGGCTGAAGCAGAGGATCAAGCTGCAGTCCGATCCGACCATCATCTATGGTCTGGTCGGCGGCAAGGGCACGCTGGGCCGTCCGATCAAGCGCAGCGAGATCACCCAACCGTCGCCCTACAACACCTATGTGATCGAGGGCCTGCCGCCGGGACCGATCTCGAATCCGGGACGCGCCTCGCTGGAGGCGACGGCCAATCCGGCGCGCACGCGCGATCTCTATTTCGTCGCCGACGGCACCGGCGGCCACGCGTTCACCGAGACCTACGACCTGCACCAGAAGAACGTCGCCAAGCTCAGGGCGATGGAGCGGCAGACCCAGAACGACACCGTCGAGCCCGACGAGGCGCCGCCGGCCGTTGCCGGCGGAGCGGTGGATCCGGCGGCCGGGGCAGCCGCGCCACGGGCGCCGGCCGGTGCGAAGAGGCCGCCCGCCAACCGCGCCAACGGCGGTGTTGCACCCGGCAACGGGGCGCGGCAGGGCGCTGCGCAGCCGACCCCGCCGGTCGTTCAGCAATAATTTCCCACGCATGTCGGCCGCGCAGAACCGGGCTTAACATTTGCCCAAAAGGCCGTAAGGTTCGCGCACTTTTGGCGGAGCGAGTCTGTCCCGCCATTCCCGATATGCCGGAGACATGGACGAAATGGCGCTGTCGAGCATGACCGGCTTTGCCCGTAGCCACGGGGCAAGCGGTCCCTACTCGTTCGAGTGGGAGTTGAAATCGGTCAATGCCAAGGGATTGGACGTCCGGGTGCGGCTGCCGCAGGGCTGGGACGAGGTCGAGGCCTTCGCCAAGAAGCGCGCCACCGAGGTGCTGTCGCGCGGCACCGTCTACGCCAATCTCACCGTCAAGCGCACCGAGACCGGGTCGACGGTACGAATCAACGAGGATGTGCTGGCGGCCGTCGTGAAGGTGGCGAGCCAGCTCGCGGGCCGGATCGACGCGGTCGCGCCCAGCATCGATGGGCTGCTGTCGATCAAGGGCGTGATCGAGGTGGCGGAGCCGGAGACCGACGAGGCCGAGGACAAGGCCGCCAAGGAGGCGGCGATCGCGGCGTTCGAGACCGCGCTGAAACATCTCGTGGAGATGCGTCGG
The DNA here is from genome assembly GCF_051168015.1 of Bradyrhizobium sp. HKCCYLRH3061. Lineage (NCBI taxonomy): Bacteria > Pseudomonadati > Pseudomonadota > Alphaproteobacteria > Hyphomicrobiales > Nitrobacteraceae > Bradyrhizobium > Bradyrhizobium sp. HKCCYLRH3061. Next base: position 223,370 of record NZ_JBNPUE010000003.1, read on the forward strand.
CGTGAGGGCGACACGCTCGGACAGATCCTCAACCAGCGCGTCGACGAGATCGAGGCACTGGCGAAGAGGGCCGAAACATCGCCGGGCCGCAAGCCAGAGGCCATCAAGGCGCGACTCGCCGAGCAGGTCGCGGCCCTGCTCGACACGTCGGACCGCTTCGATCCTGACCGCCTGGCGCAGGAGGCGCTGCTGATCGCGGCCAAGGCCGACGTGCGCGAGGAACTCGATCGCATCGCCTCCCACATCGCGCAGGCGCGCGAGATGCTCGGCAAGGGCGGGCCCGTCGGCCGCCGGCTCGACTTCCTCGCCCAGGAATTCCATCGCGAGGTCAACACCACCTGCTCGAAGTCGAACGACATCGAGCTGACGAACATCGGCCTGGAGCTGAAGACCGTGGTCGAGCAGTTCCGCGAACAGGTTCAGAATCTGGAGTGATCCATGGCGGCTCACGACGGAAGCTTCGATGGGGTCGAGCGGCGCGGCCTGATGTTCGTGCTGTCATCGCCTTCGGGGGCGGGCAAGACGACGCTGTCGCGCCTGCTGATCGAGCGCATGTCGGGCCTGCGGATGTCGGTCTCGGCGACGACGCGCTCGATGAGGCCAGGTGAGGTCGACGGCCGCGACTATCACTTCGTCGACCGCGCGCGCTTCGAGGACATGGCCAAGCGCAACGAGCTGCTCGAATGGGCCACCGTGTTCGACAACCGCTATGGCACGCCGCGCGCGCCGGTCGAAGCGGCGTTGTCGGCGGGCCAGGACGTGCTGTTCGACATCGACTGGCAGGGCACGCAGCAACTGCGCGAGAAGGCGCGGCAGGACGTCGTCAGCGTGTTCATCCTGCCGCCGTCCGCCGCCGATCTGGAGAAGCGTCTCCACACCCGCGCGCAGGACTCCGATGAGGTCATCCGCGGGCGCATGAGCCGCGCCAGCCACGAGATGAGCCACTGGGCGGAGTACGACTACATCGTCATCAACCGCAACGTCGACGACGCGTTTGCCGAGGTGCAGTCGATCCTCAAGGCCGAGCGCCTGAAGCGCGAGCGCCGCACCGGCCTGACGACCTTCGTGCGCGAGCTGCAGCGCCAGCTCAAGGGCTGAAACGCCTTCCGTCTACGCCCGCCGGCCGAGGCGCGCCAGGATGTCCTGGATGCCGTCGAGCTCATCATCGTGCTGAATGTTGCGCGGCCGCGGGCGCAGCGCCGGAGGCCGCGGAATGAAGTCGAGCGGCGGGGTCGCCGGGTCCTCGAACTGGCTCGGCACGAACAGGGGTCGCTGCTGCGGCGGTCGCTGCGGTTGCTGCGGCGCCTGCGGCCTGTCGATGATCGGTGGCGCGGCGGGGATCGACGACCGCGATTCCAGGAGACTCATCAGTCGGGCCGCGGGATCATCATGCATATGCGCGACGTCCTGCGGAGCCTCGACGGAGAACTCCTCCTGCTGCGGCTCTGCCTCCAGCTCGTCTTCGGGCAATGAAAAGCGCGACTGTAGAAGGTTGATCAGCGCCGCCGCAGGATCGTCAAGCTCATCGTCTTCGGCGGCAGGGGCTTCCGACATCATCGCGGGTCCGCCCAAGGCGATGTCATCGTCAGGCTGAGGGGCCGGTTGTCGTGCCGCATGCGCGCGAAGCGTCTCGATCAGTGCGGCCGCTGGATCGGCTGGTGCCGCTGACGGCGCGCGCGGGGAGGCAGGCTGATCGGGCGTCCCGGGAACGGGCTGAGCGACGGGCTGGCCGCCACGCGGATGGTTCGTCAGGTGTTGCGACGCCTGCGTGGTCCGGGGTGCAGCGTCCGCCTGCGTTGGCGGAGCCGTCTCAGCGAGGACCGCTGCAGCCGGATCATCGCTAGCCTCGCCGGGTTGCGTGGTACGCCGCTTGGCCGCGCGCGACACCAGCAGCGCGGCAATCACCTTGGCGGCGTCGATCGGAGCGCCGACGGAGGGGGACGTAGCATCGCTGCTGCGAGCCCTGCGCAGCGCCGACACGATTTCGCTGACGTCGACAGGGGCAGGTGGAGCGGCGGTCGCGGCAGCCTGCGCCGGGGCGGCTGGCGGCATTGCTGTGGCTGCCTGGATGCGGGTGGGATTCGCTGGTTCAGGCCGCTGCGCCGCCGGCCAGGGCTCGGCGGGCGCGATCGGTGCCGCATAGGTCGGCGAGCGCGGCGAGGCGGCTGCAGCAGCGGCGCTCGCCTGGGCTGCTGCAATCTTGGCGGCAGCCGCCTGCGCGGCGGCCATCTGGGCAGCCGTCAGTTGTGCCTGCGCCGGAGCAGCAGGCGATGGGGCCGTTGCGGCAACCGGCGATGGCGGCGCGTTGGTCGCAGCGATCTGTGCCCCGGAAGGCTCGGCCCGGCGCACTGCTGCGCGATCCACCAACTCATCGACCGCCTGCCATACTGCGTCGGTGGACTGTGATCGCTGCATCTCCGCAGCCGCGTCCCGGTCGCGCCGGCGTGCGGCCACGGCCGGGTGATCCTGATGCTGGGGAGACGGCGCCGGTCGCTGCGCACGGGGGTCGATCTGGTCCGTTGAAGCGGACAGCCGCGCGCTCGCGAGGTCGAGCGCCGAAGCTGGCTGGGAGCCGCGGCTGCCGCCTGGATGGGATGGTGCCGCCGGCATGCTGCCGCGGCTCGCACGCATCCCGCCCTGCGGCGCCTTGGACCGTGGTTTGATGCGACTACGGCGCATCCGTACTGCGTCCGCGTGCCAGCTGCCGTTGCGCCGTTGCCGCCGTCCCATCCGGCTGAGCCGATAGAGCGCGCTCGCCAGCAGTCCTGAAATCGCGAGTGCGCCGACGACCACGAGCAGGAGCACGTGGATGGGCGCTTCGGGCTTGCTTGGCTTCGGTGCGATGATCGGCCCGTCGGCAGCCGGCGCCGCATTCGTGTCCGGCTCCGCATTGCCGTCGTCGGCCATTGCCGGCGGTGGCGCATCGGCAGCGATCGGCTCCGCCTGTTGTGGCGGGGCAGAGGGCCAGGGCGAGGTATCGAGGCTGCGGGGCAGGCTGGTGTCGGATGCGGTCAGCGTCGTCGGTGTGGCAAGAGTCTGTGGCTTCGGGGTGCCCCGCACGGCGAGATCGGCACGCAGCCGCGGCTGCGGCGCTTCTGCGAGGGCGTCGCTGGTGCGAGCGACCGGGCCATCGGTGCGTCTTGGCGTCAGTTTGGGTGGAGCGGGCTGGGCGAAGTCCCACGGAGCCGGCTGCTGCGTCGCCCGTATCGGTGCCGCGGCGTCACGGGTGTTGCCGTTGGCGTCTTTCAGATACCAGCAACGCCGATTGGTGCCACGATCGAAACGATAGTACCAGCGTTGCGCGTCGGACTTCTCTCCCGTCGGCTCGGTCAGACATTCCTCCGCCGCCAACACGACGCGCGGCAGCACGAGCACGACGGTGCCAAGGATTCCGGCTGCAATGGCAAACGCAACTCCTGCCGTTCGGCTTGCCATTGAAGACTCCGGATACGCTTACGCAACGGCGCGTTCTCGGAGAGAAGTTGGGTGGCAATGAGCCGCAATTCCGGATTAATTCTGTCGCGATCCTTTCGTGCCCGAGTGCGGCTTTTTTCCCACAAGAAGCTCCGCATCACGCCGCGATTTTGGCCGCGCTATCGCGCCAAATCGGTCACATCGGTGACGATGGACCTGGCTTTTCACCCTCAAGGGTCAGAGGCGTCGCGCCGACAACCTCTACGTTTGTGGACAAATGATTGGCCGCAGTGGCGGCGGTGCAGCACCGCCGCCGCGTGCGATGTCGCAACGGCGAGGGATCAGTTCGTCAGCACCACGCGTCCGACCACATGGCCGGCGCGCAGCGCATCGATCCACTTCTGTACGTCAGCCATCGGCTCCTCGCGCATCGGCGGCGGCTTGATCTTGCCGGCGCGCGCGAGCGCCATCAGTTCGTGCGCCTCGGCCAGCGTGCCGACCATGAAACCCTCGATGGTCAGGCGCTTGTACACCCATTGAACCATCGGCAGGGTGAACTGGCCGCCCATCAGTCCGGACACGACGATCTTGCCGCCGCGCGCTGCGACGGAAACCGCAAAGGCCATCGACTTCTCGTTGCCGGCGAAATCGACGATTTCGTCGAAGCCGCCCTCGGTCTCCTTGAGGATGCGCTTGATCACATCCGGCTCGGCCGGATCGTAGGCCGTCGCAGCGCCATTCTGCAGCGCGGTCTCGCGCGCGGCCGCCGAGAGGTCGGCCACCGAGATCGGCTGCTTGAACATAGCCTGCGCGAACGACAGGCCCATCATGCCGACGCCGCCGAGTCCGATCAGCAGCAGATTGCGCTGGCGAGGCCGATCCACGAGGCGCTTGAGCGCGCCATAGGCCGTTACGCCGGAGCACATCAGCGTCGCGGCCTGGTTGACCGGCAGCGGATCGTATTCCAGCAGATACTTCGCATCCGGCACCAGCACGTGGGTGGCGAAGCCGCCGTCGATCGAGACGCCGAGGAAGCGCTGCTTGGCGCACAAATTCTCGTCGCCATTGGCGCAGTCGCGGCACTGGCCGCAGCCGATCCACGGAAACACCGCGCGCCGGGCGCCGATCAGCTCCTTCGGCACGTCGGCTCCGACCTCGTCGACAACGCCGGCGATCTCATGGCCGAGCGTGAAGGGCAGGGTCATGCCGCGCGTGGTGTCCAGGCGCTTGCCGCCGCCGAGATCGGCATAGCCGTCCTGGATATGCAGGTCGGAGTGGCACAGGCCGCAGCGCTCGATGCGAACCAGAACTTCCCGGCCTTGCGGCTTCGGCGTCTCGACGATGGTTTCGCACAGCGGTGCATCGAACTTGACGAGCGACTGACGGCGCATCAACGCCATGATGAAACTCCCTGAAATGCTTGTTGATTACGACTTGTTCTCGTCGCGACTATTGGTCAATTCGCGGGCCATGGCAACAAAGCCCGACACCGGAATGGTCTCGGCGCGGCGGGTGGGATCGACGCCCGCGGCGGCTGCGAGCCGCGCGGGATCCGCCGGCAGCGACTTCAGGCTCTGCCGCAGCATCTTGCGACGCTGGCCGAAGGCGGCGGCGGCGACCTGCTCGAGCGCGCGGCGGTCGCAGGGTTCGGGCGACGGGCGCGGCACCAGCCGCACCACGGACGACGTGACCTTCGGCGGCGGCACGAAGGCCGATGGCGAGATGTCGAACAGGATCTTGGTCTCGCAGCGCCAGTTGGCGAGCACGCCGAGCCGACCATAGGCGTCCTCGTTCTCGCGCGCGACGATGCGCTCGGCGACCTCGCGCTGAAACATCAGCACCATCATGTCGTACCAGGGCGGCCACGGCTCTGCGGAGAGCCAGCCGATCAGGAGATGCGTTGCGATGTTGTAGGGCAGGTTGGCGACGATCTTCGCCTTGGTGGTCCCGAGATAGGGCGCGACGTCGAAGGTCCGCGCATCGCCGCAGACGATTTCGAGGCGGCCGGGATAATGGTCGGCGATCGCCTGCAGCGCCGGGATTGCGCGCTCGTCGTGCTCGACCGCGATCACGTGGCGTGCGCCGAGCGCGAGCAGCGCCCGCGTCAGGCCGCCCGGGCCGGGGCCGATCTCCACCACGGTGGCGTCTTCGAGCGGACCCGCGGCGCGCGCGATCCGGGCGGTGAGATTGAGATCGAGCAGGAAGTTCTGGCCGAGCGCCTTGCGCGCCGACAGCTGATGATCGCGGATGACCTCGCGCAGCGGCGGGAGGTCGTCGATGGCGCTCATGACGCGTGGCTGGCCATGCGCGCGGCGAGCCGCAGGGCCGCGATCAGGCTCGCCGGATTGGCGCTGCCCTTGCCGGCGATGCCGAACGCCGTGCCGTGGTCCGGCGAGGTGCGGATGAACGGCAGGCCGAGCGTCACGTTGACGCCGTCGTCGAACGCCAGCGTCTTGATCGGGATCAGCGCCTGGTCGTGATACATGCAGATGGCGCAGTCGTAGGTCTTGCGCGCGGCGTCATGAAACATCGTGTCGGCGGGCAACGGTCCCTGCACGTCGAGGCCGGCATTGCGCAAGGTTGCGATCGCGGGCGCGATGATCGTGTCCTCTTCGGTGCCGAGCGTACCGTCCTCGCCCGCATGCGGATTGAGTCCCGACATCGCAATGCGCGGCCGCGACACGCCGAAATAGCGGCGCAGGCTCGCCGCGACGATGCGCGTCGTCGAGGTGATCAGCGGGCTCGTGAGCTGCTCGATCGCGTCGCGCAGCGCGACGTGGATCGTCACCGGCACGACGGCGAGCATCGGTGACCACAGCATCATGACAGGCTGCGGGACCGCGCCGCCATCGGCGGCGAGCTCGGCGAGAAATTCGGTATGGCCGGGATGCGAGAAGCCGGCACGGTAGAGCACGGCCTTGGCGATCGGGTTGGTCACGACGGCGCTGGCGCGTCCGGCCCTCACGTCGGCCACCGCCTCACGGATCGAGCCGATGGCCGCCGCGGCACTCGTCGCGTCGGGCCGGCCCGGCAGCGCCGTCACGGCGTGCCCGGTGGAGACCACGGGCAGCGTGGTCGCAAACGCCTGTGCCGCTTGTTCGGGGCGAACCTCGTCCACGGTGACGGGAAGGTCGAGCAGCCTGGCGCGCTGCGCGAGAAAGACAGGATCGCCGCGCACGTAGAAGGCGGGGAGTCCGAGCTCGGTGCGGCGCAGCCACGCCTGCAGGGTGATGTCGGGTCCGATGCCTGCCGGTTCCCCCAGGGTCAGCGCGAGCGGCTTCGTCATCAGCGATATTCGATCATCGCCGCCTTGCGGACTTCCTGCAGATAGGCCTTGGAGGTGGCCTCGTATTTCTTGGTGTACATCTGCTCCTTGATCTCCCGCTTCTTCGGCGTGTCGATCGTGGTCGGAGTCCGCGAGCAGAGGGCCACCATCTGGATGCCCTGCCGCGTCGCTTCCGGCGGAGTCAGGTGGCCGATCGGCGTGTCATCGAGCAGCTTGCGCAGATTCGGCGGGATGTCGGCGGACGTCTTGACGACGATCTCCTTGATGACCGCATTCGCCGTCGTCTTGAAGATGTTATTGGCTTCGGCGCAGGTCTGCACCCGTGCGCGCAAGGCCTCGGCCTCCTTGTGCCGCGCTTCCATCAGGCCCTGGTTCGAGGAGTTCGACACGATCAGCACGATCGGCTGCATCTTGTACTCGAACGCCTGGCCCTGCTGATCGCCATCGCCGCCCGCGGCGGCGACAGCCGCGGCCACGTCCTTGTCGGAGACGATCAGGCGTTCCTTGTAGCGGCCGCGCACCAGGCTGCTCCAGACGATCTCGGCCTTGATGCGCGCCTTCAGCGTCTCCGGCCGCACACCCTGGCTCTCCAGCGATTTGGTCAACTGTTCCGGGTTGAGCCGCATGCGAGAGCCCATGCCGGCAAACGACTGGTCGACGTCGGAGGCGGTCGGCTCGACGCCAAACTTCTTGCCTTCCTTGATCTTCACCTTGTCGTCGATCAGCTCGTTGATGATCTCCTGGCGAGTCTGATGCTTGCGAGTGCTCAGGAAGTTCAGCTTGGTGCGCTGCTCGATGTCATAGTCGGTGATGGGATCGCCATTGACCATGACGACGATGCTCTGGGCGCGAGCCGACATCGTTCCGATGCCGCAGACGAGTGCGGCAAGAGTGCAGATGGCCAGGGCCCGAAGGCGAGGAGAGAACGCGATCGTCATGACCAAGCTTCGTTGTCGCTATTGATCCAACTGGAAGCGGCGCCACGGCTCCCAACGAGGGACTTTCGACCCCCACGGAGCGGCCCGTCGGAGACTGGCGCGCGCTACTGCAGGCCCCCAGCCCCGGTTCCCGTGGACGAGGAATTGGCCAGCGTCCGGAGTCCGATCTGGAGCATATAGGCATGGCTCAGAACGGGGGGAGTGGTGCCCGCCGTATAATTATACGACGTTACATAGTTGGCGGCCAGCACGAAACAATCGTCCACATAGCCGGCGCCGATCACATACTGGTTGATCTTGTTGGCTGCCAGATCCCAGCGCGCCGCACCCGTGACGACCCAGTTCGGCGCCACCTTGACCGAGCCGCTGCCGAGGATGCCCTCGCGACGGTCGAGGTAGCCGAGCGCCGGATCGGCGGCATAGTTGCCGTAGGTCAGGGCCACCGACCAACGATCGAAGTTCGCCTTGGCTTCCGCCTCGAAGCGCTGGATGTTCAGGGTCTGCTGGTCGAACCGGCTGCGCATGCTGAACGTGTAGGTGCGGTTCGGCGAATAGTCGACGCGCGCCACGTAGTCCGAGGCGTTCTTGTCCAGGCCGGAACCGATCGCGGTGTTGTTGGCGTCCTGCACCGCGAACGAGTTCATCCCGAACAGGTGGTAGGACTGGCCGAACAGCACGTTGATGGTGCCGCCGCGGTCGAACTGCGTGGTGGCCTGGACACCGACATTGGCGCGGCCGCCGCCCTCGACGCGGTCATAGCCGGAGAACTTGTCGACGCTGAACAGGTTGCTGGCGTCGAACACCATGCTCTGGGCGTCCTCGTTCGGCAGCCGGCCGGCATAGGTCTCGTTCGGCCGGATGATCACTTGCGCGATCGGCTCGATCGTCGTCGTGCCCCATGGCTGAACGTTGATGAACGGATAGCGATATTCCAGGCCGACCGTCGGCATCAGGCGCAGCGCCTGGGTGTCCCCGGTCTGCAGGAAGTTGCCCACGCCCGGCTGGTTCGAGACGTTGGCGTTGATCGCGTCTGCGCGCAGGATCGCGAACGGCGTCCAGATCTGGCCGTAGGGATCCGTGAACGACCGCCGCCACTCCGCCTGCGCGGTCAGGCGGGTGTAGGTGCCGGGCGTGGCGCGCAGCAGGCACTGGGTGGGCAGGCGCGCCCGCGGATCGGCAGACACCGTCGTGCACAGCCCGGCGGTGTTGGCCGTGGTCGTGATCGGGTCGAACACGGCCGTCTGGCGGCTCAGATTGACGAAGTTGGTCTTGTAGCTGAACTCGCCGCCGAACACGGGATAGTTCAGCACGTTCGAGTAATCCAGCACCGGATAGACCACCGGCACGGTCTGCTGGTTGCCCGAGAAGCTCAGATAGTGGATCGCCCGGACGTCGAAGAAGCTGCGGCTGCCGACGCCGGTCAAGTAAAGCTGCGAGATCGCCTCGGTCGGGAGGCTCATGAACGAGTTGAACGGATCGCGATACTGCGCCAGCCGGTAATCCGACAGGAACATGTAGTCGGACAGCAGGATGCCGTCCCAGCCCCAGACCCATTTGTCGTTGAGCGCGAACTGGCCTTTGGTGTCGACGCCGCCGCGGAACTGGCGGTCGCCCGGCTGGCCGGCGAAGGCCTTGCGGTCGAGCTGATCGATGCCGTACAGGCGCACCTGATAGCTGCCGTTGCTGAGGCGCTGGCGGAACTCGGTCTGCAGCAGCACGCCCTGCTTGGAGGTGATGCGTGGCGTGAAGGTCGCGTCGTAATCCGGCGCGATCGCCCAGTAATACGGGATGTCGACGCCGAAGCCGTAGCCGCCGGTCTGGGTGACGCCGGGCATCAGGAAGCCGCTCTTGCGCTTCACGGTCGGATCGGGCGTCGAGAAATAGGGAATGTACGCCAGGGGAACGCCGAAGAATTCGAGCTGGGCGTTCTCGAAATACAGCATCTTCTCGGTCTGGTCGTGGATGATGCGCGCACCCTTGACCTGCCACAGCGGCGGCTTCTTCGGATCGTCCTTGCACGGCGCGCAGGCGGTGTACACGCCGTTCTCGAAGACGGTGTAATTGCCCTTGGAGCGGTCGGCGCGGGTCGCCGCCATCCGCGTCTGGTCCTCGGTCTCGACGCGCAGCGAATCGACGAAGCCGTCGCGATAGTCGTCCGACAGATCGAGGCTGTTGGCGTAGGTGATCTTGCCGTCGGCGTCGGTCATGCGGATGTTGCCTTCCGCATGCAGGCGCTTGGTCTTCTGGTCGTAGATCACCCGGTCGGCCTCGACCGAGGTGCCGTTGTAGAACAGCTGGACGTTGCCGACCGCCGACACGCGCGAGTTGTTGTAGTCGTAATCGACCTCGGTCGCCTGCACCAGCATCTGGTTGTCGTTGGCGACGCGCGGCGGCGGCGCCTTGGGCGGGCGCGGATTGTAGGTGAAGCCCTGCGCGACGGCAGGGGTCGGCGCCACGACCGCGGTCGCAGCAGCAACCATCAGGCCGAGCCCGCAGGCCAGAACGAATCCAAGTACGCCAGACCCGGCGCGACGCACGCGCGCGCAACCGGCGCGCGCAACGGCATGCTGCCGAAGCGCGGCGAGCGCTGTCTGACGGACGGCAACGAACGACACTAGCCGTCCTCCTGGTAGAGCAAAGCCATGAAACCGGTGAGGCCGCCGACGAACACCGGCAGCCACGCCGCAGCGATCGGATTCATCAACTCAGCCTTGCTCAAATCTTCAGTTACTTTCGACAGAACGTAGAGCAGAAACCCGGCGCCCACGCCACTCAAAACCATTTTCTGTACGCCACCCATTCGGAAGAACCTGAGCGACACGGACGCAGCCAGCATGACCATCGCAGCCAGCAAAAACGGCTGCGCGATCAGCTTATGATACTGCAGTCGGTACCCCGCGGTCGCGAAGCCTGAGCTCTCCGACGAACGGATGTATGTCGGCAGTTGCCAAAACGACACAGTTTCGGGGGTGGAGAAGCTGTTTCGGACCTGCGCCGGCGTCAGGCTGGTCGGAAGAATGTACGTCGGTTCATCGACCGGCGGCGCATCGAGGGAGAATCGGCGCACCGACCGGAAGACCCACCGGCCTTCTTCCAGGGTCGCCTCGCGCGCTTCGATTCGCTCCTTGAAGTGCTTGTCCGTATCAAAACGGAACAGGGTCAGTCCGGTCAGGCGGACGCCCTGCTGCTCGCTGCGCGCGGCATTGATGATGACCGAGCCGTCGGGGTTGATCTGGTTGAGCCAGAAGCCGGCCGCGTCCTGCACGCCGCCGCCCGGGGCTGCGCCGAACAGCTCGGCCTCCATGCGCTTGGAGAGCTCGCGCAGATTGGCCGACATCGGGTTGTAGAGGGTCGTGGCCATCAGCCCGAGCACGATGGCGCTTGCCAGCGCCGGCGCGATGAACTGCCAGGCGGAGACCCCGGCTGCGCGCGCCACCACGAGTTCGAGTCGGCGCGACAGCGCGAGATAGCAGGTCATGGCGCCGATCAGAACGCAGAACGGCATCATCTTCTCGAGCAATTGCGGCACCCGGAACAGCGACGTCTCCGCCACCATCAGCGCCGAGGCGGAGGCAAGCCCGGAGGTCTTGCGCACCATCTCGATGTAGTCGACGAGCACGAGCAGGATGAAGATGCTCGCGAACACGCCGACCGCCGAGACCAGGAAGCGGCCGGCGAAATAGCGCCCGAGCGTGTTGGTGACCATGCTCATGCGGTGGCCGGCCTTCCGAACAGCCGCGCGATCCGCGCATTCGAGCGGTTGATGGCTTCCATCAGCCGCGCCGGCGGCTCGACCACCACGCCGCCGATGATGATCCAGATGCTGAGGCCGAGCACGCCGAACAGCATGAGGTACTGCACCAGCGCCGCCATCGGCGTCTTCACGGTCATGACCGAGCAGGCGAAGCCCGCCATGCGCACGCCGAACACGGCGAGAATGGCGCTGCCGAACGAGAAGTTGCGGCTCTGGCGTGTCGTCCGCGGCGCGCCCAGGAATGCGAAGGTGAGGGCCGCGAAGGCGAACGGATAGATCGGCGCCAGGAAGCGGTCGTGCAATTCCTGGCGGAACTGTCCGGGGATCTGCTTGTAGATCGGATCGTTCTCGGCGGGCGCCATCAACTCCCACAGATAGCGCTCGCGAATGCCGAGCGTGACGTCGCGGCCCTGGTTCGAAAACTTCGACATGTCGAAGGCGTAGCGGGCGAACGCGACCATCGCCGGCTCGCGCTTGCCGAGCTCGAAGCGTTCCAGATTGCCGTCCTCGAGCACCAGGAATGACCCATCGGCATTCTTCACCACGGTGCCCTTCTCGGCGATGATCGTGATTCGCTCCTTGGGGTCGCGGCGGTCGTCGATCAGGATTCCGGACAACTCGCCGCCCGGCTGGCGCTCGCGGATCCGGATGGTGAGGTTCTGGTCGAGCTGCGCGAACCGCCCGGGCTGCAGGATGTTGGCGAGCACGTCGGCGGTGATCTCGGCATCCCACTGCTTGATCCGGCGCAGGCCGTCGGGGGCGAAGAAGGCGGCGATCAGCGTCACCAGCACGGCCACCGCGCAGGTGGCATAGGCGAACGGCACGAACAGCCGGATCGGCGACATGCCGGCCGCGTTCATGACGATGATCTCCGAATCGGTCGCAAGCTTGTTCAGCGTGTGCGAGACCGCGATCATCAGCGCGATCGGCGCGATGACGCCGAGCAGGGAGGGAATCACGAGGCCGGTGATGCCAAGGAAGGTCAGGATCGTCTGGCCCTGGCTGGTCATCAGGTCGATGCCGCGCAGCGCCTGCGTAATCCAGATCACGCCGGTGAGGCTGACCAGGACCAACGCGAACGACGCCAGCGTCGTGCGAAAGATATACCTGTCGATGGACCCCATCGTCTGCGCTCGATCCCCAGTCATCTGTTCCGGAACGAGCGCCGCAGCCAACCCTCGCAACGGGCCCCCAAGGCTGCTGTCGCCGTCACGTTCCGAAGGCGGTGAATATCTCTACCATCCCTTTGATCCGTCGACAAAATGGCTGTGGCATGGCGCCACGAAAATACGGTTAAAATTTCATCATTGTGACTGGGCCGCCACGCGACCCTTGGCAGCCCCGGTCCCGGCAGGTCATACTGCTGCCAAGTTGGGTTCCGAACTGCCGCCATCCTGGTCTGGCCGTTGAGGTTTTCGGTCGGACGTGGCGGCTCATCACGTCGAAATTGGAGGATTGCTTGATGTCCGACGCCGTCAAGGTCGGCTTCGTCCCGCTGTCGACCGCCCCGCGTGGCATCGTGGTGGCGTTCTGCGATGACACCCTGCGACTTGGAGTCGCGACCGAGAAGGCGCTCGGGGGAGCCTCGGACCTCGTCAAGCGCGCGGCCGGTGCGGCCCGGTTCAAGGGCGAGGATGGCGCGGTGCTGGACCTGCTGGCTCCAGAGGGAATCAAGATTCAGCGCTTGATCGTCATCGGCATCGGCAAGGGCTCGGACCTCAAGGACAAGGATTTCCTCAAATACGGCGGGACTTTAGCCGGAAAGCTGAACGCCGGAACTGAAGCGGTGACGGTGCTCGCCGAGCTGCCTTCGGGACCGCTGTTGCCGGATCAGGTCAGCTCGCTGGCCGCCGGCATTCGGCTGCGGGCCTATCGGTTCGACCGTTACAAGACCAAGAAGAAGGACGAGGAAGGCGCCGTCAGCGCCAATGTCTCGATCGCCGTGCCGGACGTCGCGGCGGCCAAGAAGGCTTTCGCGCCGCGATCCCACGTGACCGACGGGGTGATCCTGGCGCGCGATCTCGTCAACGAGCCGCCGAACGTGCTCTACCCGGAGGAGTTCGCCAAGCGCGCTGCCGCCTTGCGCAAGCTCGGCGTCACCGTCGAGATCCTCGACGTGCCCGCGATGAAGAAACTCGGGATGGGCGCGCTGCTCGGCGTCGGCCAGGGCTCGGCACGGCCGAGCCGCACCGTCGTGATGCACTACAATGGCGGCAAGCGCGGCGAGCAGCCGGTCGCGTTCATCGGCAAAGGCGTGTGCTTCGACACCGGCGGCATCTCGATCAAGCCGGCCGGCTCGATGGAGGACATGAAGGGCGACATGGGCGGCGCGGCCTGCGTGGTCGGCCTGATGCATGCGCTCGCCGCCCGCAAGGCCAAGGCCAACGTGATCGGCGCGATCGGCCTCGTCGAGAACATGCCGGACGGCAACGCCCAGCGTCCGGGCGACATCGTGACCTCGATGTCGGGTCAGACCATCGAGATCATCAACACCGATGCGGAGGGCCGCCTCGTGCTCGCCGACGTGCTCTGGTACGTCGCGACCAAGTTCAAGCCGAAATTCATGATCGACCTGGCGACCCTGACCGGCGCGATCATGGTCGCGCTGGGCACCGAGCATGCCGGTCTCTTCACCAACAATGATGATCTCGCCGACAAGCTGCTCAAGGCGGGGCAGGAGACGGGTGAGAAGGTGTGGCGGATGCCGCTCGGCCACGAATACGACAAGCTGATCGATTCGCAGTTCGCCGACATGAAGAATACCGGCGGACGCCATGGCGGCTCGATCACCGCCGCGCAATTCCTGCAGCGCTTCGTCAACGACACGCCGTGGGCGCATCTCGATATCGCCGGCACCGCGATGGGCGCGCCGAAATCGGAGATCAACCGGAGCTGGGGATCGGGCTACGGCGTCCGGCTGCTCGATCGGCTGGTGTGGGATTCCTACGAATCCAAATCCGACTCCAAGGCTGAAAAGGCTGAAGCCAAATCCGGCGCCAAGGCGTGACGTCGGGCGATGACTGAAGTCCTGTTCTACCATCTGCAGAACATGACCCTGGAAGGCGTGCTGCCGCCACTGCTCGAGAAGTCGCTCGAGCGCGGTTGGCGCGTCGTGGTGCAGTCGACGTCCGAAGAGCGTGCGGATGCGCTCGATGCGCATCTGTGGACCTATCGCGACGATTCGTTTCTGCCGCACGCCACCTGGCGGGTGGCCGATGTGGCCGACCAGCCGATCGTGCTCGCGGTGGAAGAAGGCAATCCCAACCGCGCGAACGTACGATTCCTGGTGGATAACGCGCCGCTGCCAGCGGACTCGCACAGCTACGAGCGCATGGTGCTCGTGTTCAACGGCGATGATGCGGACGCGCTCGCGGCTGCGAGATCGGCGTGGACCGATTGCAAATCGCGGGGATTCGAGGTCACCTACTGGCAGGCGGATGAACGGGGGCGCTGGCAGCGCCGGCAATGATACGGAAGCCCGTGAAGCGCCGATGATGGCAGCGCCGCGTGATTAATGATAATCTGCCGATTTGCCGGCAGAGCGTTGGCAAAGCCACGAACGTGCCGCAAAGTGATGTTGGGACAACACGTTAGAGTGTCCACAGGTTGCAATTCAGCAAGGTTCATCGTGCGAGACCACACCAAACAGCTGACGCGCGCTCTGGCGTTCCTTGTGCTTGCCCCGGTCGTCGCCGGATGCTCGAGCACGCCCGATTTCCTGTCCAAGGACGCCGAGTGGTTCAACCGGCCGCAGCGCCTGTTCATCAAAAACATCTCGATCGATGCGCCGCCGCTGACGCCGGACAAGCCGGTCTCCGCTGAGGATCTTGTGAGCGCCGAAGGCGCATGCCCGGGCATGGCGCCTGCGGCCGGTGCTGCGGGCGCGAACGCGCTGGCGAATGATCCCGCCACGGCCGCGCCGGCTGTCGGCGGCACCGTTGCGCTCGGCCATACCGAATGCGACGTGGTGCGCGGCATCGGTGCACCCGACAACGTCAACATCTCGAGCAATGGCGGCGAGCGCGTGGCCACCGTGACCTGGCTGCGCGGCGCACGCGCCGGCGTCTACACGTTCAGCTCCGGTCGCCTGACCTCGGTCGAGCGCGCGCCCGACCCGGGACCGGCGCCGAAGGTGGCGAAGCCCAAGGCGAAGAAGCGGGCGACCTGACGGAGGAGGCGGCCATGCAAATCACCGGCCTCCGTCGCGAGTTGGAGGAGGCCGGGTATGCGGTGCGCCGTGGTTTTCTTCCTCGCGAGTTGCTCGAGGCCGGCGATCGAATCAAGTCGCGAGCCGGTCGTGAGGCGATCGCGGAGCCTCATCTCGGATCCGTTGTCTCAGTTGGCTCGTCGGCCGATTTCGCGCCGATCATTCTGTTCGATGCACAGTATGAACTGTTGGAGCGCGCCGGATACCGGGATGCACGCTTTTTTGCCGGCTTCCTGATCTCCAAGCCGGCCGGATGTCCGAGGCTGCACTGGCACCAGGATTGGTGGGGCTGGTCGAGCGCTGCGAGCTACGCCGCCACGCCTCCAATTCTCTACTTCATGTACTACTTGACCGATACGAGCGCCGCGAACGGATGCTTGCGCGTGCTTCCCGGCAGCCATCGGCGCAAGAACGATCTCAATGCCTTGATCAAGGACCGGCCGACGCATCCCGATCGGATTCTGCCTGTCGACGACGTGCTGGTTTCCACACGCCACGACGAAGTCGATGTGACCGTTCGGAGGGGGGATCTGATCGTTCGCGACGGCAGGCTTCTGCATGCATCCCATGCCAACAATTCGAGCGAAGACCGCGCCTTGATCGTGTTGTCCTTCGTGCCCTTCTGGTCCGACCTGCCGGAGGAGCTGCAATGCGCCTTCGACAGGAAACGACCCAAGATCGAAAAATCCTGGCCGCCCGTAGAGGCCGAGCGCGTGCTGGCTCGAGCGACGGTCTACAACGGCGCGTCCTCGCCGATCCGTCTGCAGCGAACCCCGGACTTGAGCGACTGATCAGGCCGCTGCGTCCTCCGCATCCAACTCCATGACGACATCGGTCGCGCTCAACGTCTCGCCCGCACCGCGCCGGACCTGACTGATTGTCCCGGAATAGGGAGCTTTCACCGACAGCTGTGATTTGGCCGCCTCGATGACGTAGAGGACCTCACCGGTCTGCACCTTCTGACCCGCCTTGACACAGACGTCGTAGAGCAGGCCGTCAAGTCGAGCGTAGAGCTGCTTGTTCATGTTTCGTCCTCCTGAAATCGCTTCAATCGAACCTCAACATCAACGTTGTCTACCGAAAGTAGAGCAATTTTGAACCCGCCACAATGGCGCTTTCCAGCTTATGGATGTATGTAGGCATCATTGCTACCTCCAGCTCCGGGCATAGCGAGGCGCGCCATGAAGTGGTTCTTCAGCAAGTATCTTTTTGCAGCGATGATTGTCGTAGTTTCGTCGATTGCTGCGCGTGCCGACGTCCTGCCGGCGCCGTCGAGATGGACAAATCAACGAGGCTCGGTGCTCGAGATCTGGTCAGTCACCGATGGACAGGTGCGAGGACAATTCACCAACAACGCGCCAGGATTTGCGTGCCAGGGCATTCCCTATCCGGTATCCGGCAGATCGGCCGGCAGCGCCGTCATGCTGGTCGTGACATTTGCTCAGTGCAATTCGATCACGCGGTGGAGAGGCCAGGTCGGCGGCAATCTACTCCGGACGAATTGGAATCTCTTCTACATTCAGCCCAACGGCGATCTCGGCAACCTGCCGGGTGCGGACCTGTTTCAGCGGACCAACTGATCCGGCCGCTCGCGCCGACCATGCATTCATCCGCGCGAGCCGCTGAGCGCGAGGGTATTCTGCGAAAGCCGAGTTGTCTGCGACTTTCCGCCGAATGCCCCGATGCGAGGCTCGTGCGCTTCAGCTCCCTGCCTCGTCATACAGCGTGCTGGCCTCCAGCCATTGCTCCTCGGCGCGCGCCAGCGCGTCGGCGGCATTGGCGCGCGCCTTCGACAATTGCGCGGCCTGCTTCGGGTCGCGTGTGAAGATGTCCGGCAGCGACAGCGCGCTGTCGATCTTGGCGATGATCTCGGTGATCCGGGCGATCTCGGCCTCGGCTGCAGCAATCTTCTGCTTCAGCCCGCTGCGCTTGTTGTCGCTGCGGGGCCGCTCGGTCTTCTCGACGGCCTGAGAGCGCTCGTTGTCGCGGGCCGGCGCGCTGCGCGTCGACAGGACCATGCGCCTGTAGTCATCGAGGTCGCCATCATAGGTCTTCACGGTGCGGTCGGCGACCACCCAGAGGCGGTCGGCGCAGGCCTCGATCAGATAGCGGTCGTGCGACACCATGATCACCGCGCCGGGAAATTCGTTGATCGCCTCGGCGAGCGCGGCGCGACTGTCGATGTCGAGATGGTTGGTCGGCTCGTCCAGGATGATCATGTTCGGGCCGAAGAAGGTCGCGAGCCCGAGCAGCAGCCGCGCCTTCTCGCCGCCCGACAGGCTCTTCACCAGCGTGTCCGCCGCCTTGCCGGAAAACCCGATCGCGCCGGCGCGCGCGCGCACCTTCGATTCCGGCGCATCGCCCATCAGCTTGCGCACGTGACTATACGGCGATCCGGTCTCGTCCAGCTCATCGAGCTGGTGCTGGGCGAAATAGGCGATCGACAGCTTGTCGGCGCGCGTGACCTTGCCGGAGAACGGTGCGAGCCGGCCGGCGAGCAGCTTCACCAGCGTGGACTTGCCATTGCCGTTGGCGCCGAGCAACGCGACGCGGTCGTCATTGTCGATGCGCAAGGTGACGCGGTTGAGCACTGGTTGCGCGGGGTCGTAACCGACGGAAGCGTTGTCGACCGCGATGATCGGCGGCGACAGCAGTCGCTCCGGTGCGGGGAACGTGATCTCGTGCACGTCCTGGGTGACGAGCGCGGTGATGGGCTTCATCCGCTCCAGCATCTTGACGCGGGACTGCGCCTGGCGCGCCTTCGAGGCCTTGGCCTTGAAGCGCTCGACAAAGGCCTGCAGCCGCGCACGCTCCGCTTCCTGGCGCTTGACCGCCTTGGCATCGAGCATCTCGCGCGTGGCGCGCTGTTCTTCGTAGGAGGAGTAGCTGCCGCGATATAGCGTCAGCTTGCAACGGTCGAGATGCAGGATCTGGTCGACGGAGGTCTCCAGGAGATCGCGGTCATGGCTGATCACGATCACCGTGCGCGGATAGTGTGCCAGGTGATCCTCGAGCCACAGCGTGCCCTCGAGGTCGAGATAGTTGGTCGGCTCGTCCAGCAGGAGCAGGTCTGGCGCGGCGAACAGCGTGGCCGCCAGCGCAACCCGCATGCGCCAGCCGCCGGAGAATTCGGCGCAGGCCCGCGCCTGGTCCGTGGCGGAAAATCCGAGGCCGCTGAGAATCGCGGCCGCGCGCGCTGGCGCCGAATGCGCGTCGATGTCGACGAGGCGGGTCTGGATCTCGGCGATACGGTCTGCGTCATGGGCCGTCTCGGCCTCGTGCAGCAGCGCGTGCCGCTCGAGGTCGGCCCGGAGAACCACCTCGATCAGGCTTTCGGGCCCGCTCGGGGCTTCCTGGGCCAGGCTGCCGATGCGCCACCGCGGTGGCACGCTGATGCTGCCGGTCTCCAGCGACAGTTCGCCGCGGATCGCCTTGAACAGGGTCGACTTGCCGGTGCCGTTGCGGCCGACCAGTCCGACGCGGGCGCCGGGCGGAATCTGCACCGAGCTCTGGTCGATGAGAAGCCGTCCGGCGAGGCGGATGGAGATGTCGGTGATGGAAAGCATGCGCGCCTTGTCACCGCGCGCGCGGCCAAAGGCAACCGCTTTGTCGCGTCTCAGCGGCCGGATCGGCTCGTCCCGGCCTCGTCGCGCTTGCGCAATTCGTTCATCAGCTCCGCGAGGGGAGCTGGCAGGTGAGAGCCGTCCGGCGGCAGGCTGCGTTGCAGGCGCTCGCCGACGGCCTCGCAGATCGACCGGCTGGTCTTGCGATCGAGCGCGTCGCTGAAATCGGCGGTGCGGCCAGACATGACGGTATTCCACGGGCAGTTGCAGGACGATGCTGTAACAAGTCGTGGCCGCTCGATTTGTTTCCGGCTCCCGACCGGAATACCCCGAAATGAGGTTGAAAGTGCACAAAAAAAGCCCCGGCGTGGGGGAGACGCCGGGGCAATGCGAGTTCGGTGCGGCGGGGGGCGGGTGCCGCGCCGAGGCTCGTATCAATAGCAGCGGTTGATCAACCGCCAGCGCGGTCCCCACGGGGTCGGAACCACGCGGCGCACGTAGCAGCCGCCATAGCCGTAGCTGTAGACCGGGCCGCCGACGAAGAAGCGCGGGCCGTAGAACGGACGGTGCCATCCGCCATAGCCGCCGTGCCAACCGCCCCCATGCCAGCCGCCGTGCCAATGAGCCGAGGCGGCGGTCGGGGCGAGGGCGGCTGCGCCGAGGGCAATTGCGGCCGCCGCGATGAGGGAGAGTTTGCGCAACATGATCGTCTCCTGGATGACAGCGCTGGTGGCGCCGAAATTGTCCGACGGATGAGGCTGGGAGAGGGCGGCCACCGGTCGTGCTGCTGGCTCGTCCCCGCCCGATAGCCACGACCTTAAGGCCCCTGAGCTGAACACGGGTGGCACGGACCCTTCAGACTATGTTCAGAATCGTGAAATTGTCGTAAGGCGTCCCGCCTCCGGCAGGGTCCCGGTCGCTTGCCGTCGGCCGATCGCGTCGATATAAGCCCGCAACTCACCCAAATCCCGCACCTCCAAGGACGACATCATGGCGATTGAGCGCACCTTTTCGATCATCAAGCCCGACGCGACCGAGCGTAATCTCACCGGCGCGATCAACGCGCTGATCGAGAAGGCCGGCCTGCGCATCGTGGCCCAGAAGCGCATCCGCATGACGCGCGATCAGGCCGAGACCTTCTATGCCGTGCACAAGGCGCGGCCGTTCTTCGGCGAACTGGTCGATTTCATGATCTCCGGGCCGGTCGTGGTCCAGGTGCTCGAGGGCGAGGGCGCCATCCTGAAGTACCGCGACGTGATGGGCGCCACCGATCCGTCGAAGGCGGCCGACGGCACCATCCGCAAGCTGCATGCGAAGTCGATCGGCGAGAACTCGGTGCACGGTTCCGACGCGGCCGAAACGGCTGCGATCGAGATCGCGCAGTTCTTCTCCGGCAACGAGATCGTCGGTTGATCGATCCTCGTGCGGCGGAGGGCGCCCTCCGCCGCACGACCGTCGTGTTCTACGCTGAACTTGTCTGAAAGGCCCGGCCGTGAACTGGCTATCGCAACTCGCCGATTCCGCCAGCTTCGGCCACATGCTCGCTCAATTCGAGGCCGACCTGCAGAGCCCGGGCTTCTGGCTCGCGCTCGGCAAGATCGTCTGGATCAACGTGCTGTTGTCGGGCGACAATGCGCTGGTCATCGCGCTCGCCTGCCGCGGCCTGCACGGCAAGCATCGCTTTTGGGGCATGGTCGCCGGCTCCGGCATTGCCGTCGCGCTGCGCATCGCCTTTACCGGCATCGTCGCCACCCTGATGGCGTTGCCGTACCTGAAGCTGGTCGGTGGGCTGGCGCTGCTCGTGATCGCTGCCAAGCTGCTGGTGCCCGAAGACGAGAACGACGAGATCGCCGCCGGCACGACGCTGTGGCATGCGGTCCGCATTGTCGCGCTCGCCGACCTCGTGATGAGCCTCGACAACGTGATCGCGGTGGCTGCGGCCGCGAACGGCCAGGCGTCGCTGCTGATCATCGGCCTCGCCATGAGCATCCCGCTGATCATCGCGGGTGCCGCGCTGATCATGCTGGTGCTCGATCGCTTCCCGCTGCTGGTCTGGCTCGGCGCGATGCTGCTCGGCTGGGTGGCCGGCGAGGTGATCGCGACCGATCCCGCGATCGAGCCGATGCTGCACCATCTGCTCGACGGCACCGTCGTCATCAACATCGAGGCGACCTCGGCGCTGCTCGCCGGCAAGACCACTCTCGCGAGCCATGTCGATGTCATGGAGACGCTGATGTCGCTGATCGGCGCCGGCGTGGTGCTGCTCGCCGGCTCGATCTGGCGTGGCCGCGCGCTGCAGCGTCAGGGCCAGCTGGAGCCGGTGCCGGCGCGGGGCGTCGATCTGCCGTAGCGGTCGTCTGCGCCAGCGGATCCGACCGCACGCGCCGTCAGGCTTCGGCGTCCAGCCGATCGAGGAACTCGCGCACGGTGTGAACCGAGCCCGTGTCGGCCGGCTGATAGCCGGGCAGGGCGGCGATGGCGCAATGGAAGTCGTCGCCCTTCATCACATCGAGGATGCGCCGCATCGGATCGCTCTCGAGAAACGACTGATGGCAGGCGAAGAAGTAGTCCTTGGTCAGGATACGGATGAAGTCCAGCCCGAACTGCCGCGCAGCCGCCTCGACGCCGAAGCAGGCGTCGGCCATGTCGCTCGCGACATAGGCCGCGACGGCAGCGTGGGTGAACTCGATCTGCTGCGCGCCATTGATGCGCGCCTCGTCCAATCCGTGCGAAGCGAGCAATTGATCGAACAGCAGGCGGGTGCCTGAATCATGATCGCGGTTGACGAAGCGAATCTTGCCATCCGCGATGTCCGCCAATGATCGGATCGACAGCGGATTGCCGCGCTTGACCATCAATCCCATCTCGCGGGTCACGAAGCTGATGACGCAGTCCTGCCGGGGATCGAGCCAATCCCGGCAAGCCTGGATGCTCTGTGCGCGCAGTTCGCCGCGCGGCAGATGCAGACCGGACAGGTCGCAGGCGCCTTGCGCGAGCGACACCAGCGAATGCTGGCTGCTGACATAGCGCAGATCGACGCCGACGCCCGGCTCGCGATCGAGCAGCTCGCGCAACTTGGCGACGGCGAAGCCGTGGCTTGCATGCACGCGGATTACGGTGGGATGCGGCTGCAGGAACGGCTTGATCTCGGTCACCAGCTCCTGCGCCAGATTGTCGAGCTGCGGGCCGAGACGGGCCTGCATGCGCTCGCCGGCCCAGACCAGCTTGTCGCCGAACGCCGTGAGCTTCGATCCTTTGCCGCGCTGGGTCTCCACCAGCGGCACGCCGAAGAATGCGGACCATTGCTCGATCAGATTCCAGACATGACGATAGGAGAGGTGCGCGTCATGGGCCGCGCTGGTGATCTTGCCGGTTTTCCTGATTTCGCTGAGCACGCTGAGCATCACGACGATGCTCTGCGGTCCGTCATCCCAGTGGAAGCGCCAGACGGGTTCGATCGCGATGCGCAGCATCGGACCTGCTTGTGAAGTCGGCTTCATATGATGGCCCGCCATAGGCAACAGATATCATATTTACGAACTCATATTTGCTCCTACGCTGGCATACAAGAAGCGGAGGAAATATGATGTCCATTGCATATGACTACGAACGCGGCTCCAGCGCGTCGCGCTATCTGGCGAAGCCGCTGCAGCTCCTGGTCGACGGCCGGCACGTTCCCTCCGTCTCGGGGCGCTCGTTCGTGTCGTTCAATCCTGCCACCGAGCAGCCGATCGCGACGATCGCCGAGGGCAACGCCGAGGATGTCGACCGTGCCGTCGCAGCGGCGCGGCGTGCTTTCGAAGGGCCGTGGCGCACGATGCGCGCAGCGGAGCGTGGCGCGATCCTGCTGAGATGGGCGCAGCTGCTGCGTGATCATGCCGACGAGATCGTCGAGCTCGAAAGCCTCGATGCCGGCAAGCCGGTTGCGGCCGTGCTGCGCCAGGATCTGCCCGCAGCGATCGATACACTCACATATTACGCCGGCTGGGCCGACAAGATCAGCGGTGAGGTCGTGTCCACGCGCGACGATGCCCTGACCTACACGGTGCGCGAGCCCGTCGGCGTCGTCGCTGCGATCGTGCCGTGGAACTTCCCGCTGATGATCGGAATGTGGAAGCTCGCGCCGGCGCTGGCCTGCGGCTGCACCGTCGTGATGAAGCCCGCCGAGCTGACCTCGCTGTCGGCGCTGCGGATCGGCGATCTCGCGCTCGAAGCCGGTCTGCCGCCCGGCGTTCTCAACATCGTGACCGGTCCCGGGCGCACGGTCGGCGAGGCGCTGGTCAATCATCCCGATGTCGACAAGGTTACGTTCACCGGCTCGCCCGGCGTCGGCCGCGGCATCATGAAGGGCGCGGCCGGCAACTTCAAACACGTGTCGCTTGAGCTCGGCGGCAAGTCTGCCAACGTCATCTTCGATGATGCGAACATCGAGGCGGCCGCGAAGGCCGCGGCCAGCGGCATCTTCTTCAACACGGGGCAGGTGTGCTCGGCCGGCTCGCGCGTGCTGGTGCAGGAGCGTGTCTATGACGAGGTTGTCGAGCGCCTGACCGAGCGGGCGAGGGGCTTACGGATCGGCGATCCGCTCGATCGTGCCACCTCGCTGGGACCCGTCATCTCCGAGCGGCAGATGAAGACGATCCTCGATTATGTCGAGATCGGCCGCAACGAGGGCGCTTCGCTGGTGACCGGCGGGGCGCGTGCCGCACCGCGTGGCTACTTCGTCAGCCCCGCCGTATTCGCCGGCGTCACGCACGAGATGCGGATCTCCCAGGAGGAGATTTTCGGACCGGTCGTCAGCGTGATCAAGTTCAGGGACGAGGCCGACGCGCTGCGCATGGCCAACGGCACCGCCTACAGCCTGGCCGCCGGCGTCTGGAGCCGCGACATCGGCCGCGTCCAGCGCCTCGCCAAGCGGCTGCGCGCGGGCACGGTGTGGATCAACACCTATGGCTACACCGATGTGCGGTTGCCGTGGGGTGGCGATCGCGACTCGGGACTGGGCCGCGAGCATGGCACGGCCGCTCTGGACAATTTCACAGAGCCGAAGGCCGTCTGGATGAATCTTGCGGTGTGAGCCAGGCGTCGGTTGACGCGGACGGCCGCCATTCGCATCGGCGGTCGTCTGCGCGATCCAACGGATCAGTCGGCCTTGGCGCCGGTCGTGATGATCGAGCCGACGTGGTGGCCACGCAGCGCCGCCGTCAGCCGTCCCGGCACCAGGCCGTTGACGACCTGGACCTGCGAGATGTGGCGTGCGTTGGCCATCACCTCGAGCAGCGTGCGGTCGAACGGCAGCGTGCCGTCCTGCCTGGCCAACGCATCGAAGCTGGTCTGACCCAGCAGTCTTGCTTTTGCCGCGTCCGGCCCGTTCGGGTCGACCGTGTAGACGCCATCGACGTCCTCGACGATCGTCAGTCCCGCGGCGCCGAGCGCATCGGCGATCAGGAAGGCGCCGGTGTCGGCCCGATGCGTCGGAATGCGCGAGGTCGGGAATTCGTGGTGGTGATAGGGCGGGAAGGCACTGCCGACCACTGCGCGTGCCGCGGTGAGATGAATCGCGAGCTGGTTGGCGATCGTCGGATGCTCGATGTAGGACACGCCTTCGCAGGCCAGCAGCGCCGCCAGGATGTGGCCGTTCTGGCCGGCCTCGCTGGCTGCGAGCGGTGCGAGCGAGCCGACCGGCAGGCCGAGATCGAGGCCGACGCCGTAGAGATGTCGGGCGCGGATACCTGCGCCGGTGAGGATCAGCAGCCGGTGCTCCGGCAGCAGCTTCCTGATCTCCTCGACCAGCGGCAGGATTGCCTCGGCGCCGCGGTCCATGATCGCGCGGCCGCCGATCTTGACGACCTGCAGCCAGGGCAGCAGCGCGATCGGGCGTTTGCCGGCGACAGGACGGGTGAGCTTGTCGTCGAGCAGCGTCTGGCGCGCGAGCGGCGAGGCGACGTGCTTGATGGTGTTGGTGTCAGCCATGGCGGTGGGGCCCTCAGCTCGCGGTGATGATGGTGCCGACGTGCTCGCCGGCGAGCGCACGGGTCAGATTGCCGGGCACGAGTCCGTTGACGATCTGGACCTCGCGGACGTGGCGCGAGGCTTCGAGCAGGTCGAGCATCGGGAACTCCAGGATGGAGTCCGCCAGACCCTTGGCCTTCATCTCGGGCACCGAGATCTTGGGAATGAAGGTGGCATTCTTTTCGGTCTTCGGATTGGCGGTGTAGAGGCCGTTCTCGTCCTTCACGTAGATCATCGCCTTGCAGCCGAACTGCTCGGCGACCAGGAAGCAGCCGGCGTCGG
Organism: Bradyrhizobium sp. HKCCYLRH3061; assembly: GCF_051168015.1. Lineage (NCBI taxonomy): Bacteria > Pseudomonadati > Pseudomonadota > Alphaproteobacteria > Hyphomicrobiales > Nitrobacteraceae > Bradyrhizobium > Bradyrhizobium sp. HKCCYLRH3061. The sequence continues at coordinate 248,823 of NZ_JBNPUE010000003.1, forward strand.
TGCGGTAGGGCGGGATGACACCATCGGCCGAAGGGCGCATCCACAGGCCGTAGGGCGGCATGCCGCTGAAGACGACCGCGTTGACCTCGGCGAGATAGAGCGGCACGGCGGAAAGACCCGCGCCTTCCACCGCCGAGATGCCGTGCTTGGCGAGCAACTGGCCCAGCATTGCCGCGTTCTGGTCGGCAACGGAGGCGCCGAGCTGCGACAGCACGCCGGCCGGCAGATTCAGTCCGGCGGCGATCGAATAGAGGTGGCGCGCGCGGGTGCCGGCACCGGTCCCGATCAGCATCTTGTGCGCCTTGCGGGCGGCGACGATCTCCTCGACCAGCGGATAGACGGCGGCACGGCCGCGATCGATCATGCTCTGGCCGCCGATCTTGATCACGGTGGCGTCGGGAAGGATGCGGAAGTCAGCCGCCGTTTCCGCCGCCGCAATCAACTGGGCGTCGGTGAGCGAGCGCTGCATCAGAAGCTGCTCGAGCCCGGCCGTCGTGGTTGCCATTGAAAAACGTTCCTTTCCTCGTGGATGTCCGGCCGGCGTGCCGGATTGGCTGCGCCGTCCACCCGCTCCTGACCGTTTCCCTGAGATGTCCTGGCAGCCGGCTCAATGGCCGGCTATCGATCGCATATTGCCCGTGGAATACACGACCGTTCGTGGCCCCGACAATCGTCTGCGGAGCAGGTTGGCCCACGCTGTCATGCGCGAATATCGATCGCGCCGATCCCGCGGGTCCATCCAGTCAGAGAAAATCCCTTGGTATTTCAATTAGCTATATCGAGAATCATATAGCTTCACCCGAGCGGTTTGCAGGGTTTCCGACAATGCACAAAGTTTCGGCATAATCGCGCCGACTGCGGCCTGGCCCGATTGATCGCAGCGCCAGGTTGCCGGTGAACGGCAGCCGCGATCATTTGAGAAGCTCGCAGATCGTGGGTCGATTCTTGTCGAATACGGCGCAGCGCCGCGACACGCTCCACCACCACTGGTCCAGCGCGCGACGCGTGCAGGGCAGCCTCACGCTCATGCCCTGCGCGAAATTGATCCACTCGGCGAACCTGAAGCAGGGGACGGCGATCAGGACAGGGACATCCGCGGCCAGTGCCTGCTCGATCAGATAGGTCAGGCCTCCGCCTTCGCTTTCCTGGCGGCCGAAGCGGTTGACGATGAGAAGATCGGCGCCCTCGCTCAGCGCCCCCGCCACTGCTGAGCCCGCCTGCAGCAATTGGCCGACGTCGAGGCGGCAGCCGCCGGCTTGGCCCCCAAGCCGCTGCAGCAGAGAAATCTCGACACCGCTGTGCACCAGCGTCGCCGCGATCTCGTGCGCGTCGAGAGAGCGCTGGACACGCTGCACCAGTCCGACGGCACGAACGCCGCGAGCCCGAAGACGGTCTGCGAACTCTCGTAACAGCTGATCCGGCTCGTCGCCCTGATCATACACCAGGGCAGCGAGGTCGCATTCGGCGTCGAACATCACGCGCTCCGGAGTGAAAATGACGGTGGACCCGTTTGCGGGAAGGCCGCGGACAACTGTCCGCGGCCTTCATGTGGCTCAGGCCGTGAGGCCCGGTCCGTTGATGATCTGCAACTGGGTGAACTCGGCGAGGCCTTCCTCGGCGAACTCGGTGCCGATGCCCGATTGCTTGGCGCCGCCGAACGGGATGTGCGGCGCCATGTCCAGGTGCTTGTTGATCCACACCGTGCCGGCCTCGATCTGGGTGGCGATCTCATGCGCGCGTTTCGGATCGGACGACCAGACCGATGCGCCCAGGCCGTAGCTGGTGCCGTTGGCGCGGCGGATGACGTCGCTCGGGTCGGAGTATTTGATCACCGGCAGCACCGGTCCGAATTGCTCCTCGTCGACCAGCTTCGAGCCTTCCTTGATGTCGCGCACGATCGTCGGCTCGATGAAGTAGCCGGGACGATCCATCGCAGCACCTCCGGCGATGACCTTGCCGTTCTTGTGCGCGTCGTCGAGGAACGCCTTCACTTTCTCGTATTGCATCCTGTTCTGCAGCGGCCCGAGCTTGGTGCCCTGTTTGGAGCCGTCGTCGACCACGGTGTTCTTGGCGATCGCGACCAGCTCGTTGCAGATGTCATCATAGACGCTCTCGTGCACGTAGAGCCGCTTGATCGCTAGGCAGACCTGCCCGGAGTTCTGGAAGGCGCCCTCGAAGATACCGGGCGCGACGGTCTTCGGATCGACGTCGTCGAGCACGATGCCGGCGTCGTTGCCGCCGAGTTCGAGCGTGATCCGCTTCAAGGTCTGCGCGGCACTGGCCATCACCTTCTGTCCCGTCGCGGTCGAGCCGGTGAACGAGATCTTGCGGATGTCCGGATGCCCGGTCATGCGGTCGCCGAGATCGTTGGCGTCGGTGATCACGTTGAGCACGCCGGCCGGCAGCACGTCCTTGACCAGCTCGGCGAATTTCAGGGTCGAGAGCGGCGTGGTCGGGGCCGGCTTGACCACCAGCGTGTTGCCGGCGAGCAGGGCAGGCGGCAGCTTGAAGCCCAGGATCAGCAGGGGATAGTTCCAGGGAATGATGGCGCCGACCACCCCGAGTGGACGGCGATAGGCTTCGACCTGGCGGTCGCCCGAACTCTCGATCACGCGCATCGGCAGCTCGAGCGTCGCGAGATAGCGGAAGAACGCGGCCATGCCGAGCACCTCGCCGGTGGCGTCGGTGAGCGGCTTGCCCTGTTCGCTGGTCAGGATCCGGGCCAACTCGCCCGAATTCGCCTCGATGATGTCGGCCATCTTGCCAATGAGCCGGCGACGCTCCTCCATCGCAGTCGCGGCCCAGGCGGGGAAGGCCGCCTTGGCGGCGGCGACCGCCTGGTCGAGCTGGGTTTCGGAGGCCCGCGGACACTGCGCGAGCACCTCCTCGGTCGCCGGATTGATCACCGGCATGGTCGCGGCGCCCGGCACCAGCGTGCCGCCGATCAAAAGATGATAGTCGCTCATCGGCATGACTCTCCCTGCAAGATGTGGCACTTCGGCCACGTTATATCTGACGCTATATCACGATGAATACAGCAACGCCACCGCGGCATTTCCGCTGCCGCGCTGGACGCGATGGCATTTTTCGCTATAGTCATACGGAAATAACGGTGAATTGATGTGGAGCCATCATGGAGCTGCGGGCCAAGGCGCTGACGGTCTGTGAGGTCGTCGACGACGGTGAGACGATCTCGCTCGGGTTCGAGGACGCGGCCGGCAATGCGGCGGCGCTCAGCCTCTCGGTCAGCCAGGCCGGCGCGTTGGTCATGACGCTGCCCGGCCTCCTCGAGCTGGCGCTGCGTACGCGTTATGGCGACCAGGCACTGCGCTACGCCTATCCGCTGGCGTCCTGGACCATCGAGCAGTCGACGGATTCGACGAAGCGCATCATCACGCTCGCAACGCCCGACGGCTTCAGCGTCCGGTTCGCGATTCCCGACGATCAGCAGAACGTGCTCGGCGAGGCGCTGCTGATGCGATACCCGTCGGCACCGGCGATCCGGCCGAACTGATCGCGCGGGGACCGATCCGAACGTTGGTCAGGCCAGGGATTTCCTGCCTGTTTCGAGGGCGGCGGCCGGCGCGTCGGCGTCCTCCGATGCCCTGCGAGAAGCACGATGGCCGTCATATGTGTTGCCGTTACCGTCTCCGATCACTGGGTCGGTCAGCAACCGTCGCGGCCGGATCACAAGCCGCTCCACAATGCTGCGGCACGGTGCCGCGCCTTTGACAAGTACCTCAGGGCGCGATCGTCTGTTTCTTATAATCTTGAACCCGTTCGCGCCGCCGCGACACCACCACGTCGAGCTCCACTGGTCGGGCCCTGATTGGAATTGTTTCGAATTGGACTTGCGCATGTTGACTGCTGATGAGATCGTGCACGTCAGGTCGTCGTTCGACTTGGTATTTGCCAATGCTACACAGATGACGACGACGTTCTATGACCGCATCTTCGAGCTCGCGCCGGAATGTCGGACGATGTTTCCCGCCGACATGGACGTGCTGAAACGGGACTTCATCGCGACCCTGGCGGTCCTCGTCGGCAGCCTCGATCAGACGACTGGTCTGTTGTCCAGCACCGACATCCTCGGCCGCAATCATGCGCGCTATGGCGTCAGGCCGGAGCACTATCCGGTGGTCGGCGAAGCGCTGCTGTGGACCCTCGCCAAGGGACTTGGTCCGCAATGGAATGATGAGGTCGAGCAGGCCTGGCGCAAGGTCTACGGCATCATCGCCCAGCGCATGATCGCCATCTCGGCCCGCGCGCGGCGGCCCTGATCATGATCTAGCTGCGCACGATCGAGCCGGAGCGGCCGACGAGACGCGCGAGCTGCTTGAAGCGTCCGCCGACGCGGTCGGCGACGAGGTCGACCATCTGGTGCTCGAACACCAGCATCAGCTTGCGGTCCTGGGTGCGGAAATGCGTCGCAGGCAGCACGCCGGGCCGCGCCGCCGAGATCAGATGCGCGACGCGAAACGCGGTGCCGAGCAGGCGCGCACGATCGATCTGAGCCGGGCTCAGCTGCTCGGTGAGGGCAGGCGGCTTCGCCTCGTTGCCCAATCCCTCGTAGCGGAAGAACACCGACAGCGCGGCGAAGATGCGGCCCTCATGGCTGATCGAGCCGAAATTGCCGTTGAGAATGATGCCGTAGGTCTGCTCGCCGCGATGGTCCGGATGCATGCGCCAGCCGATGTCGGACAACAGGCAGGCCGCGTGCCGCAGCCGGCGCTCGTCCTCGGTCTCGCGGATGTGCATCACGCGGAACAGGCGGTCGGTCCAGTCGATCAGCTCGCGGGCATGCTGGGCCGAGCGCGACAACAGCTCGTTGAGGCCCTGCGCCGCGCAGAGCAGCCCGTCCTTGGCGCGCTCGGCGTCGGGAAGCTTGGAGTAGAGCAGGCCCTCGCGCACGCCGAAGGTCGAGAACACGACGGTCGTCGGCCTGGCGACGCGGATGATGTGCTCGAGCACCAGCGCGGCATAGGCGAGCAGCGGGCGCCGCGCCTCGGCGATCGCTTCGATGTCGGCCAGCATGTCGGCGGCGACGAGACGGCGCAGCCGGCGCACGAAGGCCAGCGCGTCGGCCGCCGGGATCGCATAGCCGTGCATCACCCCGAGCGGATAGCCGCTCTGGATGATGTGGATGCGCGCCAGCGCGCGCCAGGTGCCGCCGACCGCGTAGAAGGTGCGGCCCTCGCCGGCCAGCAGCTGCGGCAGGTCGGTCAGCGCCTCGCTCGCGATGCGCTGCGCCTTCTTCAGCGATTTCTCGGCAAGATCCTGCAGCGCCAGGCTGCCGAGCGGCAGGGTGACGCCGCTGCGGACCTGGTGCCCGCGCACGTCGATCAGCTCGAGTGAGCCGCCGCCGAGATCACCGACGATGCCGTCGGGCTTGTGAATGCCGGAGATGACGCCGAGCGCCGAATAGCGCGCCTCTTCGGCGCCGGTGAGGATCTGGATCGGGGCGCCGCAGATCTTCTCGGCCTTGGCGATGAAATCGGGGCCGTTCGAAGCATCCCGGCAGGCGGCGGTCGCGATGGCATGAACCTGCCCCACCCGCTGCACCTTGCACAGCGCACGGAAGCGCTTCAGCGCGGTCAGCGCCTTGTCGACGGCATCAGATGCGAGAAGGCCGGTGGTCTGGACCTCGCGACCGAGCCCACACAGCGCCTTCTCGTTGAACACGGTGACGAGACTGCGTTCCATCGCCTGGTAGACGACGAGACGGACCGAATTCGAGCCGATGTCGATGACACCGACGCTCGTGGCCCTCGTGCGGGGCGGCTTCACCACGGCATATCCCGGCGCAGAAGGCCCCGGTGCAGACAGCCCCTATGAAGGAGAGCGTTCATTCCGGCGCGTGAGCCGGCGCGGCGATGATTCCTTGAGCGACTTTCCACGGCCGGACAGACTCGGATTCGTCATGAAGTAATTGTGCAGGTTGAACGGCTCCTCGCCCTTCGCGGCCTTCATACGCGTTGACGACCCATCCGGCAACAATTGCCAGCTCTGCTCGGTATCCTTCAGGTTCGCGACCATGATCTGTTCCAGGACCTGCTGATGCACGGTAGGGTTCTGCAGCGGGCACAGCACCTCGACGCGGCGGTCGAGATTGCGCGGCATCATGTCGGCCGAGGAGATGTAGACGGCGGCCTTGGCGCTCGGCAGGCCCTGACCCATACCAAAGCAGTAGATGCGGCCATGCTCGAGGAAGCGGCCGATCACCGATTTGACGCGAATGTTCTCCGACAGTCCGGGGAGGCCGGGACGCAGGCAGCAGATGCCGCGCACGATCAGCTCGATCGACACGCCGGCCTGCGAGGCCTCGTACAGCGCGTCGATGATGTCGGGATCGACCAGCGAGTTCATCTTCATCCAGATCACGGCCGGCTTGCCCTGGCGGGCGAAGCTGGTCTCGCCGTGGATGTGCTCGATGATGCGCTTGCGAAGCGTGAGCGGCGACACCGCCATCTTCTCGATGTCGATCGGCTCGGCATAGCCGGTGATGTAGTTGAACACCCGCGTGACGTCGCGGCCGATCACCGGGTCCGACGTGAAGTAGGACAGGTCGGTGTAGATGCGCGCCGTCACCGGATGATAGTTGCCGGTGCCGGTGTGGACATAGGTGGTGAGGCTGCCGCCCTCGCGGCGCACGACCATCGACAGCTTGGCATGCGTCTTCAGCTCCAGGAAGCCGTACACCACCTGTACGCCCGCGCGCTCCAGGTCGCGGGCCCAGCGGATGTTGGCCTCCTCGTCGAAACGCGCCTTGAGCTCGACCAGGGCCGTCACCGACTTGCCGGCCTCGGCGGCCTCCACCAGCGTGCGCACGATCGGCGAATTGTTGGAGGTCCGGTACAGCGTCTGCTTGATCGCAACGACGTCGGGATCGCGTGCCGCCTGCTGCAGGAACTGCACGACGACGTCGAACGACTCGTAAGGGTGATGGACGATCAGGTCCTTCTGCCGGATGGCGGCGAAGATGTCGCCGCCATGGTCGCGGACACGCTCGGGATGGCGCGGCACGTAGGGCGCGAATTCGAGGTCGGGCCGGTCGACCCGCGTCAGTTGCGACAGCTCGTTCATCGCCAGCACGCCGTCGACGACGAACACCTCGTCATCCGTCGTGGACAGCGCATTCTGCACGAAGCGGCGCAGCTCCTCCGGCATGTTGGCCTCGATCTCGAGCCGGATCACCGAGCCGCGGCGGCGCCGCTTCAGCGCTGTCTCGAACAGCCGCACCAGGTCTTCGGCTTCTTCCTCGATCTCGATTTCGGAGTCGCGGATGATCCGGAAGGCGCCCTGGCCCTTCACGGTGTAGCCCGGAAACAGCCGGCCGATGAACAGGCCGGTCGCCTGCTCCAGGGTGATCAGGCGGATCACGCCATCCTTGGAGCCGGGGAAGCGGATGAAGCGGTCGATCTTGCCGGGCATGCGAATGAGGGCGTTCATCGGACGCCCGTCGGCGGAGCGGATCAGCTGCAGCGCCACGGTGAAGCCGAGGCTCGGGATGAACGGGAACGGATGCGCCGGATCGATCGCGAGTGGCGTCAGCAGCGGGAAGATGTTGGCGAGGAAATGGTCCTCGATCCAGGCGCGCTCGCTCCTGGTGACGTCCTGACCGTCGACCAGCACGATGCCGAGCTCGCCGAGAAACTTGCGCAGGTCGCGCCAGATCGCCTGCTGGTCGATGGCGAGCTGCGACACCGTCTCGTTGATCAGCTTCAGCTGCTCGGTCGGCGTCAGCCCGTCGGGGCTGCGCTCGGCGATGCCCTCGCGGACTTGGGCGCGGATGCCGGCGACGCGCACCATGAAGAATTCATCAAGGTTGTTGGCGGAAATCGACAGGAAGCGCACCCGCTCCAGGGCGGGATGGCGCGGATTGACCGATTCCTCCAGAACGCGGCGGTTGAAGTGAAGCCAGGACAGCTCCCGATTGATGAATCGCTCGGGGCTCGAGGCAATCTCGATGGACGGCGCCGAGACCGGTGCTTTCTCTGAAATTTCAGTAACTTGCTCGGTATCCATAGGGAATTCGATCCATATCCGTCCAGTCGCGAATGGTCGACCGTAGCCCAATCTGGGTGACCAGGGGATGACGTTGCCGGCACTATTGAGGTTCCGTCATCAACCGCCGTCAAGATGGCCGCCGGTCACGCCGGGCGGAGCAGCTCCGCCGCCAGCGCCCGGGTGACGGGGCGTCCGAGCCGCAGCGACTCGTTGTCCAGCAGCGCGATGGTCTGGCGTGCCGCCGCATAGGACCGCTCGATGTGGCTGGCGAGATAGCTGACCACGGTTTCGTCGATCGCCATTTGCCGGTCGGCGGCCAGCTTGACGATCAGGGCCCGGAACAGCTGGTCGTCGGGCGGCAGCAGCGTGACCACTGGGACGGCACGCAGCCGCGACCTCAGATCGGCCAGGGCGATCGGCAGGGCCGCCGGGGCCTCGCGTGCCGTGATCAGCACGAAGGCCTCGTCCTGGCGGGCCAGGTTCAGCAGGTGAAACAGCGCCCGCTCGTCGAGACCGGTTGCGGTCAGATCCTCCAGCACCAGCGCGCCGGTGGCGAGCGCCCCGGGGACCACGCCTGCCTCAAGGGCATGCGCGGACAGCGATCGGGCGCCTGCCTGCTCGGCCCAGATCGCGGCGAGGTGGCTCTTGCCGGAGCCGTCGGGGCCGACCAGGAACATGGTCCGCGCCGGCCATTCCGGCCAGGCGTCGACCAGAGCGAGCCCGGCCGCGTTGCCTGGACCTTCGAAGAAATTGTCCCGCGTCAGGCTCTCCGCATGCGGCAGCGCGAAGGCCAGCTGACGAGGGGGGATATGGCCGGCCAAGATCGAATTGCTCCGTATCGTGTGGTGCGTGAGGTCAGGACGGGCCCTCCGCGGAGGATCACCGGACCTCGATGGTGCTCATGTGGCGCACCCAGTCGACGAGATACAGCCCGACCGACACGAGGGTAAAGACGGTGACCAGCACCATCAGCACCACATCGTAGGGCCTGGGCTCGAAGCCGAAGCTGAGCGAGGCCAGCACAAGCGCCGCGAATCCCACCTGGGCGACCGTGTTCAGCTTGGAGACCATCAATGGCTTCATCGCGACCGGCCTGTCGAACAGCCAGGACACGATCACCGCCGAGACGATCATGATGTCGCGCGAGACCACCAGGATGACGATCCAGCGCGGGATCGCGCCCCAGATGCCAAGCGTGACGAAGATCGAGACCAGCAGCGCCTTGTCGGCGAGAGGATCGAGCAGCGCTCCCAGCTCGGACCGCAGGTTGAAGCGCTTGGCCAGGAAGCCGTCCACGGCGTCGCTCACCCCCGCGACCACGAAGACCAGAAACGCGATCTCCATCTGGCCGGCCGCAATGGCCCAGACGACGATCGGAACCAGCAGGATTCGACCCAGCGTGATCAGATTGGGGATACTGTGGGGAATGGTCACGCAGCGGGTCCCGACGACGACTCGATCAAAAGACAACCCGATTCCGAAACAGGGCGAACCGGTACGGTTCCTAGATAGTGTGGGGACGAGCCCCTTGCGAGCCATTGCGCGCGGCCGGATTCCGACGTAACCAGCGGCCAGATTAGGGGTTTTTACCATGACCGAGCGCAAGAACGGGCTCACTTATGCAGATTCGGGCGTCGATATCGATGCCGGAAACCGTCTGGTCGATCTGATCAAGCCCATGGTGCGCGCAACCGCCCGCGCCGGTGCGGATGCCGAGATCGGCGGCTTTGGCGGCCTGTTCGACCTCAAGGCCGCTGGATTCAAGGATCCGGTGCTGGTCGCGGCGACCGACGGCGTCGGCACCAAGGTGAAGATCGCGATCGAGACCGGGCTGCATGGCGGCATCGGCATCGACCTGGTCGCCATGTCGGTCAACGATCTCGTCGTGCAGGGCGCCGAGCCGCTGTTTTTCCTCGACTACTTTGCGTGCGGCAAGCTCGACCCGGAGGCGACGGCGTCGATCGTGGCCGGTATCGCCGAAGGCTGCCGGGAATCCGGCTGCGCGCTGATCGGCGGTGAGACCGCGGAAATGCCGGGCCTCTACAAGGACGGCGACTACGATCTTGCCGGTTTCGCGGTCGGCGCGGCGGAGCGTGGCACGCTGCTGCCGTCTCCCGACATCGCGGCCGGTGACGTGGTGCTGGGGCTCGCATCCTCCGGCGTCCACTCCAACGGCTATTCGCTGGTGCGCAAGATCGTCGCCCAGTCCGGCCTCGGCTTCGATGCGCCGGCGCCGTTCGCGCCGGTCCTGACTCTCGGCGCGGCGCTGCTGACGCCGACCCGCCTCTATGTGAAATCATGCCTTCGCGCCATCCGCGAGACCGGTGCGGTGAAGGGGCTCGCACACATCACGGGCGGCGGCTTCACCGACAACATTCCACGCGTGCTGCCGAAGCATCTCGGCGTCTCGATCGACCTGACGGGCCTGCCGGTGCTGCCGGTCTTCAAATGGCTGGCGGAGCAGGGCGGCATTGCCGAGCGCGAGCTCTTGCGCACCTTCAATTGCGGGATCGGCATGATCGCGATCGTCAAGGCCGAGGCCGTCGATGCCGTCATCGAGGTGTTCACCGCGAATGGCGAGCACGTCGCGCGGCTCGGCGAGGTCGTTGCTGCGACAGGCGACGAGCGGGTGATCTACACCGGCGCCCTCGATCTGGCTCTGTGAGACGAGTGTGCCGATGAAGCGCCGCGTCGCCATCCTGATCTCGGGCCGTGGGTCGAACATGGCCGCGCTGATCCACGCGGCGGCGCAGCCGGAATTTCCGGCCGAGATCGCTGTCGTGATCTCCAACCGGGCCGATGCGGCCGGGCTGCAGAAAGCGCAGGAGAGCGGCGTCGCGATCGAAATCATCGAGAGCAAGCCGTTCGGCAAGGACCGCGCAGGGTTCGAAGCCAGACTGCAGCAGGCGCTCGATGCACGCGGCATCGAGATCATCTGCCTGGCCGGTTTCATGCGCCTGTTCACGGCGGAGTTCGTGCAGCGCTGGTACGGCAGGATGCTGAACATTCACCCGTCGCTGCTGCCATCATTCCCCGGTCTCGATCCGCATGGCCAGGCGCTGCGCGCCGGCGTCAAGCTGTCAGGCGCCACCGTGCATTTCGTCATCCCGGAGACGGATGCAGGTCCGATCGTGATGCAGGGCGCGGTCGTGGTCAGGGACGACGACACGCCGGACACGCTGTCGACGCGCATTCTCGGCGTCGAGCATCGGATCTATCCGGAAGCGCTGAAGCTGTTGGCCAAGGGCTTGGTGCGGCTCGAAGGCGATCTCTGCCGGACGTCGTCCGTGGAGCAAGGCGATCATACGCTGATCTGGCCGGTCGTCCGCTAGCTGTCGCGGACAAAAAAATCCCCGGCGGGGCCGGGGGCACATCAAGGCTGACGAAGTCTGATCATCGGCGGCGAGCGAACCTGACGCGGAGCTCGTGAGTTGGTTTACGAACCCGCGCTGTGGCGCCCTCCGCCGGGACGATGCTCACGAGAGCTTCAGGTTCTCTGCCGACGTCTTGCCGCGGCTCTCCACCAGATCATATTCGATCGTCTGGTTCTCGTTGAGCGTGGTCAGTCCAGCACGCTCCACGGCCGAGATGTGGACGAACACGTCCTTGTCTCCGCCAGTCGGTTTGATGAAGCCATATCCCTTGGTCGGGTTGAACCACTTCACGCTGCCCTTGTAGGTCGGCATCGCTGTCTCCTCGTCTAGACGAAAAAAAGACGCGGCCACGCTCACGCGTGCCACGCCACAAACGGGCTTCCCGGGATCTGCTCAATTTCCAAAGTCGCGAAACGCACAGTCGAACGGCCAATCCGATTGTACGGGAGATTGCAACACGATTTTCCGCCGATATCAAGGTTGGCGGACTGATGAGAACGCGTCGCGACGTCGCGTCGCCGGCTGTTGCTGCAATTGCGAGGCTTGTGGTGCTGGAACCACAAATCCCTGCAGGGAAGCCGCGGCACGGGCAATCCTCATTGACCGCGATCGGGAACTGCGGGCAAATCATCGCGGCAATATTGAAGCGAATTTGAGCGGCGGTGAAACGGGGCATCGATGCGCGGGGCATCTCAAGCCAGGCCGGATCGGCTAATGCGTAGTGGTGCGTCGGGCGCGATGCTGCTCATCGTCGCGCTCGGCACGGCCGCCGCGTCTTCGCCGTGCGTCGCGCAGGCCAGCCTGCCGAGCATCGCCGCCAGCCCGACGCCGACACCAACGCCGACACCAACGCCGAGCCCACTGCCCAGCCCTGCGCCAGGCGCGATCAGTTCCGAACGTTCGGCCGGCCGAGCCGTGCTCGATCTCGGCTCGAGCTTCCTCGAACGGCTCGGGACTCAGGCCACGCAGGGCGTCACCCGGCTGCAGCGGAGCAATCCCGGGGGCGGCGGCGCGCCGGAGGCTTCGGAACAGCCTCGGTTCCGGACCTGGGGCGAGATGTATGGCGTCACCGTCCGCAGCGATGCGCAAGGCGACTTCGTCGGCGACAAGAGGACGACTGGGGGCGGCGTCGCCGGTATCGGCATGCGCCTCGTGCCGGGCGTGAATGTCGGACTATCCGTCGACCAGAGCCGGACCTGGGTCGATGTGCCGCTGGCGCTGCAAGCGGCGACGCTCGATCTCACGCAGTTTGGCTTCAACGCCTCGGTCGACCAGGGACCCTGGACCTGGGCGATCGCGGTCGTCCATGGCGTCGGCGGGATCAGTGCGCGGCGCGACACCAGCCTCGGTGCGGCGACGTCGGTCTACGGCGCCCACATCACGGGCGTGCTGAGCGAGCTCGACTACTACTGGAGCATCGGGGAGAGCCGGATCGTTCCGAAGCTCGCCTTCGAATACACGCGCGCCACGACGGCGGCATTCCAGGAAGCGGGCGGGCTCGACCCGCTGTCGGTCAGCGGCACCTCGCTGGAGCGCGCCCGCGTTCTCGTCGGCGCCGAGTTCGGCCGCTACTTCATCGTCGACGGCAAGATCCTCGACGTCTCGGCCTATGGCAAGCTGGTCGACAATTTCAGTCAGAATCTCGGCGCGCTGACCGTCAGCCTCGGTCCGCAAAGCATCACGCTGCAGGGCCTTGGCGAGGGCCGCTACGGCGCCGACGCCGGCGCGGCACTGTCGCTATCCCTGAACCGAACGGCACGCCTCTATCTCAACTACGATGCAAAGCTTCGCTCGGTGCTGCAATCGCATCAGGGCACGCTCGGCGTCGAGCTCAAATGGTAGCCCGTCATACGGGTTTCGGCGCGACGTAGCCGTTGAAGCCGACGACATCCCGCGCGGGCGCCATCAGAGGCACGAGATTCAGCGGATGGATGAACTCGTCCCGGAAGCAGGCATGGACCTTCGGATCGAAGATGCGCTTCAACCAGTCGATGACGACCTTGTGCCGGTCGGAGTTGCGAAACTCCTTGTGATAGGTCAGCCACAGATCCATGTGGTAGTTGATGCCGAGATCGACAGGAACGAGCGGCGCCCCGAGCGCGACTGCCGATGTCGGCAGAAAGCCGATGCCGGCGCCGCGCTCGACCGCGTAGAGCACGGCAACGCTCGAATTGGTTGAGATGCCGACGATGCCTTCGAGGGAGTCCAGGCCGAGGATGCGCGCATAGCCGGTCTCGTCGAGCTGCACGCCGTGCTGCTTGATGATGCGGTGGTTCTTGAGATCCGCCAGCGACGTCGGCAGTCCATGCGCGTCGCGATAGGCCTCCGACACGAAGCCGTAGATGTGCAGACGGCCGAGCTTTGCAACGATCACGTCGGGGTTGGTCGGCCGTTCGAACTGGATCGAGATGTCGGCCTCCAGCCGCGACACGTCGGCCTGCTGCATCGCGCAGCTCAGATCGACGGTGATCCTGCGATAGGTCTTCTGGAAATCGATCAGTCGCGGCAGGATCCAGAAATTGCCAGGGCCTTCGGTCACGGCGACGCGCACCGACCCCTGAGTGTCGGTCGACAGCGAGGCACGCCGGAAGATGTTGAAGCTCAGCCGCTCCATCTGCTCGACGTCGAACAGCAACGATCGTCCCTCGTCGCTGAGCGACAGGCCGGATTGATCACGGATGAAGAGCTTGCATCCGAGCTCGTCCTCGAGCCGGTCGATCTTGCGCATCAGGGTTGTGCCGGTCAGTCCGAGCACATCCGCCGCGTTGCGGAAGCTGCGGTGACGCGTACAGAGCAGAAATGCTCTCAAATCCTCCCACGAAGGGTTAAGCGTTTCGTCAGACTTCCTGCGCTGCGTAGATGCAGCACCCCGATGCAAATGTTGCCGCATACACTCCAGCCCCGACAAGTATGATGACGTCATCAAAGCCAAGCTGGAAACATAGATGCAGAACCCCTACCGCGGAAGCACAGAATTCACGCCGCGACATCAGCTCGACGCGCTGCCGCGGACGGATCGGGTCGCGGCGCGGGCGGTCACGCTCGATCGGCTCGGTGAGCTCGCGGCGCTCGCACGCCGGGAAATACCGGGCGTTCGTGCCTCAGAACACGAGCTTGCGGAGTTCTTGCGGCACGATCCGGACTCGATCTTCGCGCTCTACCGCGGCAGGAACCTGCTCGGCGGCATCGCCTTCCTCTATCTCAACTGCTCAGGCCTCGATGCTTTGCTCCTGGATGAGTTCAATTTGAATGATCCGCCGCGCAGATTTCTGGCGCGGCCGGACGAAGACGTAGCCGCCATCTATGTCTGGGCGCTCGTCGCGCAAGGGCGGGGAGCGATCGGTCTCGGCAACGTCGCGCAGGCGCTGCAAGGCGCGAGATTTCGCGCCGCCGATTACTACGCGCAACCATCGAGTCCGGAAGGGCGCGCCTTTCTCGGCGCGCTCGGCTTCACGCCGGTGCCGAGCTTTCAGCCCGATCTCTGGTGGTATCAGCGGCCGTGGAACCGGATGCCCGAGATGATCGCGCCTTCGATCCAGTCGATGAAGGGTTTCGAACAAGGGAGCATTGCGGATGCACAGCATTAGTTCGGCCAGGACAGCAAAGACGAATCCCCGCGCGATCACCGTGCGCATCGCGCGCGATCCGAATGACCTCATGCTCGTCACCGCGATCCGCTCCGCGGTCTACCTGACCGAGCAGGATTGTCCCATGGAGGAGGAGTTCGACGGCAACGATCTGGTTGCAGCCCACTTCCTCGGTTTCGTCGGCAAGGAGCCGGCTGGATGCGTTCGTGTGCGCTTCTTCGGCGACTTCGCCAAGGTCGAGCGGCTCGCGGTGCGCCATCAGTACCGGCGCTCGCGGCTGTCGTTCAAGCTGGTTCGCGAGGCGCTCGACTATTGCAGGCGCAAGGGCTTCAAGAAGGCCTATGGCCACGCGCAGGATCGTCTCGTCGATTTCTGGGCGCATTTCGGCGCCAAGCCGCTCGGCCATAATCGCAAGCTCACATTCTCCGATTTCTCCTACACGGAGATGGTGCTGGACCTCGAGCCGTGCGACGATGCGATCACGCTCGACAGCGATCCCTACATGATCATTCGTCCGGAAGGCGACTGGGATCGGCCGGGCGTGCTCGATCTCTCGGCTGGCCGGCCGGCATCCTCGCCCTTGCACGACTTCTCCGCAGCGAGACCATGATGTCGGGCCGAGATCTGTTCGGTGCCACCGAGGCGGATCCGCCTGTTCTCGTCTGCGCCGATCTGCAGTGCGAATATCTCGCCGAGGGACGCAGGCATCTGATCGCCGATGGCGACGTCGTCATGGCGCGCTGCCGGCAGTTGATCGCGCTCTGGCGTGACAACCTGTGGCCGGTCGTCCATCTCAAGCGGATCGCACAGGCAGCCTGGTTCAACCCGGCTTCCAACCTGACGAACTGGCTTCCGGACTTCAAGCCGACCCCGGGGGAGCTCGCGTTCGAGCATCCGCTGCCGTCCGCCTACAGTTCGGCCCGGTTCGCCGAGTACATGGCGAACATGCGCAGCATGCGCTGCGTGCTGCTCGGCTTCTCGCTGGACGAGACGATCCTCTCGACGGTGGTGGACGGCTTTCACCGCAGTCACCGCTATCAGGTGATCGGAGACGCCGTCGCCTGCCGGCAGGCCTGCGCCGGCGACGCCGCCTTGTACAAGTTGGTTGTAACCAAGGTGATCGGCAATTTTGCCGGTGTCCTCGACAGCGCCGAGCTTATCGGCGCTGGCGGCCGGCTCGCGGTGTGACCGCGGCGGCTATTGGCGGTATCATCCTGAGGCGAGTCGTTCGGCCAGATCGATAATCATACGACGATCGGCCGGATCACTGATCTTGTTGAACGCGACGACGAGGCGAAGGGCCTCGACGACGTGCAGGTCGACCGGATTCTCGCTGAGCAGCCGCAGCAGCTTCTGTTCCGGCGGTTCGCAATTGTCTTTGCTCACGCGGCAGCTCCAGGACCGAGACCACGACATGACCCGAGAGGAAGAGCTCAAAGAGCTGGCGAGCAGCCTCCGGGCAGCCATCGCGAAGGCGCGCCAGCTCAATCTGCCGACCAGCGTCTACATTCTCTCGATGGCTCTGGTTGAGGTGTCCCAGACAATCGAGGCGGAGTTGAGGGGGCAGACCAGCGCCGAATGATTGGCGAGATCATGGACACCCGTGCCGCCTGCTGCAATCAACTCGGCAGACTCGGGGAAGACGCGGCCGGCCATAGCCGCTGCGACGCCCATCAGGCCCGGTCGACCCGGACGACGCGGCCCTTCTCGATGGCGAGCGCGAGCTTGCCGTGCTTCAGCGCCAGCGCGGCCTCGCCGAACAGTTCGCGGCGCCATCCCTGCAGCGCAGCGACGTCGGCATTGTCATCGCCGGCGATCTGCTCGAGATCATCGACGGTGGCGATGACCTTGCTCGCCACGGCGTGCCGTTCCGAGGTCATGCGCAGGAGGACCTTGAGCAGCTCGACGATCGCAGCGCCATTGGAGTTGTTGCGCGGCTTTTCCAGCTTGGGCAGGGCGGCGAGATCGCGCGCCAGTCCGCGCTGCACGGCGGCAACGATGTCGGAGCCCCATTTGGAGCGCTCGAAGCCCTTGGGCAGCGAGCGCAGATTGCCGAGCTTCTCTATCGTTGTCGGGGCATGGGTGGCGATGTCGCCGACGGCGTCGTCCTTCATCACGCGGCTGCGCGGCACGTCGCGGCTCTGCGCCTCCTGCTCGCGCCAGGCCGCGACCTCGATCAACACGGCCAATTCCTTCGGCTTGCGGACGCGGGTCTTCAGCCGCTCCCAGGCGCGCTCGGGGTGGAAGTCGTAGGTCTTCGGCGAGGTCAGGACCTCCATCTCCTCGCTGACCCAGTCGCTGCGTCCGCGCTTCTTCAGGTCGGCATCGAGCGCGGCGAACACGTCGCGGAGGTGGGTGACGTCGGCCTCGGCGTAATGCGCCTGCTCCTTGGTCAGCGGCCGGCGCGACCAGTCGGTGAAGCGGTGGGTCTTGTCGGGGCGGTGGCCGGTGATGCGCTCGACCAGTTGGTCGTAGGCGATGCTGTCACCGTATCCCAGCACCATCGCAGCGACCTGGGTGTCGAAGATCGGGTGCGGCACGATGCCGGCGCGGTGCCAGATGATCTCGATGTCCTGGCGGGCGGCATGAAAGACCTTCAGGACCTTCTCGTTCGCCATCAGCTCGAAGAAGGCTTTGAGATCGATGCCCTCGGCCAGCGCATCGATCACCACGGCCTCGTCCGGGCTCGCCATCTGCACGACGCAGAGCAGGGGATAGTAGGTGGTTTCCCGGAGGAACTCGGTATCGACGGTGACGACCGGGTGGCGGGCGAGGCGGGCGCAGGCGGCTGCGAGGTCCGCGGTGGTGGTGATCAAGTCCATGAACGATCCATGACGAGCCTCTTACGCCGTCGTCCGAAAACGCTGACAAGTCAAGGGTGTCGGCAAAGGGTAAGGGACGAAATTCGTCTCCGCTTGTCGGCCCAATCCGCCCCGAACGCAAGCGCCAGTGTCTCGGCCGATCGCTCTATGGTTGATGATGGGCGGGCAGGGGGCCGGTCAGTGATGCCGGACGCGGCCCGCGGGCCGGCGCGCCGAGGGCACAGCGAGCACGATCAGGCACAAGGCGATCATCGCCAGACCCATGAATTCGAACACCAGCGCATCCACGTCTCAGACCTCCCCGACCTGTTGGTTCAACTTGTCGGGGCTGCGTTGATCGTTTCTTAAGGGCCCGGGCGCTGTCAGGGCGATGGTGGACGCGAGGTTAAGACTGCGTGTCAGGTGCCGCAGAACGTCTGCAACACCTGCTCCTCCGGCTGCGGCGGATCGGCATAATCAGCCCGGTCCGGCTGGTCGTCATAGGGCCGGGCCAGCACCGCATGCAGCTCCTCGAACGGCGCGTAGTCGTCGTTCTCGACCGCCGCCGTGATCACCGCCTCGATGCGGTGGTTGCGCGGGATGAAGGCCGGATTGACCTTGCGCATGGCCGCGCGCCGCTCGGCCGGGCTCTGCGGTTCCTCGGTCAGGCGCTGCTGCCAGCGCGCCGCCCATTCGTCGAACCCGGCGGGATCCTCGAACAGCGAACGGACCTCGCCGAGATCGCCGTTGCCGGCGGCGTCGCTGAGACGGCGGAACGTCAGCGTGAAGTCGGCCTTGGCCGCGGCCATCGCGTCGAACAGCGCCTGCGCCAGCGGCTGGTCGCCCTCGGCTCGCGTGAACAGGCCGAGCTTGCGCCGCAGTCCCGCCTGGTGGGCGTCGGTGAACTCCGCGGCGAAGCCGTCGAGTGCAGCCTCGGCTTCCTTGATCGCCTCGTCCTTGTCGTCCCCGAACAGCGGCAGCAGGCATTCGGCCAGCCGGGTCAGGTTCCACAGCGCGATGCGCGGCTGGTTGGCGAAGGCGTAGCGGCCGAACTCGTCGATCGAGGAAAACACCTGCTTGGGGTCGTAGGCGTCCATGAAGGCGCAGGGGCCGTAATCGATGGTCTCGCCGGACACCGAGGTGTTGTCGGTGTTCATGACGCCATGGATGAAGCCGACCAGCAGCCAGTCGGCGATCAGCTTGGCCTGGCGCGCGATCACGGCGTCGAGCAGGGCGTGGTAGGGCCGCTCGGTGCCGGCGATATCAGGATAGTGCCGGCTGATGACGTGGTCGGCGAGCCGGCGCACGGCGTCCACGTCCTGGCGGGCGGCGAAGTACTGGAACGTGCCGACCCGGATGTGGCTGGTGGCGACGCGGGTCAGCACCGCGCCGGGCAGGGCCGTGCCGCGATAGACCTGCTCGCCGGTGACGACAGCGGCCAGCGACCGGGTGGTCGGGATTCCCAGCGCCGCCATCGCCTCGCTGACGATGTATTCGCGCAAGACCGGCCCCAGCGCCGCACGGCCGTCGCCGCGGCGCGAAAATGGCGTCGGGCCGGAGCCCTTGAGCTGGATGTCGCGGCGGACGCCGTTGCGGTCGACGACCTCGCCGAGCAGGACCGCCCGGCCGTCGCCGAGCTGCGGCACGAAATGCCCGAACTGGTGGCCGGCATAGGCCATCGCGATCGGCTCGGCACCCTCGGGCACGGTTTTGCCCGCCAGGATCTCGGCGCCCTCCGGCGTCTCCAGCTCCGTCGGGTTGAGGCCGAGCTCCTCGGCCAGCGGCCGGTTCAGCTTGATCAGGCGGGGCGCCGCGACGGGGGTCGGCGCCACCCGGGCAAAGAAATTGTCCGGCAGCGCGGCGTAGGAATTCTGGAAGGGGAAATGCACGGTCATGGCTCCAAGATAGGCCCGCTGAGGCCGCTTTTCGAGCCCAAACGGCTGCCAGATGAGCGTTTCAGCGCCAGCTCAATTCGGCGGCAGCGCGGCCGGTTGCTCCGGTGCGCCGGGGAGGCGGCCTTTTCCGCAACGAGGCGGAAAAGGGGCCGCGCATGCGGTTGCCGCGCCGGGGCGGCTCGGCTAAACCCTGCGCGCATTCGGCAATGCGCCCTTGCGGCTGCGCCGATTCCCTTTTCCTCACGACGACCATTCAGGACGACCATGCATCGCTACCGGACCCACACCTGCGGCGCGCTCCGCGAGAGCAACATCGGAGAGACGGTCCGGCTGTCCGGCTGGTGCCATCGCATCCGCGACCATGGCGGCGTGCTGTTCGTCGATCTGCGCGACCATTACGGCATCACCCAGTGCGTCGTCGATCCGGACTCGCCGGCGTTCAGCCTCGCCGAGAAGCTGCGCTCGGAGTGGGTCGTGCGCATGGAGGGCAAGGTGCGCCGCCGCCCGGCCGGCGCCGACAACAAGAGCACCGACAATGACGATCTGCCGACCGGCAAGATCGAGCTCTACGTCTCCGACATCGAGGTGCTCGGCCCGGCGGACGAGCTGCCGCTGCCGGTGTTCGGCGAGCAGGAGTACCCAGAGGACATCCGGCTGAAGTACCGTTTCCTCGATCTGCGCCGCGAGAAGCTGCACCAGAACATCATGACGCGCGGCGCGATCATCGACTCGATGCGCCGGCGCATGAAGGAGCAGGGCTTCTTCGAATTCCAGACCCCGATCCTGACCGCGTCGTCGCCGGAGGGCGCGCGCGACTTCCTGGTGCCGTCGCGCATCCATCCCGGCAAGTTCTACGCGCTGCCGCAGGCGCCGCAGCAGTACAAGCAGCTGCTGATGATGTCGGGCTTCGACCGCTATTTCCAGATCGCGCCGTGCTTCCGCGACGAGGACCCGCGCGCCGACCGCCTGCCCGGCGAGTTCTATCAGCTCGACGTCGAGATGAGCTTCGTCGAGCAGGAGGACGTGTTCGCGGCGATGGAGCCGGTGATCACCGGCGTGTTCGAGGATTTCGCCAAGGGCAAGCCGGTCACCAAGGGCTGGCCGCGCATCCCGTTCGCGGAAGCGATCCGCAAATACGGCTCCGACAAGCCCGACCTGCGCAACCCGATCGAGATGGCCGACGTCTCCGAGCACTTCCGCGGCTCAGGCTTCAAGGTGTTCGCGCGCATGCTCGAGGACCCCAAGAACCAGGTGTGGGCGATTCCCGCATCGGGTGGCGGCAGCCGCGCGTTCTGCGACCGGATGAACTCGTGGGCGCAGGGCGAAGGCCAGCCAGGCCTCGGCTACATCATGTGGCGCGAGGGCGGCGAGGGTGCGGGTCCCTTGGCGAACAACATCGGTCCGGAGCGCACCGCTGCGATCCGCAGCCAGATCGGCACCAAGGAAGGCGACGCCGCCTTCTTCGTCGCCGGCGATCCCGACAAGTTCTGGAAGTTCGCAGGCCTCGCCCGCAACAAGGTCTCCGACGAGCTGAACCTCGCCGACAAGGATCAGTTCAAGCTGGCCTGGATCGTCGACTTCCCGATGTACGAGTACAACGAGGACGACAAGAAGGTCGACTTCTCGCACAATCCGTTCTCGATGCCGCAGGGCGGCCTGGAGGCGCTGCGGACCCAGGATCCGCTGACGATCAAGGCGTTCCAGTACGACATCACCTGCAACGGCTACGAGATCGCCTCCGGCGGCATCCGCAACCACAAGCCGGCGGCGATGGTGAAGGCGTTCGAGATCGCAGGTTACGGCGAGCAGGAGGTGGTCGACCGCTTCGGCGGCATGTACCGCGCCTTCCAGTACGGCGCCCCGCCGCATGGCGGCATGGCCGCCGGCGTCGACCGCATCGTGATGCTGCTCTGTGGCACCACCAACCTGCGCGAGATCTCGCTGTTCCCGATGAACCAGCAGGCCATGGACCTGCTGATGGGCGCCCCGTCCGAGGCTTCGACCAAGCAGCTTCGCGAGCTGCACATCAGGACCAATCTGCCGAACAAGTAGTTCGGCAGGGCTCGATGTAGGGTGGGCAAAGCGGCCGCCGTCAAGCGGCGGCGTGCCCACCATCCATCGGCGCATCCGCCGCGAGATGGAGGGCACGGCGCTCCAGCAGATTGCCGTGAGGAGAGAGCAGGGCAGCGCCTTTGCCCACCCGACGGCAGTGTTCTCCCTTATGCCACCGAACGGCCCGGCGGCATCCGCGTCAGGACGTCGTCGCGGCGGACGGCGTGATGAAACAGTGCGGCGGCGACGTACAGGGCCACCACGACCCACGCGATCCATTTGCCGACAAAATGGTGGATCGCGTCGACCGGCGGCTCGAACGCCTCTCAGGCGATCCCCGAGCGCGTCTCGATCCAGCTGAACAGCGCAATCCGTCTCGGCTCGTCGTTATCGGCCCCGAGCTGCGGCATGTCGTCGCCGGTTAGGACGTCACGCCGGTGCAAGATGACCCAGCCTTGAAGGCGTCGCTCCGTATTTGATGTTCTCGCGTTAATGCTGGTTAACACTGCGAACAACTTCGTCCGGGCCTTCGATTGCGTCGAGGCGGCTCCGGATGCGCTCTCGCGCATCGCGCCGAGCTCTTCGAACGGCCACAGGATCGGGCCGTCGTGCCCCGCGGCAAAGTGTTGATTCTGAGAACTAATCGATGGCGCCGGCTGTTAGTTCGGCGCGTTGCGAGACCCAACGCAGAACGCGATCGAGCAGTGCGGCTCGCTATGAGTTCCAGGCGACAGCGATCAGTCGAATGGCGGTTGCGGTGTTATGCAACCTGTCCTTAATAGAAGCCTGTCTGACTCATGTAGTGAACATAGCCAACCAATCACAAGAAGACGGATAGTTCAAAATGACCGTTCGCTGGTGTGCGCTCCTTCTCGGAACTTGCTTCTTCGTCCCTGCCGCCTCTGCTGTCCCCATTTCCCCCGATGTCGTTCGTGATCTCGCCGCCCGCGTCGGTCCGGTCGTCGGTCAGGCCGCGACGTGTCGCGAGATCGCCCAGGGACGCGTCCAGACCATCATCGATCAATTCAGCGAAGTGATCCGCCAGGGCTCTTCGAACGGCGGCGAGCGCGATGGGCTCATCCGCACCTTCAACAGCTACATCGCCGAGGGCCGCGGGCGGGTCGCGTCCTCGCAGGTGAACTGTCAGACCGCAGAGCGCCAATTGGCAGAGCTGGAGCGGTCGCTCAGCCAGCAGCAGTCGGCGGCTCCCTCGCTGTCCTTCGCGCTGGCTCCCTCGACCGCGGCCGCTTCGACGCAGCCCACGGCCAACCTGCCGCCTCCGCTTCCGCACGGCGTCAGCGATACTGAGATCCGGTTCGGCACCGTCATCCCGTTCTCTGGAGTCCGCAAGGAGTCCGCGCGCCAGATGAAGCTCGGCATCGAGACCGCGTTCGCGCGCGCCAACGATGCCGGCGGCATCAACGGCCGCAAGCTGCGGCTGATCGCTGCCGACGATGGCTATGATCCGACGCGGACGCTCGGCGCCATGACGCAATTGTACGAGAAGGACCAGGTGTTCGGCTATATCGGCAACATGGGCACTGCGAACAACGCGGTGGCGATTCCCTACGCGCTGGAGCGCCGCGCGCTGTTCTTCGCGCCCTATAGCGGCTCCGCCGTCGTCCGCCGCGATCCGCCCGACCGCTACGTCTTCAACTATCGTGCGAGCTACGCCGAAGAGACCGCGGCGATCGTGCGCTACCTGATGAAGGTCAAGCGCATCCCGGCGAAGCAGATCGCCGTGTTCGCGCAGAACGACGCCTATGGCGACGACGGTGCCAACGGTGTCGCCAAGGCGTTCCGCGCGAACGGCATCAACGATCCGATCATCCGCTACGGCTTTCCGCGCGGCACGCTGGACGTCGACGAGGCCGTCGGCAAGCTGAAGGCGCAGACCAAGCCGCCGATCAAGGCCGTGATCATGATCGCGACCGACCGCGCGGCGGCGAAATTCATCGAGAAGACCCACGAGGCGGTTCCAGGGCTGATCTACGCCAACATCTCGGCGGTCGGATCGTCGTCGCTCGCGGCCGAGCTGAAGCTGCTCGGCTCGAAATACACCAACGGCGTCATCGTCACGCAGGGCGTTCCCTCGGTCGCAGGCTATTCGAGCCTGGTGCTCGACTACAAGACGGCGCTGGAGAAGTACTTCCCGGGCGAAGCGCCGGACTACACCTCGCTCGAGGGCTTCATCTCGGCGAGCATCCTGATCCAGGCGCTGAAGCAGACCACGCCGCTCGAGACCGAGCGGCTGGTCGATACGCTGGAGTCGATGCAGAGCATCGACCTCGGGCTCGGCAGCAAGCTCTCCTTCGGACGCGCCGAGCACCAGGCCTCGCACAAGATCTGGGGCACCGCGCTCGACGAGACCGGCACCTACCAGGCGATCGAGCTGGAATGAGGCGCGGAGGGGGGCGCGGCAAGACGGCCATCGCCGGGCCTTGCCGCGTTGCCCACGCTTCCCGCTGACTTCCGGTGCCGCTGCGATGAGTTCGGGCGGACGAGGCTGCGGCCTGCCGTACTGAGCTCATGGTGAGGCGGAACAGTTGGCTGGATTTCGGGTTTGGATTGCATGCGCAACAACTGTGGGCGACTGCAATGTCCGTGCGAACACAGATTTCGGCGATGATCTTCATGATGGTTCAGGCTGTGCTGTTCGGCGCGGGAGTCCTGACCATTCTCCTCACACCGCTGAGCGACCACGCGATGATCGCGATGCCGGTCATGATCGCATCGAGCGTGGCGCTGGCCGCCATTCTCTTCTGGCAGATCGCACCGCGGCTGCGTGCGAGATACTGGCGGCGGCGTGGAACCACCCACGACCTGATCTCGGGTTGACGCGGGACGCCGGGCTCCGGACGGCAGGTGCAACGCTGCTTTCGGACTGGTGTGCCTGGCCTTCGCCGCGGCCACGGCAACAAAGAACGGCTGCGGAATACTCAAACCGGCGTCGTTCGCCCACGATTTCACTCCGCCGCATAGGGCGACACAGCGGCGCCGCGACGGTCGTTGCGGCGCAATATCGAAAGCCGGCAGTTCGTTAGAACCAACCCTGAGCCGCACGGTTAGAGAGCATTCTCATGGAGGATGAACCATGCGCGTTTCAGCAGCAGCGACCGTTCTGTTCCTGTCCTCTTGTTTCGTGTCCGCCGCAGCTCTGGCTGAGCAGGCCGACACCACGCCTCGAACGGGCCAGTCCCAAGCCGTTCCTGTGCAGCCCGAACGCACGCCCCAGCAGGCGGACCAGGCCCGGGAGCGCGAGCGGCAGAGCGCCGAAGATACCAAGGTGAACCGCGATTGGACCACGCAACAGCGCGACGACGATCGGATGGGCATGGATCGCATGCGCCAGCACCGCATGGGCCGCATGATGGACCAGGACATGGACCATCGCACCACGGGAAGGAGTTCGCGCATGCAGCGCGACGACGACATGGATCGCCGTTCAAGCAGCTTCGACGAGGACCGGCCGTATCGCCGTATCAAGATCTGCTACGAGTACGAAAATGGCGACGAGTTCTGTCGCTACCGTGACTAGGTGAGGGCGGTTGCGACAGCATCGGCTGATGAGGCACCGACCGCACCGCTGCCCGCGGGCTCGCTTCCTGACAGCGAACGAGCTGCTGGTTTGCGTCAGCTTGCGCGGCGTGCAAACAGCAGCGCGCCGCCGAGGCCGCACATGACGGCGCCCGACGCCTGCCGCATCCGCGTCACGAGGCTCGGGCGCGTGACGAGACCGTGCCGTGCTCTGGCGGCCCAGAACGTCACGACCAGGTCGACGCTGGTGTTGAATGCGACCGAGATCAGCCCGAACACGATGGACTGCGCGGCGACGTGGCCCGTGGGATCGACGAACTGCGGAATGAAGGCGAGGAAGAACGCCGCCGTCTTCGGGTTGAGCGCCTCGACGACGATGCCCTCGCGGAAGGCGGGCCGGCTGCCGGTCGTCGTCACCTCGGCCGGCCCTGCGACCCGCGCTTCCCGCCATGTCTTGATGCCCAGCCAGATCAGGTAGAACGCGCCCGCGATCTTCAACACCGCGAACGCCTCAGCGCTCGCCATCACCAGCGCCGACAGCCCGACGGCGCCGGCGGTCACGTGCACGAGCCCTCCGAGCCCAAGCCCGACGCTGGACGCCAGCCCCTCGCTCCGCCCGCCGGCCAGCGTCCGCGCCACGATATAGAAGATGCCGGGGCCGGGCGTCAGCGCGACGATGAGTGCGGCGGAGAGGAACAGGAGGAAGGTGGGGAGGTCGGGCATGACGTTCGTATTATCACCGCAGGCGGCCCTTTTCAGCAGAAGGCTGATGCGATTGATCATCCTTCGGTGCGAGTGGCGCGCGTAGCCGGCTCACCAGGCCGCGGTCGAGCGCCAAACACAACTGTCGTCCCGGCGAACGCCGGGACCCATAGTGCGTGATTTGTCGAGGAACGTGACTGATAGTTGCCGATCGTGCCGATGCCAGCCCGACGGGCAATCTCCGCATCTCACTCATGCGCAAACTGCCCGTCGTGTTAGTTTGTCGCAATCATTCCGCTTGCACCGTCGGGCAAATCACCTCCACATTTCCGGCCATCCCGCCTCGATGAAGAGGGACGGTTCGCGGTCGTCACGAGACGTGAGGCGGGGAGGCGGTGGCTGCATCGTGTTCGCAACGTGCTGATAGCGCGCGTCGACGAACGGCACGGTGCAGACGGTCAAGTCGCGTGGTCCTGACACCCCGATGCTGGTGTCAAGTTCGCGGAAGATGCCTTCCGGCATCGCGCGGATGACGGGGGCAAACAAGCCGGTCCCCGAGGAGAGCGCGAAGCAGCCGAAAAGCCCACCGCGCAGGGAATGCCGGTTGATCGGCAGCACCTGTGGTACCTGCCGCCTGCATTTTTTTTCGCAGGCGGGCCATGGGTTGCGGCCAGCACCCGGCATTCCCTGCGCCCTCTTCGTCGAAGGAGGGCCGAACGACCGGAATAACTCGGGCGCTCGCGCCGCGGGATCGGGGACGCGCGTGGCTCGCGAGTTGACTTGAATGAGGGATGCGAAGAACGCGGACGTTCATGGGACAAAGGCCGTCCTCGCCATCGTACCGATGTCAGCCCCGTGCACAAATCCCATCGTTGTCATTCCGGGTTCGCGCTGCGCGCGCCCCGGAATGGGTATGACGGAGGAGAGAGGCGGGGACTCACTCTCCCCTCACATCGCGGCTCAAGTCACGGCGCGGTCTGGGCCTCGATCTTGAACTGCGCCAGCGCGCTCGGCGGGTCGATGGCGATGAGCTGGGCGAGCTGCAGGGCTGGGACCTTGGCGCGCGGCGAGAGCTTCAACGTGAAGGTCTGGCGCGGGGTCTGGACGAAACGGCTGATGGCCTCGACGGCGCTGGCGACATCGATGTTGTCGGCGGCGACCTGGGCACCGATCGCCTTGATGCTGTCGACCAGCGCCTTGCGCGCGGCATCGCGCGTGATCGCATGACCGCGCGCGTAGTTGGCGACGAGCACGTCCACCGCGCCGAGATCGCGCAGGGTCAATTCCAGCCCGCTGGCCTCGATCTGCTCCGCTGCCGTCGTGGCCTGCTGCAGGTCGATGGTGAACACGTCGCGCGGCACCTGCGACAGCGAGACATTGGCCGAGGCTGCGATGAGGTTGCTGACCTCGAGCTTGAAGGGCTGGAGCGCGAACGCACCCGAGCTCTCGGTCCAGCCGAGGCCGAGATCGGCGTCGAACGCGGCGGTGTCGATGCCGGCGACGAGGAGCGGCAGCAGCGCCGGATTGGACGCATCCAGAGGTCCGGCCATCTTGGCCACCAGGTGCGCCTGGGTCGGGATGGGGCCGACGAACTGGCCCCAGTCGAGGCTGAAATTGTCGATCTGCACCGGCTTGGTGCTCGCCTTGTAGGAGGTCGTCAGCCCCTTCAGCTCGATGCCGCCGATCAGCTTGAACAGCGCCAGGGCTTCGGCCGCACCGGGCTTGGCGCCGGGCACGGCGAATTTGGCGGTCTGGCGCAGCATACCGCCCATGTCGAAGCGCTTGACCGCGAAGCGGCCGAGCTTGACCGGTCCGTTCGGGGTCCGTCCGTCGAAGCCCTCGAACGCGACGTCGCCCTTGCCGTCGTCGAGGTCGAACCGCGTCAGCGCGACCTTGACCGGGCCGTCGGGAGTCTCGACCGCCAGACCTCGGACCTCGACGTTCTTGAACAGGACGCCGTCATAGATGCTGGCCACCTTGTCGATGAGGTCGGGCGTCATGGCGCTCGTTCGCGGCGAGGTCGGCGTCAGGGCAGCGACCAGCGCGGGCAGTTGGATGCGCGACGGCCGCACGCCGAACTCGTCCATCGTCAGGGCGTCGATGTGCATGCGCATGCCGAGATCGGACGTGATCTCGTAGAGGCCCATCCCGGCGGAGCCGCTCAGGCGGATGGCACGATCGTCCTTGGCGGACTCGGTCGCGAACAGGGCGACGATGGCGTTGACGTCGATGTCCTTGGTCACGATGTCGAGCATGCGGCCGCGCACCGTCTCGACCTTGCCGTTCGGCGGCTGCGCCGCCGTGCTGAAGGTGACTTCCTGGATCTTGTAGTTGTCGATGCGGCCGCCCTTGATGCCGTCCACCACCAGCCCGGAATAGCCGAATTCGGTCGGCCCGACCGCGGCGCCGCCTTCCATCGTGCCGGTGACCCGCGGCACCGTGGCCGAGGTGGCGCTGACGGTGGCGAGCTGTTGGGCGAGGGCGCGGGTGGTCTCGAGCGCACCCGCCCCGGCCGGGATCGCCGCGAACCGCGCCGGGCCGGCGTAATCCTTCACCACCAGTTGCGGCAGCTTGTAGCTCAGGCGCAGCGGCGAGGGGCCGGGGATCTGGCCGGCCATGGCGATGTCGCCGATCTCGATGCTGGCGGCCGTGACATGCTCGGAATCAGGCTGGCTCAGGCCGGTCGCGGTGACGGTGCCAAGCGTGACGCTGGCCGGCGGCTGGGTCGCCGATTCCAGCTTGACGTCGGCGATTGTCAATTTGCGGCTCCACAGGTCGAAGGCGACCTTGCCATAGGTTGCCGTGGCGCCACTCTGCCGGATCTGGGCAAAGCTCGCCTCGACCTCGCGCTCGGCGCGGCTCTGGGCGTACCAGGGCACGCCGACGAGGCCAGCGACGGCCAGCGCGACAGCCGTGAGAATTCCGATCACGATACGGGTCATTTGATGTGCTCCGCCCAAGGCTTAGGCAGCAAGTGGTGATGGTCTCAATGAAATCGATGGAGTAGGGATGTGCTTCTGCGAATTGGGGAATCGCTGGCCCGGGATGCCGGCGAGCATGGTTTCGGATGTTGCATGAAAGCCGCCCAGCGTGCATCACATGCGCTTCCACCGGCCGGAAAAACCGACGTCTGACCGAGACTCAAGAGACCAAAAATCCGGGTCGGAAACGCTGGAGCACGTATGTCGTCGTCCTATTCTGAAGATCTTCGTTCCGCAGCCCTGGCCTATCACCGCCTGCCGCGGCCCGGCAAGCTGGAGATCCAGGCCTCCAAGCCGCTCGCCAATCAGCGCGACCTGGCGCTGGCCTATTCGCCGGGCGTCGCCGCTGCGTGCACCGAGATCGCCAACAACCCGGCCGAGGCGGCATCGCTGACCGCGCGGGCCAACCTGGTGGCCGTCGTCTCCAACGGGACCGCTGTGCTCGGCCTCGGCAATATTGGCCCCCTGGCCTCCAAGCCGGTGATGGAGGGCAAGGCGGTCCTGTTCAAGAAATTCGCCGGCATCGACGTATTCGACATCGAGATCGCGGCCGATACCATCGACCGGGTGGTCGAGACGGTCGCGGCGCTGGAGCCGACCTTCGGCGGCATCAACCTCGAGGACATCAAGGGACCGGAGTGCTTCGAGATCGAGGCGCGGCTCAAGGAGCGGATGAAGATCCCGGTCTTCCATGACGACCAGCACGGCACTGCAATCATCGTCGGCGCCGCGATCAAGAACGCGCTGTCGCTGTCCGGCAAGCAGCTCTCCGAGGTCAAGATCGTGACGTCGGGCGCAGGCGCCGCCGCGATCGCCTGCCTCAATCTGCTGGTGTCGATGGGCGCGCAGCGCAAGAACATCTGGGTCTGCGACATCGACGGCGTCGTCCATGAGGGCCGCAACACGCTGATGGATCCGTGGAAGGCGGTCTATGCGCAGAAGACCGACAAGCGGACGCTCGCCGATGTGATCGGTGGCGCGGACATCTTCCTCGGGCTGTCCGCCGGCGGCGTGCTGAAGCCGGAGCTGCTCAAGCAGATGGCCGAGAAGCCGCTGATCATGGCGCTCGCCAATCCAAATCCGGAGATCATGCCGGAGGAGGCGCGCGCCGCACGGCCCGACGCGATGATCTGCACCGGGCGTTCGGACTTCCCGAACCAAGTCAACAACGTGCTGTGCTTCCCGTTCATCTTCCGCGGCGCGCTCGACGTCGGCGCCACCGCGATCAACGAGGCGATGAAGCAGGCCGCGGTCGATGCGATCGCGCAGCTCGCCCAGGATCCGCCCTCGGACGCGGTGAGCCGCGGCTTCGATAGCGGCGAGACGCAGGGCTTCGGCCCGGGGTCGCTGATCCCGTCGCCGTTCGATCCGCGCCTGATCCTGCGCATCGCGCCCGCGGTGGCGAAGGCGGCGATGGAGTCCGGCGTAGCGATGCGGCCGATCACCAATTTCGACGAGTACACCGCGCTGCTGGAGCGTTTCGCGTTCCGCTCCGGCCTGGTGATGAAGCCTGTGTTCGCCAAGGCAAAGACGCAGCCGGTCCGCGTGATCTATGCCGAGGGCGAGGACGAGCGCGTGCTGCGCGCCACCCAGGTGGTGCTGGAGGAGAAGCTGGCGCGGCCGATCCTGGTCGGTCGCCCCAGCGTTGTCGAGGCCCGCATCAAGCGCTTCGGCCTGTCGATCAAGGCCGGGCGTGATTTCGACCTCGTCAATCCCGAGGACGATCCGCGCTACCGTTCTTACGTGCAGAGCTACATCGAGATCGCCGGCCGCCGTGGTGTCACGCCGGATGCGGCGCGCACGGTGGTGCGCACCAACGCCACGGTCATCGCGGCGCTCGCCGTCGTCAGGGGCGAGGCGGACGCCATGATCTGCGGCGTCGAGGGCCGCTACATGAGCCATCTGCGTCATGTCCGCGAGATCATCGGCTTCATGCCGGGGGTCAGCGACTACGCGGCGCTGGCGCTCACCATCACCAGCAAGGGCGCCTATTTCATCGGCGACACCCAGGTGCGGCCGGATCCGACCGCTGAGG
Source organism: Bradyrhizobium sp. HKCCYLRH3061 (assembly GCF_051168015.1). Classification (NCBI taxonomy): domain Bacteria; kingdom Pseudomonadati; phylum Pseudomonadota; class Alphaproteobacteria; order Hyphomicrobiales; family Nitrobacteraceae; genus Bradyrhizobium; species Bradyrhizobium sp. HKCCYLRH3061. Next base: position 279,794 of record NZ_JBNPUE010000003.1, read on the forward strand.
AGCTCGCCGAGATGGCCTCGCTGGCGGCCAACCACGTCACGCGCTTCAACATCAAGCCGAAGATCGCGTTCGTGTCGCACTCCGATTTCGGCGGCTACGACACGGAGTCGTCGCGCAAAATGCGGCAGGCGACGGCGCTGTTGAAGCAGCATCGTCCCGACCTCGAGGCCGACGGCGAGATGCAGGGTGACACCGCGCTGTCGGCGACCGCGCGCAAGGCGATCCTGCCGCATTCCAATCTCGAGGGCTCGGCCAACGTGCTGATCATGCCGAATCTCGATGCCGCCAACGTCGCCTATCAGATGATCAAGGTGCTGGCGGATGCGGTCCCGGTGGGGCCGATCCTGATCGGCCCTGCCAGGCCGGCGCATATCCTCACGCCATCGGTGACGGCGCGCGGCATTCTCAACATGACGGCGGTGGCCGCCGTCGAGGCCCAGGAGCGGGCAGGGAGGGCGCAGCCGACGCTGTTCGCGTGACGGTGCCGGCGTGATCGAAGTGTGGCGGAATTCGTCCGGTTTCGGTCGTATTCCGCCCGCCTTTATTGTTGAAAAGCGTTCGCGACGTCACATATCCGGCCCTGTAGGCCGGCGACACATCGTTTGAAGTTGATCCGTGAGGGCGAGAATGCCGGGTTTCATTACGTTCGGGCGCGTTCTGTTCGCCGTGATCTTCATCTACACGGGCGCGACCAAGCTGTTCGGCATTGCCGCCACCGCCGATCTGATCGCCGCCAAGGTCACGATTCCCACGATGCTCGCGCCCTATGCAGCGCAGCTCGAGGCCGCCGCCAAGATGCCGATGCCGCAGATCCTGGCGATCGCGGCCGGCGCGTTCGAGGTGCTCGCCGGTGTGATGATCGCGCTCAACTTTCTCGGGCGTTTCTTCGCGGCTCTGATGATCCTGTTCGTCGGCGCGACCATCTTCTACTTCCATGACTTCTGGAACCAGACCCCGCCCGACAACGCCAAGACCCTGATCGACGCGCTGAAGAACCTGTCGATCATCGGCGCGCTGTTCATGATCTTCGGCTACGGCAAGGGCCCGAAGGCACCGGAGCAGAGCGCCTACGGAGATATCTAGGAGGGAGCCTTAAGCGGATCGCTTCCAGGCGGTGACGCTGACGTCGTCGGCGGGATCGAGCATCAGCTGATTGGACGGCGTGTAGCCGTGGGCCGTCAGCACCTGCTGCGGCGATCGGTCGGGACCGACGCCTGGAAAGCACGGCGCGCCGCCGGGCAGGGAGACGTGGGGCGCCAGCGACAGGAAGAAGCTGTCGTAGCTGTCCATGAACATCTCGAACACGACCGGACCGCCGATCACGGCCACCGTGCCAGAGCTGACGCCCGCGGCTTCACAGGCGGCTTCGAAGGAGGCGCCCGCCGGATTCCAAAGGGTAGAGAGCGGCTTCTCCGGATCCGGCGCCAGCCCCGCGACCTTGCGGGTCACGACGATGCGCCGGCGCTTCGGCGAGTTCGGCTGGTCCTCATAGGAGTTGCGGCCATGGACGATCAGATCGGCGCCATCGAGGGCCTGGGAAAAGAATGCGGCGTCGCCGGGGAATTTCAGGGCGGGCGGCATCGCATTGTGCGCGTCGGCCAACATCCCGTCGGCCGACACGATCACGTAACCTTCGATACGAAGCTTGGTCACTGACGAAAGGAATCCTGTCTCATTCGGACACTGTCGTCACAACGCTCGAGACCGGCCTTTGGCTCACCGTCGGCAGCTTCGCGACCTTGGCGAGCTGCTCGTCATATTGCGGCAGCGACTGCACCGGCGCCTTGGCGCGCATCGCGACCACCTTGTAGCCGCCGGCCTTCAGGCGGCGCAGCATCTCGGGCAGGGCCTCGGCGGTATGCTTGTGGAAGTCGTGCATCAGGATGATGCCCTTGCCGAGCTTGTCGAGCTTCTTGAAGGTGACGTCGAGCACCGCCTGCGCATTGCGCGCCTTGAAGTCGAACGAGTCGAGATCGCAGGAGAAGATTCCGATGTTGCGGGTGCCGAGATAGGTCACCATCTCCGGCGGGTGCTGCAGGGCCGGGAAGCGGAAGAACGGCGCCGGCGAGTTGCCGCCGAGCGCCCACTTCACGGCGCTGATGCCGAGCTCGATCTCTTCCTTGCGCTGATCCTCGGTCAGCTTCTTGTTGGTCAGCGCCGCATGCGACCAGGTGTGCGTGCCGACCGTATGGCCGGCATTGTAGACCTGCTTCAGGATCTCCGGATAATAGGTCGCATGCTTGCCGATGATGAAGAAGATGCCGGTGGTGCACTGGTCGGCAAGCGCCTTGAGCACGCTGGGCGTGTTCTCCGGCCACGGGCCGTCGTCGAAGGTCAGCACGACCTCGTGATCCTTCAGGAAGTCAAGGTCCTTGAAGTGCTCGAAGCCGAAGCCTGGACCGCCGGTCGTGTCGATTTCGACGGTGCGGCCGACGCCGAGCGCCTCGGGGTTCATGCAGGGCGCGCGCGGCGGCTGGGTCTGCACCGCAGCGGCCGGAGCGGGTACGGGTGCGGCAGCAGCCGGGGGCGGTGCCGCCGCCGTGCGCTGCGCCTGCGACCACGCCACGCCAGACGTCAACAGCGAAGCCGCCAAAGAGCTCGCGAACACCAATCCTGCTGCAATCCGCATCGTGTTTCCTCGGGGTTGTTGCAACGGGAGCGCCAGTGCCGAGAGTCGCTCCGTCATCCGGCCGGGATATTAGCCCAGCAGCCGGAGTGGCGCCAAAAGGAAACGAGGCAAAAACACGGGGGAAGTTGCCGGCTTCCGCCGCATTCCTGCCGAGTGTTGCTCAGCCGTTCGCCAGCAGCCGGGCGACCGCGGTCTTGACCCGCGTCTCCGTCGGCTCGACCGAGGAGGCGAACACGTCGGCGATGTAGCCGTCACGGCCGATCAGATATTTGTGAAAGTTCCAGCGCGGCGTCTCTTTGGGCCGCGCCTCGGCGGCCCAGCGGTAGAACGGGTGGGCGTTGGAACCGGTGACCACCGCCTTGGCGGTCATCGGGAAGGTCACGCCATAGTCCTTGTTGGCCAGCTCGGCGATGTCGCCGGCGATTCCGGGCTCCTGGTTGAAGTCGTTGGACGGCACGGCAATGATCGTCAGCCCGCGCTCATGGAACTCGCTCCACAGCTTCTGGAGGCCGGTGTATTGCGGGGTGTAGCCGCACTGCGAGGCCGTGTTGACGACCAGCACCGGCTTGCCGGCGAAATCGGCGAGCCGAATCGGCTCACCGGCCAGCGCCGGGAAGGAGAAGCGGTAGGCGGTCATCTTGCTCACCGCATTGTCGGCATGAGCCGCCTGCGACGTGAGCGCCGCGCCCGACAACGAGGCGCCGATGCCGAGAACAACCATCCTGCGATTGATCATGTGAATCTCCCTGAGCAGAGCCAGCCCCGTCAGCATGAATGTGCCCGCGCTCGACCTGCCGATGCGTGAACGGCTTCGGCGTTGCGCTGGATCAGACTGCGTTGCGGCACGGGATACCCTTGCCGTAGGGCGGAAAGAGGGAAGGCGTCGGTCTTCAGCGCAGCGAAAGGATGAAGTCCGTGCCCTCGCCGGTTTCGCCCTGGTTGATGCCTTGATCGGAGACGATCAGCGAACTTCCGGTCGACAGGGCTTCGCCGAGCCACGCCATCACGTCGGCGGGAATGGTGATGCGATCGAGCGCCTCGGCTGCGCTGCTTAGCTGAACGACCTGTTTCAGCTCGGCATCGGCGCCCGCGGACTTCTTGCCGCGCCGGACCGCCTTGGCGGCGCCATCGTTCGCCGCGGTGCTCCGCGCCGAGGAGGGCAGCGAGACGACCGACCAGCGCATCGTCGCCGGATCGGCCTTGTCAGCCGTCGCGGTGAACACGTGGGTGCCGAGCGGCTTGTCGCCCGGTGCGATGGTGACCGGGATGTTGAACACCGGAGCGAAGTTCTGCCGCACGTACAGCTTCGAATCCTTGCGGCTGATGAAGATCGCGATCTGGCTGTTGCGCTTCAATTCGGGCTTGGGCGCAATAGGCTTGTCCGGCGCGGCAACACGCGACTGATCCTTGGCGAGATCGTTGGGATCGACCGCCTTCGCTGGTGCCTCTGCCGCCGGTGTGGACGGCGACGCAGGCTGGTCCGCGATCGGGGCGTCGGCAGGCTTGGACTCTACCGACTTGGACTCAGCCAGCTTGGACTCGGCAGGCTTGAGTTCGGTCGAACCGGTGGCTTCGGCATTCGATGCCTCAGCCGGCTTCTCGACAGCCGGAGCGGCCACCTGCGCAGCATTCGTTGGCTCGCTCGCCGGAGCGACGTCGCCGGGGGCAGACTTGGCCTCTGCGTCGGCGGTCGCAGGCTCAATCTTGGTCTCGGCGACACTGGGCTTCAGATCGGCAGTATTGCTTTGAACCTCCACCGGTGGCGAGCGCGATGGTTCGACGCTTGGGGAAGCATCCGAGACCATCGGTGGGAGTCCGTTGGCGTTGGCGGCGTCGGCGGTCTGCACCTGGCGCGACGCGGCAGGCGATCCTTCGCCGGAGCGCGGGCTCTCGGCATGACCGATCGTGGCGCGCAGATCCGTCGTCGCGACTGTGATCGCGGTGGTGACGGCCGCGCCCTTGTCCGACTTGATCGCCGCCGGCGCAGTCGCATCGGGTTGCACCGATGCGCTCGGCTGCGGCGCCTTCAGTGCAGCGAGCATCGGATGCGAGAAACTCGCAGGAGCCACCTCGTTCGGCGTGACCAGGACCCGGGATCCCATCCGCGTCCAGCCATAGAATCGGGTTGCAAAGCTTGGCGGCATGCGGATGCAGCCATGCGAGGCCGGGTAGCCGGGCAGTACGCCCGCATGGAGCGCGACGCCCGACCAGGTGATGCGCTGCATGAACGGCATCGGGGCGCCGCTATAGATGTTGGAGCGATGGAATTTCTGCTTCTGAATGACGCTGAACACGCCCATCGGGGTGGAATGTCCCTTCATGCCGGTCGAGACCGGCGCTTCCGCGAACAGACCGTTTGCGTCGTAGACCTTGAGCTGCTGCTTGTTGATCGACACCGCGATCGTGACCGGCCCTTGCGGCTTGGCAGCCTCCTTCTCGGTCTTCAGCTTGTCGAGGTGGCGCGCCTTGGCCTTGCGCGGCGCGGCCGGGCGTAAGGTCGGAGCAATGGTGACGGGCTGAGAGTCGTTCCAGTAGTAATAAGACGCTGCGTCAGCCTGTGAAGTCGCTGCGAGGGCAAGCGGAACTGAAACGATTGCTGCACAATAGAACCGCCCCCTGGCGGCCGCACGAACGCAGAGCATTCCGGCAAATCCTCAAGAACCATCTGGTCTTTAGTGTCGCAGACGGAGTCTGCGTTCACCAGCTTGGGGCTTCTGCCCTGCGTGATTTCGTTCCAATCGTAGCAGAAAAGCCTCACATCCCGTTAAACGGGTAGTGGAAGGTCACGGGCTGGAGCGCCTTCCTTGCAGGCATTTGTGTCCCTACATGGGCGGTATGCCGAGCATCGGCGGTATAACGGAGACCGACATGTCGTTCAGAGCCACCAAACGGTTTGATCTGTGGCTGAAAACCCTCGCTTGCCTACTGCTTATCGGATTGTCCTCGCCTGTCATCTCAGCATACGCCGCAGACGAGCCGGATCTGATCTTCCGTCGGTCGACCGTGTTCAAATTGCTCAGCCCGAATGACAAGCTCGCGACCTATGGCGTTGATGATCCAGAGGTCGAGGGCGTCGCCTGCCACTTCACGGTGCCGCAGAAGGGCGGATATGCCGGCTGGCTGGGCCTGGCCGAGGAGGTCTCCGACATCTCGCTCGCATGCCGGCAGATCGGCCCGATCAGGTTCAAGCGCAAGCTCGAACAGGCCGACGACATGTTCCGGCAGCGGCGGTCGCTGTTCTTCAAGAAGATGCAGATCGTTCGCGGCTGCGACGCCAAGCGCAACGTGCTGGTCTACATGGTCTACTCGGACAGGCTGATCGAGGGCTCGCCGAAGAACTCGACCTCCTCCGTCCCGATCATGCCTTGGGGCAAAGCCGATGACGGCGCAGTCCAGAAGTGCGGCGATTTCATTCAATAAGGGATGTGCCAAGAGACGATCGGCTGCCGAAAGCCTCGCTGGGCAATTTGTGCTTGGCGGGATCGTGGCAGCCGATCAGCCGCACCAAGCTCTGTGGGGCCGAGGCGGCGTAGCTCTCGGTCCGCTGCTGCGCCATCGGCGTAGCCAGGGAGCTGCGGCGAGATACCTTCGGCTTGGGTGTGTGCAAGCGCTTGTCCATGGTGACCCTGAGGGAGCAACGTCGTCTCCCAACGCGCCGCGCTGCTGGGTTGCCGTGGTGAGCTGGGAGGTTCGCCCTGCCGGCCACGATTAACGCAAGGTCGTTAAGAAGCTCTCCGTCGGCAGATTGACGGTTGCCTTGGATGGCGCTGGCGCGGTCAAAGCGGGTGGCGCTTTAGGTCACTCTCGTTTTGATTGTATTCTGTGTCGTCGGGTGGTCGCGATGAAACGAAGCGGAGGGGCCATGAAACCATTTTGTGCCCGTGCCGCAGACCGCTTGAAACGTGAAGCGGGTATGAAAGCATCAGCGACATGCGAATCGTGTCGTCCCGGCCCGCGTGGATGACATGACAAAAAACAAGAACCAGCGGTCCACCATGTGTTTTCGACTGGATGCTGCGGCGCTTGCCGCGCTGTCGTGCATCTTCTGGTCCTCCGTCGAGGCGCGGACGACGACCCGATTGCCAGATCTGCGCGGCGAGTTCGTACGGCAGTGTGCGCCTCATATGCTCGACCGGTGGACGCATCCCGAAGCTGTCTGCTCCTGCCTGCATGATCATGCGGCCGCGATGGTGGAGGATGCCGACTTGCGTGAGGCGCTGCTGCGCGGGATCAGTGAGACCGGCGTGCCGACCATAGAGACCGATTGGGTGCCCGCACCGAAGCGAGCGGAGATCGGTCCCACGTTCACCAAGATCGCGAAACCCGCGCTGCAGTGCATGTTCGATCCGGCCAACTGATCAGCCGCTGGGCCTGATCTCGATCAGCGTCCATCGTCGTCTGGCGGTGCTCGTTGTCAGTCCAGGCCATATTGCGACATCAAGGACTGCACGTCCGGCCGGCGCATGATGCGCGAGATCCGGGTACTGATGGCAACCTCGTCGCTGTGTCTCGACGATCTCGCAGCAGGCTTGGGCGCAGGGCGGGCCGCTGCCGCGCTGGCGCGGGTTGGCTGATGCCGCGCAGGAGCAGGCTTTTCGGCGGACGACGGGGCGGCCGGTTGCGTCCCCGTGGTCTGGGTGGCCGCCGCCGCCGGCAGGCCGGACTGGGGCGGCGCGGCGACAGGAGCGGCCGCGCGGACGAGGGCCGGTGAAGCCGCGGCCGTGACCGGCGGCGTCGCGGCTGGTGCCATCGGGCGTGTTTCGGTGGTGGCGGCCGCGGGCGGTGTCGCGAGCGCTGCATTCGACGTCTTGGTAGCTTCAGCAACGGGCGCGGCGGCCGTGAGCGAGTTGGTACGCGTCTGCGACGAAGCTGCCTCAGGCGCCGGGACGGGCGCAGCCAGTGCGGTGAGCGCCGGGGCTGGCGGCGAGATCGCCGCCGGCGGCTCGATGACCGGAAGCGGGGCGGCGATGGCGGCATTGCCTGCGGAGGCGGCCTCGCTGGTGATCTTTTCGCTGCGGTCCAACTCGGGCTTCCTGATATCGCTGGGGACATTGAGGGCCTGGGTTTGCGCGTGAGCCAGCATCTGCCGCGCGGTCATTGGTGTCTCCGCCGAAGCCGAGATCGGCAGCAGGACGGCGGTCGCGAAGGCCAGCTGCAGGGTCCTCGTTGACGATGTGAACTTGATCATGACCGGCTCCTTGCGATGTGCGATCTGCACTGGGTTCGTTCAGGCCGCTGCGCTGGCGGTCGCCCGGTCGTGGGCGATGACGACACGCTGGCCGCGCATCTTGGCGATCACCTCGTCGCGCGGGCCGAATGCCAGCGTCTTGCCGAAGGCCATCACCATGATGCGGTCAACATGCGCCAACAGCTGCGGACGGTGAGTGACGACGATCACGGTGCGACCGGCGGTCTTCGCCTGGGCCAGGGCGTGCGCCAGCGCCCGCTCGCCGTCCTCGTCGAGGTTCGAGTTCGGCTCGTCGAGGATCAAGAGCCGCGGATTGCCGTAGAGCGCGCGGGCGAGGCCGACGCGCTGCCGCATGCCGCCGGACAATGCCACGCCGCCTTCGCCGATCGGCGTGTCGTAGCCGTTGGGCAGGCGCAGGATCACATCATGCGCGCCGGCGGCCTTGGCAGCAGCGACAACGGCTGCTTCGTCGACCTTCGCAAGCCGGGCGATGTTGTCGGCGACGGTGCCTGAGAACAGCTCGATGTCCTGCGGCAGGTAGCCGATGTGCTTGCCAAGCCGGTTTGGGTCCCATTGGCTGTAGGCGGCGCCGTCGATGCGGATCACGCCTTCGCGCAGCGGCCAGACCCCAGCCATGGCGCGCGCCATGCTCGACTTGCCGCTGGCGGAGGCGCCGACGATCGCGAGGCTCTCGCCGGCCTTGAGCGAAAAGCTGACGCCCTTGACCGAGGGGCGGCCGGCCGCCGGCGGCCACACCACGGCGTTCTCGACGTCGATGTCGCCGCGCGGCGTCGGCAGCGCCGTCGGCGCAGCCGTGACTGGCAGGGCCTGGAACAGCTCCTCCAGCCGGCGATAGGCCGAGCGGAAGGCGATAATGCGCTTCCACTGGCCGACGACCTGCTCGACCGGGGCCAGCGCGCGGCCCATGATGATCGACGTCGCCATCATCGCGCCGGGCGAAATCTGCTGCTCGATCGCGAGCCAGGCGCCGATGCACAGCAGCGAGGTCTGCACCGCCATGCGCGCGAACTTGGTCACGGAATGCATCGCGGCGCCGCGTTCGACCAGGGTGCTGTGGGCATCGACCATCGCCGACTGCCGGCAGCTCCAGCGGTCCATGACGATGTCGCCCATGCCGAGGCCGCGCACGACCTCGCCATTGCGCAGCGCCGCCGCGACGAAGCGCGAGGCCTCGTTGGCCAGCGCGTTGGTGCGCTCGACGCTGGCGCGGGTGTAGAATTCGGTGAGCAGCGCCAGCGAGAACAGCACCGTCGCGCCGAGCAAAGAGAGGATTCCGAGATAGGCGTGCTGCAGAAAGCACAGCGCGACGAACACCGGCGTCCACGGCAGATCGCAGGCGATGGCGGCGGTGCCGCTGGAGATGCAGTCGCGGATGGTCTCGGCGTCACGGATGATCTGCTGGCCGAAGCGATGCCGCGGCGACAGCTCCGCCTTCATCATCGTCTCGAACAGCGGGTGGCGCAGCGTGCCTTCGAACTGCACGCCGGCACGGGCCAGAACGCCGGAACGGGCGAATTCGAGGACGCCATACAGCACGAGGAAAACACCGACGATGAGCGTCAGCATGACCAGCGTGCCGAGATTGCGGCTGGTGAGCACGCGGTCATAGACCTGCATGGAGTAGAGTGGCGAGGCGAGCATGCTCGCATTGATGAAGAGGCTGAGCACGAAGGTCGCGGTGAGCGCGGGAAAGCACGCGCGGAGCGCGGTTCCCAGCGGGCTTCGGGTGGTGCTCGTCATGTCGGATCCCCTTGCGATGGTGCTGGGGAGCTTGGCCTGGGCAGCCGTCGTCGACCGTGACTGACCTCACATAGCTCGAGGCGGATCTGCCGGCGCTTGAGTTGGCCGGTTGCAGCCGCTACCGGATGGATCAGCCGTGCCCAGATTTCGCACTTGCCTGAATCACAGTGACCTCATGCCTGCCGTAACCTCCCAGAACATCCGGCTCGTGTCGGGCCTCGTCCTGTTTGCCTTCGCTGCGACGCATTTTCTCAACCATGCGGTTGGTCTGTTCAGCCTCGAGGCGATGGACGAGGTGCAGGAATGGCGACTGGTCGTCACCCGATCGTGGCCGGGAATGATCGTGCTGGCGGCGGCGCTGCTCGCCCATGCCGTGCTTGCGTTCACCAAGACGGTTCAGCGCGGCACGTGGCGGCTGTCCTCGTGGGAGCTTGTTCAGATCGCCACCGGATTTGCGATCCCACTGCTGTTGCTGCCGCATGTCATCGAGACCCATATCGCGCATGCGCTGTTCGGCGTTCAGGACGGCTACCTTTATGCGCTGGCGTTGTTGTGGCCCAAGGCGGCGTGGATTCAGACCGCGCTGCTGCTGCTGGTCTGGATCCACGGCTGCGTCGGCCTGCATCATTGGCTGAAATTCCGTGGCTGGTATCGCGTGATGCAGCCGCTGCTGTTCGTCCTCGCCGTCGCGCTGCCGTTGGCGGCGCTGATGGGCTTCGTGGTGTCCGGACGCGCCGTCGCCGCGCTGCTCGGCAATCCCGGCATGGCCGAGCAGATGCGCGAGGTCACCCATTGGCCGAGCGAACTCGACGCCAAGTGGATTGCCCTGCTGCAGGTTTCGGCGCAGATCGCGGCCGTCGCGCTGCTCGTTGCAGGCGTGACGATCATCGTGTTCCGCCACGTCGCATCGCTCGCAGCGCCGAAGATTGCCGTTGCCGTCACGGGCGGCGCGACGGTGCAGGCCGCGGTCGGTCCGACGCTGCTGGAGATCGTCGGCAGTCATGGGCTGTCGCTCCAGGCCGAATGCGGCGGCCGTGCCCGCTGCGGGCTTTGCCGTGTCCGGGTCGATGAAGGAGCGGAGACGTTGGCGCCGCCCGGCCACGCGGAGCGTGCCATGCTCGCCGAATTGGCGGCACCGGCGAATGTGCGCCTGGCCTGTCAGGTCCGACCGGTGGCGCCGCTGACGATCACGCGTCTCCTCGGCGGCGATCAAGCGGAGAGGGCGCCCCTCGTCGACCATCTCACCGCCGAGCGCCGTGCGGTATGCCTGGTCCACGTCCGCGTCCGTCCGATTGCGACCATCGCGCGCGACCGGTTGCCCTCCGATCTCGGGTTCATGATGAACGAGATCTTCGGCGCCATTGGCGGAGCCATCGAAGTCCAGTCCGGGCGCATCGATCGTTTCCTCGGCGACGGCGTGCTCGCCATCTTCGGCGAGGAGCAGGGAGCAGACCAAGGCTGCCGCGATGCGCTGCAGGCGATCGGCGCCATGGACGTGGTCATGGACCGCGTCAACGAAAAGATCGCCGCGGAGATCGGTCGGCCCGTGGAGCTGGCGATTGGTGCTCACCTTGGCGACATCGTTGTCGGGCAACTGACCCTTGGACGCACCTCGCAGGTGGCTGTGCTCGGACTTGGGACGGAGTGGCCGGCGCTTCTGGCTGAATTGGCGGAGACCAGAGGCTGGCAGCTCGCAATGTCCGGGGGCGTGGCGACAGCTGCCGGCCTTGTTGATCTGGATGGAGCGATGCGTGAGAGGCTTGCCGATCCGGAACAGGGTCGGGAGCTGGACGCCATCGGCGTGCGGCGTGCCCGCGACCTTGCAGTCGTCGCGGGCACGCCACCAGCGCCGTCGGCATAGGTGCTCTCGGCTCATTTCTCGCGGAACGTCTTGGCGAGCGTGTTGAGCAGCGGGCCGACCAGATATTCGAGCACGGTGCGCTCTCCCGTGGAGATGATGACGTCGGCCTGCATGCCCGGCAGGATCTTCTCGGCGATCTCGGGCGGGATGGTCGAATAGTCGATCACCACGCGCGCCGAATAGTAGCTCTGTTTGCTCGCCTCGTCGGACATCGCGTCCGCCGAGACGCTCGAGACCTTGCCGAAGATCGTCGGCGTGGTGCGCGAGGAGAAATTGGAGAAGCGCACCTCGGCCCTCTGGCCGATCGCGACGCTCTCGATGTCGCGCGGCGAGACGTGCGCCATCACGTCGACGCCTTCGCCGACCGGAACGATCTCGGCGAGCGTATCGCCGGGCTTCACGACGGCGCCGACGGTGTGGACTTTCATGTTCATGACGATGCCGTCGCGCTCGGCGCGGATGTCGACCCGGCGCAGCACGTCCTCGGCGATGACCAGCTTCTCGCGCAGGTCCGACAGCTTGGCCCGGGTGCCGTCGAGCTGCTGGCCGACCTCGGTCAGATATTTCTGCAGCGTCTGATCGATCTGCAGGCGCGTCTGTGCCGCCGTCTGCGTCAGCCGCGCGACGTCGGCCTGCGCCTGGCCGAGGTCGCCTTCGACGCGGGCGCGCTCGCGTTCCAGCTCGAGGAACTTGTTGCGCGGATAGTAGCCTGCGGCGACCGCCGGGCGCACGTTGTTCATCTGCGTCTCGAAGCTCGCGATCTGCGCGGAGAGTGCGGCGCGCTGGCGGTCACGGCCGGCGAGCTCCTGCTGCTGCTGGGCGATCTGCGAGTTGAGGATGTTGATCTGGCTGATCAGGCCATTGCGACGCTCGACGAACAACCGCTGCTGGTCGGCGATGGCAAGCGCCGCCTCCGGCACGTTCTGGCGGTTGAGCAGCGCGTCGGGAAACGTGATCATCCGCGCATTGCCGCGCTCGGCGAGGAGGCGCGCCTCCTCGGCCAGCGCCGCGTCCATCTGCTTGCGCAGGAGGTCGGTGTTGGCCTGGGCCTCGGTCGGCTGCAGCCGAAACAGCAGGTCGCCGCGATGCACGGCGTGAGTTTCCTTGGCCAGAATCTCCCTGATGATTCCGCCCTCACGGTGCTGAACCACCTTGTGATCGCCGGAGACGGACACGGTGCCCGGTGCGATCGCCGCACGATCGAGCGGCGCATAGGCCGCCCACACGCCGAAGCCGCCGAACACCAGCGCAATCGACAGATAGCCGAGCAGGGCGTAGCGGCTGAAATCGGCCTTGACCGGCTGCGGCCGGTCGGCCGCTTCGAAGAAGCCGTGATCCTGCACCGCTGACATCGACATGCTGCGTCCCCGAGATTGTCCGTGGGGCAGGAGCATCGTCGATGCACAGATTCAGGACTGTGCGGAAGGTCACGTGCCGGAGGCCGGCTACGTATGACGGCCCGATCGAACGAGATCAGCTACTTCCTTTTCGGCCCGAACCGCGGCACGCATTTCGTGGTGCGGACAATGCCGGTTTCGGCCATCTTGGAGCCCAAGACCTCCTTCACCTGGCCGGCGGGGCAGGTGCCGTCATCGACCAGCACCCGCTGGCCGAGCCGGAGATCCGTGATGTCCTGCTCGCGCCCGACATATTGCGCCTGTGCAGGTGCGGCAACCAAGAGCAAGATACCGAGGACGCCGAGAGGGCGGGCTGCGACGTCCGCGAACGCGAAGATTTGAGAACGCATCACTTCCCTTCGATCTTCAGGCCTTTGGGCCCGAGATTGATCTGGACACCCTCGGGCTGCTTCTTGGCCTGATATAAATTGTAGCCGAGCACGATGATCGCCGCGCTGAGAATGCCGAGGAGGAAATAGAGGATATTGCGGTGGTCCGACATGCCAAAATCCAAAGTATGTTACCGTCGTTCGTATGCGCGAATGTACGAGCGGCCTTGCGATTCTGAAAGCAGCGGCGAATCCGGTGCAACTATGCATCAGATTGTGATTTGGTGCGGTCATCGGCAATTGGAACCGCGACAGGCATGATCACCCAGGACACTACGCAGCGCATCGTCGACGCCGTCGATGCCCACTTCGACCGGCAGCTTGCGACCACGAGCGACTTCGTCGCCATCCCCTCGACCCGCGGCGCCGAAGGGCCGTGCCAGGACATGTTCGGCGATCTCCTGCGTGTGCGCGGCTACGAGGTCGACGACTGGCACATCGATCTCGACGATCTAAAGGACATGCGCGGCTACGGCCCGATCGAGCACGACTTCTCGAAGGCGCGCAGCGTGGTTGGAACCTACCGGCCGGCCACGTCGGCCGGGCGATCGCTGATCTTGCAGGGGCATTGCGACGTGGTACCCGCCGGCCCGCTCGAGATGTGGGAGACGCCGCCGTTCTCGCCGGTGATCCGCGACGGACGAATGTATGGCCGCGGCGCCTGCGACATGAAGTCCGGGACGATCGGCGCACTCTATGCGCTCGATGCCATCAAGGCGGCCGGCTTCAAGCCGACGGCGCGCATTCATGTCCAGTCCGTGATCGAGGAGGAGAGCACCGGCGTCGGCGCACTGTCGACCTTGCAGCGCGGCTACCGCGCGGATGCCTGCTTCATCCCCGAGCCGACCAGCGGCAAGATGGTGCGCTCTCAGGTTGGCGTGATCTGGTTCCGCCTCAAGGTGCGCGGCTTTCCCGCGCATGTGTTCGAAGCCGGCGTGGGCGCCAATGCGATCCAGGCGAGCTATCATCTGATCCATGCGCTGGAGAAGCTCGAAGCGGACTGGAACGAGCGCGCCAAGGGCGACCATCATTTCAAGACGCTCACGCATCCGATCAACTTCAATCCAGGCATCATCAAAGGCGGCGACTGGGCCTCGAGCGTGCCGGCCTGGTGCGACGTCGATTGCCGCATCGCCATCCTGCCGGGCTGGTCGGTCAAGGACTGCCAGAACGAGATTCTCGCCTGCGTCGCCGCGGCTTCGCGCGATCACCGCTTCCTCTCCAACAATCCGCCGGTGGTCGAGTGGTCCGGCTTCCTGTCCGAAGGATACGAGTTGACCAATTCGGCCGAGCCGGAGGCGGCGTTCGGCAAGGCCTTCACCGCCGTCTACGGCGGGGAGGTGCAGGACCTCGTCTTCACGGCGCTCACGGATACCCGCTTCTACGGGCTCAACTACAACATCCCCAGCCTCTGCTTCGGCGCGACCGGCGCGGCGATGCACGGCTTCAACGAATATGTCGATCTCGACTCGCTACGCCAGGCGACCAAGACCATGGCCTTGTTCATCGCCGAGTGGTGTGGAGTCGAGAAGGCGTGAGCGCAAGGCCGTCGCGGCAATGACCTCGGAGGTCATTGCCGCGCGGTCTGGGCTTGGCGCATCCAGGGTGCGGTGAAGGCACGGGGAGACGTGTCGTCCGTGCGCAAGGAGAGGAACGGTATGACGCCGCTGGACAAGATCAATGCGATGAAGATGCCGTTCGCGGACTTGAAGGGCGTCACCTTCACCGAGGCCAGCGCCGATCGCGTCGTGGCGCAGATGCTGGTGCGGCCGGATCTGTGCACCCTGCATCACACCATCCACGGCGGCGCCGTGATGGCGCTCGCTGATTCCGTCGGCGCGGCTGCGACCGTGATCAACCTGCCGCAGGATGCCAAGGGCACCACGACCATCGAGAGCAAGACCAACTTCATCGGCGGCGCCAAGGAGGGGACCGTGGTGACCGCAACCGCCACGCCCGTGCATCGCGGCCGCCGCACTCAGGTATGGCAGACTCGGGTGGAGACCGAGGACGGGCGCCTGGTCGCGATCGTGACCCAGACTCAGCTCGTGCTGTGATGATTCGTACACAAACGAATTGTTAACGCACGCGATCCTTGCATGGCCGCATGTTCTCTCCGTAGAGCGCGGGGCTTGCAATGAATGTTGCGATGCACAATATAGCTTCTGTCTAGGGAAAGACGTCTGTGTGCGAGGGCTCTCGAGAGGAGTCTCAGGCAGTGTCACAGGTAGATACTTTTCGTCCCCGGCCGGGCTTCGGCTATGTGCGGACGCTCAGCCAGCACGAAGAACTGCCGTTGCTGCGCGATCATCTGTTGCGGCTCGATGCGGAAAGCCGGCACGATCGATTCAACGGCTTCCTCGATGACAGTTTCATCGAACGCTATGCGGCCCGCTGTGCGGCCGATGGCACGATCGTCGTCGCCTACATGGAAAATGGCATGGTGCGCGGCGCCGCCGAGTTGCATCCGCCGGAGCAGTCCGAGGACGGGCTTCCGGAGATTGCGTTTAGCGTGGAGGCTTGCGTGCGTCGCCGCGGGGTCGGCAGCCTGCTGTTCCAGCGCGTGATCTCGGAGGCGCGGTGGAAGGGCTATCGCAAGCTCCGCGTCACGACCGGATCGCAGAACCATGCGATGCGGGCGCTCGCGGCCAAATTCGGCGCGCATCTGGCGTTCCGTCACGGCGAATCGACCGGCACGATCGATCTGAGCGAGCAGCCTCAGGATGAACTGGCGAAGCTCGTGATCGATGCGCCGATCGCGGCCGCGCGTGCGTTCTTCACCCTCAACCGGGCCTGCTGGAAGCTCGTGACCCGGATGTACGGCGACAAGCGCGCGGCCTGAGCGGAGCCGTTGCTGCGATGACGAAGGCGCGACAGCGATCACCGCTGCCGCGCCTTTTCGTTTGATTGCATTGGCCGATGCGCCCCGGAAGGCGTTCAGGTGCCGGTGCGCTTGTCGAAATTGAAGCGGCGCACGGTGCGGCGCTCGACCACGACGGCACGCTGCTGCGTGCCCTGGTCGGCCGTGATGACGCGCGTGTTGGTGCGCGCGGCAACGCGAACTGCCTTCTTCACCTCGGGCAGCACCTGCTCGAGCGGCAGACCCATCAGCGCCGACGCGATCTCGGCCTGGGCCTGCACGTCGTCGGTGATGCCTGACGCGGCGAAGATCGCTTCCTCCAGAGTCGGGGGATCACGCCTGACGCGACGCGGACCGTACTTGGTGTTCCAATCTTCGCTCATGGGGGCCTCGTGAATCGTCCGGGATACCTAGAAGCAGGATTGTTGCATTGCAATATATATTCCGCGGGGCAGCCCAGCTATGCGTTCACCATGTCGCGATTGGGCAACGGTACCTGCGTCATGTGGATATCCTGGGGCCAGCGGCGCAAGGCCGCGAGGCCGGCTTTTGTGAGGACATAGACACCGCGCTCGGCGCGGTCGAACCAGCCGTAGACGTTACGCTGCAGAATCTTCGGCGCATCCGGAATCTCCGCGCGGAGGTCGCGGACGCGCTTCGGCCCGCCCGAGAGCGCCGAGGCGCAGGCCAGCGCCTGCTGCCGATAGGCCGTCATGATGGGAGCCCGGGTCGAGCCGCCAGCGACGGGGTCGCCCTTGCGCCGCTGATGCTCGATCACGAGACGCGAACGCTTCTTGGGGTTCTTGCGCGGCGCGGTGGTAGGCGGCCGCACCAGCACTTCGATGTCTCCGGCTGAGGTCACGGCCAGCATGCCGAAGCCGAGCCGTCGGCACAGATTGCGGTAGCGGGAGTCGCTTTCACGACCCTTGCCACGTGCTGACAGATTTGCGGCGACCCAGACCTCATCGCAGGCCCCAGCCCGATCGACCGCCTGCAGCAGCAGTTCCAGGTTGAAGACCTCCTTCAGCTCGCAGACGACGACCACCGGCGGGTCGTCGCCCTTGAGCGCCACCACGTCGCAACCGCCGATTTCCCCCTTGACCGAGAAGCCAAGGTTTTCGAGGAAGCGTTTGACGGGAAGGTAGAGCGCGGTTTCCAAGGGGCCGTCCGATGTGTGCGACTCAGAGCGCGCGCGAGTCTAGCCCGCCGAGTCCGGTGATGTCAGCGCAAAGTCGGGGTGACCGGCTGGCTTCGCTACACCCGGCCGACAACCGGTATCAGTGCGCCGGTCACGCCGCTCGCGGCGTCGCTGGCGAGAAACAGAATGACCTCCGCGAGTTCCTGCGGCGTCACCCATTTGTCGAAATCGGCCTTGGGCATGCTGGCGCGGTTGGCCGGCGTATCGATCGTCGACGGCAAAACGGCGTTGACGGTGATCTTGCCCTTCCATTCTGCCGCGAGCGCTTCCGTCAGGCGATGCACGCCCGATTTGGACGCAGCATAGGGGCCCATGCCGGCACCGGCCTGGAGCGCGCCCATGGCGCCGATGTTGACGATGCGGCCCGTGCTGGAGCGGACGAGATGCGGGATCGCCGCGCGCGAGGCGTGCAGCGCGGTCATCAGGTTTCGCGCATGCATCGTCTCCCAGACGGAATCGTTGCCGTCGGCCGTGGTCTCGAACG
This sequence comes from Bradyrhizobium sp. HKCCYLRH3061, assembly GCF_051168015.1. Taxonomy (NCBI): domain Bacteria; kingdom Pseudomonadati; phylum Pseudomonadota; class Alphaproteobacteria; order Hyphomicrobiales; family Nitrobacteraceae; genus Bradyrhizobium; species Bradyrhizobium sp. HKCCYLRH3061. The sequence goes on from NZ_JBNPUE010000003.1 coordinate 297,561, forward strand.
CGAACGCGCCGGCGATGTTGATCAGCGCATCCAGAGTGCCGAAGTGGGCGGCGACGGAGTCGATCGCGACCTTTGCCTGCCCGGGGTCGGAGAGGTCGACGCCTCCGAGCTCAATGCGGTCGTCACTCGCCGGGATCTCGGCCTGGGCATGATCGATCCCGGCCACATGCGCGCCCCGTGCGAGCGCGAGATCGGCCACGCTGCGTCCGAGCGCCCCTTGCGCACCCGTAATGACAATCACTGCTCCGTTCATTCCGTCCCTGGTCTCCGTTGACGCGCCCCACAGCGCCGCTTGTTATACTATGGCCCTGCCGATGAGTTGCAATGGCCGGACGGCCGGGGCATGCAATTGCAATCAGAAAGCGTGGTTCGTCAGAGGTGACCATGACGGCGACAGACTCTCTCGAATTTCCCGACGTCGCCACCGGTTTTGTCCGTCCGATCAGACAGTTCAGGCAGAGTCTGGATGCGCAGCGCAAGACCCGGATCGTGGCGCTTGGCTCATCTTCCACCGCCGGCACCAACGGAATTGTCGCTTTCCCGGCCCGGATCGAGCAGGCGCTGCGCAAGACCAATTTCGGCTGCCTGATCGACGTCCTCAATCGGGGTGTGGGCGGACAGGAATCCCCGGAGGAGCTCTCGCGCTTCGAATGCGACGTGATTGCGGAGCAGCCCTCGCTGGTCATCTGGCAGGTCGGCACCAACGCCGCCTACAGGCCCGAGGTCTATAGTCCCGATGAGGTCGAGGCGGCGCTGCGCGTCGGCCTTCGATGGCTGGCGGGGCTGGCCATCGACGCCATCGTGATGGACCTGCAATATACCGCGGCGATCGTGACGGTGCCGAACAGGCTGGCGCGTGCCGAGGACATTCAGCGACGGATCGAGAAGGTCACGTCTGCGGCCAACGTCAATCTCTTCAGGCGCTGGAATTTGATGAAGAGCTGGCATGAGGCTGGTCAGATTCCGTTGTCGGCGCTCGACGACGGGCACGGTGACCGCTTGCATGTGAGCGAGGCCGCCACCGCGAAGATCAGCGACGTTTTGGCCAGCGCCATCATGACGGTGCCGGTCGTGCCGGCCTGATCGATAAAATTAGTCGGACTTTCGTAAGTGGATTGCCAGCGCCGCCCGCTAGCCTGTCGCTATGCCGCTTGAGGGGCGTTGGAGCTTTGACATGATGAGACATCTGCCGGACCATGGTTTGCCGCTGGTGCAACTGAAGGAGCAGCGGCGGGATCTGGTGGTCGCCTTGCAGAACCGTGCAGGTCCGGTGACGGGCTGGGAATTGATGCAGATCGCGGCGGTTCAACAGGCGATTTCCGCATTCGAGGAGGTGATTGCCGATCTCGACGCGATGGAAGCCGCCGAGACAGCCGATATCGAAGCGGCCTGATCGGGCTCAAGCGTATTCGCGCCGCCCTGGCTCACAGCGTGAGATAGCGCGCCTGTAACGTCTTTCGTGCTGCGCCGTCGATGCCGAGACCGTCGCGCAGGTAGGCGTCGACGTCGCCGAAATCATCACGCATGGCGTCGAACGCAGCGGCGAGGAACGAGGCCTGGACCGTCCCGATCGCCTGGACCACATCAGCGGGAAGATCCGCGTGAGCTGCAGTCTCGCGACGATAGAGCTGGTTCGTGAGCAGGTAGTCTTCCAGGATCACGTCATCCGGAACGTCGAGCGCGTGCAGGACCAGTGCACAGGCGACACCGGTGCGATCCTTGCCGGCCGTACAATGGATCACCAACGGCGCATTCCCGTTGAGAACATGTTCGAACAGCGCGCGGAAGCGCGGCGTGTAGCTGCGGATGTAGTTGCGGTAGGACTCGCGCATCAGCTCCAAGGCATGGTCGGTTGTGAGCTGTCCTCGTGCCGCCAGGGCCCGCAGCGCCGGCACGACGCTCGGCTCGATCGGCACGGAATGCACGGTGATCTCGGCGATCGTGCAGAGGCCGGCCGCGCGCTCGTCGCGACCGCGGAAATCGAACGCTGCGCGAATGCCGAGCTCCCGCACGGCCGCGACATCGGGCTCCGTCAACTGACCAAGATGGTTCGACCGAAACAGCTGCCGCCATCGCACGTGCCGACCATCCCTGCTGGGATATCCGCCGAGATCTCTGAAGTTGCTGGCACCGTGAAGTCCGAGATGGCGGAGCGGATGGGCGGGCATGAACGCATTCTAGGGAATGCGGGCTCGATGTGAAGCATCGTTTCGCCTGCGCGACGGCAAGGCAGGGGAGAGCATGAAGCGGCTCAGGACGGCGGAACGTATGCACCCGCCACGTCGAGCCCGTCGGTGACGGTCAGCAATAGACATGGTTGATGGCGGGCAAAAAAAAGGGCCGGAACCTTGTCGGTCCGACCCTTCAGCAAAGGCGCGTGAGCGGCACGGTACAGTCGGACATCAGCGGTCCCACGCCGGCTTGGCTTCCTGGATCGCCTCGTCGTGATACCAGCTGCCGCTGTAGATCGTCGGCTGGATCGAGGGCGCGATCGGCCGCGCCGGCGATGCCGCGGATTGGCGAGGCGCAAGACCTGCCCGCCCTCCGCGCGGAAATTGATAGATCCTTGCGGACCCCTCGTGCACGTTAGTGTCCATTCCTCAGTCTCCTTCCATCGGGCCACACGTCATGCTGCGCCCGACTCGTTCTCTTGTGGTTAGCGGTCTCGATATCGGCTCTGCCCGGAGGGAATGCAACGTGACCAAAATCAAATCACATGTTGCGCGTTTTGCGGGCATTTCTGTCTTTGCTTCCTCCGCAGCAACGTGCAGCTGACCAACACTTGGGCTGGACCAAAGGTTGCGGAAAGAGGCTCAGGTCTTTTCAAAAATGTCCCGGACTTGCTGAGAGCTTGTTCGGACGTTTTTGCGCATCGCCGCAAATGCCACGGAATCAAGCGGGTTTTGACCAGCTTCTGATTTCCGCCATGCGTTCCGTGCAATCCCGGTCGCGCTGCTTTGCCGCACCCCTGACGTGCAAAAACCAGCGCCAGCTCCGCCCTGATTGGCCTTCGTCCATGCGACGGGACGTCGCGGGACTTGGCACGTTCCATGCTTAAGAGTGCGCTGGCCGATCGTGGCCGGGTAAGCGGGGAGCCTTCGATTGCTGGGCTCCCACCTTTCGATAAGACAGAGAGGCTCAATGACGAAGTACAAGCTCGAGTACATCTGGCTCGACGGCTACAAGCCGGTGCCGAATTTGCGCGGCAAGACACAGATCAAGGAATTTTCCTCGTTTCCGACCCTGGAACAGCTGCCCCTTTGGGGCTTCGACGGCTCGTCGACGATGCAGGCCGAAGGCCATAGCTCCGACTGCGTGTTGAAGCCGGTCGCCGTGTATCCCGATGCCGCCCGCACCAATGGTGTGCTGGTGATGTGCGAAGTGATGATGCCGGACGGCAAGACCCCGCATCCGTCGAACGCCCGCGCCACCATCCTGGACGATCCGGACGCGTGGTTCGGTTTCGAGCAGGAGTACTTCTTCTACAAGGACGGCCGTCCGCTCGGCTTCCCGGAATACGGCTATCCGGCTCCGCAGGGTCCGTATTACACCGGCGTCGGCTTCAAGAACGTCGGCGACGTCGCCCGCAAGATCGTCGAAGAGCATCTCGACCTCTGCCTCGCGGCCGGCATCAACCACGAAGGCATCAACGCCGAGGTGGCGAAGGGCCAGTGGGAATTCCAGGTGTTCGGCAAGGGCTCGCGCACGGCGGCTGACCAGATGTGGATGGCCCGCTACCTCATGCTGCGTCTGACCGAGAAGTACGGCATCGACATCGAGTTCCACTGCAAGCCGCTCGGCGACACCGATTGGAACGGTTCGGGCATGCACTGCAACTTCTCGACCAAGTATATGCGCGAGGTCGGCGGCAAGGAGTACTTCGAGAAGCTGATGGACGCCTTCAAGGAGGCGCGCGCCGACCACATCGCCGTGTATGGTCCGGACAACCACATGCGCCTGACCGGCAAGCACGAGACCGCTTCGATCGACACCTTCAGCTGGGGTGTGGCCGACCGTGGCGCCTCGATCCGCGTGCCGCACTCGTTCGTGAACAACGCCTATAAGGGCTATCTGGAAGACCGCCGTCCGAACTCGCAGGGCGACCCCTACCAGATCGCGTCTCAGGTCCTGAAGACGATCGCGATGGTTCCGACCGGCGCGAAAGCCGCAGCCTAAGACGCTGAACACATTACCCCGGGGCCGGGGCTGACATGATGATCCGCCGGAGCAGCCGCTTCGGCGGATCATTCGTTTGGCGGGCTGGCGTGATCGGGGAGGCGCCGCCTTGATCAATCGCAAGTCCGTCTTCGATCGCAGCGGTATGTCTTTCTGGAAGCGGTTTATGGAAGCGGGGCGTCGAATGAATTATCGCAAGTGGGTTTCAGGCGTTCTGATCGCCTGTTCGGCCATCTCCCTGGCGGCGGCACAGTCGCAGTCCAATGCAGAACAATATCTGCCGCGGCTCGGCGACATCATGAATCTGATCCAAGTCAGGCATGCGAAACTGTGGTTCGCGGGACAGGCCAAGAACTGGGATCTCGCGTCCTATGAGCTCGCGCAACTGAGGCAGAGCCTGACCGACGCCGCGGTGTTCTATTCGGGACTGCCGGTGGACAACGTCACCACGCTGGGCCAGCCGATTCAGTCGATCTCGGACGCCATAGCCGCCAAGGATGGCAAGCGCTTCGCTTCCGCCGTGACCGAGCTGACGTCGGGATGCAACGCCTGCCACGCGACCATGGATCGCGGCTACGTCGCGATCCGCATTCCGACCGACAAGCCGTTCGGCAACCAGGATTTTCGGCCTCAGGGCCGCTGACCGGGATGGGGCGGACAGAGCGGCGGAGGGCGCCTAAATTGCGCCTTCCACCGGCGGCGCGCATCGACTAAGAGCGGCGGCACCCTGTCCATGTCCTGAGACCTCATGATCCGCCTCGATAACGTCAGCAAGCAAGTCGGCCACCAGATTCTCTTCATCGAAGCCTCCGCCGCCCTCCAGCGTGGCGAGAAGATCGGCCTGGTCGGTCCGAACGGGGCCGGCAAGACGACGCTGTTCCGGATGATCTCGGGCCGCGAGCAGCCCGACGAGGGGCAGGTCTCGATCGATCGCGGCGTCTCGATCGGCTATTTCAACCAGGATGTCGGTGAGATGTCCGGCCGCAGTGCCGTGGCTGAGGTCATGGATGGGGCTGGGCCGGTGTCGTCGGTCGCCGCCGAGCTCAAGGAGCTCGAGGCCGCGATGGCCGATCCGGACCGCGCCGACGAGATGGACGACATCATCGCGCGCTATGGCGAGGTGCTGGCGCGGTTCGAGGAGCTGGACGGCTATGCGCTCGACAGCCGGGCCCGCGAGGCACTGGCCGGCCTCGGCTTCTCCGAGGAGATGATGGACAAGGATGTCGGCCTGTTGTCCGGCGGCTGGAAGATGCGCGTCGCTCTGGCGCGCATCCTCCTGATGCGTCCCGACGTGATGCTGCTCGACGAGCCGTCCAACCACCTCGATCTCGAGAGCCTGATCTGGCTGGAGCATTTCCTGAAAGGTTACGAGGGCGCGCTGCTGATGACCTCGCACGACCGCGAATTCATCAACCGCATCATCAACAAGGTGATCGAGATCGACGCCGGCCAGCTCACGACCTATTCCGGCGACTACGATTTCTACGAGCAGCAGCGGGCGCTGAACGAGAAGCAGCAGCAGGCGCAATATGAGCGCCAGCAGGCGATGCTCGCCAAGGAGATCAAGTTCATCGAGCGTTTCAAGGCGCGGGCCTCGCATGCGGCGCAGGTGCAGAGCCGGGTCAAGAAGCTCGACAAGATCGAGCGGGTCGAGCCGCCGAAGCGGCGCCAGACCGTCGCGTTCGACTTCCTGCCGGCGCCGCGCTCGGGCGAGGACGTGGTGGCGCTGAAGAAGGTGTCGAAGAGCTATGGCAGCCGCCGCATCTACGACGGGCTGGACTTCATGATCCGGCGCCGCGAGCGCTGGTGCGTGATGGGCGTCAATGGCGCTGGCAAGTCGACCCTGTTGAAGCTCGTCGCGGGTAGCGCGGAGCCCGATGACGGCTCGGTGACGATCGGCGGCAGCGTCAAGATGGGCTACTTCGCGCAGCATGCGATGGACCTGCTCGACGGCGACGAGACGGTGTTCGAGTCGCTCGAGCATTCGTTTCCACAGGCCGGTCAGGGCTCGTTGCGGGCACTGGCGGGCTGCTTCGGATTCTCCGGCGACGACGTCGAGAAAAGATGCCGGGTGCTGTCGGGCGGCGAGAAGGCACGGCTCGTGATGGCCAAGATGCTCTACGATCCGCCGAACTTCCTGGTGCTGGACGAGCCGACCAACCATCTGGACATGGCGACCAAGGAAATGCTGATCGCGGCCCTGTCGAACTTCGAGGGGACCATGCTGTTCGTCTCGCACGATCGTCATTTCCTCGCCGCGCTCTCCAACCGCGTGCTGGAGCTGACACCCGACGGCCTGCACCAGTATGGCGGCGGCTACACCGAGTATGTCGCGCGCAGCGGCCACGAAGCGCCGGGCCTGCGCGGCTGATCGAGGGCAAGACGGCGGCGATCACGCGTTCAGCTCTCCACCATCTCGCCGACGCGGGCGGCGAGCGCCTCGACGTCGAACGGCTTGGTCAGCACCTGCATCCCCGGCGCGAGCTGGCCGCTGCTCAGGATCGCGTTCTCGGCGTAGCCGGTGATGAACAGCACCTTGAGATCCGGCCGCGTCGCGCGCGCCGCATCGGCCAGCTGGCGGCCATTCATGCCGCCGGGCAGACCGACATCGGTGATCAGGAGATCGATGCGCGCGTCTGATTGCAGCGCCGCAAGGCCGGTCGGTCCGTCCTTGGCTTCGACCACCGCGTAGCCGCACTCGTCGAGCACCTCCATCACCACCATGCGCACCGTCGGCTCGTCGTCGACAACGAGGATGGTCTGGCCGGTGCGGGAAGACGGCGCCGCGCTGGCGCGCGCGGGATCGCTGGTCTCAACGGCACCGGCATAATGCCGCGGGAAATAGAGACACATCGTGGTGCCCTGACCGAGCTCGGAATAGATCCGCACCTGTCCGCCGGACTGCCGGACAAAGCCGTAGACCATCGATAGGCCGAGGCCGGTGCCCTGGCCGATCGGCTTGGTGGTGAAGAACGGATCGAAGGCGTGCTCGATCACGTCGGGCGTCATGCCGGTGCCGGTATCGGTCACGCACAGCGAGATGTATTGGCCGGGCGGCAGGTCGCGCTCGCGCGCGGCGCGGTCGTCGAGCCATTTGTTGGCGGTCTCGATCGTGATTCGGCCGCCCTCGGGCATCGCGTCGCGGGCATTGATGCAGAGGTTGAGCAGGGCGCTTTCGAGCTGCGAGGAATCGATCAGCGCCGGCCACAGACCTCCGGCGGTCACGACCTCGAGCGCGATCTGCGGGCCGACGGTGCGGCGGACCAGCTCCTCCATGCCCATGACGAGCCGGTTTACGTCGGTCGGCTTGGGGTCGAGCGTCTGCCGGCGCGAAAAGGCGAGCAGGCGATGGGTCAGCGCCGCGGCGCGCTTCGAGGCGCCCTGGGCGGCCGCGACGTAACGGTCCACATCGGCAAAGCGGCCCTGGCGCAGGCGGGTCTGCAGCATCTCGAGCGAGCCCAGGATGCCGGTCAGCAGATTGTTGAAATCATGGGCGATGCCGCCGGTGAGCTGTCCGACGGCCTCCATCTTCTGCGACTGCCGCAACGCCTCCTCGGCCTCGTGCAGCCGGGTCTGTTCGCGCAGCCGGTCGGTGACGTCATAGGCGAACTGATAGGCGCCGATCTGTCGGCCCGCGGCGTCGCGCAGCACCGAGAAGCGCATTTCGTAGAAGCGGCGGTCGCGGCCGGGATCGCCGAATTCCTCGACCGCGACGAACTCCTCGCCAGCCAGCGCGCGGGACCATACCGCGCGAACCGCCGCCCGATGCTCCGGTAGATCCTTGAACAGCTCCAGCATGTCGTCGCCGATCTTGGGCTGGAGGCCGAAGACACGTCCAAACTCCTGCACGGCTGCGCCGTTGATCGCGATCAGGCGGTATTGCGTATCGACCACCTGCACGAAGGCGTTGGTGCCTTCGACGATGTCGGCGAGCAGCTTGCGCTCGGCGAGCGCGGCGACCACGCGGGCCTCCAGCGTGTCGTTGATCTCCTGTAGTGCAGCCTCGGCGCGCTTGCGCGCGGTGATGTCCTGGAACAGCACCGCGACCTGTCGACGTTCGGCCGGCTCCGCCCGGAACGCCGCGAGCTCAAGATAACGTCCGGTGGCGACCAGCTCGCGCTCGAACCGGATCGGCTCGCCGGTGCGCAGCACGCCGCCATAGAGCTCGACCCAGCCGTCGGCCTCGCCCGGCACCATCTCCCGCACCTTCTGTCCGACCACGTTCGGAATGCCCGCATGCAGCGCGTAGGCCGGGTTGGCCTCGACATGGACGTAGTCGCTCAGCGGGCCGTGCGGGCCGTCGAAGAACTCGATGATGCAGAAGCCTTCATCGATCGAGTTGAACAGCGTCCGGTACCGCTCCTCGCTCTCCGCCAGGGCGGTCTCGGCGCGCGCGCGCTTGCCGGCATCGGCGGCGAACAGGGCCTGAAGACGGGCATTTTCGCTTTCGAGCTCCCGCAGCCGCTGCCGGAGCGCATCGATCTCTGAGAGACTCACGCCGCCTCGCGCAGATGAGGAGGCGGGGCAGGCAAAGCGGAGAACATTGAAGGGCCTATGCAGCTCGATGTGGAGATCGCTTGACGTCATAACATGTCAACGATCGTCCGTCAGGCCGCTGCCGATGGAACCCGACGATCATCGAGCGGCCCCGCCCACCCATGGCGGGGCCCAGATGTCGTCCAGCCCGGCGTCCGGTCAGCCGCCGGCCTCGCATTTCTTCATGAAGCTGGTCTTGGCGGCGCCGGCGAGCTTCTTGCCGTCGGAGCCGACCGCCTTGGTTTCACACGTCTCGGCCATGCACTTCTTCATGAAAGAGGTCTTGGCGGCACCGGCCAGTGCCTTGCCGTCCTTGCCGACGGCCTTGGTCTCGCAGCTATCCTCGGCGAAGGCGGAGCCGGCGGCGAAGGTCGCGAGCGCGGCAATCAGGAACAACTTCTTCATGAGTGTGTCTCCTTGGGACAAACAATGCGGCGGATGGGAGCCGCAAATCTTGGCGTGATCAAGTTTCCTGTTCGGCCTATCACCCGAAATCCGGCCGGGTCGGCCGGCGAACTCATCAGCATGCTACCGATGACGCGGACGCGACGCGCTTTGCAGCGAGTGGTCATCCCATGCCGCGCTGCAGAAACGCCAACGTCTGGCGATCCCGCACCCCGTCGCAATAGCGATCGAGCGCCTGCGCGAAGATCCCATTCGGGCTGATCGAATCGAACAGCGTCATGCATGAGCGGAATTTGGCATCGTCCGGCACACCCAGAATGTCGCGCAGCGACTTGCCTTGCACCGCGAGCACCAGTCGGGTGCATTCGACGAGTCGCGGGCCGAGCAGGGGATGCGCCAGATAGGCCTCGGCCTCGGCGCGGGAGCGGATCGCGTAGCGCTGCGCCATGGCGGAGCTGCCGAGCCCCTCGACCTGGGGAAAGATGAACCACATCCAGTGGCTTTGCTTGGCGCCGGCCGCAAGTTCGGCGGTCACCCGTGAATAAATCGAACTTTGTGCGTCGGCAAATCGGCCGAGATCATCCCATTCGGCGTTCATCCATTCCTCCAACCGGCTGATTCATCGATGTAATCGGCTTTCTGGGACGGTCGCGGCGCGGCCCTGCGAGGCTTGGATCCCGGTCCATTCCCCATCACTCCGGGCTGGCGTTTGTCTAGATTATGCCGCACTCTTGCCATCCTATGTCATGACGGGTCGAATCGTACCCCTTGGGGTCGGGCACCTTTCCCGGGTGGTCCGAAAAGGGGGGTATATCGGGGACGTGATGGCTTCCAGTGAAGCAAGCGTAGACGTTCTGTTGTCGCAAGGCCGCTTCGGGCGCTCCGAAGCGATCGCACTCGTGCTTGCAGCACTTGCGGTCGCAGCGGGCGCGGCCGCATGGGTCGGAGCCAACAGCGATGAGACGCCCCTTGCGAGCGCGGCGATTCCGGCCGCCGCGCCGTCCATGACCTTCGAAACACGTTTCGCGCCGGCCTCCGCCTCGGCCACGGCGTATTCGGAAAAAGACGCGGTTCGCGCGCTCGACCGTTTCGCCCTTCGCGGCGCGATCGACCGCCAACTGCTCGATGCCCGGGCCGCGCTGGTGAAGGGCATGGAAGCGCGCGATTCGGGCGCACGCGACCCCAGCAACAGCGATTGGCGGCCGATGTTGACGGAGGGCAATACCGTCACGATGCCCGCACCGGGCGTGCCGCTGCCGCGACCGCGGCCGTCCGTCGCCAACCTGCCGACCAGTTTGGTTTCGGCCAGTGCGCCTGAAGCCGTCGGACGCGTCGACGATCGCTCCATCCTGCAGAAGCTGTCCGACCTGTTGCCGAGCCCGACCAAGTTCGCCTCGCTTGGCCCGGATAGCGGCATCGTGCGCTCCGGGATCGATCTCGGCGCGCTCGGCTACGACAAGACCGCCGTCTACGACATCAAGGCCAAGATGGTGTATCTGCCGTCGGGGATCGGGCTCGAGGCCCATTCCGGCATGGGCAGCCTGCGCGACGACCCCGAGCACGTCAATCAGCGCATGGTCGGCGCGACCCCGCCCGCCACCTATGACCTGAAGCCGCGCGAAAAGCCGTTTCACGGTGTGCGCGCCCTGCGCATGAACGTGGTGGAGGGATCGACCCTCGGCCGGAGCGGATTGCTGACCCACCCCTATATGCTGGGGCCGGAGGGTGATTCGAACGGCTGCGTCTCGATCAAGAATTACGATCGCTTCCTGAAGGCGTATGATGACGGCGAGTTCAACCGACTCGTTGTCGTCGTCGGGCTCGAGGCTGGCACCCCGACGCGGACCGCGCAAAAGACCGAGTGACGTTTTGTTGCTGGGCCTCGGCGCGACCTCGGCGGTGACGCCCGTCGCATCTTCCGGAAGGTCCCCATGATTGATCCCGCAAACTCGGAAACGCGTCTGCGTACCACCTTCAACATCAAGGTGAACGGCAAGCCGGTCGTGATTTCGACGGTCGGGCAGGCCCATCAGTTCCTCACCAGCCTCAACGCCGTCGAGTGGATGGAGTTCAAGTCGCTGCACGACCAGGCCATGGCCGCGCTGCAGGCCGCGGCCGACAACGCGATCATGACGGTGCAGGCCACCACGGCGGTGCGCACGCTGTTCGTGAGCGCGAAGCTGTTGTGAGAAACCTGGTCCGAGACGGCTGCCGTGTCGGGCCATGCCGCGCGTGTTGCTCGCGTCACTGTCCGCCCCTTCACACTTGGTGTCATCGCCCGGCTTGCCGCCTCCGCTAAAGCTGCGGCGCGCCCTGGCGCTCGTTGCCGCGTCGAAGCCGACAGGCGAAGACGGGACCGGGCGATCCAGCACGCCGAGGCCGTCGTGATTGCGCGAGGGGTCGCGGCGCACCGGATGCCCCGCCGGAGCCTGTCCTCGGGCTCGCCGAGGGCGAGACCCGGGGGCGGGGCATGACAGCGGTGGGAGGAGCACCATCTCGCCTCATCGTCATGCAGGGGCGCGCGCGCAGCGCGAGCCCGGCATCCATAACCACGAGCAGCCGTGTGAGGCATGTTGGCCGCTCCATCTCGCTCAATCATTCCTGCCTGTGAGTATGGATTCCAGGCTCGCGCTGCGCGCGCCCAGGAATGACGGTGAGTTTGTGGAAGCGCTGCTCCGCTCATGACCTCACCTTTTCGCGGACTTCGAGATGTTCACGAATGCGCTCGCGCTCTCGCGACGCTCCGCGCCCGAGGGATCCGTCCGGCTTGCCCTCTCCATAAAAAGAGGGCGCGGGGAATGCCGGGATGCTGGCCGCAACCCATGGCCCGCCTGCAGAAAAAAAGCAGGCGGCAGTCACCACAGGTTCAGCCGGGCAACCGGCATTCCCCGCGCGATGATCTTAACGGCTGCTTCGCGCGCTCCCCGGTGCGCCGGGCGTTCTGGTCACCGTGCACGATGACGCGCTTTGGGCGCGCCACCGCGGGGGCATCAGCGTCGGGATGCCAGGACCACGCGACTTGACCGTACGCGACACCAGCGTTCGTCGGCGCAAAGATGCGCTGCGCTGCCATCGCGTTCACCGCTTCTCCCGCTCCACGTCCGTGACGACCGCGAACCGCCCCTCCTGCGAGCGGGAGATGGCGCGACAAAAGCACTGAATTCGATTTAGGAAAAGCAGAATATTTTCGACGAAGGGACTGGACAGGCCAAATCAGCTTGATGGGCCTGCGGAAAATCGTTTCCGCGCGCACCGCCGTTGTTGCCGATTCAAGCCCCGGAGGTGACGCCACCAGATGGACATGCGCCTTGATTTGCCCGGCGGGCAGGGGTTCGCGTCGTTCCGATGATCGTTGTTCGGCCGAGAGCCGCGGCGTGAACATGTTTGTTAGTTGCCCGGCGCACGCTGATCGCGCGAGGAAGAAAAGGCCGGCCGAAGCACGCTCGATCCGCGCCACACCAAGCGACCGGCGATCGTCTTCGCCTGCATGCGGCGCTGCACGCGTGGGGCTGTCCAGCTTCACTACGCGGGAATGGATCGGGGCCAAAGCCGAGGTCGAGCTGCCGCTGGAGCGGTTCTACCACGGCGACTGAAGCCTGCAGATGCTGCGGCGCGACAGCCGTATCAGTCGGCCATCTCGGCGGCGTCGAGCGCGATCTCCTCGCGCTCGGCCTTCTCGGCCGTCGGAGCGTTGGCGGTCTCGGCCGTTTCGAAATCGTCCTCGGCGATCTCCTGCACCGCAGTATCCTGGGCCTCGGCCGTCTCGACCTCGGCGGTCTCGACCTGCTCGGCGGCGAGCGCGGCCGCCACGACGGCCTCCGGCTCGGCGTCATCATTGGCCGGCGTCGCGAACAGGTTGGGGGCGGGGATGGTGGTGGGCACCACCGGCCGCTGCTTGGCCTTGTACCAGGACGAGAACTTCTGCGAGAGGCCGGCTTCGAACTCGGCGAGCGGCAGGCTTTTGCCGTCCTCGTCGGTGATGACGACCTGCCAGCCTTCAGCCTCCATCACCTGTGCGTTGGCGAGAACGATGAGGGCGCTTTCGCGCTGCTTGCGGATCGTCTGCTGCTCCCGCTCAGCCACCATCGTGTACGCCATGAACCTGACTCCCACACCTGAACTCGGGACACGTGATGGTCCGAAGCACCATCAGGACGCCGCCACTACGCCGTGAGAGTGTGAGCGCGGCTGGGCCGGATTGCGTTCGCCTAATGACAATTTGGCGGCGTCTCACAGGTTCCGGCCGGCCAAGGGGAGTCGAAGATGCAACAGGCCGCAAAATTGTGGTGCAGGACCGAGAGCGCTTGTTGAAGGCGCGCCGCGACGTGTCATCATTTGATTCTGCGGCGGCAACTGCTTCGCGACATCAGCGAAGGCAGCGGGTGAACCGGACAAACAGCGGGCGAATTGGGGACGGCGATGCGAACTCATCTGTTCAGGATGCGGAATTGGAATGTGGCAATGGCAGGGCTTGCGCTGGCAATGGTCGCCAGCCCGCGCGCGGGCCATGCCTTCACGGAGGACGACCAGCGGCGGCTGTGCACGGGCGACGTCTTCCGGCTGTGCTCGTCGGAGATTCCCGATCGCGACCGTATCATTGCCTGCATGATGAAGCAGCGCGCCAGCCTCAGCGACGGTTGCCGCAGCGTGTTCGGCCGGCCATCGGAGCGCTCCGCTTCGGCCACGGTGACGCGCTGAGCGTGCCACGCCTCGTTTCCGCCAGCCACGCGCCGCCGGTCCTTCGATCTGCGGCGTGACCATAACTACCTCGATGACATGACGGCGTGTTAGCTTGGCGCGGATCGTCCGGCCAGGAGTTGACCTGCCATGAGCTTCCGCATCCTCGTCCTCTACGGCTCCTATCGCTCCGACCGGATGGGCATCCGGCTCGCGCAATTCGTCGTGGACGGGTTGCGCGCCAGGGACCAGGACGTCGAGCTGATCGACGCCAAGGCGGTGGGCCTGCCGATGCTCGACCGCATGTACAAGGAATATCCGCCCGGCCAGGCGCCAGCAGCCATGGCCGAGCTTGCGGCCAAGATCCGTGCCGCCGACGGCTTCGTGTTCGTCACTGGCGAATACAACTGGGGCATGCAGCCGGGACTGAAGAACCTCACCGACCACTTTCTCGAGGAATGGTTCTGGCGTCCGGCGGCGATCGCGAGCTATTCCGCCGGCCGCCTCTCCGGGGCACGGGCCGCCACGGCGTGGCACGGCACGTTGTCGGAGATGGGCATGGTGGTGGTGTCGAGCACGCTTGCCGTCGGCCCGATCGGTCAGGTGCTGTCGGCCGACGGCAAGCCGACCGGCGATTCCGGCCAATCGCTCGAGCACGCGTTTCCGCGCTTTGCCGACGATCTCTTGTGGTGGGTCGAGGCGGGCAGGGAGCAGCGGGCGCGCAGGGCGCCACCTTACTGAGTGCGGGCATCAGCGCAGGCCGGAGCGCAAGCGCTCCAGCTCTTGCGCCAAGTCCGCTCCAAGTCCGCTAACGTTGTTCCGCGCTGCCGGTCCCGTTGGTGACCGCGCGCTGACGCGCCGGGGCGCTTGCGCTCTGCCCCTGACAGGGCCGCTCCATCCAGCTCCCGTCCGGGGCCTGCTGGTAGGCGCGGCACGGCAGGGACGACGTGGCCTGATCATCCGGCTTGGATGCCTGGGAGCTTTTCGCCAGTGCGGGGGCGGCCGTCGCGACGAGGGCTGCCAGCGAACCGACGTAGATCATTTGGCTGATCCGCATCTTGGGGGTTCTCCTGCTCGAAGCACCCCCGATTCAAAGTCGAATTGTGGAAACTTTGAGGCAAATCCCGCCTGTCGTCGCAGGACGCTTAAGGATCGCTTGCGACGTCGCCTGCGGCGTTAAGGCAAATGCGCGGTCCGGCGAGCGTGGCTTTCTCAAGGCTGGCGTTGCGCCCATGCTGACGGTAAGAGCGGCATGACGCGCGAAAGCGCCCTCGTGATCCGCGATGCGGGTGCTCCGCCCGGAGCGTCCTGTGCGGTCAACGGACGCCGGCATGGCCGCCGGCGCTCCCGACATCAGCCGCGCGACCGACGGATCGTGGCGGTTCCGCTTCAGGGCGGGGAGGGAGACCGCGCAGGCTGAGAACTGTGCGAGCATGACGAGACCCCGGTTGCCCTCCCTGATCGCGCTGCGTGCCTTCGAGGCCGTCGGCCGCAAGGGCAGCGTGCGCGCCGCCGGCGACGAGCTCGCGGTCAGCCACACCGTGGTCTCGCGCCATCTGCAGAATCTGCAGCGCAGCCTGGGCGTGGCGCTGGTGCGCGCCGAGGGACGGGGCCTCGCGCTGACCGATGCCGGACGTCAGTTCCATGCCGAGGTCAGCCAGGCCTTCGACATCATCGCCCGCGCGACGATGTCGGTGCGGCCCGTGGCGCGTCCGACCCTGAACATCTGGTGCATTCCGGGCCTCGCCAATCGCCGCCTGCTGGCGCGGCTGCCCGAGCTGAGCGGCCCGCCACGCAACTGGGACATCAACCTGCAGCCGACGCTGGCGCACCCCGACCTGCAGCGCGGCGAAGCGGATGCGGAGATCGTCTATGCCGAAGCGATCGACCGGACCGGCGGCGTGGTCGCCGAGGAGCTGGTGTGCCCACGCGTATTCCCGGTCGCAAGCCCGGCCTATCTGGCAAGGTTTCCGGCGATCGCGACACTCCCGGGCCTCGCCAGGGCCTCGCTGATCCACGAGGAGTCCACCGCGCAATGGGAGCAATGGTTCGAGCTGGCGGGGTATCGCGAGCCAGTCACGTTGCGCGGGCAGCGGCTGTGGCACGCGCATCTCGCCATTGAAGCCGCCCGCTTCGGTCAGGGCGTCGCGCTCGCCAACGAGGTGCTGATCGCCGATGATCTGCGCAGCGGTGCGCTGGTCGAGGTGATCCCCTCGACACTCCACATGGGAGCCTATCAGCTCGTCGCGCTCCGGGAGCGCTGGGACGAGCCCGCGATCGTGGCGCTGCGGGCGTGGCTGAAGAATGTGCTCGCCGCGTAGCTGCGCGCTCATGCTGGGTCCGGTGCATTGCAGGCACCTGTCGTCAGGAACAAGCTGATTGATCGCGACGGCTCGCGGCGTAGCCTTCTGCTCGATTTTCCGACGAGGAGTTGAGCCATGGTTGCGAATTTGGCTGCGAATTCGGCTGCGAACGAGGAACTGCTGGCGCGACGTCATGGGGCCGTCGTCCGGGGCGTGAGCTATGCGACGCCGCTGTTTGCCGACCGCGCCCTCAACAGCGAGGTGTGGGACGTCGAGGGCAAGCGCTACGTCGACTTCGCCGGCGGCATCGCGGTGCTCAACACCGGCCACTGTCATCCGCATGTCGTCGCCGCGATCCGGGCGCAGCTCGACCGCTTCACCCACACCTGCTTCCAGGTGCTGCAATACGAGCCGTATGTGCGGCTGAGCGAGCGGCTCAACGCGCTGGCGCCGATCTCGGGGCCGGCCAAGTCGATCCTGCTGACGACCGGCGCGGAGGCGACCGAGAACGCCATCAAGATCGCACGCGCCGCCACCGGCCGCAGCG
The DNA here is from genome assembly GCF_051168015.1 of Bradyrhizobium sp. HKCCYLRH3061. NCBI lineage: Bacteria > Pseudomonadati > Pseudomonadota > Alphaproteobacteria > Hyphomicrobiales > Nitrobacteraceae > Bradyrhizobium > Bradyrhizobium sp. HKCCYLRH3061. The sequence continues at coordinate 314,205 of NZ_JBNPUE010000003.1, forward strand.
GCATCATTGCCTTCACCGGCGCCTTCCACGGCCGTACCGCGCTCGCCAATGCGATGACCGGCAAGGTGATGCCGTACAAGAAGCATTTCGGGCCGCCGCTGCCCGGCGTCTGGCACGCGCCGTTTCCGATCGCCGGCAGCAACGTGACGGTCGAGGACACGCTGTCCTACATCAACTTCATCTTCAAGGCCGACATCGACGCCTCGCAGGTCGCGGCCATCATCATCGAGCCCGTGCAGGGCGAGGGCGGTTTCCACCAGGCGCCGCCGGAGCTGATGCGGGGCCTGCGCCGGATCTGCGACAGCCATGGCATCGTGCTGATCGCCGACGAGGTGCAGACCGGCTTCGGCCGCACCGGCAAGATGTTCGCGATGGAGCACTACGACGTGCAGCCGGACCTGATCTGCGTCGCCAAGAGTCTCGCCGGCGGCATGCCGCTGTCCGGCGTGATCGGACGTGCCGCGATCATGGACGCCGCGGAGCCGGGCGGCCTCGGCGGCACCTATGGCGGCAATCCGCTGGCCTGCGCGGCGGCGCTCGCCGTGCTCGACGTGTTCGAGCAGGAGAAGCTGCTCGACCGCGCCAATGCGATCGGCGAGCGGCTGCGCGCGGCGATCGCGCGCTTCTCGCGCGCCAACAACCTGGTTCCGGTTTCCGGGCCGCGCGGTCCTGGCGCAATGGTTGCATTCGATATCCTGAAGCAGCGCGGCAGCGACGAGCCGGATGCGGAAATGACCAAGCGCGTGACGCGCGTGGCGCACGAGAACGGCCTGATCCTGTTGTCGTGCGGCGTCACCGCGAGCACCATTCGCATCCTGGTGCCGCTGACGGCATCGGACGAGATCGTGGACGAAGGGCTCGCGATCCTGGAGAAGTGCCTGGCCGCCTGACGTGCGGCTGAGGTGAACGGGAAGGTTGGAGGTTTGCAACGTGACTGAAGCTGCGGCGGCTGTGCCGAATGACGTGATGGAGCGGCTCGCCGCCGCCGTCGATGCCAACTTCGCCAAGCAGGTCGCCTTCCTGCAGCAGCTCGTGCAGTTCCGCAGCCTGCGCGGCGAGGAAGCGCCGGTGCAGGACTGGCTGGCGCGCGAGTTCGCGACCCGCGGCTATCAGGTCGACCGCTTCAGCCTGGGCGATGTCGACCTGATGCGCCATCCCAAGGCGGCGCCGATGGACGGCATCGCACTCGACGGCTCGCAGCAGGTGGTGGCGACGCTCGACGGAGCGGGCAAGGGCCGCAGCCTGATCCTGCAGGGCCACGTCGACGTCGTGCCGGAAGGGCCGACCGATCTCTGGAACGACCCGCCCTATGAGGCGATCGTGCGCGACGGCTGGATGATCGGGCGCGGCGCCCAGGACATGAAGGCCGGCGTCTCCGCGATGATCTTCGCGCTCGATGCGATCAAGGCGGCCGGCTTCGTGCCGGACGGACGCATTCACCTGGAGACGGTGACCGAGGAGGAGAGCACCGGCAACGGCGCGCTCTCGACTCTTTTGCGCGGCTACACGGCTGATGCTTGCCTGATCCCGGAGCCGACCGGCCACACGCTGACCCGCGCCCAGGTCGGCGCGATCTGGTTTCGCTTGCGCGTGCGCGGCACGCCGGTGCACGTCGCCTACGCCGAGACCGGCACCAATGCGATCCTGTCGGCGATGCACCTGATCCGCGCGTTCCAGGAGCACACCCGGGAGATCAACGCGCGCGCCAAGTCGAACGCGTGGTTCGCCGCGGTCAAGGATCCGATCAAGTTCAACGTCGGCATCATCAAGGGCGGCGACTGGGCCAGCTCGACGCCGGCGTGGTGCGACCTCGATTGCCGGCTCGGCGTGCTGCCCGGCGAGACGCCGGCGCAGGCCATGGCCGGCATCGAGCAATGTCTCGCCATAGCGCAGGCCGCAGACAGCTTCCTGTCGGAGAATCCGGTCGAGCTGGTGTGGAGCGGCTTCCAGGCCGATCCCGCCGTGTGCGAGCCCGGCAGCGCCGCGGAGGCCGCGCTCGCCGACGTGCATGCGCGCGTGTTCGAGCAGCCGCTGGACGTGCGGCTGTCCACGGCGGTCAACGACACCCGCTACTATCAGGTCGACTACGGCATCCCGGCGCTGTGCTACGGGCCCTACGGCATCGGTCCGCACGCGTTCGACGAGCGCGTCGATCTCGACAGCGTGCGCAAGACCACGCTGTCGATCGCGATGTTCGTCGCGCAATGGTGCGGACTGCGGCCGGCATGATCACGGTCACGCTTCTCAGCCGTCCCGGGCTGATGGATCCGATGCGGGCGCTGCTCGCGCGCGAGCTGCCGGGCGTGACCGTCGCGTCATGGCCGGAAGCCGCGGCGCGCGACGCCGAGCTTGCCGTGTGCTGGAAGCCGGAGCCCGGTGCGCTGGCGGCGATGCCGAAGCTGAAGCTGATCCATTCGATCGCGGCCGGCGTCGACAATATCTTGTCCGATTCCACCGTGCCGGATGTGCCGCTGTGCCGGATCGTCGATCCCGACATCTCGGCGGCCATGACCGAGTTCGTGCTGTGGGGGACGCTGTATTTCCACCGCGATTTCGATCGCGCCGTCGGCAACGCGCGGAACGGCGTGTGGCGGCGCTACGAGCAGCGTGCCGCCAGGGACCGTCGGGTCGGCATTCTCGGGCTCGGCGAGCTCGGCTCCGCGGCCGCGACCCGTCTGGTCGAGCTGGGCTTTGCGGTGAGCGCGTGGTCGCGCTCGCCCAAGGCGCTCGCCGGCGTCCGGACCCATTGCGGCGCCGCTGCGCTCGACGACTTCCTGGGCGAGACGGAGATCCTGGTCTCGCTGCTGCCGCTGACGGCCTCGACCGTGGGGCTGCTCGACGCCGAGCGTCTGGGCCGGCTGCCCAAGGGCGCCGCGCTGATCCTGTGCAGCCGCGGCGAGCACCTGGTGACGGAGGATCTGGTCGCGCTGCTGCGCAGCGGCCATCTGCGCGGCGCCGTGCTCGACGTCTTCGCGCATGAGCCGTTGCCCGCGGACCATGCGCTGTGGCGCGAGCCGGGCGTGCTGGTGACGCCGCACATGGCGGCGATCGCATCCTGGGAGGTGATCGCGCAGCAGGTCGCGGAGAATGCCCGGCGGCTGCTGCGCGGCGAGCCGTTGCTGAACGTCGTCGATCGCGCCCGCGGCTACTGATTAGTCAGCTACTCGAGTGTCTGCACCGGGGGCGCCACCGGACCGCGTGGTGCCGGCGGAGCGACAGCGATGGTCCGTGCAGGCGATGGTGCGCTGCGCGGCGCGGCCTGCGGTTGCTGCTGAGACTCGGTCATCGCAGCCTGGCTGTCCCTGACCGGACGCCGGACCTGCTGTGACCGCGCCGCGCGCGAGCGGCGGAAGCCCCAGGAGCGCGCGATCGAGGGACCTGCCGTGTAGCCGACAACGGCGCCGGCAACCGCTCCAACCGGTCCGAACACGACGGCGCCCGACAAGGCGCCCAGCGCGGCATCGCCGCCGCGGTGCTCGTCGGCCATCGCCGCCGATGCCGTCAGTGTCAGCGCCAAGGCCGCGGTCGCCAGCAGTCTGGTCATGAGATGTCCCCTCCGTCGCAACAGCGCCGAAATGGCGGACAAATGTGGCGAGAAGAATGCGGGAGTGGAACCTGTCAGGGAACCGGTAACCCTAATGTGGACACAATGTCTCAGCGCCGCGGCATGGCGCGCAGCGTCGTTCAATGCATCGGGCCGAGCACCGACGTGAACGGCATGGCGATGATTTCCTCGCCGAGATCATCGGAAATGTGCAGCACCCAGTCGCGCCAATCCTCGTCGCTTTCGGAGGAAATCAGCGAATGCATGACGCGCTCGGCGTGATCGCAGGCCTCGGCGAGATCGACGACCGCGGTTCCACGCCGATCGACGAGAAACTCCTCGGGATTGGAGCAGTGGAAGAAGACCTGCGTCATGTCCGTCTCCTCAATCGCCATCCGGCGAATCTCAGCCAGGAGTAACAGTGTGGCGGCGCACGCGAAATCGGATTGATCACGTAAGGTAAATTACGGGGAGAAGTCTAAGCCTGGGGAACCGGGCCCGCAGTGATCCATCTCACGGAACGCATCGGTGTGGAGAAAGTTGACTTGGGTTATTCGATCCGGCGACAGGAGCTCGACATGATGTCTGAAGTCCAGATCCACGCGATCGCCCGGCAGATGCTCGAGATGCACGGCGCCTCGGCCGTCGCGCAGGCTGCGCAGAAGGCGCAGCAATGCGAAGCCAGCGGCGAGGCCGAGGAGGCCCGCGAGTGGCGCCACATCTCGGATGCGATGCGGATGATGCGCGGCCCGCACCAGAGCTGACATCGGATTCCATTTTACCGAATATTGCCGCGCGTTCCGCCGGATCGACCGACTCTGCTCCGCAGCAGCCGGCGGTGGATACGTTCCGTCAAGGGAAACGTGTGCCGCATCTCATCCTGGTTTCCGACCCATTTTCCACGCAAGAATCGGGCAACATGATTCGGCGGTGGATTCGCCGACCAACGTTTGCCGGCGCGCCCGCCGTCCAGGGATTATTGCCATGGTCTTCTTCAAGCGTGAGCTGAGCCCCGTCGAGATCTTCGAGCGTGCGCTGAAGGACAAGCAGGCCGCGCGGCAACGGCTGACGGATCGCCTCCGCGTGGCCGAGGCGGCGCTGGACGAAAAGAAGGTTGCCGCGGAGCGGCTCGCCAAGGCCGGCGCCAGCAACGGGCAGCTCGATCGCGCCGAATCCAAGATGCAGGCCGTCGAGCAGAAGGCCAAGGCGCTGCGCGCAGCAGTCGCCGAATGCGATGAGCAGATCATCCTGGCCGAACGCGCCTTCGCCGACGCGGTGGCGCAGCGCGACCGCGACCGCGCCGCCAACGACATCGAGGCCGTCGCCACCGCGATCGAGCAGGCGGTTCCGCGCTTCGAGATCGGTGCGGCGGCGCTCGTCGATGCGGTCACGCGCGGCCGCGCGGCGTTGAGCGAGGCCAGCCGCTTCGCGTCCGATGTCGACGACATCCGGCGCGAGGTGATGTCCGCCGCGGAGCTGATCTGCTGGGAGCTGCGCGCGGCCGCGAGCCGCACGCGGGCCGGCAACATCAACGTGGCCCTGCTGGCGCCGCCCGAGATGCGGCAACTGCCGGCGCCCGAGACCGACCGCCAGATGATCTATACGCTGAGCCCGCTGACCTGGCGTGAGGGCGAGGAGGTGAAGCGCGTCGCCGCCTTTACCATGACCGCGCTGCCCAAGGCCCTGCTGCCGCTGGCGCTGGCGCATCAGCACGTCGACTATCTCAACGCGCGCCGGGTGCAGACGCTGATGCACGTCCATGGCGGCGGACAGCAGCAGAGCGAGCCGATGCCCGACGATCCGGCGCTGGTCGATCTCGATGCGCTGGGTGCGCAGGCCGAGGAAAGCCCGCAGGCTGATGTCGCCTGAGCGCGTCCCTGCGCGCAGGCGCGCCGGAGCGCAGCTGGGGCTTGTTGGATCGGCCGTGCTGCTGCTGCTGATTGTCATCAGCGGTGCACGGGCGGAAAATCTCGATGCCGGTAAATCCGGCGCGCGGCTGTTCGCGGACAGCTGCGCCACCTGTCATCGCTCGGCACGTGGGCTCGCCAAGGGACGCTTCCGCCTGACGCTCTATTTGTTCCTGCAGAAGCACTACACCAGCAGCGACGACGCCGCGTCGGCCTTGAGCACCTATCTGCAGTCGGTCGATGTGCCGGCAGCCGCGCCGGCCCGTCGTCCTGCTGCGCGGCGACGGGATTATCGCGGTGAGACGCGACCGCCGCGGCCGCCGCTGCCGGTCCGGGGACGCTAGTCCGGCGGGCCGCACGATGATCTCCGCTCGCTTCGTCCTGCGAGGGGAACGGGCCGCGGCAAGTGAACGTGAGCTGCTCAGGTTCAGCCGCTCCGCCCGCAGTTTTCCGGTGTGTGCTCGTCCGGGTGTGGCCGATATCCGCAACCTGGGCTATGCTCGTCGGCCAAGGTGCTCGACGCCCCGGGGGTGCCGATCTCGTGCGTGTCCGTGCGAAGCTGGCCGCCCCGAGCCGTATCGTGACGTCTCAGTCGTTCCACGAGCCGCGTTATCGTGATTGTGTTTTCGGGCGTTATGTCTTTTGACGTTGTGTTAGGGCTGTCTGAGGCAGGGCAGCGGCGATGATGACCTTACCGGAGCTCGCGGCAGCGGCGTTGGAGCGTTTTCTCAGCTCCTATATGCGACGCCGTTTCGGATCGTCTCATACCCAGTTGACGGAGATGCTTCCGGCGGCTGCGCGCATTGCACTCGAATGCATCGGCAACAGCGATGCGCTGTATCACAACGTCGAGCACACCTTGCTGGTGACGCTGGCTGGCCACGAGATCCTGCGCGGCCGTGCGCTGCACAGCCACATGACGGCGGACGACTACGTCCACGTCATCCTGGCCTGCCTGCTTCACGACATCGGCTATGTCCGCGGCCTGTTCAGGGAAGACGATGTCAACGGCTTCGTCGTCGATCGCGGCGGCCGCAAGATCTGCCTGCCGCGCGGCTCCTCCGATGCCAGCCTGATGCCGTATCACGTCGACCGCTCGAAGCTGTACGTGATCAACCGCATCGAAGGCATGGCGCCGCTGGACAAGGACCGCATCGCCCGCGCTATCGAAGGCACGCGCTTTCCGCCGCTCGCCGGCCAGCACTTCGACGAAGAGCAGTCGATCGTGCGCGCCGCCGACCTGATCGGACAGCTCGGCGACCCCAACTATATCCGCAAGGCCAACGCGCTGTATCACGAGTTCGAGGAGGTCGGCATCAACCGGCAGCTCGGCTATGAGTCGCCGGCCGACATCGTCAACCGCTATCCGCAGTTCTATTGGAACAGCGTCGCGCCGCACATCCAGACCGAGATCCGCTATCTCAACATGACCTCGACCGGACGCCAGTGGATCGCAAACCTCTACGCCAACGTGTTCCGCGCCGAACGCGACATCTCGCTGTCGGGCCCGCAGAGCTGACTGGCTGGAGTCAACGCCGGCCGCCGACCTCGTCGATGTGGTCGAGCAGGTCGGCCGGGTCCTCGTAGACTCGGATGGCGCCGGACTGGCGCAATTCCTCCGAGCCGTAGCCGCCGCTCAACAGGCCGACGCCGAGCGCCCGGCAGCGGGTTGCGGCAAGCATATCCCAGATGCTGTCGCCGACCACGACCGCGCGCTCGATCGGCATGTCGAGGCGGGCGGCGGCGGCGAGAAACAGATCGGGATCAGGCTTGGCGTAGCGGACCTCGTCGCGGGTCACGACGGCGCTGGTCTTGGGATCGACGCCGAGCGCGGCGAGATTGACAGCCGCCGTTTCCATTCTGCCGCTGGTCGCGATCGCCCAGGGGATGCCGGCATCGGTCAGGAAGCCGAGCAGCTCGCGGGCGCCGGGCAGGGGGCGGACCTGGCCTCCGAGCTTCTGATAGGCCGCCGCATGCGCCTTCCGCAGCCGCTCGATCCGCTCGGGCTCGATGGCATAGCCGGTCTCACGCAGCAGCTGGTTGGTGAACAGGCCGCCGCTCATCCCGATCTTGCGGTGGATGCGCCAGACCGAGAGCTCGATGCTCTCGGCATCCAGCGCCGTCTTCCAGGCCAGCACATGCTGGTAGACGCTGTCGACCAGCGTGCCGTCGAGGTCGAACAGGAAAGCGGTTTCGATGCGCATGGCTCGCTCCGGGCTGGACGTCTGCTACGCAGCAGCCGCTACGGCCAAGCGGCAGCGGCCATTCTGGTTCCTGGCCGCTGCGGGAGCTGTGCTGTGCCTGCGCCGCGACCCGGCTCAGCCCTTCGGACGGATGAAGCCGGCCAGCGTCTTCTTCTGCTCCTCGCACCAGTTCGTCATGCCGAGGCGGCGCTGATCCATGTCGATGGCCTGCGTGGCGACGGCGACCTCCGCCATCAGATCGTCGTCCTGCTTCTCGCCCATCTTGCCGCCGGTGTGCATATAGGCGATCGCCTTGCGCACCTTCTCGGTCGTGCCGTCAGGCATCTTCATGTCCTGCGCCTTCTGGACCAGATCCTGATAGACGACGTCGACGCCGGGACATTCGACCTTGGTGGCGAACGCCTCCAGCACCATGGTCGTATACATGTGGCGTGGCTCGGCGCTGCCCGGTGTCAGGGCCGCCAGCAATGCCGCAATGGTCAATGTCGCAAGGGTTGACGTGTAGAGCAGACCGTTTCGCATCCTCTGGCTACCTCCCGCTTGTTTTCGGTGAGGCTAGCCTGTGGCCAAAGCCCGGGCAACAACGAGCGCAGTGCAGCACGCGCGAATTGATCGAAGGGGCCGCCGGCTACTTGTTCAGCCGCCGCTCCTGCTCCTTGAGCAGAACGTCGAGCTCCTCGCTCTGCTGCGCGAGGCGGTCGGCGTTGCGCTCCTCGTCGGCGGCACCCGACTGCGAGGCGGCCTGCTCGGTGATCTGGCGGATGTTGTCGCGCAGGATCGCGATGCGGTCTGCGAGGTCGGAGGCGGACAGGACGGTCGGATCGGTCAGGCTCATGAACCCCTCGGGATGCGCATTGTCAGGCGCAGTTCCTTAGCTCGGAAAGCCGCGCCGCGACAAGTGGATCGACGCCATCGATCACTGCCGCGCCGATCGCCGCGGACCAGCGCGGGCGCCTGTGCGGATCCCTCAGCGCACCGGCATTGGCGGGCGCACCACCGGCTGGTCCGGATCGACCGGTGCCGACGGCAGCGGCATCGGAGCAGGCGGCGGGGGTACCATGTTGGCTGCAGTCGGCGGCGGCGTGCGCGGCCGGTGCGGCACCGCTGCTCCGGGCTGTGCCGGGCTCACGGCCGCCGTCGCCGGACGCGGGGCCGGGCGCGGCCGGATCGTCTGCTCGATGGCGCGCGGATCGAACGACCGTGCTTCCGCGGTCCGCTCGCTCGGCCGCTCGGCGGGCCTGTCGCTGGACTTGGCCTCGGCGACCCGCGCCATGTCGCGGACCATCTGCTCCTGCCCGGCCTTCAACTGTGCGAGGCTCGTCTTCAGCTCGCCGATCTGTTGGCTCAAGGCAGCGAGGTCGTGGGCCATCGATTGCAGCAACTGCGCCTGCTCCTGCGACGCGGTCGCGCCAACCGCGCTGGTTGCGTGCTCCTGCGCCTCGGCCGGCGCTTCTGCGGCGGTCTGCTGGGGCGCGGTCGCGGCTGGTTGTGCCGCGGCATCCTTGTCGGCGTTCGATGCCAGCGAGATCCGCGGCATCCAATGCGCGATCATCTCCTGGGCCTGGTCTCCATAGCTCTGCCAGGCGGCTGCGGCGACCGCGCTGCCGACCGCGAACAGCACCGCCAGAATGGTGCGCACGGCCCAAGTGGCGAACGTGCTGCGCTCTCCGGTGACCGGGAAGTCGCTCGCCGCCTGTGTCCTGTAGTCAGGGTCGATCTTCGGTGAGGGCACATCCGGGGGCCGTTGCGAGCTGCGCCTGTCCGCTTCGGCGGCGGTGCGATCGGCGCGGGCCGCCAGCACGATCTCAGGATCGATCACGGCATGAGGCTGCTGATCGCCGTCTTTGGTCGTCGTTGCAAGCATTGACGCTCCATCCTCCGTTCTCGTCCGCCTCGCAGGCGGCGCCCGGCTCTGTTCCGATGCGTCGTCCTACCAACGCCTCGTGCACCAACGCTGTGCGTACTCACGCCGCATTGTACCGACGCCTCGTGACACCAACGTCGGATGACGACTGCGCCACGAGACGCTCGGCCTCTCCAGCCGCATCAGCACAGAACCTGGATACCGGTTGTCCCTCGTGCCCACGCATCTGCATGTTCACGGTCATCCATCTTGGCCAGAGCCGCATGCTCAGGAACGTCCCATCATCGTTCCGTCGCGACGCTCGGCTGATTCCCAATCTCATCGACACTTGGTCATATCCGCCCGAACCAAGGCGAAGACATGGCGGTTGCGCGACCCATGCGACCTCCACCTCAGGCCGCAGGCGGAGCATACCCCGAATGCACTGCGAAGGCTATGCCGACGGCGTTCGCCGTGCCGGCGAGATCCCCGGCCGTTGTGACCGACCGGTGCCGCGGAACGAAGCTTCGATCGGCCCGTCAACGCTTGAGAATGTCGCGTGTGGGCAACCGGATTTCGCAGCAGAGGCCGCTCGGCTCAAAGCGCCGGACGACGCGGGCACCGACCTCGTACGGCAGCATCTGTTCCAGCAGCACGGTTCCAAAGCCCTGGCGCTGCGCAGCCAGCGGACGGCCGGACATGCCGGTCTCGGTCCAGTCGATGACCAGCCAGTCGGCCGCGTCGCGCTCATCGAGCCGCCATTCGATCCTGATGAAGCCCCGCGGCACGGTCAGCGCGCCGTATTTCAGCGCATTGGTCGCGAGCTCGTGCATGGCAAGCCCGATGCTCTCGGCCGCCTTCGGCCTCAGTCGCACCTGGGGGCCCGACAGCGAGAATTGCCTGTCCTCGCGCGCGGCTCCGGCGCGCAGCTCATCGGCGATCAGCTCCGCCAGATCGAAACCGGCGAGGGGATCGCGCGTGACGACCGCCTGGATGCGCGACAGCGCCGTGATGCGGCCTTCGAGGTGACTGGCGAAATCCTCGACGCTGTCGCTCGAGTCGCCCGTGCGGCGGATGATCGAGCGGATCACGGCGAGCATGTTGCGGACGCGGTGCTGCAGCTCGGCGAGCAGCAGCTTCTGGTGCTCGGAGGCCGAGACCAGCGCCGTGATGTCTTGGGTGATGCCGCCGATGCGCTGCACCCGTCCCAGCTCGTCGACCATGGGAAAACTACGGATGCGCAGCCAGCGCGCGACGTCGTCCGGCTGCGTGACGATACGGACATCCAGGCTGTCGCGCTGGCCGCGCCGGGCGCGCTCGAGGCTCTCGACGGCGCGGGGCCGGTCCTCCGGCAGCATGAGCTCGGTCCACGATGCGAGATGGTCGCCGCGGAGCACAGCGGTGCGCGGCACGCCATAGATGGTCTCGAATGCGGGGCTGAGATATTCCCAGTGCAGGGTCTCGGCATCGCGGATCCACACCACGTCGGAGGATGCTTCGCCGAACTGGCGGAAACGCGCCTCGCTGTCGCGTAGCGCGGCCTCGGTGCGCTTGCGGTCGTCGATGTTCATCGCGAGCTCGACCAGGGTGCCGTCGCCGAGGTCCCGGCCGGCGAACATCATCCAGGCGCGTTCGCCGTCCTTGCGAAAATACTGCTTCTCATAGGGACCGATCCGGCCGGTCTGCCGCAGCAGCTCGATCTGGTCGCTCGATGTACCCATCCATTCCGGGGGGGTCAGGCTCTTCCAGGTCAGCTGGCCGCTGTCGATGTCCTGACGCGAATAGCCTGTCATCGCCAAGAAGGCCTCGTTGGCGTCGACCAGGGTGCCGGCTGCATGATCGAAGAACAGCACGCCGACCGAATCGATCTCGAGGAGGCGGCGCAGCCGATGATCGCTGGCATCGCTGCCGTTCGAATGCGGCTGCGGTGCGGACGGCCCGGCCTCCGGCAGCTCGCTGCAGCCGAGGCAGACGGCGAGCTCGGGATCGGTCCGTGCGAGGGCAAGCACGTCCGAATCGATCGCGAGCAGGTGTGCATCGGCCCAGAAGTGGGCTGTGCGCAGATAGGCGAGGAAGGCCGCCAGCAGATCGAACCTGGTGTCGCCGAAGGCATGTCGGATTGCGCGCCGCGAGCGGTCGAAATCAGCACGCTGCATGAACAGCACCGACGCCGCCTCGAACAGGTCCGCCTCACCGTCGCTGCCCGGCTCCGGGATGTCGAGCGGGGGCTGGATGAGTTCGAGCCGGTCGAGCGCCGCCGCGGTGCGCGCGGGATCCGCGAGCGGCCGCGCGAGCAGGTGACGCGCACGATCGATCGGCTCCGGGCGGGACGTCGAGTCACCCGCGGGCTTGCCCGATCCAACCAGAAATCCGAAATGCCGGGTCAGACAATAAGGCGAACGGTTGAGGCGCGACAGATGGACGGCGAGCCGCTCCTTGAAAAGGGCCGGAAGCGGGGTGTCGAGATAGGCGCATTTGGCGAACTGCCAGAGCTGTCGGGTCGCCTCAGGCGCAGACGGCGCCGACCTGAACAGGTTGGGCATCAGCCCGAGGCGCTGCACGATCTCCTGCTCGAAGGGTCCGTCCACCATGCGCTGTTCGACCATCGCCGTTTCCCCGGCAGAGTGCCGAGACAGTCAGCATAGCGCAAGCGCCAGCGCTCCGAACCTCTCACTCATTCGCGTCGAGCTGACGGCCTTCGCGGTCCAAATGCAAGTAATTCGCGTTGAACAGGCCGGCGCTCATCAAGCGCTCGAGGTCCGGAAGTACCAGCATCTTGCCCTTGAGCACGATCAGGTTGCTGGCGCGCAGTTCCTGCAGCGTGCGGTTGACGTGGACCTTCGACAGGCCTGTAGCCTCGGCGAGATCGGCCTGAGTGAGCGGGAAGCTGCAGCTGCTGTCGTCGGCCAGGCCAGCCAGGCGCAACCGGAAGAACAGTTCGCACAACAGGTGAGCCATGCGTTCGGACGCGGTGCGTTGCCCGAGATTCATGGTCCATTCGCGCTGAATTGCGGCGTTGACCAGTGTCTCCCACCAGAACGCCGTTGCAATGCGCGGATAGCCGGCGCTGATCTCGTCGAAGAACTCGCGCGGCAGATCGGCGATCGACACCGGCGTGATGGTGCCGATCGAATGGTCCATCTCGCGCAGGATGAAGATGTTGAGATCACAGATATCGCCGGGCAGGAAGAACGAGACGATCTGGCGGCGGCCATCCTCGAGCTGCTTGTAGCGGCAGGCCCAGCCGTTCAGGATCAGATGCACGTCCTTGGGCTTCTCGCCTTCGCGCGCGATGTCGGTGCGTGGCGCGAAGGTCCTTACCCGTTGAGCCGCAGCGCGGTTGAGCATCAGGCGGTCGGCCGCAGAAAGGCGGACGAAATTCTCAAGCTTGCGGACCAGATGACTCAAAGAGTGGTTCCCCCGAATTAGTTTATTGGGGTTCCAAGCGGCGCGACTTCAATAACTTATGTTAGCATGATACCGCGTTGACCGCTGATCTTTCTGCACCTGCGCAAGGAACCAACGCGTTGTCGATGTGCGTGGGTCTGCTGCCGCAATCTCGGTGATGATTTCGCCATCGCGCGATGGTCGGAGCATGAGCGACATCGCGCGAGTCAGACCTGCACTGCGCGCTTCTGTCGTCGAACTCTCATGAAAGTCGATGATGAATCACTGTCGAGGCCCGTGAAAATACGGGAATCGACGTGCGGCCGCGACGATTTGCCCTCGGCGGCGTGCCTGCGCAAGTTAATAGCCTCTTAGACTGCGCTTCCTAAGTTGACCGAAACAATCAACTGGAAATGCACGATGCGAGTCGGTCAGCTCTTTGCGCTATCGATGCTCTCGGTCACGGCGCTTGCCTGTGTTCTCGGGGGCGAGGTGCTGGTATCTCACTATCGCGCCTACGCGAGCAGAACCGAAGCGATCAAGTCAGTCGACGCGTTCGCTGCCGTGCTCCTTGCAGGCCAGGCCGTCGCGGGATTGCGGGCGCCGTTCGTCACGCCGATGTTCCAGGATGCTCCGGCCACTCCTGCGCAGCAGGACGCCGTAGACAAGGCCGGGCAGCAGGCCGTCGCCGCCTTCGCCAAGGCGAAAGCGGCCGTTGAGACGCTCTCCGACAGCCAAGCCATCTTCGACGGACTGAACGCCGCCAAGGCAAAGCTCACCGACGTGCGCACGATGGTCGACCGCGCCGTGAGATTGCCGCTGAATGCGCGCGACCCGGCTGCGATGAAGGGATTCCTGCCCGGCTTGACCGACGTGCTGAAATCGGTCGAGCCGCTGCTCAACCGCCTCGAGAACCGCGTCGCGACCGCCGATGCATCGCTGACGCCGCTGCTGTCGATTGCGCGCATCACGCAGGATCTGCGGATCACGGCCGGCGGCCGCGCCGCGATGCTGGCCCCGGCGCTCGGCGCCAAGCGTCCGCTGGCTCCGGCCGAGTATTCCAACATCGATCGTGCGCAAGGCCGGATCGAGGTCGATCGCGAACGGATCGAGTCGAGCATCGATCAACTCGGCAATCCTCCGAAGGTCGCGCAGGCGATGTCGGAGGCGGTCGAAGCGTATTTCAACAACGCTGCGGGACTGATCGAAAAGGAGATCGCGGCGTCGCGCAGCAATGCCGGCTACACGCTGTCACCGGAGCAGTTGGGCGGCACCGTCGTGCCGCCGATCGGAAAATTCCTGACCGTTCGCGACAATGCGCTGGCCGAGGCACGGACGCGCGCCGAGACGGCGCGGGACGATGCACTGGTGATGTTCGGGATCGGCAGCGGCGCGGTGCTCGCGCTGCTCGGCATGCTCGGCGTCGTGACCTTCATGCTGCGCCGTCGCGTGATTGCGCCGCTGGCTGCGCTGACCGGCGTGGTCGGCGACCTCGCGGCTGGCCGTGACGACGTTGTCGTTCCGGCCAGCGATCGGCAGGACGAGATCGGCACGCTCGCCGCCTCGCTGCAGGTGTTCAAGGATGCACTGCTGGCGAAGAAGGCGGCAGACCGGGCCGCAGCGAGCGAGGCGGAGGCCAAGATCCAGCGTGGACAGCGGGTGGATACGATCACCCGCGAGTTCGAGGCCGTCATCAGCGAGATCGTCGATGTCGTGTCCTCGGCATCGACGGCGCTCGAGAGTTCGGCAGGAACGCTCACGACCACGGCCGAGCAGTCCGAGCGGCTCGCCACCACCGTCGCTTCCGCGTCCGAGGAGGCCTCGACCAACGTGCAGTCGGTGGCATCAGCGACGGAGGAAATGTCATCGTCGGTGACGGAGATCGGCCGCCAGGTTCAGGATTCGGCGCGCGTCGCCAACGAGGCCGTGCAGCAGGCGCAGCGCACCAACGACCGTGTCGGCGAGCTTGCCAAGGCCGCGGCCCGCATCGGCGACGTCGTGGAGCTCATCAACTCGATCGCCGGCCAGACCAACCTGCTGGCGCTCAACGCCACCATCGAGGCGGCACGCGCTGGCGAGGCGGGGCGCGGCTTCGCCGTCGTGGCCTCCGAGGTGAAGGCGCTGGCCGAGCAGACCGCGAAGGCGACCGACGAGATCAGCCAGCAGATCAACGGCATCCAGGCGGCCACGCAGGAGTCGGTGAACGCGATCCGCGATATCGGCGAAACCATCGAGAAGATGTCGGAGATCGCCTCGACGATCGCATCCGCGGTGGAAGAGCAGGGCGCGGCGACGCAGGAGATCTCGCGCAGCATCCAGCAGGCGGCCCGTGGCACGCAGGAGGTCTCGGCCAACATCACGGATGTGCAGCGCGGCTCCAGCGCCACCGGCCAGGCGTCGGCGCAGGTGCTGAATGCGGCGCAATCGCTGGCCGGTGAAAGCACACGCCTGAAGCGCGAGGTCGCGCGCTTCCTGGGCTCCGTGCGCGCCGCGTGACGACGGGACTGCACGGCACTGCATTCCAACATCATGAGCGCCGGCTCGGACCGGCGCTCATATCGTTCGCTCACTTGCCCTTGTCGAGGGTCTGCGCCATGTCGAGATGATGCTGCAGGGCCGGCAGGGTCTTGCCGGCCCCGTCCTTCAGCGCCGGATTGTCGCCGCCCTTCGCATAGCGCTCGAACAGCGACACCGGGTCGCAAACCTAAACCGAGAGATGTGCACGATGTCCCGACGAACTGGCGCGCGCGGCGCGGCGTGCCTGGTGAGAAGATGCCGCGAGCAGCCGGCGTAGCCGCAGAGCGTCGGCGGGCGCCGCGCTCTTCTGGTCGTTGTCGAAATAGACGTAGACGTCGATGCCGTGCGACGCCCAGGCGCGAATGCGCTTGGCCCAGGCTTCGAGTGTCGCGTCCGGATAGTTGTCCTTGTAGCGGCCGCCCGGGCCATGGCCGCGCACATAGACGAAATCGGCCGTCCGCCTCCACGGCGCCGGCGCGTCGTGATGGTCCGACAGGCAGAGCGAGATGTTCGCGTCCCTCAGCAGGCGCATGATCGCCGGTGTGTACCAGCTCGGGTGACGGAATTCGAAGCTGTAGCGCCGGTGCGTCGGCAGCAGCGGGAGAAACGACTCGAGCCGTTCTCGATTCGCTTCGAATTGCGGCGGCAGCTGGAACAGCACGGGGCCAGCCTTGTCGCCGAGCAGCGACAGCCGGCTCTCCATCAGCGCGATGCTGTTGACCGAGCGCGCAGAGAGGCGCTTCCAATGCGTGATGAACTTGGAGGCCTTCCAGGCGAAAACGAAATCGGGCCCGGTCTGATCGCGCCAGCCACGGACGGCAGCTTCCGTCGGCGTCCTGTAGAACACGCCATTCAGCTCCGTGGTCTCGAACTGGCTGGCGTAGTAGGGCAGCTGATGTCTGATCAGCAGTCCCGGCGGAAAGAACGCGCCGCGCCAGGACCCGTAGTGCCATCCCGATGTGCCGATCACGACCCGGGCCATCATCGTCCTCTCGCCGAGACCAGACCTCGAAAGCAAAGCGTCGTGAGGGCGTTCGGGTTCCTTTCAAAGCCGCAGCAGACGATACGGCGCGCGCTCTAGCGCTCGGCGGCGTGCAGCACCGGGGCGCTCAACAGCTCGTTGATATGCGCCGCCGTCTCCGCCTGCATCGCCTTCTTCAGCATGATGTCGCGCTCGGGGCCTACGGGAAGACGTGCTGCCGCTTCGCGGGCAGCTGTTGCAGCCTGCTGCAGCCGCTGGCCGAACGACACTGTCTGCTTACGCCGGTTCCGGGTGACGCTCATGGCGAACTCCTGTTGCTTCAAACAGGAGTCTGCGAGCCTGCCGGCCTTGTGTCGCTAACACACGTTAGCGTGCAGTTCACTATCCCTGGAGGTCCTGTTGGAACAAGACGACAGCGTCGCGGTGCTGATTAGTTGTTCGATCGATCTGGGTCATTGCCCGGAACGCTGAGATGCACCTCGTGGCCTTGCTTGATGGCCAGCGTCGCGGCTGATGCAGCGGATTCGAACGCAGCCTCCTTGGTCGCGTAGTCGCCATGGGCGTTGCCGTCATGCAGAACGCTCCAATGATCGTCGACCGCGACGATGGCGTATTGAGCCAGTCCCATGTCCTCCTCCATTCTTCGCGTCATTGGGTCGAAACGCTCGGGGACGCCCGATGCCGTGCCGCGGGCGCGGCTCGTCTCGGCGGGCACGAGACCAACCAGAGCAGGTTGCATCCGTTCCTGCGCATGCGGACCAACCCGGCCGGATGCGCCCGCTTCCCGATGCCGGCGAACCGCGGGGCAGCCGGCCCGTTCTCAGCCCTTGCGTTGGGTCTACCCCGCGGGCCGATAGCCTGTTAAGCAACGGCGCAGGACGGGGCGGTCCCCGCGGAAGAGACTGAGAGGAAGCGGCAATGATTCAGACGGTCGGCATCATCGGAGCAGGCACCATGGGCAACGGCATCGCGCAGGTTTGCGCGGCCGCGGGCGTACCGGTCGTCATGGTCGACATCTCCGAGCAGGCGGTGGCGCGCGGGCTCGCCACGGTGGGCTCCAGCCTCGATCGCCTGGTCAAGAAGGAGAAAATGACGGCCGCCGACAAGGACAAGGCGCTGTCGCTGATCACCGGCACTGCCGACAAGGCGAAGCTGTCGAGCTGCGATCTCGTCATCGAGGCCGCCACGGAGAACGAGGAGCTGAAGCTCAAGATCCTCAAGGACCTCTGTGCCGGCCTGAAGCCCGAGGCGCTGATCGCGACCAACACCTCCTCGATCTCGATCACCAAGCTGGCCACCGCCACCGATCGGCCCGACCGCTTCATCGGCATGCACTTCTTCAATCCGGTGCCGATGATGGCGCTGCTCGAGCTGATCCGCGGCCTGCAGACCTCGGATGCGACCCATGCGGCCGCCGCCGATTTCGCCAAGCGGATCGGCAAGGTCGCGATCACCGCGAAGAACAGCCCGGGCTTTGCCGTGAACCGCATCCTGTGCCCGATGATCAACGAGGCGATCTTCGCGTATTCGGAAGGCATTGCGACCGCGGCGGACATCGACGAGGGCATGAAGCTCGGCTGCAATCATCCCATCGGTCCGCTGGCGCTGGCCGATCTGATCGGACTCGACACGATGCTGTCGGTGATGGAGGTGTTCTACAACGGCTTCAACGATCCGAAGTATCGGCCGGCGCCGTTGCTGAAGGAAATGGTGGCCGCAGGCCAGCTCGGCCGCAAGACCGGCAAGGGCTTCTACGACTACAGCAAGTAGCTGCGGCGAAGTAGCTACGGACAAGTAGCTACGGCATTGTGCGACGCGAGCGGCGGGTGGCCCATGCGCCCGCCGTGCCTCGGTTGACGATCGACTACGCGGACGACGGATTGGCTGACGACGGATTGCGTTGACGATGGATTGCGTTTGGAGGCGCGTGGGAGGACCACAGAACCACAGCTCCCCAAATGAGAGCTGCCGAGTTCGCACTGATCCGATGATCCAGATTCACGGCACAGCGCCGGGTGGGCAAGGGGCCATGCCTCGCTGATGCAGCCCACAAAGCCGCGACCCGGCGTGCCGTTCGTGATTTGCCGCTATGCGATGGTCCGAGCGATTACCGTCGCACTCAGCGGACCTGGTACGGAGGTGGAGTCATTGAACCTCCCTGCAATCAGATGGATCGTCGTCGTTCCAACATCATCGGCACCCTGAACGGCTACCGCAATGGACGACAGCGATGATCGTCCTCCCGGCGGCCGGCGCTGTCAAGGCGCAACATGACGCATTGATGAATTCGACGTGACAGGTCCGGTCGATCCTGCGCGCGCGGAGAGACCCTGGTCCGCCTTGGAGTGATGACAAACCCGTGCAAATCATTACATGAGGGCAGCCGGTCGATGAGGCTATGCGGTTGCGCCTTGCTCGAGCTCGTGTAGGCCGCATCGGCCGACATAAGGATCTGCAGCGGCGATTCACAGAGTGTGGCTCGGGTTGCGGCCTTTCGGGGAACCAAAGAATTCGTGGTGTTTTGTTTGCCGCGAAAAGCAAGGCAGGAGAACAGCGATGAGAGCAGTTGGCATCATTCTGACGACGGTCGCCATGTTTGTGGGAACTCTGCCCGCCCTGGCAGCGGAGCAGGGGACGGCGGGCATGGTCACGGGGATCAACCGTCTCAACGGCACGATCGCGATCAAGCGCATTCCCGATGGAACCGTTGGCGCCAACACGGCCGGAGCAGCCCAGGAGTTCAAGATCAAGGACAACGCCATGATCGAGAACATCCACGCCGGCGATCGCGTGACGTTCTCGACGTCTGATGCCGCCACACCCACGATCGTCAAGCTCGATCGGCAGAAATAGCCGTCATAGCCGGATCGAGGGGCGCGATGAGACAGTGCGGTGCTCTCCGCGGACGGGGCGTATGGCGTCTCGGGCTCTGGATGATGATGGTCGTCGGGAACTGCACTATTGCGACTGCGGCCCCGACCGACCTGTACCAGGCGCAGACGGTCGTGACCGGTCAGGGCGAGGACAATCGCCGGGCGGCCTTTGCAGCATGTCTGGAAGACGTGCTGATCAAGGTGTCCGGTGCATTTCAGCTCAGAAACGATGCAAGGCTCGCACCACTCGAGGCGCGGGCCGCGGAGTTCGTCATCGGCTTCGATTATCACGATCAGATGTCGGGCAAGCCGAAGCATGACGAGCAGGGCACGCGCGACCGTCCATATGACCTGACCGTGTCATTCGATCGCGCGCGGATCGATCAGTTGCTTGCGAGCTTGAACATCAAGCCGTGGCCGGCGCCGCGCCCGTCGATTGGCGTGATCGTGACGATGACGTCGGGCGGTCGCACTTTCTTCGTTGCATCCGACGACCGGAGGTCCGATCTGCAGCGCGACGCGCTGCGCGCAGCGGCTGTCAAGCGTGGGCTCGAGATCGCTCTGCCAAGCGCCTCCGAGGTCTCGAAGGCCGCTATTGAGCGCACCAAGTTGAACGATGTCCAGCCCGCGGCGGTCGCGTCGTGGTTTCCCGGAGCCGATGTCCTGCTCTTTGGCGATCTCACCTGGGACGATGCCGAGCTGGGCTGGGTCACGCAATGGCGCCTCGATCGCGCCGGCAAGCAGGACCGGTGGCAATTCCGTGGCGTGACGTTCGACGAAGCATTTCGCCGCGCTCTCGGTGGAGCAGCGCAACTCCTCTCCGACAACGGAGCGCCGTGAGGTTGCCGCGATAGTCTGCGACCATCCCTGTAAAGTGGATGCCTGAGCCGCGCATGCGGGCACGAGAGTCTCGCGCCCGAGCTCGCTCCGGCAAACAGACAGGAGGGTGCCCGTGGTGAAACTCAGAACGTGTCTCGTTGCTGCGCTGTTGATTGCCACGTCCGCCTCGCTGGCCGTGGCTGCGCCGGGCCTGGTGCGCACTGCGGCCACCATGCGCGCAGGGCCGGGCCCCGGTTTTCCCGTCGTCGAGCGCATTCCGGCCGGTGCCAGGATCACCATCCATGGCTGCATTCAAGGCGGCGCGTGGTGCGATGTCAGCTTCGGAGGCGAACGCGGCTGGGTCGCGGCGCGGACGCTCGCCTATCTGTATCGTGAGCAGTACGTTGAGCTGCCAGAATATGTCGAGTACGTGCCGACTGTCGGCTTCACGCTGACCACCTATTGGAGCAGCTTCTATTTCGGCCGGCCTTGGTATCATCGGCATGCGTTCTGGAACCGCTACTGGCATCGCCATCCGCCGGTCATGGCGCAAAATCCGCCTCAGCCTGGCATGACCCCGGGGATGCCGGGGCGCGGTCCCGGCGGGGTGATCCAGCCGGGCGCGGCCGCCGGCACAGGCCAACGATCCGGACCGCCTTCGGGCATGCAAGGTCGTGTGCCGCCTGCGACGGCCGCCGGCCCCGCCGCACCTCCGGTCGTGGCTGGTGGTCCCGCGCGAGTTGCAACGCCACCCATGGTGCAGCCGTTGATGAGCCGAAGCAGCGGTGCGCCGCAGAGCGCCCGCGCGCAGATGGGCGGCATGCGCATGATCGGGACTTCGCCGCAAATCGGTTTGGCGCATATTGGGGGCGGCCCCGCCATGGGTGCTGCGCGTGTGGGCGTCAGCGGCCCTCGCGGTGGCGGGCGTTCCGGCCCGGGCGGTGGTTTCCGCCGGCACTGAGTCTTCAGCACTGGCGTGGTGTCCGGATTGTGAAGGCGGCGTGCAGGCCGGCGCTGGCGACGGCGGGTGCGATGACTACATGGATGTCATTCCTCGATGCCTCCCCATTGTTCTCGCCTATCGTGAAAAAGCCCGTGCTCGCTTTCCTGCTGCTCATCTTCGTGCCCATCTCGCTGTCGGCCGCGAACTATCTGCGCGGCGATCGCCGCGGCAGCTGGCAGACCGCGGACCGTTCGAGCGCGGGTCTGCTGCCATCGCCGGCGCAGCATGCCGACGCGGTGGTTCGCGTATTCGCTGCGCGCACGGTGCGTTGGCGTGGCATCTTCGCCGTCCACACTTGGATCGTCGTGAAGGAGAAGGGCGGCCCGCGCTACACCCGCTACGACTACACCGCGTGGGGTGAGCCGATCCGGGTCGATGGCTTCGCGCCCGATGGTCGCTGGTTCGGCGCGTTGCCGGAGACGGTGCTGGCCGTCGACGGCGAAGAAGCCGAGCGGGTGATTCCGAGGATCCGCAGCGTGATCGAGAACTACCGCTTCCGCGCCTATGGCGACTACAATGCTTGGCCGGGACCGAATTCGAACACCTTCGTGCAGGCGGCCCTGAACGCGGTTCCTGAGCTGAACGCCGTGCTGCCGCCGACCGCAATCGGCAAGGACTTCCCCTTTGACGGCTGGTGGGGGCGCACGGCGTCCGGGACCGGTCTGTTCGTATCGCTCGGCGGCTATCTCGGTGTCACCGTCGGGTGGATCGAAGGCGTCGAGCTGAACTTCTTCGGGGGAGTTCTCGGCGTCGATCTGCGCCGGCCGGCGCTGAAATTTCCCGGGATCGGTCGCCTCGGCATGCCACCGGCCTGAGGCCCACGATCTGCCTGTCAGGCACTGGCTGGCATGCTGCTTGCTGCGAGCCTCTTCAGCGCACCTGCGATGTCGCGGATGCGCCAAAACGCCAAGCGAGGCGAGAAGAGGCGGACGATGAGCACGCTGTTTGCGATCTGCGCGACCTATGAGGTGGACGATGGCGCGGCGCGTGGCTTCGTTCTCCAGCGCCGCGAGCCCGACGGCAGTGCCAAGCCTTGGCCGATCCTGGTCACGCGCAAGGGCAACAATTTCTACGGCTTCGAGAATGCCTGCCCGCATCAGGGCGCCCGCCTCGACAAGCATCCGGGCGAGTTCATGGACGAGGAAGGCAATTTCCTCGTTTGTGGCGAGCATGGTGCCCAGTTCGACCTCGATACCGGACAATGCTTCATCGGGCCCTGTCAGGGCCGGACGTTGGCTGCGGTCGAGCTTGTGATCGACGACGGTGACATCTGCCTCTCCGGGATCGATCTGGACGAGGAGGACGGCCTCGACATCGACGATCCCGAGGATGACGTGCCGGAGGTGCAGATCACATCGGATTGAGGCTGAGCGCCGGGCGCCCGACCGGGTCAGCGTTTCTTCCGTTCAGCGCGGCTGTAGTTGCTGAAGTGCCCCTCGCGTGCTGCCTGGCTGCGAGCGGCCTTGATCAGGCCGGGGCTGCGCGCCGGCGGCGCCGGCAGCGAGGGAAGGCGGGTCAGCTTGCGACTGCCGCAGGTCGGACAGACAGGCCTTTCAGAAATCCCGATCAGCAACTCGACATCCTCTGCGCAGGCCGCGCAATGGAAGCTATAGAACGGCATGACGTCATCCCCTCATTGTCGCTGAGGGGCGTTGCACGAAGCGGGCCAGCGCCATTGCGCATCGAATTCGCCGATTCAGGGCTCGTTTGCATGCGAACGGCAGCAGTTTTTTGCTGCGGTGTCCCGAATGCGACGCGGCTGGGGTCGAACATTCGACAGCCGTGCAGAGCTCCTCCGTCCGGCCGGCCCCGGATATCCGGTCGCCGGCCGGACGGACAAAGCGGATCAGGCGCTGGTTTTCGGCACGTACTTGCCGGCGACACACTTGTAACTCTGCAGATGCCACTCGTGATAGGGACCCTTGGACATCCAGTCTGCGATTCCGATCTGCGCGCTGACGGCGCAGGATGTCATCGTGATGCCGGACATCTCGCTGTTGGTGACGACCTTCTCCATGCAGAGCTGGCCGTTGCATAGCATTGCGACGAGAGTGACGAGCACGTTGATTCTGCCTCCAAAGAGTGGGACCCGGTCAGGATCGAGAAAGCAGAGTTCATGCCAAGTTATGAATCCAGGTCGTGCTGCTACGGGACGGATTGCTACGGGTGTCACTTCATGGCGACAGAAGCGTGATGGATTCACTGCTTGGATCACGCAGCGTTCGGCAACTGGCCCGTGTTTGCTGCTCGATCATTTGGCGATTTGCTCGTGTTGCGTGGTTCGGCCTGAGTGCCGAGGCTGAGCGGGGCCTATTGCGTCAAATAACAGGCAGCGCCTGCGCAGTCCTGCGGCGCTCGCGGACATTGGCTTCGGGGGCTTCGGGCGGAGTATCGCCGTTCATTGGCTGAATCAGAGTTCGGTTCGCACGGGCGTCCGCAGACGAACCGTCGATCCCCAGGATGATATCCGGCCTGATGCCAGACTTCCGGTGGCGCTGATATAGACGCCCCGACGCCCGGTGCTGGGAGCCTCCGCGTCGTCAGGCCTCGTTCAATCCGGCACCTCGATCGGTCAGGATCTTCTGCCCCTTCGCCGTCAGCTCGTAGATGTCGCCGTCCTTGGCGACATAACCCTCGCGGATCAGTCCATCGAGTTCGTCCTGCCGGTCGGGTGAGAAGGCGATTGCCTGGCCGATATCCGAAAGCGTCGCGATCTGGTCGTCCGTCAGCATGGCCATCCTCCCGTTGTTGATCCGAACGCCATGGCGTCGCGAATGTTCCGGGAGCACGAGGCCCTACGCCTTGCGCACGAACTCCGACTTCAGGTTCATCTGGCCGATGCCGTCGATCTTGCAGGCGATGTTGTGGCCGTCGCTCGCCTCCTGCAGGCGGATGTTGCGCACCTTGGTGCCGCCCTTCACGACGGACGACGATCCCTTCACTTTCAAGTCCTTGATGACGATGACGCTGTCACCGTCGGTCAGAACGTTGCCGTTGGCGTCGCGGATGCTGGCGTCGTCGCCGGCCGCTGCCGCAAGGGCGGCGTCGCCGCTCCATTCATGGCCGCATTCGGGACAGACCCACAGCGCGCCGTCCTGATAGGCGTGCTCGGAGCGGCATTGCGGGCAGGTCATTGCGTCGGTCATCTTATCCTCGGGCGCGGCAGAAGCGTAGCGCAGCGTTAGAGGCTCGGATGGAACCGGGCAAGAAAAATCCCGGGGGAGGGCAGCGCGCGGCGCAGATCGGCTGCGCGCCGCCTTCGTCGGTCGGCAGCGTCACGCCGCCTTGCGCTCGGGGGTCTTGCTGGCCGGCCCGGTCTCGGCCGCTTCCATCGCCCGGAGATAGGTGTCGAGCAGCGTCTCGTGCTCGTCGCGCTCGTCCTGGTCCTGCTTCCTGAGCTTGATGATCTCCTTCAGGATCTTGACGTCGAAGCCTTCGCCCTTGGCCTCGGCGAACACTTCCTTCTTCTGCTCGTTCAGCTCCGCCAATTCGCCGTCGAGGTGCTCGATCCGCTCGATGAAGGACCGGATGCGCGCGCCGGGAATGCCGATCTCTGACATGGTGACTCCTGTACTAATGGGACGGAGAAAATGCGCGGCAGTTCGTTGCCAATGTCTTAACGGGCGCGCTTTGCCCACATCAGTGAATCCGACGTGCTTAACGCGGAACCGGGCGGGCTCTCGATGTCGCCGAGCGGGCGCCATGCGCTAGCTCCGCTCCGCCGCCGAGAGCTTCTGAAACTGCTTCTTCATCGCATTGACGCGGCCGAGATAGCCCGCGACCGAATGGTCGCCGCAGCGCTCGCCATCGGCCGGCTTGAAGCCGCGCCGCGCGAATCCGGCCGCCGGCCCGGCGCCGCACAGATGAATGACGGCTGCGAGATCCTGCCGCTGCTGCGCGCTCGGCTTGGCGCCAGGCTGCCGTGCGAGCACGGCGGCGACCTGGCGGTCGAGCGAGATCACCGTCAGCGCCACCGCATGCGCCGGCCATGCGCGGACGTACAGGCTCGGCGACCCGCAGCCGTCGCTGACCACCTCGTGATCCCGGATGCAGAACCGTGCGGCGTCGGCAAAGGCGCCGTCGGTCATCTGGAACAAGCCGACGGCGCTGGAAGCCGGCTGATACAGCGCGAACGGATTCCACGCGAGGCGCCAGCGCCAATAGGTGCGCGCCACCGGATTGCCCGAGCTCTCGGTCTGCGCCAGGGCGGCGAGCAACTCCGGCGTGATCGATCCTGTCGAGCTCTCACGGAACAGCGCGCCATATTGGCGCCACGTCTCCTCCGGCTCCTTGTCGAGCGAATGACCGGTCACCACGAACAGCTCGGTCGGCTTGCGCAGGACGTGATAGGCCAGATTGACCAGCGCGAAGGTCAGGAGCAGCACCAAGGCGCCGCAGGTGATCTTGATCCACCGCGGCGCCGCGCCCACCGTCCGGCCCAGCCGCTGCGCACCGCGCCCTGCGATTCGCTTCGCATCGCGCCGCAGCGCGCGCCAACGTCTGCCGCGTTGCGGCTTGCGCATTTTTTGTTGGCGTGGAGCAGGGGATTTCGGCAACTGATTACCTCGGGCGCCGGTGTGCCGGTCCATGGTTAAGGAAGAATTTGTGCAATCGCGTCATCCTGCCACTTTCTGGTGTGGGGCGGCGCGTGATGAAGAAATCGGTCAGTACTCTGCTGATGGTGCTGTTGTCGGTGCTGGCGGCGGGCATCCTGGTGTCCACGGCGATCCTGATGAGCGGCGCCGCGGGCCGCTATCGCGAGAGCGTCGCGACGGAGCATTTGACCGCGGCCGACAAGGCGATCTTCCAGAACGTCCTGGTCATGCGCGCCCACCGCGGCGACATCCAGAGCGTGCTGCTGAGCGAGGACGATCCGCGCGCCAAGCTCACCGAATATCAGGGCATCGAGGCCAAGGGCTATGACGGCATTGTCGCCGCGCTCGCCGGCGTCGACATGCCCGAGCGCGACGACCTCCTGGCCGGGTTGAAATCGAGCTGGGACGCCACGGTTCCGCAGTTCAAGCTGCTGTTCGATGAAGCCGCGAAGCCGCGTGCCGAACGCGTGCTGGCGCGTACGCAGGCCTGGTACCAGGCAATGACCAAGACGCTGGACGTCGCCAACGCCGCCTCGCTCGCCGTCTCGAACCGCGCCTGGATGACCGATCCGGCGATCGCCAAGATGGTGCAGGCGCGGCGGCTGGCCTGGCAGGTCCGCGACCGCTACGGCCTGCAATGCTCGGCGCTGCGTCCCAACATCAACGCCTCCAAGCCGCTCGACGACACCCAGAAGGGCGCGGTCGCGCAATGGCGCGGCACCGTCGCCGCCGGCTGGTCCGGGCTCGACGACCTCCTGGCGGGGGGCGGCAGCACCGCGCTCGCCGGGGCCGTGAAGACCTCGCGCACCGAGGTCGAGGCCGCCCATCAGCGCATGGACCAGCTCACCAAGGGGTTTGACGGCAGCGGCAAGCCGGCGATGCCGGCGCCGGAATGGAACGCGTTCTGCCAGGGCCCGTTCGCCGGCATCATCGCCGTCGGCATGACCGCGCTCGACGGCTCGATCGCGCGCGCCGAGGAGATCAGGACCGCCGCGCTGAGCAGCCTGGTCGTCCAGTCGCTCGCCTTCCTGGCCGCGCTCGTGGTGGCCGGCCTGGCGCTGCGCGCGGTGCGCGTCCGCCTGATGCGCCCGGTCGGCGTCCTGATGCAGGCGATCCAGCGCATCGGCCAGCGCGACTACCAGACCCCGGTGCCGCAATTCGCTCATGCCGACGAGTTCGGCGCCATGGCTGCCGCCCTCGAGGGCCTGCGCGAGAGCGCCGCCACCGCCGACCGGCTGTCGCGCGAGCGCGAGCTCGACCAGGGCCGGCGGCTGGAGCGCTCGCAGGCGATCGACAGCGCCTGCAAGAGCTTCGACGACACCGTGCAGGCGGTCATCGTCAGCATGGGCAACTCGACCGGCCAGCTCGATTCCAGCGCCGGCGACGTCCGCAAGCTGGTCGACGAGTCCACCGAGCAGACCGCCGCGGTCGCCAGCGCCGCGGAGACCGCGACCAGCAATCTCGAGACCATCGCCGCCGCCACCGAGGAGCTGACCGCATCGGTCTCCGAGATCGCCGCGCAAGTGCAGGCCTCCGCGGCCGATGCGCGCCAGGCGGTGGAGAAGGCCGCGCAGACCAACGCCACCGTCGAGATGCTCGACCGCGCCGCCAACCGTATCGGCGAGGTGGTCAAGATGATCACCGCGATCGCCGCGCAGACCAACCTGCTGGCGCTCAACGCCACCATCGAGGCCGCGCGCGCCGGCGAAGCCGGCCGCGGCTTCGCCGTGGTCGCCGGCGAGGTCAAGAACCTCGCGGCGCAGACGGCGACCGCGACCGACGACATCACCCGCCAGATCGCCGAGATCCAGGCCGCCACCGGCGAGTCGGTCGAGGCGATCCGCGCCATCAGCCACAACATCTCCAGCATCGACGAGAAGATGACGGCGATCGCCGCGGCGGTCGAAGAGCAGCGCGCCGCCACCACCGAGATCTCGCGCAACTTCCAGCATGCCGCCCAGGGCACCCGCGCCGTGACCGACACGATCGGCTCGGTCGCAGCGCTCAACCGCCAGACCGGCAATGCGGGCGCGGCAATGGTCGACTCCGTCCGCCGCATGTCCACCGATGCCGATCGTTTCCGCGTGGCAGTGGAGGGCTTCCTCGGCACCGTGCGCAAGGCCTAGCATCGGCCAAGCGGACGCGATCCCGCGGCGCCGATGGCGCCCGAGCCTTGCCGGTCGTCGGCCCTCTGAAGGGAGAGGGCGCGGGGAATGCCGGGCGCTGGCCGCACCCATGGCCCGCCTGCAGAAGATAAGCAGGCGGCAGTCACCACAGGTTCAGCCGAGGCATCCCGGCATTCCCCGCGCGATGGTTTTCACGCTTATAACGCGATCTCCCCGGTGTCCGGCTTGTAGCCACCGTCGCACGGCGGGATCATCATCACCGCCGCACTTGGCGCCAGCTTCGGGGCGCCAGGACCACGCGTCTTCACGTCCGCAAGCGTGCCGTTCGTCGGCGGGCCTCGAGCCCGCTGCGGCACACCCACAGCCACCGCATCTCCGGCCCACGTCTCGTGACGATCGCGATGCGCCCCTCTCGGCGGGCCGGGATGGGGAGAGATGATCATGAATTCGGATAAATGGCAAGAGATTTATTTTTGTCGGAAGTGCGGGGCGGCGGCAAGACAGAAGCCTGATGGGGCGAACAGCCGCTGCGCTCGCAATGACGCGCGACCCGCCGGGCAGCGGAACCGTTGTCTCATCAGCCGGTTGACGCAGCGCTCACATCAGCCGCAGAGGAGTTCGTCATGCTGGACATCAGGGAACACATGGAAGTCATCGGCGCCGACGGCGCGCATGTCGGCACCGTCGACCGCGTCGACGGCAACCGCATCAAGCTGACCAGGAAGGACGGCGGCGAGGGCAGCCACAAGGGGCATCATCACTTCATCGACAAGGGCCTAATCGCCGGCGTCGAAGGCGACAAGGTGCGGCTGTCGGCCATCGGCGCGGTGGCCGTGACGATGGAAGAGGAGAAGTAGGGCGCGGTCACGACTCTCGCCGTCATTGCGAGCGAAGCGAAGCAATCCAGAGTGTCCTTGCTGGGCCCTGGATTGCTTCGCTGCGCTCGCAATGACGCCAAGTGATGACGCCGCCTCGTATCCCGGATGCGCGAAGCGATTACCGGGGGCGCCCATCGCGGCGGTGATAAACCCGGATGTCCGCTGCACCAATCCGGGCTGCAATTGCAGAGCACATCGAACCGGTGAACGGCTGGCGATGACACACATATGATGACACACATATGATGTGTGACTGGCGCGGCGAGGGCGATCGGCACCACAGTGCTCGATGTCACGAGTGCTTGATGTCGCGCAACGGATGAAGAGTGACTTTATGGATGCCGCCGACCTTCTCGGTCTCCTGATCGCTCACCTGCTGCCGCAGCCGATGTCCCATGCCGAGCTGGCCCCCACCGGCATTTTCCGATCACCGCTCTATTACACTTACACGGCGTTTCTGCTGGCGCTGTTCGCCATGATCTTCACGCCGATGTTCATCCACCTCCCGCGTCCCGTCTTGCGAGCCGACCTGATCGCGCTACCGATGGTCGCGATCACGGCCTTCTTCCTCCGCCGCGCGCTGAAATGGCGCTATCCGATTTGATGTCGGTCCTTCCCCGACCGTTTTCGTGGCGCTACTCGGCGTATCCCAAGATCGTCTTCAACAATTTCGGGAACCGGGCATTGAGGTCGGCCTCGCGCACGACGTTGCGATGCTCGACGCCCTGCTTGGTGGTGTGGATCAGGCCAGCCTCGCGCAACACCCGGAAATGGTTCGACAGCGTCGATTTGGCGATGCCGGGGCAGGGCGCGGCCTCGGTGCAGGACATGCAGTCCTTCCGTTCCATCAGGCTCTTGACGATGCGCAGCCGCAAGGGATCGGCGAGTGCGGCCAGCACTCCCGCTAATGTGATGTCCTCGCGCGACGGGTGAAACAGCTGCGCCATGAAAAACATATAGCGACGGCCTTGCGCGCGTTCAATAGTTCACTAGTTCTGAACGATTGAACTGGAAACGCCGCAGGCGGCGCAATGTGGAGAGCAAGATGAGCAAGCGACTTGAGGGCAAGGTGGCGCTGGTGACCGGCGCGTCCAAGGGGATCGGCGCCGCGATCGCGGCCCGGCTGGCCGAGGAAGGCGCCGCGGTCGCCGTCAACTACAGCTCCAGCCGGGAGGGCGCCGACCGCGTCGTGGCGGGAATCACCGGCAAGGGCGGCAAGGCGGTGGCCGTGGGCGGCAACCTCGCCAATCCCGGCGACGTCAAGACCATCGTCGCCGAGACGGTGAAGGCGCTCGGCCCGATCGACATCCTCGTCAACAATGCCGGCGTCTACGCCTTCGCGCCGCTCGACGGCATCACGCCGGAGCACTTCCACAGCCAGTTCGACGTCAACGTGCTCGGCCTGCTGCTGGTGTCGCAGGAGGCCACGCGGCATTTCAATCCGGCCGGCGGCAGCATCGTCAACATCTCCTCCGGCGTGTCCACCCTGACGCCGCCGAACACCGCCGTCTACACCGCGACCAAGGCCGCCGTCGACGCCATCTCCTCGGTGCTGTCGAAGGAGCTGGCGCCGCGCAGGATCCGCGTCAACACCATCAATCCCGGCATGATCGTCACCGAGGGCGTCGTCGCCGCCGGCCTGCACGAGGGCGACATGCGCAACTGGATCGAAACGGCCACGCCGCTCGCGCGCGTCGGCAAGGCCGAGGAGATCGCCGCCGCGGTGGCATTCTTCGCCTCGGACGATGCGTCCTACGTGACCGGCGAGACGCTGCACGTGACCGGCGGGCTGCGCTGAGCGATCACGTCACTTCGGTCGCAGTCGCGAGCGGTGAACCGTAGGGTGGGCAAAGCGCCGCCGCAAGGCGGCGCGTGCCCACCGTTCCGGTGTTTGGACGAAGCCAAATTCCCGTCTCGCCCCCCGGCGCCTATCGCGCTATGATGACAGCCGCGGGAAAGGAAGGCAGTCATGACCATCAAGGTCGCCGTCAGGTCAGAGGTCGTTCGTGATCCGACGGTCATGAGCGGCGATCCGGTGGTTCGCGGGACACGGGTGCCCGCCGAAACCATCCTGGCCTACCTGCGCGCCGGCTATCCGGCGCAGGAGATCTTCGCCGACTATCCGAGCCTGCCGATCGATGGCATCGACGCGGTGATCCGCTGGGCCGAGGTCACCTATGGTGCCGATTGGCGATCGGCGGAGAACGCGGCAGCCACCCGCTGAGCGAACGATTCCTGATCGACGAGTGCCTGAGCGGCGCCTTGGTGGGAGTGGAAGGCGCGCGGCTATCAGGCGGACTACGTCACCCATCTGGGCAAGAGCGGCTGGCAGGACTGGAATCTGGTGCGGTTCGCAAGCGCGAACGACTACATCATCGTCACCGACAATCGCAGAGATTTCCTGAAGGAATATGCCAAGCTCGACGTACATGCCGGGCTGGTGATCCTGATCCCGAAGGGCACGCGGGATGAGCAGATGAGTCTGTTTCAGAAGGCGCTCGATCTCTATTCCGTCCGCAACGCCGATCTCGTGAACAAGCTCATCGAAGTCGCGCGCGACGGCTCGGTCCATATCCGCGAGTGGACCGCCGACGATCACGACATCAACCATATCAACGATCCGAAGTGGCGGTGACCGTAGCCCGGATGAGCGAAGCGATATCCGGGGTCTGCCGCAGCGCCAGCGATGAACCCGGATGTCGCTTCGCTCATCCGGGCTACGCGGCAACGGTGATTTTTGGCAACTATAGGTTGATGAATCGTCCGATATAGGATCAAATCGGGCTTGCCGAATCCGTGATGCGCGCATCGCGGACGAGCTGCGTTTCAACCCACCGGTCGGGCGCATGGCGTTTTGCCATGGCGCAGTCCTGGCCCGCTGAATTTCAAATCACCAAAGGAGTTTCTCATGCGCATCGGTTTTGCATTGTCGACCATGTCTGTCGTCGCCGCATCGGTGGCCCTCGGCTGGGGCCTGACCGCGCCGCGCCCCGCGCACGCGTTCCTGGAGGACATCTGCATCCCGCGCGTGAAGGACGGGCTGAAGAATTGTCTCGCGCCGGCGAGCGCCTGCAAGGATCCGGCGGAGGCGCTGAACCGCGGCTGCCTGCTCGAGGCGGTGCAGTTCGCCGTCATTCCGCCCGGCCGCAGCATGATCCATGCGGACTCGACCTATTTCATCGCCCAGGCGCTCGGCTACCGCGCCGACGTCGCCTATTGGATCGCCGCCTACAACGAGAACTCCGACTACGCGCAATATGCGCCGATCGACCAGTGCGGCGGGCAGGCGACCTCGACCAATTCCGGCGCCAGCTACATCACCGCCAAGTTCAACGGCTTCCAGCGCACCAACAACACCACCGACGGGCCGCTGTATCACTATCTGCTGAACTTCTCGCCGAACGGGCAGGGCACCGACGTGCACGGCGCCAGCGGCGTGCAGGCGGTGTATCCGTTCCACTATCCGCCGCCCGGCTATCCCGTGACCATCGACAGCGTCTATCAGGGCACGCTGTACGACCTCCGGCAATGGGCGATGAAGCCCGACGACGGCCCGGGCCTGCTGTGCACCGCCGGATATACCACGCCGAACGGGTCGTCGAACTTCAGCGGCCCGAAATGCCTGGCGAACGTGCCGATCAGCGGCAACGTGCCGCTCTTGGAGAACTACGCCATCGGACCGGCGATCAACATCACCTCGGGGCCGAAGATTCTCGACAACAGCAATGGCAATGTCGACTACACCCAGCTGAAGTCCTGGCTGGACGACAAGAGCCGGACCACCGGGGTGCTGTTCGATGATCCCCGGAAGCCGCCGGTGCCGGTGCAGATCGCCAGGATCGGGCTCTATCTGCACTCCCTGCAGGATGCCTCCTCGCACGGCACCTTCTGCGGCGACGACGCGCCGTCGCCCCCGGGCGGCTCGGATGTCGGCAGCTACATGACCATGAGCTCGGGCAGCATCAAGCTCAGCTTCGGCACCTATTGCGCGACGGGGCCGCATCTGGCGAGTCACGTCCAGGAGACCGGCACCGGCGACACCAGCCTGCCGCTGCGCGACTATGTGGCGCTGAACAACACGGTGGACGAGCTGATCCTGTTCGGCAACAACGTCGCCAAACAGCGCGGCTGGATCGTCAACCCCGGCCTGCTGCCGCCTGATGTCGTCGGGGCCAAGAGCGCCGCCGGCGACAGCGCCGCCGATTTGAAGTCGCGCCTGGTCGGCCGCATCGTGCAGGGCCAGCAATGGTCGCGCGCGGAGGTGTATGCCTCAGGCGTCGTCACCGCGCCCCTCCAGCGGACCGACGCGCAGGACCGGCTGAACACCATGAACGCCGCGCTGGGCGCGTATTCGAAGCGGCTGCTGGCCGCCAATTCCAAGCTGACGCCGCTGCGGCCGATGCCGGGGAATTCGTTCGACCCGAACGACAAGTCGGCGTGTTTCAAGTAGCGCCGTAGGGCAAAGCGCCGCCGCAAGGCGGCGCGTGCCCACCATTGCAAACCGCCCCCCATCCTACGGGGCTGTCCCGCTCATCCGAGCCTCCTGATGTTTCGCGCGCCGCTTTAGCGGGCTTCGGTCGTCGAAAGCGTCTTCCAGAGCAGATATCCGCCCAGCACGATCAGGATCAGCGGCATGAGCGGCAATGGCAAGGCAAGAAGATCCCACAGGCCGGCCGCAAGAATGATGAATCCAATGACCACGCCGAACCTGTCGACCTTCAGGCTCCGTTGCGTCCGCACCATCTGTGCACCCAGGATGAGGACGCCGACACCCACCAGGAACCAGCCCCAGGGAAGCCCGGCGAGCATGACCACGCCGAGCCATATGAAGAAGACGGCCCAAGCGGCTGAATCGATCTGACGGTGCGGATCGGGTGTGTCGTGGGACGGGACGAGAGACGCTTGCGTATCGGCCATGATGCTGCCTCCGCTTCTCTGACGACGACAGCTTGGTGCGGATTCACGTCGGCGCTGTTGATGCAAGTCAACCAAAGCGCGGGGGAAGCGCTAGGTCGTGAACGACCTTCGATCCAGCACAAGCGAGCCAGTTGAATGCGCCGGCAGGCAGCGTCGGCCAATTCGGATAGCGCGCGTAGCCCGGATGAGCGATAGCGACATCCGGGGCCTCACACGTCACCTGCGATGAACCCGGATGTCGCTTCGCTCATCCGGGCTACGGGACCTCGACGACCAGGGCCGGATCGAATTCCGGGTTCTCGCGGCCATAGCCGTGCGGGTTGCAGACCACGCGGGTGGCGCCGATCTGATAGTGTGACCGTGGATCCAGAGCGCAGGTTGCGTCGCCTGGATCAGCGCCGACAGGTCGGAGGCGTAGGCGGCGGTGACGCGGTCATTCCGGTATTGCTCGGCGACCGAGCCCCAGCCGGGGGCGTGGTGGGTGACGACGACGGTCGGGCCGTCGAACGGCGTCTCGAGGAGGCCGGTGAGCCAGGTGCGGGAGGTCCGGTGCAGGCCGAGCGCCTCCTGCGGCCGGAAGCGCAGCCAGGGCTGCTTGCGCCAGGTGATGCGGCGATGGTCGTTCATGCGGTCGCGGCAGACCGCCATGGTGTGGACCTCGCTGCCGGGGCCGAAGATCGCATAGTCGGTCCACAGCGTGCAGCCTGCAAAGCGCACGCCCGCGAGCACGACCGCCTCGTTCTCCAGCAGATGCACCCCGAACCGCGCCGCCTCGGCGCGCGCCTGCGTCAGCTCCTCCGGATAGGTGCGGTGATAGAACTCATGGTTGCCCATCACCATGACGATCGGCACGTCCTCCGCCACGATCTCGCGCAGCCGCGCAAACCCGTTCACCACCCCCTCACAGACATCGCCGGCGACCACGACCACGTCGACCCCGGGCAGCGCCGCGATCGGCTTGATGTCGGCCATGTCGGCGTGGAGATCGGAGAAGATGTGGAGGTGCATGGGGCAGGGAGGTGAGCCGGGGGCTCGCTGCGTAGGGCGCGTTAGCGAAGCGTAACGCGCCGCTCCGGTCAAGCGGCGGATCACGCACGCCGACCTGCGTCACGGTTGCTGAGCCCGATGCCGGGCTCATTCGGCCCGATGGCTCGGCGCAATTGCTGTGGGCTGCGTGGAGGGTATTCCCGACGAGCGCCGCGACGTTCAGCCAAAAAAAGACTGCGTCACCGTGGCCCTTTCATTTGTTGGGCTTTCGGGCGCGAGGAGGGTAGTAGAGGTCCAGCGCAATACGGCTGCGATGCGCCGTGATCGTCTTACGTGTTAGTTGTCTTCTGGATGGTCGCCGATGTATCCACAGCCTTCTCCATTGCATCCTACTTTTGTTGCCAGAGGAAGTAAGGTTTGACGCCTGCAAGAAGGGCACAAGGCTTGCAAATAGTGGTTCCTCTCTTCAGACTTGTTGACCAAAGCCTGAAACGCTTTACTTCCCTCCAAAATCCTTGCAGATGCAGCGTCTCGTTCGCGCTTTGCTTGAAGGCGCTCGAAACAGATTTCTGCAGCTGAGATGCTGACTAGAAACTCTAGAGCGATCTCCGTTGGATTGGCGAGTTCTGCCGCTCGCTGATCGTCGATCAGAAATGCGGAAGCGAAGACCTTTGCTTGGTGTTCGGCCGATTCCGACGCGTTCATCTTGGAAATGGTGGTTGTGCCAGTGGCGCCGGTCGCGCGATGGTCAACCGTGCCTTCTTCGGCATGCATCACCCCATGACCAAGCTCATGCGACATGGTCATCCGCGTTCGCCGATCACCCCATATGATGGTAGAGTCGACTGATTGTTTTGCGGTTATTATTACAGAGCCGTTGATCAGTTCCGTTTTCGCATCCTTTGATCCCAGGACATGATCAGGAACAACCCTGTACACGAGCGGCTTCTCGCCACGAAGAGTCAATATTTTTCCAGATCGAAGAACGCGGCCAATATTTACTGGCCACGTTCTTCCGATACCGTAATAGTGCTTCGTACGTTCGGCTATTCGCCGACACTCGTCATTAGAGCGACGGGTGACCTTGCGATCGTCGTTCTCGTCGTCCATTAGAACTCCTTGCTGTCGTCGAATCCTCTGTGCTCGATGGTTCTCGTACGGAAGAAGTTGTGCGTCCCGCGTCGTGTTGTCATAAGAGCGGACGTGAGTGACGCAAACGATAATGCCTATGCTCGCTGGATCAGATAGTCATTCCCGGATACAGGGAGGGGCTTAGCTTTCGCCAAACCCATCCGATGGCGCCGTATTATCGACTCGCCGGCGAGGTATTTTACTTTTCTTTGCGAACCCCTTTGAACGGCTTGTCGTCGGCCTTCTGGTCCATGAAGCGACCAGTGTCAGAGTCGCGTTTGGTCCAGTTTTCGGTCTTAGGATTATAGACCTGCGAACGATCGCGAACGGCACCGTTGCGATGGCCGTCACCCTTGGGAGGATTGGTCGCCATGTTGGCTCTCCTGTCGAAACACCAAGGCTCCGTCCGACAAATCATCTGTCGCCGCCAGTACCTTAGCTGGATCTCCGCGGTCGGGTTAAGGGAAGGACGTAACGCTCACTATTGCTTGCCATTGCGGATTGCTAATCGGGATGCGTTGATTCACTTTTCGTTCGCTTTGGGAGTTTGCGGCGAAGCCGAGGCTTGCCGCAAACTTTTGTTGTCATTTGTGCGCTATCTGCTGCTGCGCTGAGCGAGCAGCATGCGAGGCCTTGTACTAAGAACACCCCGTCGTGCTGCCGCACGTATCGCACTTCATGCAGGTGCCGTTCCGGACCAGCGTGAAATTCCCGCACTCCGAGCACATCTCGCCTTCGTAGCCCTTGGCCTTGGCTTCGGCGCGGCGTTCGGCCTTGGAGGCGACTTGGGTCGCAGCCGTGCCGGCCTTGCTCCATTGCAGGGCCTCGAGCTTCTCGGTGGGCGAGAGGTCGTGCTGCGCCTCCTGCTTCAGCGCGACGGCGCCGTCGATGGCGTCGCCGGCGCGCGACGTCGAGAGAGCGGAGATCCGCGGCGACCCCCCTCCCTGACCCTCCCCCACAAGGGGGGAGGGAACGGAAGCAGCGTGGCCGCCTGACGTGCCGCCGCGCATCACGACGAGGTTGTCGGTGCGGGAGCGGGTCAGGCCGCGCGAGACGTATTTTGCGGCCTGCTGGCTCGGTCCGTCCTCCGACGGCTTGCCTTCGTCGACGCCGCGGCCGAGCGCATCGAAGTTGCTCTCGGAGGGGTCGACATGGGCGAGGTCGAAGCGCGACATGTAGCTGACGGCGAGCTCGCGGAAGACGTAGTCGAGGATCGACGTCGCGTATTTGATCGAGTCGTTGCCCTGCACCGGGCCGGCCGGCTCGAAGCGGGTGAAGGTGAAGGCGTCGACATACTCCTCCAGCGGCACGCCGTACTGGAGACCCAGCGACACCGCGATGGCGAAGTTGTTGATGAAGGAGCGCAGCGCCGCGCCCTCCTTGTGCATGTCGATGAAGATCTCGCCGAGACGGCCGTCATCATACTCGCCGGTGCGCAGATACACCTTGTGGCCGCCGACGACCGCCTTCTGGGTGTAGCCCTTGCGGCGGTCCGGCATCTTCTCGCGCTCGCGCATCACCACGATGCGCTCGACCAGCTTCTCGACGATCTTCTCCGAGACCTGGGCGGCGCGCGCGGCAAGCGGCTTCTCGTAGAAGGACTCGACCGCATCGTCCTCGTCCTCATCGTCGCTGATGAGCTGCGAGTTGAGCGGCTGCGACAGCTTCGAGCCGTCGCGGTAGAGCGCGTTGGCCTTCAGCGCGAGCTTCCAGGACAGCAGATACGCCGCCTTGCAGTCCTCGACCGTGGCGTCGTTCGGCATGTTGATGGTCTTGGAGATCGCGCCCGAGATGAACGGCTGCGCCGCCGCCATCATGCGGATGTGGCTCTCGACCGAGAGATAGCGCTTGCCGATCTTGCCGCAGGGATTGGCGCAATCGAACACCGCGTAATGCTCGGCCTTGAGGTGCGGGGCACCCTCGACCGTCATCGCGCCGCAGATGTGCACGTTGGCGGCCTCGATCTCGCGCTTGGTGAAGCCGATGGCGGCGAGCAGCTCGAAGGTCGGAGAGGCCAGCGCGTCCGCCGAGACGCCGAGCTGCTTGGTGATGAAGTCCTCGCCGAGCGTCCACTTGTTGAACACGAACTTGATGTCGAACGCGGTCGGCAGCGCCTTCTCGACCTTGGCGATCGCCTCGTCGGTGAAGCCCTTGGCCTTCAGGGTCGAGGCGTTGATGCCGGGCGCGTTGGACAGCGAGCCGTGACCGACGGCATAGGCCTCGATCTCGGCGATCTCGCTCTCGCGATAGCCGAGCGCGCGCAGCGCTTCGGGCACGGCGCGGTTGATGATCTTGAAGTAGCCGCCGCCGGCCAGCTTCTTGAACTTCACCAGCGCAAAGTCAGGCTCGATGCCGGTGGTGTCGCAATCCATCACCAGGCCGATGGTGCCGGTGGGGGCGACCACGGTGACCTGGGCGTTGCGATAGCCGTTGGTCTCGCCGAGCGCGAGCGCGTCGTCCCAGGCCTGGATGGCATGGCTGACGAGCGAGACCTGCGGGCAGTGGGCGTGGTC
Organism: Bradyrhizobium sp. HKCCYLRH3061; assembly: GCF_051168015.1. Lineage (NCBI taxonomy): Bacteria > Pseudomonadati > Pseudomonadota > Alphaproteobacteria > Hyphomicrobiales > Nitrobacteraceae > Bradyrhizobium > Bradyrhizobium sp. HKCCYLRH3061. The sequence continues at coordinate 352,431 of NZ_JBNPUE010000003.1, forward strand.
GAGCGGCACCGGGTTGACCGACAGCGCCTCATAGCCGGTCGCCTCGCCGCGTGCCGCGCGGCGATGGTTGCGGATGACGCGCAGCATGTGCGCGGCGTTCTTCTTGTAGCCGGGGAAGGCGCCGAGCTCGCCGGCCATCTCCGCCGAGGTCTTGTAGGCGATGCCGGTCATGATCGCGCTGAGCGCGCCGCACAGCGCGCGGCCTTCCTTCGAGTCGTAGGACAGGCCCATGGTCATCAAGAGGCCGCCGATATTGGCATAGCCGAGGCCGAGCGTGCGGAACTCGTAGGACAGCTCGGCGATCGCCTTCGACGGGAACTGCGCCATCAGCACGGAGATCTCGAGCACGACCGTCCAGAGCCGGCAGAGATGCTCGTAAGCGCCGACGTCGAAGTGCTTGGTCTGCGTGTTGTAGAACGTCAGCAGATTGGCCGAGGCCAGGTTGCACGCCGTGTCGTCCAGGAACATGTATTCCGAGCACGGATTGGACGCGCGGATGTCGCCGGACGCCTTGCACGTGTGCCAGTCGTTCATCGTGGTGTTGAAGTGCAGGCCGGGATCGGCCGAGGCCCAGGCGGCGTGACCGATTTTTTCCCAGAGATCCCTGGCCTTCAGCGTCTTGACGACCTTCTTGTTGGTGCGGCCGATCAGGCTCCAGTCGCCGTCAGTCTCGACGGCGCGCAGGAAGTCATCCTTCAGCGACACCGAGTTGTTGGAATTCTGGCCGGAGACCGTGAGGTAGGCCTCCGAATCCCAGTCCGTGTCGTAGATCGGGAAGTCGATGTCCTTGTAGCCCTGCTTGGCGAACTGGATCACCCGCTTGATGTAGTTGTCGGGCACCAGCGCGCGGCGCGCGAGCTTGATCTCGCGGCGCAGCGCCGGGTTCTTCTCCGGATCGAAGCAGTCGTCGCCGGAGCCCTCGCAATTGACGCAGGCCTTCATCACGGCCTTGAGGTGCTTCTGGTTGATCTTGGAGCCGGTGACCAGCGCCGCAACCTTCTGCTCCTCCTTCACCTTCCAGTCGATATAGGCCTCGATGTCCGGATGGTCGGCGTCGACCACGACCATCTTGGCGGCGCGGCGCGTCGTGCCGCCCGACTTGATCGCGCCGGCGGCGCGGTCGCCGATCTTGAGGAAGCTCATCAGGCCGGACGAGCGGCCGCCGCCCGACAGCCGCTCGCCTTCGCCGCGCAGCCGCGAGAAGTTGGAGCCGGTGCCGGAGCCGTATTTGAACAGGCGCGCCTCGCGCACCCACAGATCCATGATGCCGCCGTCATTGACGAGGTCGTCCTCGACGCCCTGGATGAAGCAGGCGTGCGGCTGCGGGTGCTCGTAGGAGGACTTCGACTTGGTCAGCTTGCCGGTCTTGTAGTCGACGTAATAGTGGCCCTGGCCGGGGCCGTCGATGCCATAGGCCCAGTGCAGACCGGTGTTGAACCATTGCGGGGAGTTCGGTGCGACCATCTGCTTGGCGAGCATGAAGCGCAGCTCGTCGTAGAACGCCACCGCGTCCTCCTCCGAGGAGAAGTAGTTGCCCTTCCAGCCCCAATAGGTCCAGCAGCCGGCGAGGCGGTCGAACACCTGCTTGGCCGAGCGCTCGCTGCCGTAGCGCTCGTTCTCGGGGAGCGCGGCCAGCGCGTCGGTGTCGGGCACCGCGCGCCACAGCCAGGACGGCACGCTCTCTTCCTCGACCTTCTTCAGGCGCGCGGCGACGCCGGCTTTGCGGAAATATTTCTGCGCCAGCACGTCGGAGGCGACCTGCGACCAGAACTCGGGCACCTCGACATTCTCGAGCCGGAACACCACGGAGCCATCCGGATTCTTGATCTCGGACGTGGTCAGGCGGAAGTCGATCCCTGCATAGGGCGACTGTCCTTCGGTGGTGTTGCGCCGTTCAATCCGCATCGCGAGCCCCAATAGTTCTTGCCGGACCGCGTCGTTGGCGGCCGGGATCATTGCATCCAAGGGCGGCGGCTGGAAGTCCCCGGACGCTGCCGGGAAACTCGTCTGCCGCCGCAGTTCAACCGGTTGCCCGGTCCGCATCTGTTCAGCCTCGAAGCCGAAGGCCTTGCGCCGTTGTCCGGCGTCTCGCCCCGTCTTCCTGCGCGGCGCGTGCAGCCCGTCCGCTGCCTGCGCCGCCTGTTCTCAACGCGTCACTCCCGCCGCTCTGCTCCGTCGTCCCTGCAGGGGAGACCCCACATCTAGTGGGTTCCCCGCCGGAGCGCGGCGGCGCAGCGATGGTACACAGGGCAGACGGCGACCCACGCCCGCAGCCGTACGGACGGCGGCGTGGTCGTCTTCGAACCCTCTCGAGGGAAGCGGCCGGCCAGACCCGAAACATGACTGTGCGCCGAACCGGGCCGGAAGCTAGGACGACTCCGCTTCCCCCGTCAAGGACTAGTGGGGGTTCCCTAACCAAACACTAAATATGGGGGAAAGTACGGGATAACCAGGGCGTGTGCCGGTATCGTGATGGCCGTAACTATCGGCGAGTCCTCGCGGATTCGAAACCGGAAAAATTTGTTCGGAGCGCTGTCCACAGGGCTTCGTCCCGCTGTTCACAGGGGCAGATTTATTCGCGTGCAAACGGCGTGTTTTGCTTGCATCAGCGGGACTCACGGGCGCCTACGGAGCGTTCGCGGGGCAGGCATGCCCCACAATCCCTGGTGTGGCCGGGAAAACGCCGGCAAGGTCGTCCTCCCACGGACGGCGCCGGTGATTCCATGACAGACAAGCCAGTGGCCAGCGGGCGGATCACGCCCGCCGGGCTGATGTTCCTCGCCATCACCTCGCTCGGCTGGGGCTTCAACTGGCCCGTCACCAAGCATCTGGTCGGCGTGCTGCCGCCGCTCACCCTGCGCGGCACCACCGGGGTGGTGGGTGCGCTTCTCCTGGCACTGCTGGCCGTCATCCGCAGCCAGAGCCTTGCCGTGCCATCGGAGGTCTGGCCGCGGCTGATCCTGGCCGGGATGCTCAACGTCACCGCCTGGATGGTGCTGATGGGACTGGCGCTGCTGTGGCTGCCGGCGGGCGAGGCGGCGCTGATCGCCTACACCATGCCGGTGTGGGCCTCGGTGCTAGCCTGGCCGATCCTCGGCGAGCGGCCGACGCTCTTGCGCGTACTGGCGCTGGTGCTGGCGTTCGCGGGGCTGGCCGCGATCATGGGCAGCAACGGACTCAACGCCAGTCGCGACAAGCTGCCTGGGATCCTGATGGTGCTCGGCGGCGCGTTCGGCTTCGCGCTCGGCACGGTGATGGCCAAGAAGCTTCCGATCAGGCTGCCGCCTTTGTCGGCCGCGGCCTGGCAGATCGGCATCGGCTGCGTGCCGATCGTGATCGTGGGCTTCGCGATCGAGCATTCCGACTGGACGAAGCTCGACCAGCTCGACTGGGCGCTGATGTTCTATTCCACCGTGATCCAGTTCTGCGTCGCCTATGTCGCCTGGTTCGCGGCGCTGTCGCGGCTGCCGGCCTCGGTGGCGGCGATCGGCACCATGGCGGTGCCGGTGATCGGCGTCCTGGCCTCCGCGATCGCGCTGCGCGAGCCGCTCGGGGCAGGGCAGGTGGCCGCGCTGGCCTTCACGCTGGCCGCGGTGGCGATGGCGACCCGCGGCTAGCGCCAGCCGGCTTGCCGTCCAGCGCGCGTCGCACCATCTGCGCAAGCTCGGCGCGGCGATAGGGCTTGGTCAGCAGCAGGGCGTCCGGCACGAGCTGCCGGTTCTCGACCATCTCATCGCCGGTATAGCCGGAGGTGTAGAGCACGGGGAGCGCCGGGCGCGTCGTCATGATGGTTTCGGCCAACTGCGGGCCGCTGATGCCGCCCGGCATGACGACATCGGTGAACAGCAGGTCGAAGGGCTCGTTCTGCGCGGCGATGGCCAGCGCCTCCGAGGCCTGCGAGGCGACGAGGGTGGTGTAGCCGAGGCCTTGCAGCTGGGCGAGCACGAAGTCGCGCACCAGCGGATCGTCCTCGACCACCAGGATCGTCTCGCGGCCATGCGGCAGCGCCTGCTCGTGCTCCGGCTCGGTCTGCTGCGCCGCCTGCGCCGCCGGCAGATAGAGCCGGATCGTCGTGCCGCGGTTCTGCTCGCTCTGAAGCCTGACGTGGCCGCCGGACTGCCTGACGAAGCCATAGACCATGCTGAGGCCGAGACCGGAGCCCTTGCCGGCGTCCTTGGTGGTGAAGAACGGCTCGAAGGCGCGATCCTTCACCTCGGCCGGCATGCCGCTGCCGGTGTCGCTGACCGCGACCATGAGGTAGGAGCCCGGCACGACGCCGGGATTGGCCGCTGCATCGGCCGCGTCGAGCGTGGTCTTCGCCGTCTCCAGGAGCAGCCTGCCGCCGTCGGGCATCGCATCGCGCGCGTTGATCGCCATGTTGACCAGCGCGTTGGCGAGCTGCGCGGAATCGACATGGGCGATGAGATCCTCGTCGGCGAGAACGGTCCTGATCTCGACCTGCTCGCCCAGCGTCGGCCGCAGCAGCTTGGCGATGTCCTCCACCGTGGCGTTGACGTCGATGTCGCGCGGACGCAGCGGCTGCTTGCGGGCGAAGGCGAGCAGATGCCGGATCAGCTCGGTGCAGCGATCGGTGGCCCTGCCGATCAGGGCCGCGAACTCGGCCGCCGCCGGCCGGTCCCGGACCGCGTCGATCAGGACCTCGATCGACCCGGTGATGATCGTCAGCATGTTGTTGAAGTCGTGCGCGACGCCGCCGGTGAGCTTGCCGATGGCATCGAGCTTCTGCGCCTGCTGCAGCAGCCGCTCGGTCTCGTGCACGTCGGTGACGTCGTGATACACCAGCGCGGCGCCGCTGATCGCGCCTGCGGAATTGCGCAGCGGCCGGCCGCTGACCATCAGGCGAAACTGCGGCCGGCCGTCGGTCGGCTTGACCACGACCTCGCGGCGGTCGAACGACAGCCCGCGCAGGGCGCGCGCGATCGGGAGCTCCTCGTCGACGATGCGGGTGACGGCGTCGCTCTCGTAGAACTGGTTGGCGGCCAGCATCTCGGCGAAGGTCTTGCCCACGTTCGTTCCCAGGAAACGTCCCATCGCCTGGTTCGACAGCATGATGGTCCCTTCGGGATCGACGACGAGGACGCCCTCGGCCATGCTGTTGAAGGTGTTCGTGAGAATGGCTGAGAAGCGGCGCAGCTCGTCATGGGCGGCGGCGAGATCGCTGCGCTGCTGCACGGCCTGGGCTTCCAGCGAGGTCGCGGTCTCCCGTGACAGGGTGAGGGACGAGCGCAGCGCCCGGTCGGAAAGACGAGCGCGCCGGACGAGATAGGCCGACATCAGGAGCAGGAGGCCGACGCCGGCGAGGTCGATCGCCAGCAGCCAGGACCCGGTGCGTCGCGAGATCGTGGCGCGGTCCGCCAGCAGCCGGCGCTCGTCGTCGGTAAAGGCGTCGAGCGTCTGGTTGATCGTCGTCATCGCCGCCGGACCGGCCGCGCTCGCCGCCAGCGCCTGCAGGCCGTCGCGATCGTTCGCCGCGTGGCGACGGATCAGCTCGCCCGCAAGCTGGATGCGCCGCTGCACGATGCCATAAATCGCTCGCAGCCGCTCGCTCTGCGAGGAATTGTCCCGGACGAGCCCTCGCAGCTCGGCCCAGGCCGCAGGGATGAGTCCACTCGTCTCCTGAACCTCTGCGATGAACCGGTCGGCTCCGGACAAGGCGAAGCCGCGCGACGCCGCTTCTGACTGACGCAGCAGGACGCGGAGCTCGGAGGATTTCTCCAGCACCTCCATCGTGTGCTCGACCAGGGCGGTATCGTTGCGCGCCTTGATGTCCAGTGCCGTCGACGCAGCGCCGATCGCGAGCAGAGTTCCAAGGCCGAGCCCCAGCACCACGCGCCGGCGGATCATCGGTGGCCTCCAATGGCGCGGGATGCCGTCGCGTCCTGCCAACTGCATGGGAAGGTTTCCATCGGAGTTTTTTGGCGCCGAGCTCTGTGACGATCGCAGTTCCGATCCGCGCGATGGTCAAGTCAGGAGAAGTGAGCGCGCGTCGGCGCGTCCTCGGAAAAGGCATTCTCGGCCAACGCATCATCGGCCAGGGTGTCATCGGCGGGGCCTGCCAGCGCGAGCCGCACCATCTTGGCGAGCTCCGACTTGCGATAGGGCTTGGTGAGCAGGAGCGCCGCCTGGTCGAGACGGCCGTGCTCGACCATCGCGTTGTCGGTATAGCCGGAGGTGTACAGCACCTTGGTGCCTGGCCGCTGCCGCAGCGCCTCCTCGGCGAGCTCCTTGCCGTTGACGCCGCCGGGCATGATGACGTCGGTGAACAGGAGATCGAAGCTTTGGCCGGAGTCGATCTTGGCCAGCGCCTCGACCCCGGTCGATGCGGTGATGGTCTTGTAGCCGAGGCTCTGCAACTGTGAGACGACGAAATCCTGCACCAGTGGATCGTCCTCGACGATAAAGATCGTCTCCTCGCCGCGCGGCGGCGGCGGCTCGGGCGGAGCAGGGCTCGCAGCCTGTCCCTTGGGCACGGGGATGTAGAGCCGGATCGTGGTGCCCCGTCCTTCCTCGCTGTAGATCTTGATGTGGCCGCCGGATTGCTTCACGAAGCCGTAGACCATGCTGAGGCCGAGGCCGGAGCCCTTGCCGGCTTCCTTCGTCGTGAAGAACGGTTCGAAGGCGCGGTCGCGGACCTCCGGCAACATGCCAGTGCCCGTGTCGCTGACGGCGACCATGACATAGGGCCCGGGCGTCACGCCGGCGTTGGCTGAGGCATAGGCCTCATCGAGCACCACCCGGCGCGATTCCAGCAGCAGCTTGCCGCCATTGGGCATCGCGTCGCGGGCGTTGATCGCCATGTTGACCAGCGAGTTGGCGAGCTGCGCCGAATCGATGTGCGTGATCAGCGTCTCGTCTTCGAGGATCGAGTTGATCTCGATCTGCTCGCCGAGCGTCGGACGCAGCAGCTTTGCGATGTCGAGAATCGTGCTGTTGACGTCGCTGTCGCGCGGATGCAGCGGCTGCTTGCGGGCAAAGGCGAGCAGATGCCGGATCAGCTCGGTGCAGCGGTCTGCCGCCTGTCCGATCAGCGCTGCGGTCGCCGCGGCGGCGGGGCGGTCTTTCACCTCGTCGGCCAGCGTCTCGATGGTGCCGGTAATGATCGTCAGCATGTTGTTGAAGTCGTGTGCGACGCCGCCGGTGAGCTTGCCGATCGCATCCAGCTTCTGCGCCTGCTGCAGCAGCCGCTCGGTCTCGTGCGCCGTGGTGATGTCGTGATAGACCATCGCCGCGCCGGTAATGCCGCCCGCGGCGTCGCGCAGCGGGCGGCCGGAGATCATCAGCCGCAGCGTCTCGTCCCGGTCGGGCCGGTAGACGATCAGCTCGCGGCGGTCGAAGCTCTCGCCCCGCAAGGCTCGCGGCGTCGGCAGGTCGTGGGCTGCGACAGGCGTCACGCCGTCGCTTTCGTAGACGCGCAGCCGCGCGCGGACGTCGGCCAGATTCTTTTCCGGGCTGTAGCCAAGCAGATGTTCGACCGCGGGGTTCGAGAATACCACGGTGTCCGCGGCATCGATGACGAGCACGCCCTCTGCCATGCTGTTGAACGTGTTCTGCAGGATCTCGGCGGAATGGCGCAGCTTCTCATGGGCGGCGATCAGGTCGAGATGCTGCTGCTCGGCCTTTTCCGCCAGCGAGATGGCCTCGGCTTCGGACCGGACCAGCGACGCGCGCAGCGCACGATCGTGGAGATAGGTCCGCCGGATGAGGTAGAAGGCGATGATCAGCAGCAGCGCGAGGCCGCACAGGTCGATCGTGAGCAACAGCGATCCGGTGGCCTTCGACGTCATCGAACGCTGCGTCAGCAGCTCGCGCTGATCGGCAACGAAACGGTCGAGATGGGCCGTGATCTCGCTCATGGTCGCCGGGCCTTCGGCGCGGCTTCTGAGCGCTTCGAGCCCCGCACGATCGGAGGCGGCGCGCAACCGGATCAGCTCCGCGGCGAGCTCGACCCTGCGGGCAACCAGGGCTTCGGTCTCGGTCAGAAGCTTCAGCGTTTCGGGATTGTCGGCCACGGCGCGCCGCAGCTCGGCCATGGCGACCGGAACTTTCGTGCTGACATCGGCAAACTCCGTCCTGAACTGATCTTCACCGACGAGTGCGTAGCCGCGAGAGGCCGCTTCCGCTTCGCGTAGCAGCAGGCGCAGATCGGAGGTCTTCTGCAGGATGTCGAGCGATGAATTCACCCAGGCCGCGTCGTGGCGCGACTTGATGTCGAGCGCCGTGGACGCGGCGCCGATCGCCAGCAGCGTTCCAAGACCGAGCCCCAATGCGAGGCGCTGATAGGTCATCTGCGTTTCTCAATCATCGACATGTCCGCCAGCTGGGCCGGGGATCATCGCGGCCAGCCACATGCATCCGAGTTTCGATGCAGCTGCGTCCAAGCAGTGAAGATATGTCGGCAAGGCGCGCCTCCTTGTTCGAAGTTCTTGGCGCGTTCGCGGGCGGCAGGCCCAAGCCGCTCACCCGCGGCGTTTGCACTGCGCGAGTCCCGCGAAAATCCATGTGTCCATCGACTGATATCAACCAAGCCTGCGAAGCGGCCAAACGGGCAGAATCACGAGCTGAAACGATATTGGACCGGAACGGGCCGATCATCTGCACGTCGCGGGGCACATTTTGAAATATGGGCGAAAATCAGCCTGCAACGTGGCGCATTAGACACAAAACTAACAACAATACGGCACGAAAAAGGCGGCGAGGATAGCCTCGCCGCCTTCTGTTGTCGTAGCTACGATGTCAGACTCTTACGGGCATGGGTGGCGAATGCCATCATAGCCAAGATAAGTTCCCGAAGCCGGATCATACGAGCGGTACCTGCGTGCGCAGTAGCTCGGGTCGACGCCTTCGGTTCCAACGACGGCGACAGGCGCGGAGTCGTCATAGTACGAGTAGTCGGAGTAATAGTCGGGTCCGTAATAATACGGATCATTGTAGTAGGCATAGCTGCTGCCCAACCCGATTCCGACGCCAACGCCGACGCCCGGCCAGAAGCCGCCGCCGCGGTGATGCCAGCCGCCACGGTGGCCGCCATGCCAGCCGCCGCCACTCCAATTGCCGCCGCTCCAATTGCCGCGGGCGCCACCCGTGTTGACGGCGACGTTGGCGCCGGCCGCCGGACCGCGACCCGCCAGCGCTGCACCGCCAACGGCTGCGCGTCCCGCGAAGCTGCCGCCGCTCATGCCGCCGCCACCCGGACCGGCCGCAAAGCCGCCGCGTCCGCCGCCGCCGATCGCACCGCCACCGCCCCCGCCGATGGCGGCACCACCGCCGCCGCCCGGACCACGACCGCCGCCGCCCGGACCCTGGGCAAAGCTCGTCGTCGCTGCCGCCAGCGGCAGAATCAGCGCCACTGCCGCCGCCGTGCTCCACGTCTTCAGTCTGGTCATCGTTATCGCTCCATCAGGGGGAAAATGACCTAACCGCAGGCCGCGGATGTCGTTCCCCGCCGTGAACCGATACATCGTCGCGGGCGGAGGCGGTGCAACACTGGACAAGATGCGGGCGGGGTGGCATCAGAACCGGGACCTTCACAGAACCGGCCCCAAGCCCATGAAACAGTTCTTTCTCAAGCTCTTCACGTGGTGGAACGGCCAGACTTTCGGCACGCAATTGTGGACCTGGCGCTTCGGCGAACTCGTGGGGCAGGATGCACAGGGTAACCGCTATTATCGGACCGCCGGCGGCAAGATCGATCCGGTGCTGCATTTCGAGCGGCGCTGGGTGATCTATAACGGCCTGGCCGAAGCGAGCCGTATTCCGCCCGAATGGCACGGCTGGATGCATCACATGGTCGACGTGCCGCCGACTCAGGACGGCTACAAGCCGCGCGAGTGGGAAAAGCCGCATCAGCCGAACCTGACGGGGACCGCGCTGGCGTATCGCCCGGCCGGCTCGACCTTGGGCAGCGGTCGCAGGCCGAAGGCCACCGGTGATTATCAGCCCTGGACTCCTGGCGGCTGATTCGACGTCGCGCGAGATGACCTCGATCGGAAGAGGCTGCCCGAGCTCCGGGCGGCCTCTTTGCTTTCGCGAGCCTGCCAAGCCTGCGCTACGTCGGATTGATCCTGAGGGCGGCCGCCGCATGCTCCGCCGCCTCGATTCGCCGCTTCCGGGACGGTGCGATCCGCTCCAGCATGCGTGACACCACCTCGGGCGGCGCCGTGTCGGGGGAACCAGCGGTGAAAGGGGGCGCCGGATTGTATTCGAGCCTGAGCTGGATGGCCTCGGCCGTCTGGCGATCGACCAGCTGCGCCACCAGGGTCAGCGCGAAGTCGATGCCGGCCGTGACACCGCCGCCGGTGATCCGGTTACGGTCGATGCAGACGCGCTCTGTGCTGACGGTGGCGCCGAACAGCGGCAGGCACTCGCGCGCGCTCCAATGGGTCGCTGCGCGATAGCCGTTCAGCAGGCCGGCGGCGCCGAGCGCCAGCGAGCCCGTGCACACCGACGTGACGTATCTAGCCCCTTCGGCCTGGCGGCGGATGAAGCCGATGACTTCGGCGTCGCCGAGGATGGCATCGACGCCGAAGCCGCCGGGAATGCAGATCACGTCCGCCTGCGGACAGTCGGCAAAGGTCGTCGTCGGCAGGAGTGTGAGAACTGAGTCGGTCGGGATCGGCTCGATCTTCTTCCAGACCAGGTGCAGCGTCGCACCGGGCACGCTCGAGAACACCTGTACCGGTCCGGTGAGATCGAGCTGGGTCACCTGGGGAAACAGAACGAGAGCGATCGAAATCGGTTGGTGCATGGCGGTGCTCGCAGGTCTGGTGCTTGACGACGGTCATTCTGCATGGTCCGTTGGATGGCTCATATGCCAAAGTTCCCTCGTTTCCGGACAGATTTGAGATTCCATACTTGAGGTCTCAAACTTAGGATCACGGACTTGGGATCACCGACTTGGGATCACGGAGCCATCCACTATGATTGGCGTGCTCATCTATCCCGATTTTCAGTTGCTCGACGCTGCCGGACCGATCTCGGTGTTCGAGATCGCTTCGCGCTATGCGCGCGCTGTGCCATCGATCAGGGTTGTCGCCGCCACGCCCGGACCCGTGCGGTCGTCATCGGGGGCCGAGATGCTGGCGCGCAAATTCGGTCCGGTGTCGGCGCTGACCACGCTGCTGATCGCCGGCGGCGAGGGTGTGGAAGCCGCGAGCCGCAACACATGCACGCTGAACTTCGTTCGCAAGGTCGCGCAGCGCGGCACCAGGCTTGCCAGCATCTGTTCCGGTGCCTTCGTGCTGGCCGAAGCGGGCCTGCTGGACGGGCGGCGCGCGACCACACATTGGCAGCGCACGCGGCAGTTCCTGCGCGCCTACCCCCATGTGAAGCTCGAGCCTGACAGCATCTATGTCCGCGACGGCAACGTCTGGAGCTCGGCTGGGATCACTGCCGGCATCGATCTCGCACTCGCCATGGTCGCCGACGATCACGGCGAGGAGATCGCGCAGAAGACCGCACGTCAGCTCGTGCTGTACCATCGCCGCAGCGGCGGGCAGTCGCAGTTCTCCTCGCTGCTGGAGCTGAAGGCGCCGAGCGGCCGCTTCGCCGAACTCCTGACCTGGGCGCGCGAGCATCTCGATGCGCCGCTGACGGTCGACGACCTTGCCGAGCGTGCCGGCATGAGCACGCGGCATTTCACCCGCGCCTTCGTGGCCGAGACCGGCACGACGCCGTCGAAGGCGATCGAGCGTCTCAGGCTGGAGGTGGCGCGCGATCGGGTGCAGGCCTCGCATCAGCCGATCGAGCTGGTGGCCGAGGCGACCGGCTTTCGCGATCCTGAGCGGATGCGTCGCGCCTTCATTCGCGCCTTCGGCCAGCCGCCGCAGGCCCTGCGGCGCGCGGCACGCCTCACCGGCTGATCTGCATCAGTGGATGAGCGGTCGTGGGCGACGATCGTCGATGGCAATTGAAACAATTTAAAGTTGTGTCTCGCGCGTAGAGTGCGCATACTGAATGTATTGCCATTGTTCATGGAGGATACGATGCGCGTATTTCTGTCCCTGATTTTGTTTGCTGCTGCCGCGGTCGGCAGTGTCGACAGCGCTTTTGCGGCAAAAGCCGAAGTCACCGGAATGTGCGTCTGCAAGAAAGGCGGCAGCACGATCGAGACCTATAGCGAGACGATCTGCGTGAAGAACGATCATGCGGGCTGCACATCCGCGAAGGTCGCCTGCGTGAATGCCTATGCCGCCACCTGCAGCGGCAAGGGCGGCACGATTTCCCAGTCGACCAACAAGTGCAGTGTCGGCGCCAAATGCTGAACAGCTGATCAGCTAGACGTTTCCGAACGTCTGTGACACGCAGACCCGCGCGGCGGACATCGGTGCATGTCCGTCCGCGTGTTGGCATCGGCAGGTGTGAGACCTATAGTCCGCCCCGCGAAACCGAGGGGTAGACTAGGCACGATGCGTGTCACCATCATCACCGGCAGCGGAGCCGGCATCGGCGCGGCCGTGGCGCGCCGCCTCTCCGCGCCGGGACAGGCCGTGATGCTGCACGGGCAGGGGGCCGACGAAGCGGGTCTGGCGCGTCTGCGGGAGGTCGCTGCGGCGTGCCGCGAGGCCGGCGCCGAAGCCGCGTTTCATTGCGGTGACCTGGCAAGGCCGGGTGTGGGCGCCGAACTGGTGGCGGCGGCCCGCACGCGGTTCGGCCGGATCGACGCGGTGGTGCATGCCGCCGGCTTTGCCGACCGCCGCAGCTTTCGCGATCTGCCGCGCGACGGGCTCGACCGCTCGCTCGCCGTGATGCCGGCGGCTTTTCATGAGCTCGCCAGCGCCGCACTCCCCGACCTCATGCGAAGCGCGGATGCGCGCGTCGTCGCGATCTCCAGCTTCGTCGCGCATCGCTTCGTGCCGGGCGGCACCTTTCCCGCCTCGGCCGCCGCCAAGGCGGCGCTGGAGGCGCTGGTGAAATGTCTCGCCATCGAGCTGGCCGCGTGCGGCGGCACGGCGAATGTCGTCGTGCCCGGCTACACGCGCAAGGATGCGGGGCGGCTCGGCTCGCTCGACCCGGCCGCGTGGCAGACGGCGGCGGCGGCCAATCCGCAACAGCGCCTCGCCGAGCCCGACGACATCGCCGCCGCCGTGACCTTCCTGCTGGCGAAAGACGCCGGCCACGTCACCGGCGCGTTGCTGCCGGTCGATGGCGGCCTGACCCTGATGTAAGCAGCAGATGGATCGAGTGACGATGGAGAGCGTGCAGCAGACAGCCGACGTGGTCGTGCTGGGAGCGGGGATCGTCGGCGTCTCCTCCGCCTACGCCATTCGGGAGCGCGGGCTTTCGGTGGTGCTGGTCGACCGCAAGGCGCCGGGCGAGGAGACATCGTACGGCAATGCCGGCATTCTGTCCTCCGGCTCGATCCTGCCGCTCAATAAACCCTCGCTGTTCTCAGCGCTGCCGTCCTATCTCGGCAACCGGAGTGCAGCCCTGCGCTGGGATCCGGCATGGACTCTACGTAACGTCGAATGGGTGCTGCGCTTCCTCGCCAATGCCGTGGAGTCCCGCGTCAGGCCGCGCGCCACCGCGCTGCATGGCCTGATCGGCGCGTCGCTGAAACTGCATCGCGACTGGATCGTTCGCGCCGGCGAACCGCAGCGCATCCGCGAGACCGGCTGGCTCAAGGCCTGGCGCAGCGATGCGATCGCCGCCGCCACGGCCGAGCAGGCGTTCCTGGCCGAATACGGCATCGAGAGCGAGCTGCTCGACCGCCAGGGCATTTCCGCGCTCGAGCCGAACCTGCTGCCGGTCTACAAGGTCGGCCTGCTGCACAGCCAGACGGCGTCGGTCGACTCGCCCGGCAACGTGACCAAGGCCTATGCGCGGATGTTCGAGGGCGCGGGCGGTGTGCTGCGGCAGTCCGAGATCAGGGCCCTGCTGTCGGACGGCGACGGCTGGCGCGTCGTGCTCGGCGACGGCGAGATCCGCGCCCGCCATGTCGTGGTCGCGCTCGGACCGTGGTCGCCCGACATTCTCAGGTCGCTGGGCTACCGGGTGCCGATGGCGTTCGAGCGCGGCTACCACCAGGAGTTCACGCCCAATCCGGCGCGCATGCTGCACCGTCCGATCCACGACGCCGAGGGCAGCTTCCTGATGACGCCGATGGAGAACGGCGTGCGCGTCACGTCCGGCGTCGAGCTGACCGATCGCGATGCACGCTCGAACTTCGCCCAGCTCGAGCAGGTGGTGCCGCTGGCGCGCGGCGTGGTCGAGTTCGGCGAGGCCGTGGCCCAGCCCTGGCGCGGCGCGCGGCCGACCTTGCCGGATTCGCTGCCGATGATCGGGCCGGCGCCGCGGCATTCCGGCCTGTGGCTTGCATTCGGCAACCAGCATATCGGCTTCACCACGGGGCCGGCCACGGGCGCGGCGATCGCCGCGATGATCGCGGGCGAGGCGCCGTCGTTCGACGCCTCCGCCTTTGCTCCGAGCCGGTATCTGTGAGGGGCCGCGACCGCGTCACGCCGGAGCTGCGATGAACTACACCTGGGATTTCGCCATCCTCGCCAAGTACAGCCATCTGTTCTGGGTGGGGCTCGGCTGGACCATGGCCTACACGCTCGGCACCATCCTGCTCGGCTCGGTGATCGGGCTCGTCGTCGGCATCGTCAGGCTGCGCCGCCCGGTCGTGATCGACTGGCTGCTGATCGGCTATATCGAGCTGTTCCGCTGCACCCCGCTGCTGGTGCAGATCATCTGGTTCTACTACGCGTTCCCGGTCGTGATCGGCGTCAACATTCCGGCGCATGTCGCCGCGGTCACCGTGCTGTCGCTCTATGCCGGGGCGTTCTATGCCGAGATCGTGCGCGGCAGCATCGAGAGCGTGCCGCGCGGGCAGTGGGATGCGGCGCGCGCGCTCGGTCTGCGTCCGTGGCGGATGATGCGGCTCGTGATCCTGCCGCAGGCCTTGAAGCCGATGCTGGCGCCCTACGTCAACCAGTCGGTGACGCAGTTGAAGAACACCTCGCTGGTGTCGGTGATCGCGGTGCCGGATCTCGTCTACAACGCGACCTTGATCAACGCCGACACCTACCGGCCCCTCGAGGTCTACACCATCATCGCGCTGATCTATTTCGCGATCCTGTTTCCGGCCACGCTCTTGGGCCGCCGTTTCGAGCGCGGTATGACGTACGACAAGGCGTGAGAGGCTCGGCGTAGCAACATCCTCGCCGTCATTGCGAGCGCAGCGACTTGTCCGCCATAGCCTGAAGGGCGACGGAGGAAGCAATCCAGGGCGGCACGCGTAGGCCTGGATTGCTTCGTCGCTGCGCTCCTCGCAATGACGGCGGAGAGAGCGCAGCTGCGCTTAGATATTCACCTCGACCGGCACGTCCTCGGCCTTGACGCCGGCCAGCCCCAGGCCCTTGACGAACCATTCGCGCATCTGGCCGATGCCGCGGTTGTAGTCGATCCACACCGCGAGGAAGTCGCGCCAGCGCTTGTCGGCCTCGCGGCGCACGCCCATGCTGGAGGGGATCGCGACCGACGGCGACTGCAGGATCTTGTAGGTGCCGAGGTTGGGGTTCTTGGCGATCGCGGTGAGGCCGAGGATCAGTGCGTTGACGACGACGTCGACGCGGCCCGATGCCATCTCCAGCATCACCTCGTCGCGCGACTTCAGCGACTTGATGGTCGCGTTCGGCGCAAAGCGCCGGGCCACCGCCTCGTTGGCCGAGCCGACGTCGACGGCGATCTTCACTTCCGGCTTGTTGATGTCGGCCCAGGTCTTGGCCTCCATGCCCTTCTTCAGCATCGCGCCGAACGGATGCGGAAACACCGTGCCGCAGAAGTCGATGACCAGCGCGCGCTGCGGCGTCGGGTTGAGCGCGAAGCCGAGATCGATCTTGCCGGCCTGCAAATCGAGCACCGAATTGCCGTAGGTCGACTCGACATATTCGAGCTTCACGTCGAGCAGCTTGGCGATGTCGTTGGCCATCTCGATCGAGAAGCCCGACCACGTGCCGGAGGCGAGATCCTTGTTGAAATAGGGCAGCTCGCCCGGCAGCACGGCGATGCGCAGCACCTTGTTGGCGCGGACGCGGTCGAGCGTGTTGTCGGCGGCCGCCTGCGCCGAAGCCGGCGTCGTCGTCATGGCGGACGCGAGCGCGGCACCGGAGCCGATCGCGAGCGCGTAGCGCAGCGCCTCGCGGCGGTCTTCGGAAATTGTCTGATCGTCTGATGGGGTCACATAATCCTCCTGCACCAACAGGCGCGGAGCGTAGCGCCGGCCTTTCACGCCAGCAACAACCATGTCGGCCTTGATAGTAAGCGGCTGGCCGTCGTCATGCCGGCTCGGCCAAACGCCGCTGCCTCATTCCGATGCAGGACTGATCAAGCCGTGATCGGTCCCGCCGGATGGAAGCGGCCTTGGACGCAGGCGCTCGGCGAGCGGCCGCAACAGTTGCGGAGCGAGGTGAATCGGGAACTGGCTTATCGCGAAATACAGCCAGGTGGTGCCGGGGATCGCGCCCTCGGTCGCCGCGAGCATCAGCCCCATGTTGCGCAGCGACACCATCATGCCGAGCGCCATCGCGCGTTCGCGCCCCGCACCGCGAAACAGCAGCATCGTGGTACCAAGCAGCAGGAAGAACACCGCGAAGGCGAGCAGCGCCAGTCCCAGCATGCGGAACGGGCTCGCCGCCAGGTCGGCCAGAAAATGCGCCATGATGGCGGAAGCGAACACGAACAGGATGAGGATGTTGAAGCCGTCGATCGGCGCGCGGTGGCGGCGGATCGCGTCGCTGCCGAAGGCAAGGCGGATCGCGGCCGCCGTAGCCAGCGCGCCCGCAAGGATGGCGGCGAGCTTCAGCCCGAGCGCGGCCGGAGACAGTGACAATGTCTCGCCCAGGAACACATAGGCGAACAGCGGCGCCGTCAGCGGCACCAGCGCGGTCGAGGTCACCAGCGTGATGAGAACGAGCGTCGCGTCGAGCCCCATCAGCGCGGCGAGCGCGGGCGAGGCCATCATCGGCGAGGCCGTCGCCTGCAGCATCAGCGCGAGATGGAGGTCGGGCGCGGCGGCATCGACGCCCGTGGCGCGCGCGATCGTGCCGACCAGCGCCGGCACGGCGACCGTGGTCCAGGCCGTCGCGGCCACCACCAGCAGCGGCCGGCGCAGATGCGCTGTCAGCATCGCGACGTCGACGCGCATGAAGGAGATGCAGAGCAGCAGGAAGATCGCGTGCGTGACGTAGGGACGCGTGAGCTCGCCGAGCGGCGGCACGGCGATTGCCGCCAGCAGCACCGCGACGATGGCGCGGGTGCCCTGATTGCCGAGCCAGCTCAGGGCCTGCAGAGGAAAAGCGAGAGGCCCGAGGGACGGCATCTTCATTCCGAACGATGGGAATCAATGAACGCGCGAACCATGCGTTGGCCGCGCGTTCATGCAAAGTCACATCTGGTTACGGACGATGTCGGCGCCCGCGCGTCATTGCGCGCTGGAGCCGCCGACCACGATCTTCTCGTTGAGCTTGAAGTCGACCGTCTGCACTGTCTGATCGATCTCGGGGTTGGGCATGCCGAGCTGCTGCGAGATCAGCTTCACCAGAAGGTCGACGCGCTCGATGAAGGGCGCGCCGGCGGCGACGGCGCGCGCGGCCGACGACGGCTTGAGCAGGCTCTCGGCCGCCTTGGCGTATTTCTCGAACGGCACCTGGTCGCTTGGATCGGCGCCGAGCTTGCGCGCGATGGCGTCGACGTGCTCGTAGATCGATTTCGACTGGGCGAGGTTGCCGTGCACGGCGTCGCGGATCGCCTGCGGCTCGCCGCGGGTGATGCAGCGGTAGTTGCCGGTCAGCAGCATCGACCACTTCGCCAGCGGCACGAACAGCGAGTCGAACACCTTCAGCTTCACGGGCACGTCCTGGCCGTCGAGCCTGACCGCGTCGATGTCGCGCTCGAGCTCGCGCAGCAGCGCGTTGTGCGTTTCGTCCTCGAACGCAGCGGCCTTGAAGTTGGTCGGCAGGCCGACATGCAGCACGTTCGCGCCTTCCTCCGGCGGACGGAAGGCCTGCGGATCCGGCGAGCACAGCGTCACCAGCCCGGGCGTGAAGCGTTCCCACACCGCGGGATTGGTGTAGGCCTCGTCGAGGTCGACATTGGCGAGCGCCGGGATGCGCTTGAGATAGGGCAGCGGCGGCATGTTCATGATCGAGAGGCACGGCAGCCTGGCCTCGGCGATCTTCACCATCAGCACGCGAATGGTGTGGTTGGTGTATTGCGGCTCCTGCATCGCCAGGCCGACCAGGTCGTAGCGCGACAGGTCGACACTGTCCGGCGTGGCGGCGTCGAGCTTGCCCGGCAGGTCGCGCGAGAAGATCGAGCGGTGCGTCGGCTCGTCGCGCAGCTTGATGCGGACTTCGGTGCCGTCGCGGTTGATCAGCTCCGCCGTTTTCTTGCGGCAGACCAGCGTCACGTTGTGACCGGCCATCAGCAGCTTGGTGCCGAGGAGGGAGCCGTAGGAGGCCCCGAGAATCAGGATGTTGCGTGCCATGCCTTGGTCGTCCCCAGAGATCGGTTCGAGATTTCGCGTTCGCGTTTCTTATTGGTGATCCAGCCGGACCGAAGAGTCCGTCAGGCGCCCCGCAGGGGCGGACGGAGGCGGTAACCCATTGCCTCGGTTGCTGGCATACCAGAGCTTTCATCCCATGGAATGCGCCGTCTGGCAAGGTGCAGCGCACCCAGGCGGCACCCGGCGCGTGTCGCGGCCGAGCCGGCCAGGCGCGATCGACCTTGCGCTTGGAAATCCGGCGGCTCAGCTCAGCGCCATATAGCGCCCGGGCTTGTGGTTGATCGCGATGATGACGTTGACGATCACGATGCCCAGGATCGACAGCGCCAGACGGTTGACCGGGATGACGAAGAACGCGGCGATCATGATGAGGAAGTCGACGGCGAGCTGGAAATAGCCGGCGCGGATCTTCCAGTGCTCCTGCAGATACAGCGCCAGGATGTTGATCCCGCCGAGCCCGGTGCGATGCCGGAACAGCATCAGCAGGCCGGTCCCGGTCAGGCCGGCGCCGATCACCGTGGCATAGATCGGATCGATATGGCTGATTTCGATCCATGACGTCGTCAGCCGTGAGAACAGCGCGACGAGCCCGACCGCGACGAAGGTCCGGATCGTGAATGGCCAGCCCATGCGCCGGACGGCCAACGCATAGAACGGCAGATTGATCAGGAAGAAGCTGACGCCGAAGCCATAGCCGCTGACGTAGCTCAACAGCAGCGACAGGCCGGCGGTGCTGCCGACCAGCAGCACCGTCTTGCTGTAGATGAGCATGCCGAGCGACACGAACAGCGTGCCCAGCGTCAGCGCCATCGCGTCCTCGTAGAGCTTGTGCCGCTCCTGAGCGACGATCTCGGTCACGGCCTTGGTCCTTGCAGGCGATGGCTCAAAGCGACTTGAACAGGCCGGCGACGCGCGCGACGTCGGCGAGCTTCAGGCCTGCGATGTTGATGCGGCCCGAGGTCGGCATGTACACGCCGTGCTTTTCGCGCAAAGCCATGACCTCGGCCGGCGTCACCGGCAGCAGCGAGAACATGCCTTCCTGGACGCCGATCGCGATCGTGTTGGACCAGCGCCCGCCGAGCGCCTCGGCAAAGCCGCGCCGCAGGCTCGCCAGGCGGAGCCGCATCGACTCGAGCTCCTCGCTCCAGTCGCGTCGCAGATCGGAGCTGTCGAGAATGGTCTTCACGATCGCCGAACCATGGTCCGGCGGCATCGAGTAGCTGGTGCGCGCGATCGCGACGAGATTGGAGCGCGCGGTGTCGGCGGCTGCCTGCGACGTCGCGACGGCATAGAGCGCGCCGGTGCGCTCACGATAGAGCCCGAAGGACTTCGAGCACGACACGGCCACGAGCGCCTCGGGGACGGCCGCGATCATCGTCCGCAGGCCGGCGGCGTCACCTTCGAGCCCGGCGCCGAATCCCTGGTAGGCGGAATCGATCAGCGGCACGAGCCCGCGCGCGGCGATCACGGCGGTGATGCGCGCCCAATCCTCCGCGCGCAGCGGGGCACCGGTGGGATTGTGGCAGGAGGCGTGGATCAGGACGGCGTCGCCGGGCGCGGCGCGCTGCAGTGTCTCCAGCATGCGGTCGAGCTGCAGCGTCTGCGAGGGCACGTCGAAGTAGGGATAGGTCTCGATCTCGAGCCCTGCCGCGGCGAAGATGCCGGCATGGTTGGGCCAGCTCGGCAGGCCGAGCCAGATCTTGCCGGTGCCGGCCTGGCGAACCAGATCGGCTGCGAGGCGCAAGGCGCCGGAGCCGCCCGGCGTCTGCACGCCGGCGGCGTGGACCGGCAAGGCCGTGCCGCCGACCATCGACCACAGCAGGTCGAGGAATGCCTGGTCGCCTTCCGGCGCCACATAGCTCTTGCTGTCCTGGCTCTCCCAGATGATGCGCTCGGCAGCTTTCACAGCGCGGAAGATCGGCGAATGGCCGGCCTCGTCACGATACACGCCGACGCCCAGATCGACCTTGTCCGCTCTCGGATCAGCCTTGAAGATGCCGATCAGAGCGAGCAGGGGGTCATCGGGTTGGTGGGTCAAGCGGTCGAACATCGGGGCGATCCTATTGGAGGATGGTCTCGCCAGACGGCCATGGGCCGTCCTTGCGGGCGACGGGACACTATCTTGGTTGCAGCGCAAAAACAGCGGACATTTCGGCGATGCTCCGCTTCGTCTGCTGCATGGGCGGCCGTTGCGCCCTCAGAACTGGCCCTGGCCTGCCTGAGCGTACTGAGCGACAAGCGTCAGCGACTGCCGTCTGAGCCAGAACGAGGCTCGGGAGACGGCTGTGGGGACTCGTTGCGGATCCTGCTCGCGCGCTTGGCGGCAAGCTGGGAGCGAACCCTGCCATCGACTTTGCGTCCGGTCGCACGCTGCCATGTCCGAAGCTCGGCGGCGGTCAGGATCACCTTCACGACACGCTGGTCTGGACGATCGCCGATCGTGTCGATGACCTCCTGAACGCTGGTCAGCCATTCTTCGTAGGTATCGTGCAGATCTGGGCAGATACGCCTGATATCATCCCACTCCTCGGGCTTGAACCAAGCCAGCGCAATCTCCAGAGTTGGCTCCATGTTCATCCTGCTCACCTGTCCGCTCCGAATGATATCTCAAACTCGCGGAGTCCCGAAGCTCTGACGTCTTTCGGCGAGTCAGATGCGCGGCTTGGGCGCGGGCACCCGGTCGGAGTCGCCTGAGTTCGGTTCGCCCTTGGGTTCGATCAGGAGCACCTTGACCTCTTTGGCCGCGCGCGGCCGATGGACGACGCCTCTGGGAACAACGAACAACTCGCCGGCCTTCACCGTTCGCGAGGGCTGACCTTCGATATCCATTTCCATCTCGCCTTCCAGGACGAGGAAGAAGTCATCCGTCGTGTCATGCTTGTGGAACGGGAATTCTCCCATGAACTTCACGACCATCACGTCATTGTCGTTGTAGTCCGCGACCACGTGCGGGTCCCAATGGCCTGAGAATTGGCTCAGCTTGTCGGCGAGGTTCACGGTCTTCATGCGCGAGTCTCCTGCTGCGAGGATTGAGATGTGGCTGTCCAGTCGTCCCGGCTGGTTTGCACGGGATGTAGCTGTTGCTCGAGCGCGAGCAAGCCGATCTCACACGAGACGACTTCGACCGCATGTGAGCGCGACCCGCGAACTCGCGGGTCGTTGTGTTCCGAGCTCAGCGCGGTAACGCTCAGATGCCGCCGGGCCGATCGAGCTGCTTCAGCCAGACGCCGATGTCGCGCGCCGCGACATTGGCCTGGTCGAGCAGCTTGCCCATGGTGAAGAAGCCGTGGAACTGGCCGGGATGCGTCCGATAGGTCACCGGCACGCCGGCCTCGCGCAAGCGCCGCGCGTAATCGTCGCCTTCGTCGCGCAGCGGATCGGCGCCTGCGGTGAGCACATAAGCCGGCGGGAGCCCGACCAGGGTTTCCGCCTTTGCCGGCGAGGCCCGCCAATCATGGATGTCGGCGGCACTGTTGAGATAATGGTCGCGAAACCAGCGGATCACCGAATGCGTCAGCAGCACGCTGGTCTCGGGCTCGCTGTGCGAGGGATGGCTCATCGAAAAGTCGGTGGCCGGATAGATCAGCACCTGGCCTGAGAGCTTCGGGCCCTTGCCGTCACGCGCCGAGAGCGCGACGACGGCGGCGAGATTGCCGCCGGCGGAATCGCCGCCGACGCTGAGCCTGGCTGCATCGATGCCGAGCGCGGCGGCATTGTCGGCGATCCATCGTATGGCCGCGGCGGCGTCGTCGACCGCGGCCGGAAACTTGTGCTCGGGCGCGAGGCGGTAATCAACAGAGATCACGATCAGTTCGCCTTCGTGCGCCAGCGCGCGGCAGACCACGTCGTGCGAGTCCAGATTTCCGATCACCCAGCCGCCGCCGTGATAGAACACCAATCCCGGCGCAAGACCGTTGGTCTGCCGCACCGTTTTTGGCCGATAGAGCCGGGCCGGGATTGCGCCATGCGGGGCAGGGATGGCGAGGTCCTTGACCTCCGCAAGCTCGGGCGGCTCGGGATTGCTGACGACGCGCGCGGCCAGGTAGTAGTCCCGCGCCTCCTGCGGTGTCAGCGTCTCATAGGCCGGCCGACCGGCCTCCTGAAATGCCTTGTAGACGGCAGCGGCATCGGCATCGAGTTGCACGGGCATTGCAAAAACCTGTCGGGTTGAAAAGACGGTCGAGTGGAAGGGACGTCAGGCGGCGGTGCGGCCACCATCGACGGTGTAGGCTGCGCCGGAGACGTAGCTCGCATCATCGGAGGCGAGGAAGGCGACGATCGCGGCGACCTCCGCGCCCTGGCCGAGCCGGCGCGCGGGGACGCGGTCGACGACCTTGTCGGCCGGCACGGGAGCGCCGCTGCGCCCTTCGATGATCGCGCTCAGCATGCGGCTCTCGATCAGCCCGGGGCAGATGCAGTTCACGCGCACATTGGTGCCGGTGCATTCCCACGATGCGCTCTTGGTCAGGCCGATCACCGCGTGCTTGCTGGCGCTGTAGACCGCGATCTGTGGCGAGCCGATCAGGCCGGCGATCGAGGCGGTGTTGATGATCGAGCCGCGGTTCTGCTTCAGCATCACCGGCAGCACGTGCTTGAGGCCGAGAAAGACCCCGACCACGTTGACGTCGAGCACGCGGCGGAACGCCTCCAGCGGATACGCCGTGATCGGCTTGATCTCGCCTTCGATGCCGGCATTGTTGAAGAACACGTCGATGGTGCCGAACCGATTGCAGGCCTGTCGGACATAGGCCGCGACCTGGTCCTCGTCGGTGACGTCGGCGGCCACGGCGAAGGTCTCGGCGCTTGCGGGCAGGCCGGCCGTCGCGGCGGCGAGATCGGCCTCGCGCCGGTCGACGGCGACGATGCGGGCGCCCCGCGCGGCCAGCAGCCGCATGGTCGCGGCGCCGATGACGCCGGCCGCGCCGGTAACGACGGCCACCCGGCCGTCGAGACGGATCGAATCAGACATCGGTTTCCTTCCCTTTGACGCCGGTTCCGTCCGGCTCTTGATCACGACTATCTCATTGGATGAACCGGCTGACCAGCACGCGGCGTGCTGGCAGCTCGCCCTTTCCCCGCCGTATTCGGCATGTTAACGGGAGGGCTGATCGAGAGCGGCGGATGGGTCATGACGCGATTTGATTGTCCCGAACCCCGATTCGCCTGATAAAGCCGCGCGAGATGCACCGAACAATCGTCCTGACCGGTATCGCGGCATTGCTGGCCGCCACATCCCTCACGCTGTCCGTGCCGGCGCGCGCGCAGATCGGTACCATTTTCTCCGATCCGGTTCCGCGCCCGCCGGGCAACATTCCGCGCCGTGGCGAGCCGATTCCGCCTCCCGAGGAAGAGGAGGAGATCCCCGAGCTGCCGCAGGGCCGGGTGCTGCCGGCGCCGACCCGGCCGCCGCCAGGGCAGGGCGCCGCCCTGCCGGGTCCGGTCCAATCCCAGCCGCTGGCGCCGCCGCCGGGAACGACGATCCTGCCACAGAACAATCCTCCGGTCGCGGCCGTGCCGCCGCCCGGCCAGCCGGGGGCTGCGCCCGGTCAGCGGCAGGCGCCGTCACGCGGCGCACCCCAGAATGCGGCGATCCCGCCGAACGGCGCGGTACCGCAAACCCCGGCCACCATCCAGCCGGGCGACGAGGTCGTGACCGAACCGCCGGCGCAGAAGATCGTCAACAAGAAGGCGAGCTTCTCCGGGCTCGACAAGATCACCGGCCGCATCATCAATTTCGACGAGGAAATCGGCGAGACCGTGCAGTTCGGCGCCCTGCGGGTGAAAACCGATGCCTGCTACACGCGGCCGGCCACCGAGGCCGCCAACACCGACGCATTCGTGGAGGTCGACGAGATCACCTTGCAGGGCGAGGTGAAGCGCATCTTCTCGGGCTGGATGTTCGCGGCCAGCCCCGGCCTGCACGGCGTCGAGCACCCGATCTACGACATCTGGCTGGTCGACTGCAAAGAGCCGCAGACCACGGTCGTCAGCGCCGCGCCGGATCAGAAGCCGGCCGCGGCGCCGCAGCCTGCGCAAAAGCGTCCGCCGCAGCAGCGGCAGGCGGCGCCCAGGTCGCCACCGCCGCCGCAGCAGTATCAGACCCAGCAGGTGCCGCCACCACCGCCGCCGCCCCAGGCGGGCGGACCGTTCGGCGGAGTGTTCAGATAACCGGCGCTCAGCCGCGCGCGGCGATGATCGCGAGTGCCTCGGCGCCTGAGATCGGCCGATCAACCGCCAGCCTGGCGAAATTGGCGGCCGGCCCCCTCAGGGCCTTTTCGAGCAGCACGGTGTAGCGCCGGCGCGGGATCTCGAGGGCGCCGAAGGTCTTGAGGTGCTCGGTGACGTATTGGGTGTCGAGCAGCTCGAAGCCGCCGGCGATCAGCCGCGCGACGAGATGCACTAGCGCGACCTTCGAGGCGTCGCGGGTGCGGTGAAACATGCTCTCGCCGAAGAAGGCGCGGCCCAGGCTGACGCCGTAGAGGCCGCCGACCAGCTCGCCATCCTGCCAGCATTCGACGCTGTGGCAATGGCCGAGCGCGTGGAGGCCGCTATAGAGCTCGCGGATGCGCTTGTTGATCCAGGTGTCCTCGCGGCCGGGCTGCGGCGCGGCGCAGCCATCCATCACCGCCTTGAAGGCCTGGTTCACGGTCACGGTGAAGGCATCCGACCGGACCGTGCGCGCCAGGCGCGAGGCGACGCGAAAGCCGTCGAGCGGAATGACGCCGCGCAGCTCCGGCTCGACCCAGAACAAGGTCGGGTCGTCGGCGCTTTCGGCCATCGGGAAGATGCCGCAGGCATAGGCACGCAGCAGGACCTCGGGCGTGATCTCGGACGCTGCAGAGTCGCGCGTATTCATGGGATCAGCATAGCAGGCCGATGCCGGGCGCGCGATGGTCGCGTGTCGGCTGCGTCGGCTCAGCCAACCGCGGCAGAGGCGGGCTTTGGAGCATCCTTTTCGAGCCGGAAACGGACCACGATCTTGGTACCGGCATGGCTCGGATCGGGGCCGACGTTCGCGTCGAGCTTGGTCGCCATGGCGCTGACGATGCGCTGGCCCATTCCGGTCGAGCGCGGATCGCTGGTTGCGTTGAGGCCGACGCCGTTGTCGGCAATCGACAGCACGATGTCCTCGCCTGCAAGCTTCAGCTCGACATGGATCGGGCCCGGCCCATCGGGATAGGCGTATTTGACCGCGTTCATGACCAGCTCGTTGACGACGATTCCGATCGCGACCGCGCGATCCGGGTCGATCTCGACCGGCTCCGCCTTCAGGGTCAGCCGCGACATCCGGTTGCCCTCGGCCGAGCGGCGCAGGTCGTCGAGCAGCGAATCCAGATACTGGTTGAGCAGCACGCTCTTGAGATCCTGGGACGTGTAGAGGCGGCGGTGCACCTGTGCCACGGCGGCGACGCGGCCCATGGCGTTGGTCAGCGCGGCCTTGACGTCGTCCTGATTGCTGGAGTTGGCCTGAAGATGCAGCAGCGAGGCGATGATCTGGAGCGAATTGCCGACGCGGTGATTGACCTCGCGCAGCAGGACCTCGCGCTCGGCGGCCAGCGCCGCGTAGCGGTCGCGTGACGCCCGCACCTCGGCCTCGGCCTCGTCGCGCGCCTTCTGCAGCCGTGCCTGCCGCACCGCGCCTTCGGCTGCGACCTGCAGCAGCGGGATGAACTCGCCCTGCACGTCCTTGACGAGGTAGTCGGCCGCGCCCGCCTTCAGGGCCGTGACCGCGATCTTGGAATCCTGTGAGGCGGTGACGAACACCACCGGCGGTGGTTCGGGCAGCGCCATGATGCGCTCCAGCGTCTCGAGCCCGTCGAAGCCTGGCATGTACTGGTCGAGCGCCACGACGTCGATGCCGCCGCGCTCCAGCCGCTGCAAGCCCGCGCTGCCGTCGCTCGCGTGTTCCACCGTGAAGCCCAGGCGCTTGAGCCCGCGCTCCACCAGCCGCGCCAGCGCCGCGTCGTCGTCAATGTAGAGCAGCGTGGGGGCGGCGGAGCTCATGCGGCGGGCGGAACCTGGATGACGGAGAAGAACAGGCCGAGTTGGCGAATGGCGTTGGCGAAGCTTTCGTAGTTGACCGGCTTGGTGATGTAGACGTTGCAGCCGAGTTCGTAGCACCGCTTGATCTCCTGCGAGTCGTCGGTCGTGGTGAGGATGACCACGGGCGCGCTCTTCAGGAAGCTGTTCTGCTTGACCATCTTGAGGATGTCGATGCCGGTCATGTCCGGCAGGTTCAGGTCGAGCAGGATCAGCAATGCGTGCCCCTTGTGATCGAGGCCGGTGCCGTCAGCACCCAGCAGATACTTCACGGCATCTGTACCGTTGGTGAACGGCTTGATTTCGTTGTTGACGCCGGAGCGGCGGATGTTGCGCTCGATCAGGCGGGCGTGGCCTTCGTCGTCCTCGATCATGATGATCGTCACGGGCATGGTCATCGGTCTGAATTCCGGTTTGAGGCGTTCCAGTTGATCGGGAGCGTGATGGTGAACGTGCTGCCCTGGTCGAGCTCCGATGCGACCGACATGGTTCCGCCGAGCCGGCGCACCAGGGCGCGGACATGCGCCAATCCGATCCCCTGACCCGGACGGTCCTGGGTCCCGGCGCGGCGGAACAGGTCAAAGATACGTTGGTGATCCCGGGGATCAATCCCCCGGCCGTTGTCCGTGATCTCGAAAATGGCGAAACCGAGCTTGGTGCGGGCGCGAATGGCGATGTCGCCGGGAACGCCCGGCTTGAGATATTTGATGGCGTTGTCGATCAGGTTGGAGAAGATCTGCTCCAGCGCCAGGCGGTCGCTGACGATGGCCGGCAGCGGTTCCAGGCGAATGGTGGTGTCGGTTTCCGCCGCCTGATGCGCCAACGTCGAGACGATGCCTTCGATCAGTTCGCGGGTATCGATCCGTACCGGCACGAACTCGCGGCGTCCCTCGCGGGTCAGGTTGAGGATCGCCGAGATCAGCCGGTCCATCTTGGCGATCGAGGACTTGATGAAGCCGAGGGCTTCGGTGAAGTCCTCCGAAAGCTGCTTGTCGGCGCCTTCGAGCTCGGGCTCGGTGCCTTCCGCCGGCGGCGGCGCGTCGGAGGCCGCCCGCGCCAGCGTCGCAATCCGCCGGAAGATATCGTTGCGCAGTTCGTCGAGCTCGCTGGTGAAGCCCATGATGTTGACCAGCGGCGAGCGCAGGTCGTGGCTCACGATATAGGCGAAGCGCTGGATCTCCTCATTGGCCTCGCGCAGATCGGCGGTGCGCTCGTCGACGGTGGCTTCCAGATTGAGATTGCTCTCGCGCAGCTGTGCCTCGGCATCGTCGCGCGCGCGGGTCGAGCGGCGCACCAGCAGCACCGAGATGATGGCGAGCACGACGACCAGCGCCGAGCCGGTGATGGTGACGATGGCGGCGAGCTGCTGGCTGGCATCGGCATTGGCGGTCCGCAGCGCCAGCAGCCGCTCCTCCTCGAGACGCATCGCCTCGGCGGTGTCGCGCATGGTCTTGCTGCTGCTGGTCGAGCCCGCGTCGCGGACCAGGGCGATCGCGGCGGCGAGGTCGCCGCGCGCGACCAGCAGCTTTTCGCGGTCGAATTGCGACAGCCGGGTCTCGATCACGCTGCGCAGCGTGGCGAGATTTTCAACCTGGGCGGGGTTGTCCGCGACCAGCCCATGGAGCTTCTCGAGCACCGGCCCGATCGCCGCGACGGCCGCCTCGTGGTCGTTGAGGAACTCCTGTCCCTGGGTGAGAAGGTAGGCCCGCGCCGCGCTCTCGGCGCGCCGCACCTCGAGCAGCAGGGCGTTGATCTGGTTCTCGGCCTCGACGGTGTGCACCACCCAGGCGCTGTCGCTGCGGGCCTTGTTGACCAGCAGAACCGACGCCGTGCTGACCGCGACAAGCACGAGGAAGCCCGCTGACAGCAGCAGGACCTGTCCCAGCGTGCGCCTTCGTCTCACCTCAGGCGCCACCGCATACTCGCACGTCGTTGAAAATCACTGCCCCCTGGCGGAACTGATCCGACCCACCAGAACGCGGCTGCGGCCGGATGGTTCCGCTTCGGATGACAGTTTTCTGAATGCGGCCGCTCAGTCGGTCTTCTGGCCGGCCAGATACTGCTCGAGCCAGTGGATGTGATAGTCGCCGTCGATGATCGCGGGCTCGCGGACCAGGGCGCGGAACAGCGGCAGCGTGGTCTCGATGCCGTCGACCACCATCTCGTCCAGCGCGCGCCGCAGCCGCATCAGGCACTCGACCCGGCTCTTGCCGTGGACGATGAGCTTGCCGACTAGCGAGTCGTAATAGGGCGGGATCACATAGCCCTGGTAGACGGCGGAATCGATGCGGACCCCGAGGCCGCCGGGCGGATGGTACTGCTGGATCTTGCCGGGCGAGGGCCGGAAGCTGACCGGGTTCTCTGCGTTGACGCGGCACTCGATCGAGTGGCCGTTGATGACGACCTGGTCCTGGCTCATCGGCAGGTCGCCGCCGGCGGCGATGCGGATCTGCTCCAGCACGAGGTCGATCCCGGTGATCATCTCGGTGACGGGATGCTCGACCTGGATGCGCGTGTTCATTTCGATGAAATAGAACTCGCCGTCCTCGTAGAGGAATTCGATGGTGCCGACGCCGATATATTTCAGCTCCTGCATCGCCTTGGCGACGGTATTGCCGATCTTGGCGCGCGCGGCCGCATCGAGCACCGGGGAGGGGCCTTCCTCCCAGACCTTCTGGTGGCGGCGCTGCAGCGAGCAGTCGCGCTCGCCGAGATGGATGGCGCCGCCGCGGCCGTCGCCGAGCACCTGGATCTCGATGTGGCGCGGCTTCTGCAGATACTTCTCCAGATAGACCGAGGCGTCGCCGAACGCCGATCTCGCCTCGTTGGCCGCTGTGGTCAGCGCCAGCTGCAGATCGGCCTCGGTGTGGGCGACCTTCATGCCGCGGCCGCCGCCGCCGGCGGCAGCCTTGACCAGCACCGGGAAGCCGATCTCCTTGGCGATCGCCATAGCGTCCTGGTCGGGCGTCACCGCACCGTCGGAGCCGGGCACCACCGGAATACCCAACCGCTTGGCCGTCTTCTTGGCCTCGATCTTGTCGCCCATCAGGCGGATGTGCTCCGCCTTCGGCCCGATGAAATGCAGATTGTGGTCCGCAAGAATCTCGGCGAAGCGCGCGTTCTCCGACAGGAAGCCGTAGCCGGGATGCACGGCGTCGGCGCCGGTGATTTCACAGGCGGCGAGCAAAGCGGGGATGTTGAGATAGCTGTCCTTCGACGGCGGCGGCCCGATGCAGACGCTTTCATCGGCGAGACGGACATGCATCGCATCGGCGTCGGCGGTGGAATGCACCGCGACGGTGGAGATGCCGAGCTCCTTGCAGGCCCTGAGGATGCGAAGGGCGATTTCGCCGCGATTGGCGATGAGGATCTTGTCGAACATGGTGCCTCGGGCGCGAGTGGCGAGTAGTGAGCGGCGAACGTGGAATGGTGGACCATTCGCGGGTCGCCGTCTGCTAGTCGCGCTTATTCGATGATGACGAGCGGCTCGCCGAACTCCACGGGCTGGCCGTCCTCGACCAGGATCTGCGTCACCGTCCCGGCGCGCGGGGACGGAATCTGGTTCATCGTCTTCATCGCCTCGATGATCATCAGGGTCTGACCGACAGACACCTTGGAGCCGACCTCGACGAACGGCTTGGCGCCGGGCTCGGGTGCCCAGTAGGCGGTGCCGACCATGGGTGAGGGCACCACGCCGGGATGTTTTGACAAGTCCGCGCCGGCGGCTGCCGCGGTGGCGGCCGCAACCACGGGAACGCCAGCGGCAGCCGTTCCGATGGCCGAATGGACGGCCGCCGCAACGGTCACGTTGCGGGCAACACGGATGCGAAGGCCGGCACGCTCCAGCTCGATCTCGGTCAGGCTGGTCTCGTCCAGCAGCGCTGCGAGCTCGCGAATGAGCTGGCTGTCTTCGGATTTCGCGATGGTCTTGTCGTCGGGCTGGGGCGCCATGATCTGATCCGGAACGTTGGGAGGCGTGAGGACTGTGACGTCAGGCTTGCGCTAGATGTCGGTCTGCGTGACGGCTTTGGCGCCGATCTTGGCGGCGAGGCCGGTGATCGCCAGCCGGTAGCCGTCGATCCCGAAGCCGCAGATCGAGGCAAACGCGGCCTTCGCGGTGAAAGAATGGTGCCGGAAGCTCTCGCGGGCGTGGATGTTGCTGATGTGCACTTCGACGGTGGGGATCTTCACCCCCATCAGCGCGTCGTGCAAGGCAATGGAGGTATGGGAGTAGGCGCCGGCATTGAGGATGATTCCGACCACACCGCGGCTGCGGGCCTCATGGATGTGATCGACGAGCACACCCTCATGGTTCGACTGCCGGCACTCCGCCGTCAGGCCGAAGCGGGCGGCCGTCTCGACGCACAACCGTTCCACGTCTGCCAGGGTGGCATGGCCGTAGGTCTCCGGCTCGCGGGTGCCCAACAGGTTGAGGTTGGGTCCGTTGAGGACATAGATCGTGTTGTGCGCGGCGTCGGCCATTCCCATCCCGGCGGTGTGGCGGCAGTGGGCGGCGTTATAGGTAACAAAGCCGCCAAGGGGAAGCCTTTCGGCAGCCGGGTAGGCTGACCGAGGCTTGGTCCGTCACACGAAAAAACCGTCTTAAGCGTACGAAATTGCTGAACAACCGGCTTTGTCCACGGGACTGCACGCGTTGCGTGTGATGGCTCCCGCGCGCGCTTTGCGCAATAGGTTGGGGCGGGCATTGCTGCCCGCCCCTCGTTCTCGTCGCCTGCCTGGTCGGGATCAGACGTTGAGAACCGCGACGATCTCGTAGGTGTGAGGATCGATCACGACGATCTGCTCGCGAACCAGGATGAAGTCATATCCGCGCCACTCCGGATAGATCGTCACGACTTCGGTCGGGAGCGGGTGGAAGTGAACCTCGCGCGGCACCCTTGTGCCGACGGAAATGTTGAAGTTGACGTTGGTCACCGGCTCGACGCGCTGGCTGCGGATCACCGTGGTGATCTTGGTGCGCTGCTCGGTGGTGAGCTTGGCAGCGGCGCCGGCCTGTCCGGTGGTGGTCTGCGAACGCTCGGTGCCGGTCTTGGTTTCGGCATTGGTGCTGGTGCCGGTCTTGCTGTCGCGCCCCTCGGCCTTCATGTTGTTGTCGCGACCCTCGCGACCTTCGGCCTTCATGTTCTTGGCGCCGCCCTTGCTGTCGCTCTCGGTGCTCGCGCCCTTGGTGGCCGGGCCCTTCATGCCGTCCTCGGCGTGCTGGCTCTTGGTCGCACCGGGCTTCTGTTCCGATTGACTGGAGCGCATGTCGGACGCGCCGCCGGCCGCAGGCGAGGCGCTGTCGCGATGCATCGCGCCGCCGGGCGCGTTCATGCCGCCGCTCGATGCTCCGCCGGCAGCACCACCGGTCGCACCGCCCTGCATGGCTGCGCCGCCGGACTGTCCAGCTGCGCCGCCCGCACCGCCGGCACCTTGCGCATGAGCAAAACCTGCACCCGCCAGGAGCGCGATTGCAGCAACTGATACCATCAAGCGATTGGTCATCCTCTATCCTCCTCGTATTGGCACTGCCCGCGCCGACAACGGCAGGAAGTAGGAGTCGTTCCGTGCGTCTCCGATCGTTCCGGAAAAATGTCGCAGATCGCAACCTTATGAACGGATGCTCAGGGTCATGAACGCCGCATGACCATCGTGGCGATCAGTCGCGCTCGCATGAGCTACGCGCCGTGACGTTCGCGCGCGTAGCGGACGAGAGCCAAGAATCGATAGAGGCCGTGCACGAACTTGCCGTAGGGCATCGTGATGAAGAGCGCGAATACCGCACCGAGATGGAGCGCGAGCAGCAGGCCCATCGTGCTGGTCTCGCGTAGCAAGAGGAGGGCGAGACCGGTTGCGCCGGTGAGCACGAGCATCGCCAGGAACGCGACGTCCATGGCGAGACTGCCCGCATCCATCATCGCAGGCTCACGCCTGCGCTTGGCGGTGTAGAGTCCGAGCGGGCCGAGCACGATGCCCAATCCGCCGAGCGTGCCGAGCACGACCGGCAGATCCCACAATGGATACGGCGCCTCACGGTGCAGAAGATAGTGGTAGAGCGTCGCAACGCTGGTCGATGCGACGCAGAGCATGAAGCCCCAGAACGTCAGCTGGTGATAGAACCGCCTGGTGTCGCGCGGCCGCTCGTCCTCGTTGTAGCAGCCGACGCCGCCGCCATCGAGATAGCGCAGGCTGGCTGCGTCGCGGACGGCGCGCAGCAGTGGACGTGGCCGCGTCAGGGTCGAGCTCGGCTCGCCGATGTCATTCCAGAAGGCCCGGGCGCCCATGATGAAGGCGATGATGGCCCACAGGAAGGCCGCGCCGAACAACAGTGCCATCGCGTTGTGGGGCATGAGCGCGTAGAACGAGCCGGGGCCGTGCCGGCCTGCAAACACCGCGGCCGGATCGTTGAAGGCCACGATGCCGAGGATGAACGCGGCCATGCTGATCACCGCGATGAGCGACACCGCGAGGCCGTTGCGCCTGAACAGCGGCGCCAGCGCGCGCGGCCAGGCATAGTCGGCATAGCTCTCGTGCCGCACCCGGGCCAAGACGGAGGGGACGCGAACATCGAACTCGTGCGGCGGCGAGAACTGGCAGTCGACGTAGCAGGCGCCGCAGGCATGGCAGAGATTGGCGAGATAGTTGAGGTCGCCGCCCGTGAAGGCGCGGCGCATCTCCATCGCCGGAAACACGGCGCAGAGTCCCTCGCAATAGCGGCAGGAATTGCAGATCGTCATCAGGCGATCCGCCTCGGTCAACGCCTCACTGCGCTGCATGTGTCGCTGCTCCCCGGCCGGCGATGCGCCCGAACACGCTGCCGATCGTCATGCCGATTCCTGCGGCATAGCCGCGGCCGAGTACGTTGCCGGCCATGATCTCGCCTGCGGCATACATGTTGTCGGCGGGACCGCCGGACTTCATCATCATCTTTGCGGCGTGATCGACCCGCACGCCGAGATAGGTGAAGGTAATGCCGGGCCGAACCGGATAGGCATAGTAGGGGCCGCTATCGATGCGGCGCGCCCAATGCGATTTCGGGGGCATCAGGTTCTCGGTGCGGCAATCGTCGAGGATGTCGGGATTGAATTGTCCGTCGCGCACCGATGCGTTGAAATGCGCGACGGTGGCGGTCAGCTTGTCCGGATCGAGGCCGAGCTTGCCAGCGAGCTCGGCGATGCTGGCCGCCTCGATCGCGGGGTAGAGCGACGGCATGAACAGGTTCGCCGATTTCGCGTCGAAGATGATGTAGGCGATCTGGTCCGGCTGCGCAGCAACGAGGCGTCCCCAGATCGCGTAGCGCTTCGGCCAGACGTCCTCGCCTTCGTCGTAGAAGCGCTCGGCGTTGTTGTTGACGACGATGCCGAACACGACGCAGTCGAGCCGCGTGATGATGCCGCCGTCATATTTGGGGGCCCGCGCATCGATCGCCACCGCGTGGCACTGGGTCGGATCGCCGATGCTGTCGACGCCGGCGCCGAGCAGCATGTCGAGCACCGTGCCGCGATTGTTGGGCGTGCCGCGGATCAGGAAGTTGCGCGCGATCTCGCCCCAGCCCTCGACCAGCTTGTCGATATTGGCTTCGAAGCCGCCCGCAGCCGCCACCAGCGCTCTGCCGGCGATGCGCATCCGGCCATCGCCGTGCCGCACGATCGCCGCGCGGAAGCGGTTGCCGTCGATCTCCAGCCCCACCACCTCGGCCTCGTAGCGCACCTCGACGCCGAGCCGCTCGGCGGTCAGATACAGCGCATTGAGCATGGCCCGGCCGCCGCCCAGGAAGAACGAGTTGGTCCGTCCTAAGCTCAGCGTGCCGCCGAGCGAGGGCTGGAAACGCACGCCCTGTTCGACGATCCAGTCGAGCATGTCCTTGGACTCGCGGATCATCAGACGCGCCAGTTGCTCGCTGGTCTGGCCCTCGGTGACCCGCAGGAGATCGTCCCAGAACTCGTCCTCGGTGTAGGGGCCGCTCAACGTCGCGGTTGCCGCGTCATGGGCGCAGCGCATGTTGCGGGTGTGGCGCGTGTTGCCGCCGCGATAGAACTTCGAGGCCGCTTCCAGCACGATCACCGAAGCGCCGGCGCGCCGGGCCGCGATCGCCGCGCACAGCGCCGCGTTGCCGCCGCCGACCACGACGACGTCGTAGGTCTGGGGATGGTCGGCGATATCGCTCTGATCAGTCATCGCAGGCCCTCGCGGACGCAAGGCGGCAGGCCCTGGATCGGCTTTGGTCGCACAGCCACGCCATCGGCCAACCGGCAATAGAGGGTACGGAAGTGCGGGCTGCAGTGGGCATGGAAATCGTATACTATTGTATACAAAAATATGCAAGATATGCTGTTGTTCGGAGCGAGGTTGTGAGATCGTGACCCCCATGTCCTCGGAAGCGCCATCGCTCACCATCGATCGTGACAACGTCTCTCTCGGCGAAGCGGTATTTCGTGCGCTGTGCCATGCGCTGGAGAACGGTTTCTATCGCTCCGGCGATCGGCTGCGGGAGGACGAGGTCGCCCAGAAGCTGAACGTCAGCCGGACGCCGGTCCGTGAGGCCTTCGGCAAGCTGGTGGCCAA
Source organism: Bradyrhizobium sp. HKCCYLRH3061 (assembly GCF_051168015.1). Lineage (NCBI taxonomy): Bacteria > Pseudomonadati > Pseudomonadota > Alphaproteobacteria > Hyphomicrobiales > Nitrobacteraceae > Bradyrhizobium > Bradyrhizobium sp. HKCCYLRH3061. The sequence continues at coordinate 387,559 of NZ_JBNPUE010000003.1, forward strand.
GGGGTGGGTGCAGCCGGCCGGTGGACGCGGCCTGATCGTGCGCAGTCTCGACGAGAACGAAGTCCTCGAGCTGTACGCGATGCGGGAAATTCTCGAAGGCGCCGCGGCCCGGCTCGCCGCGCAGTATGCCGTGCCGGCCGAGGTCGCGGCGCTCCGCGACATTCATGCGAGCTTTGTCAGCGCGGGGGACGCCGCCGAGCTGGCGCGGCTGAACCGGCTGATGCACGGTGCGATCCAGCGCGCCGCGCGCAACCGCTATCTCGACGCCGCCCTCGAGGACATGCATGTCGCGACGGCGCTGCTGGGAACCACGACGTTTGCGGCCGAAGGACGTGCGGCAACAGCCGCGGCCGAGCATGGTGAGCTGATCGAGGCGATCGCGATCCGCGATCCCGATCGGGCAGAGGCGATTGCACGCGGGCACATCCGCGAGGCACTTCGAACCCGGCTCGGCATGAGGCTGAAGGGATAGGCGAGGGCGCTGCCGCCACCGGTCTGTCGCTTCTTCACCGGCTCACGGCAAAGAAGAAGGCCGGCTGAGACAGCCGGCCTTCGATTGATCCCATGATGGCGAGACGCTTTGGCAGATATGCTCAGCAGCTCGCCTTGCCGCAGCGGGCCGTGCTGATCTTCTCGCGCAGGCCCTCGACGCCGACGGCGCCGATCACGACCTGCTTGCCGATCACGTAGCTCGGCGTCCCGTTCATGCCCATCTCCTCGGCGAGCTTGAAGTTTTCCTCGATCGTCGCCTTGGCCTCGGGGCTCGCCATGTCCTTCTCGACGCGCGCCATGTCGAGCCCGAGATCCTTGGCGACGGCGAGCGCATGGGCCTTGTCGGCTTGGCCGCGGCCGCCCAGCAGCTTCTGGTGGAAGTCGAGATATTTCTGCGGGGCCTGCATGCGAACGGCAACCGCGACCTGTGCGGCCTCGACGGAGCCCTGGCTCAGCACGGGAAATTCCTTGAGCACGACCTTCAGCTTCGGGTCGCTCTTCATCAGCTCCATCATGTCGGCCATCGCGCGCTTGCAGTAGCCGCAATTGTAATCGAAGAACTCGACGAAGGTGACGTCGCCATCCTTGTTGCCGAGCACGACGCCGCGCGGCGAGTTGAAGATGGTCTCGGCGTTCTTGCTGACGCTGGCCTCGTGCTTGGCCGCCTCGGCCGCCGTCTGACGCTTCTGCAGCTCGGCCATCGCCTCTTCGAGCACCTCGGGATGCGCGATCAGGTAGTTTCGGACGATGGTCTCGATCTCGCCCCGCTGGCTGTCGGAGAAGCTCTCCGCCGACGCGAGCTGAGGCACGCCGCAGAGCGAAAGCGCGAGCAACATCGCGGGAATGAGCGTGCGGACTGACGGCATGAAGGAGGTCCTCTGGGTCAAATGATCGGGTCCTTGTCGATGGTCGTGACGGTATTCTGATATTGTGGATCGGATGATAGCAGTAGTTCAAAACTTCAGCGGGCGCCAACCCCCGCTGTCCGACACCCTACTGGCCGGAAAGCGGCTTTGCCGTGACGATGTCGTCGGCCCTGACCCAGCCCGGCGAGCCGACCGCGAAGCGGGTTTTTGCACGCGAGGCAAGCTCGCGCGCCGTCTTGTTGTCGCCACGCAGGAAGGCGGCCTGCGCCGAGGCCAGATCCGCCTCCGCATAATCGCCCTTGCGACCGTAGGCCATCGCGAGCTGGGAATAGCCGAGCGGCGCCTCGGATTCGCGCGCGACCGCCGCGCGCAAGATCGAGATCGCCTCGTCAGTGTAGGCTTTGTTCTCGGATGCCACCAAGGCCTGACCAAGTAACATCTCGATGAGCGGGGCGTTATTGGACAGGTGCACCGCCTTGCGCAGCGGGGCGATCGCCTCAGTGGGGCGGCCGCCCTCCAGCAGGGCCTGGCCGCGGACCTCGTAGAAATAGGGGTTGTTGGGCTGCACCTGGATCAGGCCATCGATCTGGCTCAGGGCGCTGCGCAGGTCGCCATGCAGGTAGGTGGAGATTGCCCTGGCGTAGCGGGCGGGCAGGCCGGTGTCCGACAATGGATAGCGCCGTGCCACCGTGTCCGGCCGTTCCATGAAGGCCGAGATCTTGGCACGGACCATGTCGTGGCGGAGCTGCAGTGCGGGGTCGTCCTTCTTGTCCCAATAGGGGCTTTGGCGCGCGAGGCCCTCGAGCGCCTCGACGCGATCGGCCGGCATCGGATGTGATTGCAGATAGGGGTCGGCGCCGCGCGCGGCGAACAGGCTCTCATTGGTGAAGCGCTTGAACGTCTCGTACATGCCCTTCGGCGATTGCGCTGTCGCGGTGAGGAATTTCACCCCGGCACGGTCGGCGTTCTCCTCCTGCTGGCGCTGATACGACAACAGCGATCGGCGGATGACCTCGCCCGGGGCCGACAGCGTCGCGGCGCCGGCATTGGCCAGGCCGCTGCCGCCGCCGCGCGCGCCAACGGCGAGGGCGCCGGCCCCGAGAATGGTGGCGATGATCATCTGGGTCTGCGCGGTGGCGAGCTGCTGGCGCAGCTTGGCGAGATGACCGCCGGCGAGATGGCCCGTCTCGTGCGCGAGCACGCCGATCAGCTGGTTCGGATTTTCCGACTGCAGGATCGCGCCGTAGTTGACGAAGATGCGGCGGCCGTCGGCAACGAACGCGTTGAAGGACGCATCGTTGATGATGACCATCTGGATGTTCTGCTTTTCGAGCCCGGCGACGCGCAGGATCGGCCGCGTATATTCGCGCAGCAGCACCTCGGTCTCGGTGTCGCGCAGGATCGGCGGTCCCTTGCCCTGCTGCGCCGACGCAGGCGCGAGCGGCGCCAGCGTCACGGCCGCCGCGACGACCGCGGCAAGCCCGCCGGACAGTTTCTTGCGAAGAACGATACGGAGCGACATCAGGCGATCTTTGCAATTGGCGCGAGGCGCGAGACGGGCTATTGCCCACCAAACGGCGGAATGCGGCTCATCTGCGGCGAACGAGGCCCATGGGCTGACCTCGACCGGTTCACGGAGCGGGTCCGGACAGCCGGGGTCAATAGCAGATATCGATGGTGGATGCGACAGTGATACCGACATTGGAACAGCGGATCGCCAACCTGACGGCGCCGTCCGCGCGCAGCAATGTTCCACCGTTCATGGTGATGGACGTGATGGCTGCGGCCGAGCGGATCGAGTCGGGCGGCGGACATGTCATCCACATGGAGGTCGGCCAACCGGCGGCGGCTGCGCCACGAGCGGCCATCGCGGCCGCGCATGCCGCGCTCGATCAGGCCCGCATCGACTACACCTCGGCGCTGGGTTTGCTGTCGCTGCGGCAGCGAATCGCACGGCACTATCGCGAGACGCATGCTTGCGAGATCGATCCGGCGCGGATCGTGATCACGACGGGATCCTCCGCCGGATTCATCCTGGCGTTCCTGGCGATGTTCGAGCCCGGTGACCGCGTGGCCGTGACCGTGCCGGGCTATCCGCCCTATCGCCACATCCTGACGGCGCTGGGCTGCGAGCCGGTGCTGATCGAGACCACGGCGGAGAACCGTCACGCTTTGACCGGCGAGGCGCTGCTCGCCGCGCACCGCAAGACGCCGCTGAAGGGCGTGCTGGTGGCAAGCCCTGCCAATCCGACCGGCACCATGATGTCGCGCGAGGCGCTGGGCGGCGTCATTGCAGCCGCACGCGATGCCGGCATCCGCTTCATCTCCGACGAGATCTATCACGGTCTGGACTACGCGTTTCCGGCGGTGACGGCGGCGGAGCTGTCGAGCGAGGCCCTGATCATCAACTCGTTCTCGAAGTACTTCTGCATGACGGGCTGGCGCATCGGCTGGATGGTGGTGCCGGATGCGCTGGTGCGGCCGATCGAGCGTCTGCAGCAGAACCTCGCGATCTCGGTTCCGACCCTGTCGCAGATTGCGGCGGAAGCGGCGTTCGACGGCCGGGCCGAGATGGAGGCCATCAAGCGCGGTTACCAGGAGAACCGCCGCATCCTGATCGAGGGTTTCCCGAAGGCCGGCCTGACCCGGTTCCTGCCGGCCGACGGCGCCTTCTACCTCTATGCCGACGTGTCCGACTTCACCTCCGACAGTTTCGACTTCGCCAAGCGGATGCTGGAGGAGACCCATGTGGCCGCCACGCCGGGCGTCGACTTCGATCCGATCCACGGCCGCAGCTTCGTGCGCTTTTCCTATGCGCGTTCGGCCGAGGACATGCGCGAGGCGGTGGCCCGGATCGCGCGCTGGCTAGGCTAGGGCGCGGGTGAGGTCGGTTGTGCACCCTTCGTCATTGAAGGGCACGAGCGGCGTTGACGTTGCCGTCTTCGTCACCTTGGCCGCAACGCTGTCGGTCGTGAAGCCGGCCCTGGTTCCGGGCATGGCGATCGTGTGCTCGACCGACGAGTTCATGCGCGAGCCGCGCGCGCCGACCAACATCACCGGCAACGGCACGGCCGCCGTGTTCGTCTCGTGGCGGGAAGACGAACGCGACCATGATCTCCTGCAGAGACGGCTCAATCAGCAGATCGATCCGTCGGATGTCGAGACGGCCGTGACGTGGCTTGAGCGGCCTCCGGTCGTCACGGCCAGGAACGATCGCCATACGCCATATGAAAAACGCCCGGCCATCTGGCCGGGCGTTTTGCATTGAAGCGTCGGAGAGCGGGGGCTACTGCCCGCCACCGAAACGGCGGGACCACCAGCCGGCCCGGCGCGGGGCCGCAGGGGACGAGGAATCGGTGGCCGCCGGCTCGGTGGCAACCGGTTCGGACGCCGCGACATCGGCAGCCGGAGCGGGCGAGCTGCTCTCGGCGACGTTGACGGCCGAAACCGCGCTCTCCGGCCTGGGCTCGGTGAGGAAGCTGACCTTCTCGCGAACCGTCGAACGCCGCGGGGTCTTCTCGGATTCCGTCTTCGGAGCCTCGGTCTGCTGCACTTCGGGTTGACCGGGAGCAGCCTGGGGCATTGGCGCGGAGGCGCCAGCGAGGGGCTCATCGGCCTCGGTTGCGGCCGACGCCTGGACCGGCGCCGCGGGTTCTGCCGGCTCTTCCTCGTCGTGGTGGGAAGCGCCGTTGCCGTCGAAATCGGCCACGGCGGCTTCTGCCTCCGATGCCGAAGCTGGCGCGAGCTCGTCGCCGATCGACGCGGCGAGACCTTCTTCCGCGCCACCGCGCCGACGGCGACCGCCGCGACGTCCACGCCGGCGCGGACGCCGCTCGCCGCCAGGCTGATCCGTCTGCTCGCCCTGGGCGAACGCAGGCTGTTCCTCCGACTCGTCGTCTTCGCCGTCGGAGTCCTCGGCTGACTGGTCGGCGGCAGGGCCCGGCTCCGCGGGCTGCAGTCCGGCCGTTCCTTCAGGCAGCGCGCCCTCGCGGGTCTCGCTGCCGCGGCCGCGCCGACGCCGGCGCCGCTTGCGACGCGCGCCGTCCCGCTCGCCTTCGACGGCGCTGCCGTCGGCCGTGTCCTCGGACAGGCCTTCGGTCTCCTCGGTCTCGACCTCGGATTCCGTCTCGATGTCGAACGGTTCTTCCTCGTCGTAGATGTCCTCGGCCGCCAGCGGTGGGGCTGAGGCCTGCGCCGCGAGCAGCGCCTTGGCGGCCTCGAGCGTATGCACCTGCTCGCCGCGATCGATGATGAAGGATTGCTGGCCGCTCACGCTCGGGTCGGCGATGACGGCGAGCGAGACCTTGAAGCTGTTCTCGAGGTCGCGCAGATGGCCGCGCTTGTGGTTGAGCACGTAGAGCGCCACCTCGGTGCGGGTGCGGACCACGAGGTTGTGGGTCGCGCCCTTCATCAGCGTTTCTTCGAGGCTGCGCAGCAGTTGCAGCGCCACCGAGGATACCGAGCGCACATGGCCGGTGCCGCCGCAATGCGCGCACGGCTCGGTCGAGCTTTCCAGCACGCTGGCACGGATGCGCTGGCGCGACATCTCCAACAGGCCGAAATGCGAGATCCGGCCGACCTGGATGCGCGCGCGATCCTGCCGCAGGCAGTCCGACAGCTTGCGCTCGACGGAGCGGTTGTTGCGCTTCTCGTCCATGTCGATGAAGTCGATGACGATCAGCCCGGCGAGGTCGCGCAAACGGAGCTGCCGCGCCACCTCCTCGGCGGCCTCCATATTGGTCTTGAGAGCGGTGTCCTCGATGTGATGCTCGCGCGTGGCGCGGCCGGAGTTCACGTCGATCGAGACCAGCGCCTCGGTCTGGTTGAGCACGATATAGCCGCCGGAGCGCAGCTGCACGGTCGGCGAGAACATCGCGTCGAGCTGGCTCTCGACGCCCATCCGCGAGAACAGCGGCTGGCCGTCGCGATACTGCTTCACCGCCCGGACGTTGGTCGGCATCAGCATCTTCATGAAGTCGTGCGCCTCGCGGTAGCCGTCTTCACCGGCCACCAGGATCTCGTCGATCTCCTTGTTGTAGAGGTCGCGCAGCGAGCGCTTGATCAGCGAGCCCTCCTCGTAGACCAGCGTCGGCGCCTGCGACTTCAAGGTCATGTCGCGGACCGTTTCCCACAGCCGCAGCAGATATTCGAAGTCGCGCTTGATCTCGGGCTTGGTGCGGTTGGCGCCGGCGGTGCGCAGGATCACGCCCATGCCCTCGGGCACGTCGAGGTCCTGCACCACTTCCTTCAGGCGCGAGCGGTCCTGCGCGGAGGTGATCTTGCGGCTTATGCCGCCGCCGCGGGCGGTGTTGGGCATCAGCACGGCGTAGCGGCCGGCGAGCGACAGATAGGTCGTCAGCGCGGCGCCCTTGTTGCCGCGCTCCTCCTTCACGACCTGCACCAGCATCACCTGGCGGCGCTTGATGACCTCCTGGATCTTGTACTGCCGGCGCGGACGGAAGGTGCGCTCCGGCACTTCTTCCAGCACGTCGTCGCCGCCGACGGATTCGACGAGCTCTTCCTCGATCTCCTCGCCGTCGTCCTCGTCGTCCTCGTGGTCGCCGGACACGGCCTCAGAGCCGTTCTCGTCGCCGGGCACGATGGTGACGCCGTGATCCGCGTGCTCGGCCATGGGAGCGACGTCATCGTCGTGATCGTGCTCATCGTGATCATGCTCGTGATGGTCGTGCTCGTGATGATCGAGCTCATCATGCTCGTGCTCGCCATCATGATGCTCGTCATGACCGTGGCTCTCATGGTCATGCTCGTCGGCGTGCTCGTCCGCTCCGAGGACGGGGCTGGCTGCCTCGGTGGCGGGCGCGTCGCCGGTCTGCGCGACTTCGCCAGTGGGCTGCTCGGCGGCGGCGTCGTGGGCCTGCGCGGCGACGGCATCATGCGGTTCTTCGGCATGGCCGTGCGATTCGTCGGCTGCGCCTTGTTGAGCTTCGCCCGGCGCGTCCTGGTCGTGGGTCTCGACCGGGCCCTCGGAGAAGCCTTGCGCCTCGGTCGCGTCGGCGTGCGGCTGATCGTCCTGCGCATAGGCGTGGTGCTCAGGCGCCTCGTGGTCGGCCTCATGCCCCTCGGTCTGGGCAGGGAGGCCCGCCTCGGCGGCCTCGACGATCTCGCTCTGGACGCGTTCGCCGCTGCCGCGGCGCCGTGAACTGCGGTGCCGGTTGCGGCGGCGATTGGAGCGGTTCTCGCTTTCCTCTTCGGCTTCGCGGTGCGCGCGCTCCTCGGCTTCGATCAGAGCCTGCCGGTCGGCGACTGGGATCTGATAGTAGTCCGGATGGATTTCGCTGAAGGCGAGGAAGCCGTGGCGGTTGCCGCCATACTCGACGAAGGCGGCCTGCAGCGAGGGCTCAACGCGGGTAACCTTGGCGAGGTAGATGTTGCCGCGGAGCTGCTTGCGTTGGGCCGTTTCGAAATCAAATTCCTCGACGCGGTTGCCGCGGACGACAACGACCCGGGTCTCTTCCGGGTGGGTAGCATCGATCAACATCTTGTTGGGCATATTGGAACTCTTGGAGGCGACGGGCGCGATTGGCCGCGAGCGCGTGGCGCGCTGTCGGATGACGCGACGGTCCACCTGATTCGGGGGTGAGGGGAAGGCCTAAACGCAGCTGGTCGCGCCGCGCCAACCCTGATGCCGGCGGGGCGATTGGCCGGGCGGGGGTCTGGCCCCGCATCGGCGCGGATCGTCCGCTGGTCATGGTTGGCAACTCAGTCTGGCGCATCAAGCGTCGGCCCGTCTGGAATATGTGGGCGGCAGCGGGTGCCGCCTTCTCTGTTGCCGAAGGCCAGATTGCGCCGAAACGCTTGCCTGGATCGAATACCCACCCTGTAACGGGCGCGGTATCAGGCTATACCGTGTCTGACCTGGTGCCCGGGCGGTCTCTGCGAGGAGGCGCCCTGACAGGCGCCACTCGGCTCGTGACCGGCTCTCCGTTGCGGCCGCGCGGGATCGCGCAGGCTTTGGTGGAGCGTCGGAAAGGCGCTGGAATCTCCGCCACGATCAAGGACTCGATACCGAGCACCCCGATCACGAAGCTTCCGGCGTTTCACCGGAGGTTGAACGCGACACAACCGGCAGTAAGGATTAGCCTTCAGCCCTTCGTACATACGAGGAATGGTCAGGTCGCGCAAGCGAAGCGTCGCGGAACCGCAACAATCGGTGGCCTTTAACGAAAATGACAAAATTTGGCGATTAACCCCTGGGATTGGTTGCGGTAAGACGATCCCGCGGAGGCATCGATTTGGCAGTTGGCCGGGCGAATTACCTTTCCTTGCTGGGATGCGCGTCACTGTGCGTCACGCAAATGTTATGCGCGGCCGCCATTCCGGCCCGCGCCCAGAGCGGGCCGGTCGGCCAGGTTCCGCCTGCCGTAGTCGGGCCCGGGTTCCCGATCGCCACCGATGCACGGGTCGCCGGCGATTCCCGACAGACCCGATTCGTGCTCGATCTCGACCGGACGGTGCCGTTTCGAGCCTTCCTGCTCAGCGAACCCTATCGCGTCGTCGTCGACCTGCCCCAGGTCAGCTTTCATCTGCCCACGGGAGCCGGGACCAGCGGCCGTGGTCTGGTGAAGGCGTTCCGCTATGGGATGGTGATGCCTGGTGGGTCCCGCATCGTCTTCGATCTCACCGGCCCGGCCCGAATCGCCAACTCCACGGTGCTGGATGCCGCCAACGGCCAGCCGCCGCGGCTGGTGCTCGAACTGGAGGAGGTCGACGAGGCGACTTTCGCCCGCGCCATCGGCAGCGACAGCCGGGCCAGGCCTGCCGATTCGGGTTCCGCGACGGCGTCCGTCGCGGTCGCAGGGAACCCCGCGCCGGCAGTCCGGCCGCCGCCGACGACGGTCGCCATCGCCACCCCTCCGACGGATGGCCCGCCGGACACCCGGCCCGTGGTCGTGATCGACCCCGGTCATGGAGGTATCGACTACGGCACGCAGGGCGGCGAGGTGCCGGAGAAGAATCTGGTGCTCGCCTTCGGCCAGGCGCTGCGCGACCGGCTGGAACGGTCGGGCAAGTTCCGCGTGGTCATGACCCGCGACGACGACACCTTCATCCCGCTCGGAGACCGGGTCCGCATCGCCCAGAAGCAATCGGCGGCTCTGTTCGTCTCCATCCACGCCGACGCGCTGCCGCGGGGTGAGGGCACTGCGCAGGGCGCGACCATCTACACGCTGTCGGACAAGGCGTCCGACGTCGAGGCGGAACGGCTGGCCGAGACCGAGAACCGCGCCGACCAGATCGGCGGGGTCAATCTGACCGAGGAGCCGGCTGACGTCGCCGACATCCTGATCGATCTGGCCCGCCGGGAAACACGCACGTTTTCCAACAGGTTCGCCCGTGTGCTGATGAACGACATGAAGACGGCGGTGCATATGCATAAGCGCCCGCTGAAATCGGCCGGTTTCCGCGTGCTCAAGGCGCCCGACGTGCCATCCGTGCTGGTCGAACTCGGCTATGTCTCCAATAAGGGCGATATGGGGAACTTGGTCTCCGACGCATGGCGGTCGCGCACGGCGGACGCAATGGCGCGGGCGATCGATGCCTTTCTGGCCAAGCGCATTGCCAATGCGGGCCCCGAGAGGCCGGACAAGCCGGTGGCGGTCCGCGCAAAGCCCTAGTTTGGCCACAGCAACATCCGTATAAACGTGCTGCGAGGCACCCGGAATCAGTGAGGATTCCTTCTCGGCAGACTTGTGATAGGCTTGACCGCTGATAGGCTTGACCATGCGTTTCTCTGGCATGGGTCACGCGGCATTGCAGCCGACCGTGTGATTTTTGGCGGTAGCGCCCGTGGGTGCGCCGCGTCCGAGCCGAGAGACGAAACAAGAGTTGGAACGGATATTCGCCGATGCGCTTTCTGGTGCGGTTTTTGGGCTTCCTGTTCGCGGCCGGTACCGTCTTGTTCCTGGTCGGTGTGGCAGCAGCGGCCGGCCTGATCTGGCATTTTTCCAAGGATCTGCCTGACTACTCCCAGCTGCAGGATTATGAGCCGCCGGTGATGACGCGCGTGCACGCGGTCGACGGCTCGCTGGTCGGTGAATATGCCCGGGAGCGCCGGCTGTACCTGCCGATCCAGGCGGTTCCCAAGCTCGTGATCAACGCCTTCCTCGCCGCCGAGGACAAGAACTTCTACGAGCATGGCGGCATCGATTTCACCGGCATGGCGCGCGCTGCCGTGGTCTACGCCCAGAACTTCGGCTCGAATCGCCGTCCGCAGGGCGCCTCCACCATCACCCAGCAGGTCGCCAAGAACTTCCTGTTGACCAACGAGGTGTCGTTCGCCCGCAAGATCAAGGAAGCGCTGCTGGCGATGCGCATCGAGCGCACCTACTCGAAGGACAAGATTCTCGAGCTCTATCTCAACGAGATCTATCTCGGCTCCGGCGCCTACGGCATCGCCGCGGCGTCGCTGGTCTATTTCGACAAGTCGGTCAACGAACTGACGGTGGCCGAGGCCGCCTATCTGGCGGCTCTGCCGAAGATGCCGGGCAGCCTTCATCCGATCCGGAACCGCGACCGCGCCATCGAGCGCCGCAACTACGTCGTCGATCGTCTGCTCGAGAACGGCTGGATCAAGCAGGCCGACGCCGACAAGGCGCGCAAGGATCCGCTGACGATCGCGAGCCGCAACACCGGCGCCCACATCTTTGCGGGTGAATATTTCGCCGAGGAAGTGCGCCGTGACATCTTCGAGCGCTATGGCGAGAAGAAGCTCTACGAGGGCGGCCTGTCGGTCCGGACGACGCTCGATCCGAAGATCCAGGTCATGGCGCGCAAGGCCATGGTCGCCGGACTCGTGAGGTACGACCAGGAGCAGGGCTATCGCGGAGCCGTCTCCAAGCTCGACACGTCGGGTGATTGGGGTGTGAAGCTCGCCGATATCAAGTCGCTCTCCGACATCTCGCCCTGGCGGATGGCCGTAGTGCTCGAGACCAGTGACCAGTCCGCCCGCATCGGCTTCCAGCCGCCGCGCGAACTCGGCGGCGCCGTCAGCAAGGAACGCCAGACCGGCCTGATCACGCTTGACGGCGTGAAATGGGCGCGGGCTGCGACGGCCAACGGCCGCGGCAAGGTGCCGACGTCGGTCGCCCAGGTGCTGCAGCCGGGCGACGTGATCTATGCCGATCCGCTGTACAAGGAAGGCAATCCGGTCGAAGGCCAGTATCGCCTCGAGCAACTGCCCGAAGTGTCCGGCGCGATGGTTGCCATGGACCCGAACACCGGCCGTGTGCTCGCGATGGTCGGCGGCTTCTCCTTCGACCAGAGCCAGTTCAACCGCGCAACGCAGGCCTACCGGCAGCCCGGATCGTCATTCAAGCCGATCGTCTATTCTTCGGCGCTCGACAACGGCTATACGCCGTCGACCCAGGTCGTCGACGCACCGATCGAGATCGACCAGGGGCAGGGCGGGCAGGTCTGGCGCCCCGACAACTTCTCCAACGGGAAATATCTCGGGCCCACGACCTTGCGCAACGCGCTGCGTCTGTCGCTGAACACGGTGACCGTGCGTCTCGCGCAGGACGTCGGCATGCCGCTGATTTCCGAATACGCCAAGCGGTTCGGAGTCTATGACGAGCTGCCGAATTACTTGTCCTACGCCCTCGGCGCCGGCGAAACCACGGCCATGCGCATGGTCACCGCCTATTCAATGATCGCCAATGGCGGCCGTCGGGTGAAGCCGACCTTGATCGACCGCATCCAGGACCGCTACGGCCACACCATCTTCAAGCATGATGCCCGGGAGTGCCGCGGCTGCGACGCCCCGGACGGCTGGAAGAACCAGAGCGAGCCGCAGCTGGTCGACCGCCGGGAGCAGGTTCTGGATACGATGACGGCCTACCAGATCACCTCGATGCTCGAGGGCGTGGTGCAGGCGGGCACGGCGACCGTGCTGAAGGAGGTCGGCAAGCCGATCGCCGGCAAGACCGGCACCACCAACGAGGCCAAGGACGCATGGTTCGTCGGCTTCTCGCCCGACCTCGCCGTCGCGATCTACATGGGTTACGACAAGCCGCGGCCGCTCGGTCGGGGTAACGCTGCGACCGGCGGTCATCTGGCCGCACCGATCGCAAAAGACTTCATGAAGCTCGCGCTGGCCGACAAGCCGGCCACGCCCTTCAAGATCCCGGCCGGCATCAAGCTGGTCCGTGTCGATGCCAAGACGGGCATGCGCGCAAGCCCTGGCGACGGCGGCCGCACGATCATGGAAGCATTCAAGCCGGGTACGGCGCCGCCGGACAACTACTCCGTCATCGGTGTCGCCGACGCCGATGGACGCGTGATGCCGTCGCAGAGCGGCGGCCAGCCTGATGCTGGCAGCTTCATCATCCGTCCAGGCACGGGAAGCCTCTATTAGGCTATTGGGCCGGCTGAAACTGATGCCGTTGCGGCGCGGAGCGATTGCGCTTTGCGCCGAGCGCCGTTACATCCCCCTGTGAGAGACGATGCTGCGGCGCTTGGAGCCGTGGCCTGAAGAGAGCGACATGCGCGCGGAAATCGAGAAAATCGTAGAAGAGATCAAGCAGTCGGTCGGGCTGCTGAGGAGGCATCTTTGACGTCGAGACATCGACGGCAAGGCTGGCCGAGCTGAATAAGCTCGCCGAAGACCCCAATCTCTGGAACGACCCCCAAAAAGCTCAGCGGCTGATGCAGGAGCGGACCTCGCTGGAGGACTCGCTCACCGGCATCGGCAAGGTCGAGCGTGAGCTCAGCGACAACATCGAGATGATCGAGCTTGGCGAGGCCGAGAGCGATCCCGGCGTCGTCACTGAAGCCGAGAATGCGCTGAAGGAGCTGAAGAAGGAGGTCGCGCGGCGCGAGCTCGAGGCGCTCCTGTCCGGCGAGGCCGACAAGTTCGACACCTATCTCGAGGTCCATGCCGGCGCCGGCGGCACCGAGAGCCAGGACTGGGCGCAGATGCTGCTGCGCATGTACACGCGCTGGGCCGAGACCCACGGCTTCAAGGTCGAGTATCTCGAGGAATCGCTGGGTGAAGAGGCGGGCATCAAGTCCGCGACCATCCAGATCTCCGGGCACAACGCTTATGGCTGGCTGAAGACGGAAGCCGGCGTGCATCGCCTGGTCCGGATCTCGCCGTTCGATTCGAATGCGCGGCGCCACACCTCGTTCTCTTCGGTGCAGATCTTCCCGGTCATCGATGACAGCATCAAGATCGACATCAAGGAGTCCGACGTCCGTGTCGACACGATGCGGTCGGGCGGCGCCGGCGGCCAGCACGTCAACAAGACCGAATCGGCGGTGCGGCTGACGCACATCCCGACCGGTGTCGCGGTGGTCTGCCAGGCCGGCCGCTCACAGCACAAGAACCGGGCCCAGGCCTGGGACATGTTGCGCGCGCGGCTCTACGAGATCGAGCTGAAGAAGCGCGAGGAGAAGGCGGCGGCGGATCAGGCGGCCAAGACCGAGATCGGCTGGGGCCACCAGATCCGCTCCTACGTGCTGCAGCCCTATCAGATGGTGAAGGATCTGCGCACCGGCGTGCAGACGTCGGACACCGCGGGCGTGCTCGACGGTGATCTCGACGAGTTCATGGCCGCGACGCTGGCACAGCGCGCGTTCGGCACGACGCCGGGCGCCGCAATCGAGGACGTGGATTGAGCGCGGCGCGCGTTGCCTTCATCGGGCTCGGGCGGATGGGTCACGGCATGGCCGGCCGCTATCTCGATGCCGGCTATTCCGTGGCGGTCTGGAATCGGAGCAAGGCAAAGGCCGAGGATCTGATCGCGCGCGGCGCGCGCTGGTCGACCTCGCCGGCCGATGCGGCGATCGATGCCGTCGCCGTCGTCACCATGGTTGCGGATGACGACGCCTCGCGCGCGGTGTGGCTCGGGCCGGATGGCGCCGCCGCCACCATGCGGGTCGGCACGATTGCGATCGAATGTTCGACCGTATCGCGTGATCATACGCTGCGCCTGTCGCGCGAGCTGAATGCGCGCGGCGTGACATATCTCGACTGTCCGGTGACCGGGCTGCCCGACGCGGCCGCAAGCGGCAAGCTGACCCTGCTGATCGGCGCCGACGCCGCCGATCTCGACCGCGCCCGGCCCTATCTGGCGCCGATCGGCTCGACCATTCGCCATTTCGGACCGGTGGGCACCGGGACCGTCTACAAGCTGATCAACAACCTGCTTGGCGCGATGCAGATCGCGGGTCTCGCCGAGGGGCTCGCGATCGCCGAGCAGGCCGGGCTCGACATGAAGCTCGTGCTCGAGGCGATCCAGGGCGGCGTCGCGGCGAGCCCGCAGGTGCTGCGCCACGCCCCGCGCATGGTCGCGCGCAACTTCGCCGACGCGAGCTTCACCGCAGCACTCCGTCACAAGGATGCAGCCTATGCGCTGCAGCTCGCCGAGGAACTGCTCGGTGAGCGCCCAGTCATGGCCCAGGCGGCCGTCGATGCCTATGCGCGGGCGAAGGCGGCGATGCCGGATGAGGACGAAGGCCGCATGATCGAGCTGATCTCGCGGCCGAAAGACCCGCCGTAGAGCGCGACGCTGACGGAAAGCGGGTGGATCACGCTCCGCCTTGTTTGCAACGTTCACGCCGACATTGAACCACGGTTGCCGTGATGACATCCCAGAATGAGAGCATGGACGCGCGGGACTGGTCGCTGCTCGGCCTGCTCTCGCTGCTGTGGAGCGGGTCGTTCATCTTCAACGGCCTCGCCTTGAAGGAATTGCCGCCGCTGACGCTGGTGCTGCTGCGCATCGTGCTGGCGGCTGCTATTCTGCTGCCGGTGGCGCGCCTGCGCGGGCTCGGTTTTCCCAGGGGGATGGTCGGTTGGCTGCCGTTCCTCGCCGTGGCGCTGTTCAACAATGTCGTGCCGTTCTGCTTGATCGTGATCGGCCAGACGTTCATCACCTCCGGTCTTGCTGCGGTGCTCAACGCGACCACGCCGCTGTTCACCATCGTGGTAATGGCTGCCGCGGGGGATGAAAGGCTGTCGGTCCGGCGGGCTGCGGGCCTGATCGTGGGCCTCGTCGGCGTCGTGATCCTGCGAGGCGGATCGGGGCTCGGCGGCTCGGCCGGCGGCTACGGCATTCTGTTCGGTCTTGGCGCATCGCTCAGCTACGGCATCGCCGCACTGCTGGTGCGCCGCCATCTCGCTCATTCGCCGCCGCTTGCAACCGCCACCTTCCAGCTCTCGGCTTCGAGCGTGATGATGCTGGTTATCGCCGGCCCGGTCGACCAGCCCTGGCGTCTTCCACTTCCCGGACTTCAGACGTGGCTCGCGGTCATCGGGCTTGCGGCGCTGTCGACAGCGTTCGCCTACATCGTGTTCTTCCAGATCCTGCGCCGCTCCGGGGCGACCAACGTGATGCTCGTGACGTTGTTGATCCCGTTGACGACGATCCTGCTCGGGTCGCTGGTGCTCGGCGAAAGCATCTCGTTGCGGGAGATCAGCGGTGCGCTGGTGATCGGGAGTGCGCTGCTGGTGATCGATGGTCGCATCCTCAGTGTCATTCGCCTTTCACCGCGACCGTCCTGCTGAACCGTTCACGATCACTTCGTGCCGAACATCCGATCGCCGGCATCGCCGAGACCGGGCACGATGTAGGCGTGGTCATTCAGCTTCTCGTCGATCGCTGCGGTCCAGATCGGGATGTCCGGATGCTCCTTCTCGAACTTGGCGATGCCTTCTGGTGCCGCCAGCAGGCAGACGAAACGGATGTCGCGGGCGCCGCGCGTCTTGAGCAGCTCGGCAGCCGCGCAGGCGGAGTTGCCGGTCGCGAGCATCGGGTCCATCAGGATCACCGTGCGGTCGCTCAGGTCCTGCGGCGCCTTGAAATAATACTCGACGGCCTGCAGCGTGTTGGGATCGCGGTAGAGCCCGATATGGGCGATGCGCGCGGACGGCATCAGCGCCAGCATGCCGTCGAGGAAGCCGACGCCGGCGCGCAGGATCGGCGCCAGGGTGAGCTTCTTGCCGGCGATCTTCGGCGCCTTCATCGGGGCGATCGGCGTTTCGATGTCGACGAGCTCGAGCGGCAGGTCGCGCGTGACCTCATAGGCCAGCAGCATGCCGATCTCGTTCAGGAGCTCGCGGAAGCCCTTGGTCGAGCGGTCACGCTCGCGCATCAAGGAGAGCTTGTGCTGGACCAGCGGGTGATCGACGACGTGAACGCTCGTGTTTGCCATGATTCAAGTCCAGCGGGATCAGAGATTGTGTCGGAGATGGATACGCGCCCGGCTCATGGCAGCACCTCGCGGCGGTCGGCGAGCATCGCCTCGGCCTGGCTGCGGCGCTCGGAGAGGAGCCCGGCGCTGGCGTCCTGGATCAGGTTGAGCAGCACCTGCGCATCGCTGAGCCGCGGCACGGTCACATAGTCGGCGCCGGCATCGTAGAGGTCGTTGACGTCGGCGAGCAGGTCGGCGGTCGCGACGATCTTGGCCGTTGCATTGATGCTGCGCACGTGGCGCACCAGCTTCTCGTTGTTGGCGCCCTTGAGCAGCGAGTCCGGGATGCTCAGGATGATCAACTCGGCCTGGCCGACCCCCGCGTGAATCAGCGTGTCGACATTGCTGATGTCGCCATAGGTCACCTGGATGTCGCGATCGGACAGGGTGCGGAAGACCACCGGGTTGAAATCGACCACGCCGATCTGTTCCAGCAGCGCCGGCTCATTGCGCTCGATCTCGCTGAGGAGGGCGCTGGCCGTGCGGAAGAAACCGAGGAGAACGATCGGCCGTCCGGCGCCGTGCCCGCCCTCATGGCCGGCCTCGCCGTCCTTGCTCGAATCAAGGTCGCGCAGGCCGATCCGCTTGAGCAGCGGGATGCTTCGCCGCGCGATCGGGTCGGAGCGCACGATGACGAAGGTCGAGAGCACCGCGAGCAGCACGAAGGCGAAGGACGCCGCGCTCGACGTGCCGTTCTTGAGGTGGCCGGCGGCGGCGCCGGTCTGGATCACCACCAGCGAGAATTCGCTGATCTGGGCAAGGTTGAGCGCCGGCAGCAGGCTGGCGCGCAGGCCCTGCCGCATCATGTAGAGCGGCGTAAAGGTGGTGAGCAGCCGGCTCGCCACCGTGAAGAGCGCGATCACCAGCGCCAGCCCGACCACGGACAGCGTCGGGATCGGGATGGTCATGCCGAGCGCGACGAAGAACAGCGTGATGAAGAAATCGCGCAGCGTCGTGACCTTGGCGGTGACGTCGAGCGCGTAGGGGAAGGTCGACAGCGAGACGCCCGCAACCAGCGAGCCCATCTCGCGCGACAGGTGCAGCCTTTCCGCGATCTCGCCGATCAGGAAGCACCAGGCCAGCGCGCCGAGCAGGATCAGCTCGGGGGTGCGCGCGATGCGGTGGAACACCGGCGGCAAGACGTAGCGGCTGAGCAACAGGGCGATCGCGACCAGCGTGCCGGCGCGGGCGAACGACAGCAGGATCACGCTGACATGGAGGTCGTCGAGGCTCGGCTGCACCGCCAGAAACAGGATCGCGAACACGTCCTGCAGAACCAGCACGCCGAGCGTGATGCGGCCGGGCAGGGTGTCGAGCTCGCGCTTCTCGTACAGCACCTTGACGATGATGACGGTCGAGGACAGCGCGCAGGCGACGCAGAGATAGAGCGCGTCGTAGCTTTCGGCACCCATCCGCATGCCGATCGCGACGAAGAACAGGATGCCGAGCGCGGCACCGCCGAGCAGCTGGACGCCGCCGGCAATCAGAATCACCGGGCCGGCGCGGATGATCTTCTTGAGGTCGATCTCGAGCCCGATCATGAACAGCATGAAGATCAGGCCGAGTTCCGAGATCACGGAAATCGACTCCTGGGACTTGACCCAGCCGGTGCCGAAGGGGCCAATGGCGAAGCCCGCGACCAGATAAGCGAGAATCGAGGGCTGGCGCCATCTGTGCGCCGCCAGTCCAAGCACCCACGCAAACAGGATGCAGAGCGTGATGTCGCCGATCAGTTCATGCATGAAGCAACCCCCGAGGCGGCAACTTATGTCGGGCCGCCGCGCAAGGAAACCCGCAATCTGTCACATCCGGACCGGCGCATTCGCGCTGCTGCTCATCGCAGCTGTTGCGGCCGGCGCGGCGCAGGCGGCCGACGACGTGACCACGACTTTCGCGAGCTCGCTGACGCCAGTTCCGGCGGAGCCCGTCACGGTCACGGGCGCCGTCTACGTCCCCGTCTATTCCAGCGTCGCGATGACCCCGGGCCGGGTCCAGGCCGATTTCTCGGTGACGCTGAGCATCCACAACGCCTCCGAGCAGCGGCCTCTGATCGTCCGGCGCATCAACTATTACGACACGGCCGGCACGCTGGTGGAGGCGCATCTGCGCGAGCCCGTCGCCTTGAGGCCGTTCGCGACCGTCGAGATCTTCGTACCCGTCAAGGACACCCGCGGCGGCACCGGTGCCAATTTCGTCATCGACTGGGCCGCGACCGGTGAGATCGCCGAGCCCGTCGTCGAGGCGCTGATGGTCGGCGGCATCGGCGCCGGCCATTACGCCTTCATCAGTCAGGGCCGCCCGATCCGGCTGACCGGGCGGTGAGGCGGGGCGGCTCAGGCCGCCCGCACATTGTCGAGGAATCTGTCGACCTCCTGCCGCAGCCGGTCGCTCTCCTGCGACAGCGACTGCGCCGCCGACAGCACGCTTCCCGACGCGGAGCCGGTCTGCGAGGCGCCGCGCTGGACGTCGACGATGTTGGTGTTGACCTCGGTGGTGCCGCGCGACGCCTCCTGGATGTTGCGCGAGATCTCCTGCGTCGCCGCGCCCTGCTGCTCGACGGCGGCGGCGATGGTCGAGGAGATTTCCGACAGCCGCTCGATGGTCGTGCTGATCTCCCGGATCGCCGACACCGATTCCTGCGTCGCCGCCTGGATGCCCGAGATCTGCTGGGCGATCTCGCCGGTCGCCTTCGAGGTCTGCTCGGCGAGCGCCTTGACCTCGGACGCAACCACCGCGAAGCCGCGGCCGGCATCGCCGGCGCGCGCCGCCTCGATGGTGGCGTTCAGCGCCAGCAGGTTGGTCTGGCCGGCGATGGTGTTGATCAGCTCGACCACGTCGCCGATCCGCGCGGCCGCCTTCGACAGCTCGTTGACGCGGTCGTTGGTGGTGCGCGCCTGATCGACGGCGCCGTTGGCGATGCGCGCCGATTCCTGGACTTGCCGGCTGATCTCGGTCACCGACGAGGTCAGCTCCTCGGTGGCCGAGGCGACCGACTGCACGTTCGTCGCGGCCTGCTCGGACGCGGCGGCCACGGTGGTGGCGAGCTCCTGCGAGCGCGTCGCGTTCGAGGTCAGCGTGCCGGCGGACGTCTCGAGCTGGGACGAGGCCGAGGACACCGTCTGCACGATGCCGCCGATCGCGCTTTCGAATTCGCTGGCGAGCTTGTTCATTCCGGCCTTGCGCTTGACCTCGGCCGAGTGCTGCACAGCCTTCACTTCCTCGCTGTTGAAGCGGACGATGGCCTGCACGGTCTGCAGGTTGCGCAGCGCCTCGCCGATCTCGTCGTCGCGCTCTACCGGAATGCGGTTGTCGAGCTTGCCCTGGCTGATGTTCTGCATCGCGTCGTTGAGCACCTTGAGCGGCCGCAGCACCGCGCGGATGCTCTGCAGGCTGAACGTGGCGCCGATTCCGATGCCCGCCAGGATCATCACCGAAATGATCGCGAGCACCACCAGATATTGACTCTCGGCCTCCTCGTAGAGCGCCTTGCCTTCCTTCACCTGGATCTCGACGAGCTTGTCGAGCTCGTGCTTGGCGGCCTCGAACAGATCATGCCCCTTGGTGGCGATATGCTGGCTCGCTTCGTCGAACTTGCCCTGCTCGAGCAGAGCTAGGCCTGGCCTGATGCCTTCCTCCAGATAGGCCTTGCGCCTGATCGCGAAGGCATCGGCGACAATCTTCTCCTCCGGGGTCAGGTAGCTCGCCATGTAGTCGGCCCAGACCTTGGTGATCCTGGCGCTGTTTCCGTCCACCAGCGCCCTGATGCCGTCAATCGGCTTTCCGGCCTTGCCGTTCGCCGCCGCGGACTGTTGCGACGACATGTTCTGCAAGGTGCGATCGTTGATCTCGAACAATTGCGCCAGCGGAATCGTGCGATCCTCGTACAGCGACTTCATGGCGACATTGGTGGAGCGGGTCGAAATCAGGCCGGCTGCGCCGATGATCAACATGAACACGCCCAGCACCGCGGCCAAGGTCGTCAGGCGCGCTTTGAGCGTACCCGTGAACAGCGACAGGCGGTCGAACACCGAGCGGCGGCGGATGATGCCCGCGCTGATGGTGTAGTCCTGCGCCTTGTTCTGGTTGAGAAGCCCGTACACCTTCTCGGCCTCGGCGCGCTGCTCAGCCGGCAGCTTGGTGCGGATCGAGGTGTAGCCGGTGATCTCGCCATTCTCGCGGATGGCCGACGCGGTCGCCTGCACCCAGTAGAAGTCACCGTTCTTGCGGCGGTTCTTGACGGCGCCGGCCCACGGCTTTCCTTGCTTCAGCGTGTCCCAGAGGTTGGCGAAAGCCGCCTCCGGCATGTCGGGATGGCGGATGATGTTGTGCGGCTGGCCCATCAGCTCGTCGGGAGTGAAGCCGGCGGCATCGACGAACTGCTCGTTGAAATAGGTCAGCTTGCCCTTCAGATCGGTGCGCGAGACGATGAGCGTCTCGTCGGTGATCGGGTATTCATGGGTCGTGACCGGTAGATTCTTGCGCACGGATATCAACTCCACCTGCCCATTGAATCGGATTCGGAATTTGAACTTCGGACGAACGCGAGAAGGCGGTCCGATCGTTAAATGTTGCGTAAAAGATGGGCACCGTAAGACTACGCGTTGTGCATTGCGATGGTTCGAGAGCCGGATACCGTCTCAAGCAATCAGCAATAGAGCATGCGAAATCCCTCGTAACGCACGGGCGTCCGAGCTTTCGGCAGCGAGCCCTCGAGACGAGGGTGCAGGGAATGCCGGGTGAAGGCCTCACCCATGGCCCGCCTGCGAAAAAAATGCAGGCGGCAGGTACCACAGGCAAAGCCGTAACCGGCATTCCCTGCGCGATGGTTTTAACGACTTATACGCGATCTCCCCGGGGACCGGGCTTTCTTGCCCCCGTCATCCGCACCAGCGCATCTGCACCGGCACGAACTTGGCCTCAGCATCGGGAGGTCAGGACCACGCGACTTCATCGTTCGCGGCCGCCATGCCCGTCGTGCATCGCAGCCCACGTCCACCGCATCCCGCCCCAACGTCCGTGACGACGCGTACGCCCCTCGCAACGAGGCGGGATGCGCGGATCATACACGACTTCTGGAAAAAAGAAATAGGAAAGTTTGTGATTGTCGGGCTCTGCCGCATTCTCAGACATGCTCTGCAACGGGGGCCTGGTTCGACACTGCGGGCTCGCGGCTGATTGGCGCTTTGCCGATGCGCGGGGAAGTCACACCTCGCAAGTTGACTGGGAAGTTGGGCGGCTCGATCGCTGCCCCCAGCCGCGGGGCAATGGCATTCCGCCCTGTATGATGCTATGTGCAAAGCAAGATTCCCGCTGACGGAGCCGTCGTCTCCGCGCCTCGTTTGCACAGGACGGATCACCGCATGAGCATCGGAAACGGCGGACGATTGATCTGGGGTGGCGGCGCCGTTGCGGCGCTCGCGATCGCGGGCCTGGCCATTGCGTTCGCGCAGGGCTTCGGTCTCGACCTCCCGATCTTCAAGCGTGAGGGGACGTCTGCGAGCCGGACTGGCGCGACCGCGCCGAGCGCTCCGACAGACGGTCCGCCCGCTGCTCCGCAGCGCGCTGCGGCGGCTGAGCCGGGTGCGGCAGACAAGGGCGGCGCGAGCCAAGCCGCGGCAGCGCTCGCCAGCGCGCAGCAACAGGCCAGCGGACTGGCTGCGCTGCTGGCGCCGGTGGCGCCGCCGGCGGCCGAGAGCGATGGGCCGTCGTTCGACGTCGTCAGCGTGGAGCCGTCGGGCGACACCGTCGTTGCCGGCCGTGCGGCGCCCGGCGCCACTGTCGAGTTGCTGCGCAACGGCGAGCCGCATGCGCGAGTGGTGGCCGATCGCTCGGGGCAATTTTCCATGGTGCCGCCGCCGCTGCCCGCCGGGACGTTCGAGTTGACGTTGCGGGCCAAGCAGCCGGACGGCCGCGAGATCTCGTCCAAGCAGAGCGTCGCGGTGGTGGTCGAGGCCGGCAAGCGCCCGGCCACCGTCGCGGTGATCGCGCCGGACCAGCCGACACGCGTGCTGTCGAAGCCGGCCGCATCGGTGCCGCTGGCGGTCGCGGTCGAGGCCGTCGACTTCGAGCCGAACGGCAATCTGCGCGTCGGCGGCCGCGCACGGCCCGGGGCCACCGTCCGGATCTATCTCAACGACCGGCTGGTCGACACCGCGACGGCCGGTGCAGATGGCCGCGTCGCGACGACCATCAAGGATGCCGCCTGGGCCGGCAAGGACCGGCTGCGGCTCGACGAGGTGGATGCCAAGACCGGCGCCGTGCAGGCGCGGGCCGAGGTGCCGTTGAATGTGCCGGAGGCGCTGACCACGGCCTCGCTGCCTGCGGCGGGGGGCCAGGGGCAGGGAAGCGGCGGTGCTCCCGGCGCGCGCACGCAGCTTGCATCGGCGTCGCCGGCCGACCTGAAGGACGTTGCCGCGTCACCCGCGCGCAGCGGTGCGAGGACGATCACCGTGTCACGCGGCGACAGCCTGTGGCACATCAGCCGCCGGCTCCTCGGCGAGGGCACGCGCTACGCAGTCATCTACCGCGCCAATCGCGAGCAGATCCGCCGGCCGGATCTGATCTATCCGGGCCAGGTGTTCGTGCTGCCGGCGAAGCGCTAGCTGCGCAGCACAAAGGATTTCGACTTCTGTACGTGCTTGCACCTGAGCGCGCTGCTCGCGCCGTTGCGCTAAGATGGCCGTCAGCATTGTCTCACGAGGTTTCCATGCACGATCTCACCCGCTGCGTTCAGCACCCCGCCGTGTCGCACGACGGCTTCAAGTCGCTGGCGGTTCCGACCCATCGCGCCTCGACGATCGTCTATGACGAGCCGCAGGACTTTGCGCGGCGCGCCGAGCGTGGTCTCGACGGTTACACTTATGGCCTGCATGGCACGCCGACGACGCGGACCCTGGAGGCGCAGATCAGCGCGCTGCATGGTGGCGAGCGCACCGTGCTGGTCCCGTCTGGACAGGCCGCGGTCGCGATCACGATGCTCGCCGTGCTCAAGCCCGGCGACAAGGTGCTGATCCCCGATCACGTCTATCCGCCGGTGCGTCATCTGTGCGCGAACTATCTCGCCGCGCGCGGGATTTCGCATGAGGTCTACGACCCGCTGGTCGGCGGCGGCATCAGCGATCTCATCGATGCCAGCACGAAGCTGATCTGGCTGGAATCGCCGGGCTCGGGAACGATGGAGGTGCAGGACGTTCCGGCCATCGCGCGGGCCGCAAAGGTGCGCGGCGTGCTCACCGGCTGCGACAACACCTGGGCGAGCCCGCTGTTGTTCAAGCCGCTGGCGCATGGCGTCGATTTCGCGGTGGAGGCGCTGACCAAATATGTCGGCGGTCATTCCGACCTGCTGCTCGGCTCGATCACCGTCAAGAACCTGAGCTTGCGCAAGGCGCTCAAGGACGTGCTGGGCGTGCTCGGTGTCGGCGTGTCGCCGGATGAGGCGGCGCTGGCGCTGCGCGGCATCGAGACCATGGGAGTCCGCATGGCGCATTCGGGTCGCGTCGCGCGTGAGTTTGCCGAGCGGCTGCAACAGTCGCCGGCGGTCGCGCGCGTGCTGCATCCGGCGTTGCCGTCCTGTCCCGGCCACGAAATCTTCGCGCGCGACTTCAAGGCTGCGAGCACGGTGTTCAGCGTCGTCATCAGGCCGGAGTTTACCGCGCGGATCTATCCGGCGCTCGGACATCTCAGTCTGTTCGCCATCGGCGCCTCCTGGGGCGGCACCCACAGCCTGATTGCGCCGATGGATGTCACGGCCGATCGCACGGTGCACGCATGGAATGCCGCGGAGGGATTGGTGCGGCTGAGCATCGGGCTGGAGGAGCCGGGCGATCTGTGGGAGGACCTGTCGCGATTCCTCGACGCGCTCGAAACCTCCTGAGACATGCCGGCCCGCGGTGTTCGCGCCGCGGGCCGGCCCGTCGTCAGAAGTTCACGCTAAGCCGCGCATTCAGCGACCGGCCAGGGCCCTTGACGGCGTAGCCGTAGGCCGCGGATGAGCCCATCATCGACACCACTTGATAGTCGACCAGATCGGCGCCGCCGAGCGGCAGGTCATAGGTCCGGTTGAACAGGTTGTCGACGCCGAGATCGAGCCGCACGTGCTGCCACTGGTAGCCGGTGCGCAGGTTGACCAGCGCGTAGGACGGCGTGGTCAGCTCGTTGCGGACCTGGCTCACGACATTCTTGGAGCCGACGAGCTGCAGCTCGACCGAATTGGTCCAGCCGCCGAGATGATGATCGAGCGCGAGCTTCGCGTTGACCGGCATCATGTGGTAGAGGTCGACGCCGTCGGTGCGGTAGCCCCTGACGTAGCCGATCAGGCCACGGATCTGGCCGTGGCCGTAGGTCAGGTCGTCCCAGACCGTCAGGCGCCCTTCGACATTGACGCCGACCAGCGTGGCGTCGTGGTTGGCGAACTGCAGATAGACGAAGCCGGTATTTGTCGTCAGGTTGGCGGGGTTGCTGGCGAGGCAGCTCGCCGTTTTGCAGCGGTCGACGTCGATGTAGTCCTGCACGTAGCTGGCATAGGGCGTCACTTTGACGTCCCACAGCTTCTGCGCCGGATCGTGCCAGCCGGCGGTGAAGCTCACGGTGTGCGCCTTCTCCGGCTTGAGGTCGAGGTTGCCGACATAGCCGTTGCCGTCGCCGAACCAGCCGATCATCTGCATCGCCATCGCATTGGTCGACCAGGCGTAGCGCTCATACAGGTTCGGCGAGCGCGTCTTGCGCGCGAAGCCGAGCTCGAACTGGCTGATCGCGTCGGGCTCGTAGCGGACGAGCGCGGAGCCGTCGAGATGCACGTCGGTCCGGGCATGGTCGGCGGCGTTGAACGCCGCGGCATCGGCGCCGTACATCATCGCGTTGTAGCCCGAGACGTTGCCGGTGTTCATCCGCACGACGTCGTTGCGCAGGCCGACGATCGACGTCCACTGCCGATCCCAGTGCCGCTCCCATTCGACGAAGGTGCCGATGCGGTCGCGCTGTCCGCCGTTGATGTTGATGAAGCTGTTCGGCCCCATCATCATCGACCCGGCAACCGGGCTCCACCAGTCGTCGAGCCGGTTGAGCGCAAGCTCGTTGCCGACGCGCAGGAGGTCCTGGCCCGACACCGGCAGCGTCGCCTTGATCGCGTAGCCGCCGTCGAGGCCCTTGGTGTCCATCGGCATCGAGGCGACCTTGTCGGGCGCGATGAAGCCCATCGTGTGCCGGATCTGATGCACGAAGGCGGACGCCTCGATCAGGCCCCAGTCGAACGTGCCTTCGTAGCGGCCGTTGGCGAACAGGCCGCGGTTGTAGACCATGTCCATGTACTGGTTCACATAGCCCTGGTAGGGGATGAACTGGCCGCCCACCTGGAACGTGAACAGGTTGCCGAAGCTGCGCTTGGAGATGCTGATGGCGTGGTTCTGCGTCTCGTACAGCGTCGACTTCACGGTGGTGCCGTCGCCGGCCTTGTAGTTGCCGGACCTGACCCAGCCGCCGGTGTAGGTGACGCTGGTGTCGCGGTTGGCGGCCGTGGCCGTCGCATCGACGCCATAGTCGTTGCCGTTGCTGCGGAAGAAGCTGGCGATTCGGGTGCTGGCGATCCAGCCGTCGGTCGCCGCGAAGGCGGGCGGTGCGGTGGTGACGTCGATGCGGCTGCCGATGTAGTCGCCGCCGACCGAGACCGGGCCGATGCCGAGATAGGCGCGCATCTTTGCGATCATCGCCGGATTGACGAAGGACAGCGGCGGATTCATCTCGTTCGGGCAGGCCGGCGAGATCAGCATCGAGTTGATCGCGACCTGGAGCCGGTCGGCGCCCATGCCGTTGATCGCGGGCAGGCTGGAGACGCCGCCGGCGCCCCAGGCTGCGCCGCCCGGCAGGTCGGTGACGAGGCCTGCCGAATCGCTCGAGGAGAGACCGCGCTCGAAGCCGGCCTGCGGCGGCAGCGTGCGGCTTGCAGCTGTTGGGCCGGTGTCTTTCTGCTGCGTGGCGGCTTCCGTGGCGTGTGGGGCCGGTGCGTGAGTCTCGCGGCTTGCCGCAGGCCGGGGACGAGGCTTGGCCGTGCGCTGACGCGCGGGGTCGACGGTGACGGTCGGCAGCGACGCCGCGGGGCGCGCGCTGGCGGGTTCAGCGGCGGAGCACAGCAAGGCTGTCGCCGCGAGCAGCGCCGACGACATCGGTCGCGGAGGTAAAGAGGCAGTGGGCGGCTTTGAGCCTGAAAGGACGTTCGACATGGAGAACTCTGGAGGATGCTGCGCAGATATCTGCGGATGAGATCGGGAGCTGGGCACGCGCCAACGGCGCCCGGCTGATGATGCCAAGATGTGCGTGCCATCACGCTGCGGCTCCGTGAGAGCGGAGGCGGCATGTGGCGCAGCGATGTGTCTGAAGATGCGGCGACCGCCGCTCAGGCGAGCCGAGGTGGCGCGCGCGCCCGGTGCCCGGCGTCGACCTCGGCAGTCGCGCGCCACAAGGGCGCGATCGGTTCGAACGCAACGCCAAGGACGCGCCGGAGGCTGACCGTGGGTGCGTCGGGCGGCGGCAGCAGTGCGAAAGCCGGGGTGACGCAGAGCGGACAATGCGCCGCTGACGCCGCAGCCGGCGCTTCCGAGCTGTCGGCGCCCCCTCGAGCGTTGTCGATTCGCTCGTGACAGATCTCACCGAATACGAAGGCGAAGCTCGGCGGCAGCCAGGCGTTCAGGCTCACCGCCAGCGTGACCTGCAGCGCCAGCACATAGGCCATCGCACAGGCGACGGCGCCCGTCAGATGTTTGCTGTGTGATGAAATGCGACGCACGGCCCTGAAATCCCCGCAGGATGCTTAGCATGTCTGCGGAACAGCACCAATTGCGATCGCGCAATGCCGTTGCGCGTTGGTCGCGCGTCGGCTTGCCGGATGAGCGATCTTACCCGGCGCTCAGCCGCACGCCGGCGCGCAGGAATTTCTGCGGGTCGACGGCTTCGCCGTCGATGCGGGTCTCGTAGTGCAGATGCGGGCCGGTCGAACGGCCGGTCGAGCCGACCTCGCCGATGATGTCGCCGATCTTCACCTGCTGGCCGACCTTGACGTTGATTTCGGAGAGATGGCCGTAGCGGGTGGAGAGGCCGTTGCCGTGATCGACCTCGACCATGCGGCCGTAGCCGCCGGCCCAGCCGGCATTCACCACTTTGCCGTTGGCGGTGACGCGGACCGGATCGCCGGTGGCAGCACGGAAGTCGAGGCCGGTGTGCATCGCGGGGCGGCCGAGGAATGGATCGGAGCGCACGCCGAAGCCGGAGGTGAACTCGACCTCGCCGATCACCGGCTTGCGATAGGGCACCAGCGACAGCGTGCGGTTCATCTTCTCGACCTGCGCGCGGGTGATGTTGATGCGGTAGAGCTGGCGTTCGAACGGACCGGATTCGGCGCCGAGCTTGACCGGAACGAACGGGCCGCCCATGCCGCCCTTTGGCGCGGCCGCTTCGAGCTGGCCCATGTCCAGGCCGAGATCGGTGATGACGCCGCGCATCCGGCGCAGCTTCGATTCCAGCGTCTCCTCGGCCGAGGACAGCATCGCGACCTGCCGCGCCTCGACCTGGTCGAGCGAGCGCGTCAGCCGCGTCAGCACGTTGTCGACACCGGCGAGCTTGGTCGATGGGTTGGGCTGCGCATTCGCCATCACGGGGCTGCGCGATTCGAGCCGGGCCTCGCGGTCCGGCGGCGCGGTGAAGATCACGGTGTCGCTGATCGGCGACGGTTTTGGCGCGGCTGTCGCCGATGGCGGCTCGATCGCGACCGGCGCACGCGCCGGGGCGCGGATCGAGCCGGTGATGTCGGGCATGCTGCCGAGCGCGGTGGCACGTCCCTCGAGCGCGGTCTGGCGCTTGAGGATCTGGTCGAGCTTCTGGTCGAACTGCTCCTGGTCGAGCAGTTGCCGGCTGGTGGCGCGATCGACCTTGGCGCGCAGCTCGGCGATGCGGTCCTCATAGGCGTATTGCATCTCGGCCTGGCGCGCGATCAGCCGCGTCAACACGTCGTCGCGGAACGCGAAATAGGTCGCAGTCGCCGCCGACCACAGCCCGAGCAGGCTGACGGTGCCGACCACGATCCAGAACACCACCGGGCCGATGCGCACCTGCTTGCCGGCATGCACCAGCGTGTAGTCGCTCTGCGATGCGGCCGCGACCGGCGCCGGATGGCTGGCGGGTGCGCGCCGATGATGGTGGGCGTGCCCGCGGTCATGAGGATGGTGCTGGGGATATTCGGCGTGATGGCCGGAACGATACGACATCGGCACTCCCGCGCCGGCTGGAGATCGTCGTTCCAGCGGCGTCATTTACGGGAGCGATTTGACCCCTGCATGGTTAATTTTCCCCCAACGCTCTCCGGCGCATTCTCAGAGCGCGCGCGCCGCCGCCAGCACCGCGTCGGCGTGGCCGTCGACCTTGACGTTGCGCCACACCTTGACGACGCGGCCGTCGGCGCCGATCAAGACGGTGCTTCGGATGATGCCGAGAAACTTGCGGCCATAGAGCGACTTCTCGCCCCAGGCGCCGTAGGCCTCCAGCATCTCATGCTTCTCGTCCGAGATCAGGGGTACCGCGAGATCGTGCTTGTCGCGGAAATTGTCCTGCGCCTTGACCGAATCGGCGGAGACGCCGAGCACTGCGGCGCCGGCAGCGGCGAAGTCCTTCGACAGGCGGGTGAAGTCGATCGCCTCCTTGGTGCAGCCGGGCGTATTGGCCTTGGGATAGAAGAACAGCACGAGCTTCTGGCCGCTGTAGTCCGCCAGCGAGACGGTTCCGCCGCCATCGCGCGGCAGCTTGAACGCGGGTGCCTTGGCGCCCTCGGCAAGGCCCGTTCCGCTGGCAGCCGGCGCCGCGGGCTTGGCCTTCGCAGCGGCGGCCTTCGTGGTCGGCGTCTTGGTGGTCGGCGTCTTGGCGGAGGTCGTCTTGGCGGCTTTCGTCACGGCCGGTTTGGCCGTCTTCTTGGTGGCCTTCTTGGCCGCGGTGGCGAGCCGGTTCCCGTCAATCGTCCCGTAGGACGCCGGGTTGGAGGATTTCTTTCGTGATTCCTTCGACATACGCCTTCCTTTCGTCGCTTTCGGCGGCTCAAAAATGAAAGTATCTCGGTTCTTGTCCGGTGTCCCGGGATCGATCTGGCATCCGTGCTTCGCGGCGCGCAGGGGATTGCGCCTCTTGCGATGAAGCGAAGATCATGGCTACCAGCAGGCGTGAGCACCAGCGCAGTTGAGCACAGTGCAATGACGACTCTCGTACCGTCTCCGGATCAGACGTCCCCGCCACAAATTTCGTCCGGCGGTGGAGAGGCGCCGGTCCGCTGGCGCGAGCAGGTGGGCAAACCTGACGGCGGCGGGGTATAGTGACGAGGATTCCGCGCGTCGTCCGCGCCGCCGGCGAAGCGCCAGCGGGCGTGTTGACAGCACCCGCCGAAGCGTGACGGGATCATTGGGGCATCGACTCCTGCCGGCAGTGAGCACGCGCGCTGCGTGAACGGGCGGGGCCACACCGGCGACCAACCTGGCCGAGGCCAGATTGGCACGACTATTTCGGACACGAGGGGCCGGCACCGAGAGGCAATGGCAAGACAGACATCACCCCAGCGGCCCCATCTGCAAGCGGACACCCAGGGCCAGCAGTGGGATGAGGCCGACTGGGATGTGGCCGACCAGTATGAGGCTGCCGCCGAGCACGACGAGATGGTCGGGCAGCGCGCCCGGAGCCTGTTGTCGCGGCCCGATTCGGGCGGGAGCACCGGTCGATTCGGCGGGGCGCGCCCGCGTCTGCCGGGCGGCCGCGTGGCCAAGCGGGTCGTCATCACGCTGGCATCTCTCATGCTGCTCGTCGGGCTCGGCTTCGCCGGCCTGTGGCTGCGGCTCGGTGCGGGCCCGATCAGCCTCGACATAGCGACGCCATGGCTCGCGGCGGCGATCGAGGACAATATCGGCCACGGCAATACCGTCGAGGTCGGCGGCACCCAGATCGAGCGCGCCGGCCGGATCAGGATCGCGGTCCGGATCCGCGACATCATCGTGCGCGACCAGGATCACGCCATCGTCGCCAGCGCGCCCAAGGCCGAGGTGCGGCTGTCCGGCGCCGCGCTGCTGATGGGCCAGCTGCGCGCCGAAAGCCTCAAGCTGGTCGACGCCGAGCTCGCGATTCGCATCACCCCGGACGGCACCGTCACGGTGTCGACGGGGGAGACCAACAAGCCGCTGGCGACGGGCGTCGCCTCCAAGCGCGATGCCGGCCTGCCGCCGACATTCCCGCGGCCGGGACAGGCCGCGCCATCGCCTGGTGCACCGGGACCGCAGGCCGGCCCGCAGCCGTCGGCGCCGGCCACTTCGACTTTGCCGGCGACCGCGGCGCCGAACGGCCTGCTCGCCGGCCTGGACTGGCTCGACAGCCTCAGCCTGACCGGGCTCGATGGCCAGAACCTGAACGAGATCGGGTTGAAGAACGGCGTGCTGGTCGTCGACGACCAGCAGCGCGGCAACAAATGGACGTTCGAGAACATCAGCCTCAGCCTGCGCCGGCCGTCCGGCGGCGGCGTGGCGCTGAGCCTCGGCGAAGAGGGCGCCAGGCCGTGGTCGCTGCGCATTCTGGTCGGGCCCCAGGCCAACGGCGTGCGCACGGTGGACATCAAGGCTGACAAGGTTTCCACCAGCAACATCCTGCTGGCGATGCGACTCAAGGATCTCACCTACATGGCGGACCTGCCCATGACCGGCGAGATCAAGGGCGAGCTCGCGCGCGACGGGCTGCCGACCTATCTGCGCGGCAAGATCAACATCGGCGCGGGCAAGATCATCGACACCGATACGCCCGACTATCCGATGGCGATCGATTCCGCCGAGATCAGCATGGAATGGGACGCCGGACGCCGCGTGCTGATCGCGCCGTTGAAGGTGATCTCTGGCGCCAACCGCATCACGCTCAACGCCAATCTCGAGCCGCCGAACGACACCGCGAACGACTGGCGGCTGGGTCTCAACGGCGGCACCATTCTGCTCGGCGCCATCGAAAACGAGCCACCGCTGATCTTCAACCGCATCTCGATCAACTTCCGCTTCGACACCGAGGGCAAGCGCGTGCTGCTGACGCAGGCCGAGGTGTCCAACGGTGAAATCGGCGTCGCCGGCACCGGCAGCGTCGAGTATGCCGGAGAGCCGCGGCTGAAGCTCGGCTTCGCCGCGACGCCGATGCCCGCGCTGGCGATGAAACGGATCTGGCCGGCGCTGATCGTGCCGGAGGTGCGGGCCTGGATCATCGAGCGCATCGAGCGCGGCTCGGTGCAGCGGATCGACGTCGCGGTCAATTCGCCGACGCGCAACCTGCCGCGCAAGGGGCCGCCGATTCCCGACGATGGTCTCGACGTCAACATCGTCGCCACCAATGTCACCGTGCATCCGGTCGACGGCCTGCCGTCGGTGCGCGATGCCGACGTGAAGGCGCATGTCACCGGCCGCACCGCGACGGTGACGATCGGGCAGGGCGTCGCGGATACGCCGGCCGGGCGCAAGCTCAACTTCTCCGACGTGGTGTTCGAGGTGCCGGACATGGCGCCGAAGCCGTCACCCTCGAAGGTGCGGATGCGCGTCGAGGGCCAGGTCGCCGCGGCCGCCGAGATCCTCGCCTCCGACCGGCTCAACGATCTGTCGTCGATGCCGATCGATCCCAACCAGACCAAGGGAACGTTCCAGGCCAGCGTGAATCTCGCGATGCCGGTCAAGGGCGAACTCACCAAGGCCGACACCAGCTACGCGGTCACGGCCGACCTCAACGGCTTTGCCGCCGACAAGCTGGTGATGAACCAGAAGCTCGAGGCCAACACGCTCAAGATCGTGGCCAACACCGCCGGCTATCAGGTCAAGGGCGACGTCAAGATCAACGGCCAGCCGGCCACGCTCGACTATCGCAAGCCGACCGAGGGCGACGCCGACATCAAGATGCAGGCGATCCTCGATGATGCGAGCCGCGCCCGGCTCGGCATGGATCTGGGCACCGCGATCACCGGCAACGTGCCGCTCAAGCTCAACGGCAAGATCGCGGGCTCCGCCGATCGTGACAGCCGGCTCGGTGTCGAGGCCGATCTGACCCAGCTCAAGCTCGACAATTTGCTGCCGGGCTGGGTGAAGAATCCGGGCAAGGCGAGCAAGGCCACCTTCAACGTGGTCGCCAAGCAGCAGTCGACCCGCTTCGAGGACATCAACATCGAAGGCGGTGGCGTCTCCATCAAGGGCTCGCTGGAAGTCGACCAGAACGGCGACCTGATGAACGCCAACTTCCCGACCTATTCGCCGTCGGAAGGCGACAAGACGCAGCTCAAGGCCGAGCGCGGCCAGGACGGCGTGCTGAAGCTGTCGATGCGCGGCGACGTGTTCGACGGCCGCGGCTTCCTGAAGTCCGCCATCTCCGGGACCAACAAGGACGCCGACAAGAACAAGGCGCGCTCGAATCTCGACTTCGACGCCGAGGTCAAGCTCGGCGCCGTCGCCGGCTTCAACGGCGAGGCGCTGCGCAGCGTCGACGTCAAGCTCTCCCGGCGCGGCGGCGCCTTCAAGAGCTTCAACCTGACCGGCAAGGTCGGCCGCGACACGCCGGTCACCGCCGACATCCGCGTCGGCCGCGAGGCGCCCAGCTCTGATCCGCGTGCGCGCCGTCAGGGCCGCGAGGTGATCTATCTCGTGACCAACGATGCAGGTGCGCTGCTGCGCTTCGCCGACACCTATTCCAAGATGGCCGGCGGCGAGCTGGAGCTGGCCATGGAGCCGCCGACGGCCGATTCCAGCCCCAAGGAAGGCCTCGCGATCGTTCGCAACTTCACCGTCAGGGGTGAGCAGGCGCTGGACCGCGCCGCTTCCGGTGCGGCCCAGGGCGCGTCACAGGGCATCGCCTTCACGATGCTGCGCGCAGAGTTCACGCGGCAGAACGGGCTGCTCTCGATCCGCGACGGCGTGGTCAAGGGGCCGACGCTCGGCCTGACCATCGAGGGCAGCATCGACTACAACGTCAACCAGGTCCGCGCCTCCGGCACGATCGTGCCGCTGTACGGGCTGAACAACATGTTCAACCAGATCCCGATCGTCGGCCTGTTCCTCGGCGGCAGCAATGAAGGTCTGTTCGGCGTGACCTACGAGGTCGTCGGCACGCCGAGCCAGCCGGTGGTGCGCATCAATCCGATCTCGGCCATGCTGCCGGGCGTGACGCGCAAGATCATGGATTTCAACACCGGCAAGCAGCAATACCCGCCGGCGGAGCTGCCGCCGAACAATTGATGCTGCCGGCCGTCGGCGTCGGCGACGTCAACAGAGCGGATCGATGCGGTCAGGCCGCTCTGACGCCAGCAAGGAAGGTGTCGACCTCGCGGGAGAGCTGCTCGGCCTGCTTGGAGAGGTTGCCGGCGGCGATCAGCACGTGGCTCGCGGCGCTGCCGGTCTCGTTGGCTGCGGTCGAGACGCCGCCGATATTAGCGGTGACCTCACGGGTGGCCTGCGCGGTCTGGGTGACGTTGCGCGCGATCTCCGCGGTGGCCGTTCCCTGTTCCTCGATCGCCGATCCGATCGTGGCCGCGATCGCGGACACTTCCTCGATGGTCAGGGTGATGCCGTCGAGCGCGCCGACCGCTTCCCGCGTCGCGTTCTGGATCTGGGCGATGCGGTCGCCGATCTCCTGCGTGGCCTGTGCGGTCTGGCTGGCCAGGCTCTTCACCTCCGCTGCGACCACCGCGAAGCCGCGCCCGGCTTCGCCGGCGCGCGCGGCCTCGATCGTGGCGTTGAGCGCCAGCAGGTTGGTCTGGCCCGCGATGCTGGAGATCAGCTCGGCGACGTGCTCGATCTGCTTGGCGCCGTCGGCCAGGGCGCGGACGATCCCGTCGGTATGGCGCGCGCTTTCGACGGCGCGTCCGGTAACCTCGGCCGATTGGGCGACCTGACGGCTGATCTCGGTGATCGACGAGGTCAATTCCTCGGCGGCGGTGGCGACCGTCTGGACGCGCGAGCTCGCTTCAGTCGCGGCGGAGCTGACGGCGGTCGCGCGCGCATTGGTGCTCTCGGCGGTGCCGGTCATCGATTTCGCCGTGGCCTCGAGCTCTCCGGCGCCGGACGCCATCAGGGCCACGAGCTGGCCGACGGAGGCATCGAAGCGGTCGGCCATCGCGATCAGCGCGTCGCGCTTGTCCGCTTCGCTGCGCTGCTTGGATGCGGCCTGCTCATGCTCCAGCATGCGGGCGGTGATCGCGGTCTTGCGCAGTACCTCCAGGGTCTCGGCCATGCGGCCGATCTCGTCGCCGCGTTCGGTCTCGGCGACCGGCTGCTCGAGCCGCCCGCCGGCGATGTCCTGCATGCGATCCTTCAGCCGATGCAGCCCGCCGACCACGTTGTGCGAGATCAGGAAGGACAGGATGCCGAGCAGCACGAGCAGCGCCGCGCCGATGCCGGCGAGCCGCATCAGCAGCGCATAGACGTCCGCCTCGATGTCGTCGACATAGAGCCCGTAGCTCATGACGATGTTCCACGGCGCGAAGGCGCGGACGAAGACGACCTTCCGCAGCGGCTCGGTCTGGCCGGGCCGCGGATAGAGGTAGGAGGTCGTGCTGCCTTCGGGTCTCTGCTGCGCGGCCTTGATCTGCGCATCGGCGATCATGACGCCGTTGGCGTCCTTGGTGCCGAGGATCTTGCCCTCCAGTTTCTCGTTGGCGGCATTCAGCAGAAGCGCCGAATCTGCCGCGTTGTAGGCGATCGGATAGCCCTGGCCGTTGTTGAACGTCATTCGTCGCGCAAGATAGCGGAACTTGTTCTTGGCCTCGTCCACCGACATCTTTCCTGCCGCGACCTCCGTCTGCAGCGTCTCTGCGAGACCGTAGACGAGGTCCACCGCGGTGTGCATCTGGGTGATGCGGTCTTCCAGCATCCGCGCGCGGCTGAGCCAGCCGGAAACGGCCACGATCGCGATCACCGTCGCGATCGCAAGGATCACCATGCTTGCGAGCTTGGTACGGAACTTCATGCGGCTGAGCAGTGTCACGGCGTCCTCTTCGTTCTTGTTGCCGAAACAACTATCATCAAGCTGCTTACTAATCATGAATGCGTGGTCGTTGCGCGCCGTCCACTATGTGGACGGGCGGCACTCGGCGCGCGCAAGCACACCGTATTTGGACCGTGCGCCAACTACGTGCGAAGGGCGGGAACGACCAGGAACGGGACCATGCCGATGACGACGCTGACGAGCGCGAGCAGAATGACGGCATCATAGCCGTGAGTGAGATCGTGGATGACGCCGCCGCTCCACGATCCCAGCGCCGAGCCGAGCCCGCTGCCGATCGTGATCGTGCCGTAGATGGTGCCGAGTCGCCTGCCGCGGAAGATCTTCATCGCGGTGGCCGACAACAGCGGCCCGCGCGAGCCGATCATGCTGCCGAAGCAGACGACGAAGCCGGTGAGCAGGAAGATGTTCGGCGCAAATTGCAGCGCCCACAGCATCAGGATTCCTGCGATCGATACGGCGTAGGAGAACAGCACGGATGGCCGCCGCCCGATCAGCCCGTCGAGCGCGGAGACGCCGAGCATGCCGAACAGCAGCACCACGCCCGAGAAGCCCCAGGCGGTGGCGGCCTGCAGCGGCGCAAAGCCCGCATCGATCAGATAGGCGACGACCTGCGGCGCGATCGCATACATGCCGATGGCGGTGAAGAAGAAGGTCGAGAACAGCGCCCAGAAGGCGTGGTGGCGCAGCGCGCGCGACAACGTCCAGGCGTCATCAGCGAGCTCGTCGCTGATCGGCCTGGTGATGTGAGGCGCGCCGGCGGCGAACAGCCGCCACGGTAGCAACGCCAGCGGCACCAGCAGACTGAAGGCTGCAGCGCCGAACGCCTGATAGGTGCTGCGCCAGCCGATGGCGTCGATCAGCAGTTGCGAGCCCGGCAGCAGGATCAGCACGCCGGCGCCGGTCGCCGAATAGATCACCGCCATCGCGGTCGGCAGCTTCTTGCCGAACCAGCGGCCGAGCAGGATCGAGTTGGGGACGTTGCCGATCAGCGCGATGCCGATGCCGACGCACAGGCCGATGCTGATCTGGAACTGCCACAGCGCCCGCGCGTGCGCCGCGGCCGTGAAGGCTGTGCCGAGCAGCAGGAGGCCGAGCGCATAGACGGCGCGCGGCCCGGTGTGGTCGAACAGCCGTCCGATCAGCGGCGCGGCGAGGCCGCCGGCGAGCGCCGTCAGCGAATAGATCGAGACCACCTCGGAGCGGTCCCAGCCGAAGCCGTCGGAGATCGGCTTGAGGAAGACGGTAAAGCTTTCTCCCAGCCCGCGGCCGAGCACCGACAGCGCGAAGCACAGGCCCAGCACCACGAACGCCAAGTGCGTTCGTGGTCGAGCTGTCGGGCTTTCCTCGGCTTGCGCAGGCTCTTGCGGCGCGCTGATCGTCATACCGTCAGGGAGCGCCTTTCGGCGTTCCCTGACAAGCAGGCAAAAACGAATGCGGCTATGCAGGCTTGACCAGCACGTGGCGCTTCTTGCCCAGCGACAGCTTGATCACGCCCTCGCTGGTCAGCGCCGCCGGCGTCAGTGCCATCTTTTCGTCGGTCACCGCGACGTCGTTGACGCGCAGGCCGCCGCCCTTGATCTGCCGCCGCGCCTCGCCGTTGGAGGCGACGAGGCCGGCCTTGACGAAGGCATTGAGCACGCCGAGGCCCGCGTCGAGCTCAGCCTTTGCGACCTCGACGGTCGGCAGGTTCTCGGCGATCGCGCCTTCCTCGAAGGTGCGGCGCGCGGTCTCGGCCGCGGTCCGCGCCGCTTCTTCGCCGTGCAGCAGCGTGGTCGCCGCATCCGCCAGCGCCTTCTTGGCCTCGTTGATCTCGGCGCCCTGGAGCGCGCCGAGCTTTTCGATCTCCGACAGCGGCAGCGTCGTGAACAGCTTGAGGAACTTGACGACGTCGGCGTCCTCGGTGTTGCGCCAGTACTGCCAGAAATCATACGGGCTGCACTGGTCGGCATTGAGCCAGATCGCCCCCTGCGCGGTCTTGCCCATCTTGGCGCCCGAGGCGGTGGTCAGCAGCGGTGTCGTCAGCGCGAAGAGCTGTTCGGTGCCCATGCGGCGGCCGAGCTCGACACCGTTGACGATGTTGCCCCACTGGTCCGAGCCGCCCATCTGGAGCCGGCAGCCGGTGCGGCGCGCCAGCTCGACGAAGTCGTAGGCCTGGCAGACCATGTAGTTGAACTCGATGAAGCTCATCTCCTGCTCGCGCTCGAGCCGCAGCTTCACCGAGTCCATGGTCAGCATGCGGTTGACCGAGAAGTGCCGGCCGATGTCGCGCAGCATCTCGATCCACTTGAGCTGGGTCAGCCATTCGGCGTTGTCGAGCATGATGGCATCTGTCGCGCCGTCGCCGTAGCGCAGCACCTTGGCGAACACGCCGCGGATCGAGGCCTTGTTGGCCTCGATCTCCTCGACCGTGCGCATCGCGCGGGTCTCGTCCTTGCCGGAGGGATCTCCGACCATGGTCGTGCCGCCGCCCATCAGGGTGATCGGCTTGTTCCCGGTCTGCTGCAGCCAGTACAGCATCATCATGGTCAGGAAGTTGCCGATGTGCAGCGAGCGTGCGGTGCAGTCATAGCCGACATAGGCGGTCGCCTGGCCCTTGGCGGCGAGCGCATCCAGGCCCTCGAAATCCGAGCACTGATGGATGAATCCGCGGCTCTGCAGCACGTTCAGGAAATCAGACTTGAAGCCAGTCATTGTCGGCGACTCTGAGCATTTGTTTACGGTATTGACCTGATGTCGCGGCGGGGTGCGGTAGGGCACATGCCGCGGATACGGGCGTTGTGGCATTATAAGATGCGCCGGGCTTGTACAAGCATGGGCGCGGCCCGGGCGGGACCTCAAATCGGCCGTACTTGGCAAGCAGGGCAGGGTTTTCGGGTTCGACTGCAATGATTCTGACCGCACTTGGCCTCATGAGTGGCACCTCGCTCGACGGGGTGGACGTGGCCCTGATCGAGACCGACGGGCGGCAGATCAAGAGGCTCGGCCCCACGGGCTACCGGGCCTATGGCGCCGCCGAGCGCAGCCTGCTGCGCGAGGCGCTCGCCGATGCGGTGCAGATCGAGCGGCGCGAGGCGCGTCCCGGGCGGGTACGCGATGCCGAGCGCGCCGTGACGGTGGCGCACGCCGAGGCGATCGCCGCGTTCCTGGCGCAGCACCGGCTCAAGCCTGAGGACATCGACATCATCGGCTTCCATGGGCAGACCGTGCTGCACCGCCCGGAACGCCGCCTGACGGTGCAGATCGGCGATGCCGCCGCGCTCGCCAAGTCCGTCCATATCCCGGTGATGCACGATTTCCGCGCCGCCGACGTCGATTTCGGCGGGCAGGGCGCGCCGTTCGTGCCGGTCTATCACCGTGCCCTGGCGCAATCGCTGTCACGCCCCGGGCCGATCGCCGTGGTCAATATCGGCGGCGTCTCCAACATCACCTATATCGATGGCGACGACGTGCTGATCGCCTGCGACACCGGTCCGGGCAATGCGCTGCTCGACGACTTCATGCACCGCACGACCGGCCAGGCGTTCGATCAGGATGGCCGCGTGGCGGAGCAGGGCAGGCCGGACGAGGCCTGGATCACGAGCGCGCTCGACATGCCCTTCTTCGCGCTGCCGCCGCCGAAATCGCTCGACCGCAACGATTTCGCCGCGCTGAAGCTCGGCGATGTGACGCCGGCGGACGGGGCCGCGACCCTGACGGCGTTCACGGCGGCTGCGATCGCCCGCGTCGTTCCGCTGCTGCCGAAGCCGCCGGCGAGTTGGATCGTGTGCGGCGGCGGGGCCCGCAACCATACCATGATGCGGATGCTGCGGGAGCGCGTCGCGCCGGCGAGCGTCGAATCGGCCGATGCGCTGGGCTGGTCGGCTGACGCCATCGAGGCCCAGGCATTCGGCTTCCTGGCGGTGCGCGGCATGAAGGGCCTGCCGCTGAGCTATCCCACCACCACCGGGGTGCCGTTTCCGATGACCGGCGGAGTGATCGCGCGTCCATGATCCATGCAATTGCATGAATCTTGACAGTTCCATGCGTGTGCATCTAGTTTGATGCATCTGCATCAAACTGCCGAGGATGTCATGTCGCCCTCCCTGAAGCTGATCAGCCACAAGCTCTGCCCCTATGTGCAACGCGCCGTCATCGCGCTCACCGAGAAGGGTGTCGCGTTCGAGCGGATCGACATCGATCTTGCCGACAAGCCCGACTGGTTCCTGAAGATCTCGCCGCTCGGCAAGGTGCCGGTGCTGGTGGTGCCGGCGCCGCGGGGCGAAGTGGCGGTGTTCGAGAGCAACGTGATCTGCGAGTACATCGAGGACGCGCAGCCCGGAGCTAGGCTGCATCCCGATGACGCGCTCCAGCGCGCGCAGCATCGCGCCTGGATGGAGTTCGGCTCGGCGATCCTCGGCGATCTCTGGGGCCTGGAGACGACGCAGGATGCTGCCGTGTTCGGCGCGAAGCGCGAGGCGCTGACGGCGAAGTTCGCCCGCGTCGAGGACGCGCTGGGCGAGGGACCGTATTTCGATGGCGTGCGCTTCAGCCTGGTCGACGCGGTGTTTGCGCCGGTCTTCCGCTATTTCGATGTGTTCGATGGCTATGCCGATCTCGGCATCTTTGCGTCAACGCCGAAGGTTCGGGCCTGGCGTGATCAGTTGGCGCAGCGGCCGAGTGTGAGGACGGCGGTCGGCGCCGATTATCCGACGCTGCTGCGCGCGTTCCTTGTGAGGCACGACGCTTATTTGTTGAAGCAGGCTGCTTGAGAAAGTACGCGAGGCGTAGGGTAGGCCAAGCGATCAGATCGGTGCAAAGCGCTGATCTGATCGCGTGCCCACCATTGGCTCAGCATGCACACATGAAGTCGGTGGGCACGGCGCGTTGGACTCGCCTTTGCCCACCCTACAGAACATCGCCCGGCCTCACCTCACATTGGCGAGGCGCATGTCCAGATAGGCCGTGATCGTCTCCATGAGCGGCTCGAGCTTGCCGTCGAAGAAGTGGTTGGCGCCGGGGATGACCTGCTGGTCGATCACGATGCCCTTCTGCGTCTTCAACTTCTCGACCAGCGTGTTGACGTCCTTGGGCGGCACCACCGCATCGCGTTCGCCGTGCACGATCAGGCCCGAGGACGGGCAAGGCGCCAGGAACGAGAAGTCATAGAGGTTGGCGGGCGGCGCGATCGAGATGAAGCCCTCGACCTCCGGGCGGCGCATCAGGAGCTGCATGCCGATCCAGGCGCCGAACGAGAAGCCGGCGACCCAGCAGGCGCGAGCCTCGGGGTTGATGGTCTGCGCCCAATCGAGCGCGGAGGCCGCATCGGACAGCTCGCCGGTGCCGTGGTCGAACGAGCCTTGGCTGCGGCCGACGCCGCGGAAATTGAAGCGCAGCACCGAGAAGCCGCGATGCGCGAAGGCGTAGTAGCACTGGTACACGATCTGATGGTTCATCGTGCCGTGGAACTGCGGATGCGGATGCAGGATCATCGCGATCGGCGCGTTCTTCTGCTTCGCCGGATGGTAACGGCCTTCGAGGCGGCCGGCCGGACCGTTGAAGATGACTTCAGGCATCAGAGAATCCTTGGCAGAGCGTCGACCGACTTCGTCCATGCTTCATCTGGCGCCTCGCCGAAGAGTTCAGCAGGGGACATCAGCAGGAAAAGTGGTGATCGAGCGCCATCCGTTCGCTTGGACGGAGCGGCGCTGGCGTGACTGGAAGTTGGCCTTCTAGCATGGAGCGCAGGGCAAAAAGCAAGGATTTTCAACGCCCGGCGAGGCGGCTGCGGCAGGGATGCCGAGCGCGCCCTCGAAGCGGCTGCGGGCCGAGGCGGCCGCGGAGCGTGCCCCGAATGCGCCTGCAATTCGATGAAAATACAGGCGTTTTCGTCGGCAGCCGCGGCCGCTTCAGCGCGCCGCCACCACCGTCTGCTCCAATGGCGCAACCGCGCTGCGATAGCGGCGGCTGCCCTGGACGGATTGGCCGCCGTCGAAGGTCAGGTCGAACTCGCCTGATGGCAGAACCGAAAGCGCGGTGACCCTGGTCATGTTGACCAGCCGGCCGCGGTGGATGCGCACCAGCGCGAAGCGGGCGAGTTCGGCCTCGGCGGCCGACAGGGTGCCGCGGATCAGATGTCGCCTGCCGTCGGCCATGGCGTATTCCACGTAGTTGCCGGCCGCAGCGACCCACAGGATGTCGGCCGGCGCGACGCGGATGCGGCTCGCGCCGTCGCGCAGCCAGAGCGTGGCAGGGGCAGGAGGCTCGGATCGCCGTGTCGG
The DNA here is from genome assembly GCF_051168015.1 of Bradyrhizobium sp. HKCCYLRH3061. NCBI lineage: Bacteria > Pseudomonadati > Pseudomonadota > Alphaproteobacteria > Hyphomicrobiales > Nitrobacteraceae > Bradyrhizobium > Bradyrhizobium sp. HKCCYLRH3061. Next base: position 429,410 of record NZ_JBNPUE010000003.1, read on the forward strand.
CTCTTGGAGGGCGCTCGCGCGATAGCCGTCATATAGCCAGAGCGTGGCACCGATGAGCAGCGCCGTCATGACGTCCTTGCGGAACTCGTACACGATGGTGGCGAGCGAGAACTGGAAGTCGTAGGCGCCGCCAGCGCCCCACATCAGCAGCTTGCGCAGCATCACCATGCCGGTGATGTGGAGCAGGGAGAAGACGATGACGGCGGCAACGGCGAGCGCGATGAGACGGACAGGGGCGGCCGGGCCCCGCCGGATCAATCGAACGGTGACGACCAGCAGCGGCGCCAGCAGGATGATGACGATGATGCTCGTCATCTCCCACAGCAGCTGCTTTTCTAGATCATAGGCGGCTCCCCGCCTGACGGCATCGTGGGCGGCCGAGAGGGCGTTGACGACGCCGATGCCGAGCGAGAGCCCGGCCATGATGGCGTAGAAGCTCCGATCATTCGGACGCAGCATCGAGCCGACAAGCTTGTTCATGGCACCGGACCCGCTATCTCAATCTCGCGCCCGACGATACCACGCTGGCCGTCGCGCATCATCATGGTGCCGACGAGCCATGGTCGTTCGTGGCCCGAGTTGATATGAACGGACCGATGGCCGACAGGATCTATCTCGACTGGAACGCGACGACGCCGCTTCGACCGCAAGCGCGCGCGGCGGTGATCGCCGCCATGGACCTGGTCGGCAATCCCTCGTCGGTTCATGCCGAAGGCCGCAAGGCGCGGCGGCTGATGGAGGAGGCCCGCGAGGTCATCGCCCGCGGGCTCGGTACCGTTGCGCGCCGCGTCGTGTTCACCTCCGGCGGAACCGAGGCCAATGTGCTCGCTTTGAGCCCAGGTCTGCGGGCGCCGGCCGGCCCGGTCGAGCGGCTGCTGGTGTCGGCGGTCGAGCATGCCTCGGTGCTGGCCGGCGGCCGGTTCGCGCCATCGGCGGTGCAGACGATCCCGGTCGATGCCTCGGGCGTGGTCGATCCCGGCCGCCTGGAAGCCCTGCTGGCCGGGGGACCGCGGGCGCTTGTGTCCGTCATGGCCGCCAACAACGAGACCGGGGTGCTTCAACCGGTTTCGAAAGTTGCTGAGATCGTGTACCAGGCGGGCGGCCTGCTGCATGTCGACGCGGTCCAGGCATTTGGGAAAATACCCCTCGATATCAAACAGATGGGCGCGGACCTTGTGACCATCTCTGCGCACAAGATCGGCGGACCCAAGGGCGTCGGCGCGCTGGTTCTGGGCGCCGGCGTGGAGGAGCCGATTCCGGTTCTCCGCGGTGGCGGCCAGGAGCGCGGTCGCCGGGCTGGAACCGAAAACATGGCCGGAATTGCCGGATTTGGCGCCGCAGCCGGCGCTGCCCTGGCTGAGCTCGAGGTCGACCTGCCCCGGATCACGGCGCTGCGCGACCGGCTGGAAACGGGCCTTCGTCAGACCGCCGGCGTGACGGTATTTTCCTCCGAAGCGGCGCGGCTTCCGAATACGACGCTGTTCACGGCGCCGGGGCTCAAGGCCGAGACGGCCGTGATCGGGTTCGATCTCGAAGGGATCGCGGTGTCTTCCGGCTCGGCCTGCTCGTCCGGTAAGGTCCAGCCATCCCATGTCCTGGAAGCGATGGGCGTCGGTTCCGCAGCGGCGCAGGGAGCGGTGCGCCTCAGTCTGGGCTGGTCCACGACCGAGGCGGATGTCGATCGCGGCCTGCAGGCTTGGCGAAAGCTGTCATTGACCCTACTTAAAGGTGGCGACGAAACCGTGCTTGAGCGATTCTAAGGGCGTGATTTCGTCCGCGAAACGTCGTAAGACGGTTCCAGAACGTGTCCACCGCGGTCCTTGAAACCGCGAGCGGAGGATGGAATGCCAGCCGTACAAGAGACGGTCGACCGCGTCAGGCGGATCGACGTCGACCAATATCGTTATGGGTTCGAGACACTCATCGAATCCGAGAAGGCTCCCAAGGGGCTTTCCGAAGACACGATCCGCTTCATCTCGGGCAAGAAGAACGAGCCCGCCTGGATGCTCGAATGGCGGCTGGAGGCCTATCGCCGCTGGCTGACCATGCAGGAGCCGACCTGGGCGCGCGTCGACTACCCCAAGATCGACTTCCAGGATCTGTATTATTACGCCGCGCCCAAGCCGAAGAAGCAGCTCTCCTCGATCGACGAGATCGACCCGGAGATTCTGAAGACCTACGAGAAGCTCGGCATTCCGCTCCGCGAGGTCGCGATCCTCGAGGGCGTCGAGCCGGTGCCCGGCGCTGGCAGCCCCGAGAGCCGCAAGATCGCGGTCGACGCCGTGTTCGATTCGGTGTCGGTGGCGACGACGTTCAAGGAGGAGCTGAAGAAGGCGGGCGTGATCTTCATGCCGATCTCGGAAGCGATCCGCGAGCATCCCGAGCTGGTGCAGAAATATCTCGGCAGCGTGGTGCCGACCTCCGACAATTTCTACGCGACCTTGAACTCGGCCGTCTTCTCCGACGGCTCGTTCGTCTATATCCCGCCGGGCGTGCGCTGCCCGATGGAGCTGTCGACCTATTTCCGCATCAACGAGCGCAACACCGGCCAGTTCGAGCGCACGCTGATCATCGCCGACAAGGGCGCCTACGTGTCCTATCTCGAGGGCTGCACCGCGCCGCAGCGCGACGAGAACCAGCTGCACGCGGCGGTGGTCGAGCTGGTCGCGCTGGATGATGCCGAGATCAAGTACTCGACGGTGCAGAACTGGTATCCGGGCAATTCGGAAGGCAAGGGCGGCATCTACAATTTCGTCACCAAGCGTGGCGACTGCCGCGGCGATAATTCCAAGATTTCCTGGACCCAGGTCGAGACGGGATCGGCGATCACCTGGAAATATCCGAGCTGCATCCTGCGTGGCGATAACTCTCGCGGTGAATTTTATTCGATCGCGATCTCGAACGGCTTCCAGCAGGTCGACTCGGGCACCAAGATGATCCATCTCGGCAAGAACACGTCGAGCCGCATCATCTCCAAGGGAATCGCTGCCGGCAAATCGCAGAACACCTATCGTGGCCTGGTCACGGCGCATCGCAAGGCGACCGGCGCGCGCAACTTCACTGCCTGCGATTCGCTGCTGATCGGCGACAAATGCGGTGCGCATACCGTGCCGTATATCGAGGCCAAGAACTCCTCGGCCACCTTCGAGCACGAGGCGACCACGTCCAAGATCTCCGAAGACGTGCTGTTCTACTGCATCCAGCGCGGTCTTTCGCAGGAGGAGGCGGTTGGCCTGGTCGTCAACGGCTTCGTCAAGGACGTGCTGCAGCAGCTCCCGATGGAGTTCGCAGTCGAGGCGCAGAAGCTGATCTCGATCAGCCTCGAAGGTTCGGTCGGCTGAGGCCATATTGCAGCAGGGCCGCGGCGCGGCCCGCTCGTGCTGATATCGATATCATACGTCCTTGGACCCGATGGAATCGGTGCCGCCAGGGCAAGCGTTGAGCGGAAACAGATCATGGCACTACTCGAAATCAACAACCTGCAGGTCCGCGTCGAGGAGCGCGAGATTCTCCACGGCCTGACGCTGTCGATCGACGCCGGCAAGGTGCATGCGATCATGGGGCCGAACGGCTCCGGCAAGTCGACGCTGTCCCACGTCATCGCCGGCAAGCCGGGCTATGAGGTGACCGGCGGCGAGATCCTGTTCAAGGGCGAGGATCTGCTCGCCATGGCACCGGACGAGCGTGCCGCCAAGGGCGTGTTCCTGGCGTTCCAGTACCCGGTGGAGATCCCCGGCGTCGCGACCATGACCTTCCTGCGGACAGCGCTGAACGCGCAGCGCAAGGCGCGCGGCGAGGAGGAATATTCGACGCCGGACTTCCTCAGGAAGGTGCGCGAGATCTCGAAATCGCTCAGCATTCCGCAGGACATGCTCAAGCGCGGCGTCAATGTCGGCTTTTCCGGCGGCGAGAAGAAGCGCAACGAGGTGCTGCAGATGGCGCTGTTCCAGCCGTCGCTCTGCATCCTCGACGAGATGGATTCCGGCCTCGACATCGACGCGCTGCGCATCGCCGCCGACGGCGTCAACGCGCTGCGCGCAGCCGATCGCTCGATGATCGTGATCACCCACTATCAGCGGCTGCTGAACTACATCGTCCCCGACGTCGTTCATGTGATGTCGAAGGGGCGCGTCGTGAAGAGCGGCGGCAAGGAGCTCGCGCTCGAGCTGGAGGCGTCCGGCTACGCCCAGTTCGAAGACGCGGCCTGAGCTCGCGAATGGATCTGTGATGAACGTAGCTTTGGTCAAGAACGACAGCGGTCCGGCGGCGAGCAGCTTGCTCTCTGCCGCTCTGGGCCGTCTGCCCGGCACCGGCAAGGTGGTCGATATCCGGCGCGAAGCCTTCTCGGCCTTCGAGCGCACCGGCCTGCCGCACCGTCGTATCGAGGAATGGAAGTACACCGATCTGCGTGCGCTGATGCGCGAGGTGCTGCCGCTCGCAGGCGCGCCCGACGCGGCGGCGCTGGCACGGGCAAAAGCCGTGCTGGCTTCTGTTGCCGTCGACGGCGCCCGGAAGCTGGTACTGGTCGACGGCGTGTTCGTGGCGGAGCTCTCGGACATCTCGGCCTCCGAAGATGGTGTCAAGGTTCACACGCTGCGCGAGGCGCTGCAGAGCGCCGGCAGCGAGCGGCTGCTGGAGACGACCGTCAACGATGCGATGGTGCTGTTGAACGGTGCGCTCGCGACCGACGGAGTCCTGATCTCCGTGGCGGATGGTGCAAAGCTCTCGCATCCGCTGCAGATCATTCACATCGCGACGGCATCGCAGGCATCGCGTGCCAGTCGCTCGCATCTTTCGGTGGGGAACGGCGCGCAGGCCACCTTGATCGAAAGCGCGATCGCCGCCGATGGCGCCTCGGGCTATCAGGCCAATGACGCCGTGGTCGTCTCCCTCGGTGACGACGCTGCGTTGTCCACCATTCGCCTGATGCGCGATGCCAGGGATGCCGTTAACATCACGTCCGCCAAGTACGAGGTCGGTGCGCGGTCGAAACTCAATCTCTTCAACATGACGACCGGCGGCGCCGTCAGTCGTCTGCAGGGCTTCATCACTCTCAAGGGCGAAGGCAGCGAGCTGATCATCAACGGCGTCAACCTGCTGCGCGACAGGCAGCATGGCGACCTGACGCTGGTGGTCGATCACGCGGTGCCCGGCTGCACCAGCCGCGAGAACTTTCGCGCGGTGCTCGACGATCGCGCCCATTCGGTGTTCCAGGGCCGCATCATCGTCCGCCCCGACGCGCAGCAGACCGACGGCAAGATGATGACGCGGGCGCTGCTGTTGTCCGACGAGGCCGAGGCCGACAGCAAGCCCGAACTCGAGATCTTCGCCGACGACGTCTCCTGCGGCCATGGCGCCACCGCCGGCGCGCTCGACGACAGCCTGTTGTTCTATCTGCAGGCCCGCGGCCTGCCGGAGAAGCAGGCCCAGGCGCTGCTGATCCAGGCCTTCGTCGGCGAAGCCATCGAGGCGATCGAGGACGATTCCTTGCGCGAGCGCGTCATCGCTGCCGCCCAGGACTGGATGGAGGCGCGCGCATGAGCACGCATCCCGCCGTCTCCAACGGATCCTACGACGTCGCCCGCATCCGCGAGGATTTTCCGGCGCTGGCGCTGCAGGTCTACGGCAAGAAGCTCGTCTATCTCGACAACGCCGCCTCGGCGCAGAAGCCGCGCGCGGTGCTCGACCGCATGACGCGGGCCTATACCAGCGAATATGCCAACGTGCATCGCGGCCTGCATTATCTCGCCAATGCCGCCACGGAAGCCTATGAGGGCGGCCGGGAGCGGGTCACGCGCTTCCTCAATGCGCGCCGCAGCGAGGAGATCATCTTCACCCGCAACGCGACCGAGGCGATCAATCTGGTCGCGTCGTCGTGGGGCGGGCCGAACATCGGCGAGGGCGACGAGATTGTGCTCTCGATCATGGAGCACCATTCCAACATCGTCCCCTGGCATTTCCTCAGGGAGCGGCAGGGCGCGGTGATCAAGTGGGCCCCGGTCGACGATGACGGCAACTTCCTGATCGACGAGTTCGAGAAGCTGCTGACGCCCAGGACCAAGCTGGTCGCGATCACGCAGATGTCGAACATGCTGGGCACGCTCGTGCCGGTGAAGGAGGTCGTTCGGATTGCGCATGCGCGCGGCATCCCGGTGCTGGTCGACGGCAGCCAGGCCGCCGTGCACCTCGCCATCGACGTCCAGGACATCGACTGCGACTTCTACGTCTTCACCGGCCATAAGCTGTACGGGCCGACCGGGATCGGCGTGCTCTACGCCAAATACGACCACCTCGTTGCCATGCGCCCCTACAATGGCGGCGGCGAGATGATCCGCGAGGTTGCGCGCGACTGGGTCACCTACGGCGATCCGCCGCACAAGTTCGAGGCGGGCACCCCGATGATCGTCGAGGCGGTCGGGCTGGGCGCCGCGATCGATTACGTCAACTCGGTCGGCAAGGAGCGCATCGCCGCGCATGAGCACGACCTGCTCACCTATGCCCAGGATCGACTGCGCGAGATCAACTCGCTGCGGCTGATCGGCACCGCCAAGGGCAAGGGGCCGGTGATCTCGTTCGAGATGAAGGGGGCGCATGCTCATGACATCGCTACCGTGATCGACCGCCAGGGCGTCGCGGTGCGTGCGGGCACGCACTGCGTGATGCCGCTTTTGGAGAGATTCAACGTCACGGCGACCTGCAGGGCCTCGTTTGGCATGTACAATACGAGGGAAGAGGTCGATCAGCTTGCACAGGCATTGATCAAGGCGCGGGAATTGTTTGCATGACCGACACGGCCGACGTCAAAACTCAGACTGTCGAAACCCATTCGGCGCTGCCGCCGGAGGAGACCGAGCGGCTTTCCACCGAGATCATCGCAGCGCTGAAGACGGTGTTCGACCCGGAGATCCCGGCCGACATCTATGAGCTCGGCCTGATCTACAAGGTCGACATCAAGGACGACCGCAGCGTCGACGTGATGATGACCTTGACGACGCCGAACTGTCCGGCGGCCGGCGAGCTGCCGACCATGGTCGAGAACGCGATCGCCAGCGTTCCGGGGGTCGGCGTGGTCAATGTGAGCATTGTCTGGGAGCCGCAATGGACGCCGGACCGGATGAGCGACGAGGCCCGCCTCGTCCTCAACATGTGGTGAGGCACGACGTTTGAATGGCGGTCGGGATTGATCGAACGCCGGGATTGACCAGATGACCGATATGACGAACACGCCAGTTGCCAGCAAGCCCAAGCCGCGGCCCCGTCCGCAGGTGATGCGGCTGACCGATGCGGCAGCCACGCGCATCCGCGAGCTGACCGATCGCGCCGAGTCCGAGATCATCGGCCTTCGGGTCGGTGTCAAGAACGGCGGCTGCGCCGGACAGTCCTATACGGTCGAATATGCCCACGATATCCGGCCGACCGACGAGGTGGTCGAGGACAAGGGCGTCAAGATCCTGGTCGATCCCAAGGCCGTGCTGTTTCTGCTTGGGACCGAGATGGACTATCAGGCCGACAAGATGCAGGCCCAGTTCGTGTTCAACAACCCGAACCAGATCAGCGCCTGCGGCTGCGGCGAGTCGGTGCAGCTGAAGCCAGCAGAGGTCTGATCGTCCGCTTTCCACCGGGACGGCACCGGACCCTGTCGCGTTCCGGACATTGACACACGCCACCTTCCCGACCGAAAACTCCAGGCGAGCAACTGGGTGTTGGCGGGAGCTGGCGCGATGGACCGCGAATTCCTGACCGATTTGTTTGCCGGCTTCGGTCCGGTCACGATCCGGCGGATGTTCTCCGGCTTCGGCATCTCCGCCGACGGCATCAACTTTGCGCTCGCGCTGCGCAGCGGTCTCTATCTGCGCGCCGATGAGGCCACGTTCGCCAGGTTTGAGGAGGCTGGATCCAAGCCGTTCTCCTACGAGACGCGCGCGCGGACCATGACGGTGCGCTCGTATTGGCAGGTGCCGGCGCATCTGTTCGACGACACCGATGAGTTCGCGGCATGGGCGAGAGATGCGTTTGCGGCGGCGCAACGGGCCGCCTTGAGCAAGCGGACCAGCAAGAAGCGGGCTGCGCCGCCCAGCGAGCCGGTGCCGGCGCGTGGCCGGAGCAAATCCGGAGCGACCAAAACAGCAGCGAAAACGACCAAGCCGGTCAAGACGGGGAAGGTGGCCAAGAGCGTTGGCAAGGGCGCGGACAAGGCGCCCGCCGGCCGCAAGACGCGCAGCTCGACGGCCGTGCGGGGCCGGCAGACGTCGCGCTCAGCATCATTGCGGACGCGCTGATGCTCTCGACGCTCGGCCGGCCAGCTTGCCGTCAGGCAACCTGGCCGCGGGTGGCAGCCGCATATTCGGGATCGTTCTCGCACACCACCTTGTTGCGCCCGCTGCGCTTGGCGGCATAGAGGCAGGCGTCGGCGCGTTCGATCAGCGTATCGGTGTCGTCGCCGGCCCGCAGCAGCGACAGGCCGACCGAGATCGTCACACGTCCCAGGATCTCGCCGGTCGATTTCTTCTTCAGCTCCTTTGCCGTCACGGCGCGGCGGATGTGATCGGCCACCGTCAGTGCGTGCTGCAGCGTGGTGTTCGGCAGCACGACGGCGAACTCCTCGCCGCCGTAGCGCGCGGCGATGTCCTGGCCCTTGATGGCATGCTTCAGGGTCATCCCGACCAGCCGCAGCACCTGGTCTCCGGTGAGATGTCCGTAGGAGTCGTTGAAGGACTTGAAATGGTCAATGTCGAACATCAGCAGCGATAGTGGCTGCTGGGTCGCGAGCCCCGATTGCACCGTCGTCTCGATCATCCGGTCGAAATATTTGCGATTGCCGAGCCCGGTGAGCGGATCGGTCAGGCTCTCGGCCCGGATAACCTCCAGACTGTGCTGCAGCCCGCTGATCTCATCCTTCGACAGCGTCAGCCGCTCTTCGAGGATGCGGTTGGTTTCCCGCATCTGCTTGGTCGAATGGGCTAGCGCCTCGATGATGTCGACCAGTTGCTCGCGGCTGGTGGCCGATGCAAGCCGCAGATCGGCGCCCGCGAGGGTCGCATCGTAGCTCGCCGTCCTGCCGAGAGCATCGCTGAGCATGCTCATGAGGTCATCGATCTCGCCGACGACGCGCGCGCCGACCTTGTCGATGCGGTCCGAGGTCTTGAGATGCGCGAGGTAGGAGTCGTAGAGCTGATCGAGATCGGACTGCGACAGCTTGCCGTTGCGGGACAGAGTCTCGTTGATGATCTCGTTCAGCGGTGCGTTGTAGCCCGTCGCGTAGACGTACCAGATCTCGTAGTTGCGCGGATTGGCCGAATGGCGGAGCGTTCTGATCTGGCTGAGCGCGACTTCGGCGAAGCCTATCGTGCGTTCGTGTTCGTCAAGCGCATTGACCACCACAGGTTCCCCCCAAATCGCCCGCGTCGCCGTCGTCGTCACAGCAATGAAATAAACAATGCCGGCCAAGCTAAAGGACGTTTGTGAACCAGGGGTAAATACGGCCGTAGAGTCCCGGATATGCGCACGAGCCGTTCATCTGGGACCGGCACCGCATATGTTCAATGAGCTGCATAGGATGCTGCGGGAACTTGCTGACGCGAGCTGGAACTATTCGCGCACGCGCGCATGCGCCGAGGGCTCGGCGATGTCGACTCCAGTCAAGTACGACGAATGCAGCAACTGATCATCGCGGACGCGACAGTCCGGGCGGCCGCATGTCGCGCAGCCCGGAATCTTGTACTCGCTCAGGGAAGCGGGGCCCGCACCGGGCGAAGCAGGAACGCCGGCAGATGTGAATGATCGGCAGGCTCGTTGTCGTGGTCGCGCCGCGGCCGCCGCGCTTCATTGCGAGGCTGTTCGTTACGCGGTTGTTCCTTGCGGGCGCTCGGCGCAGCAGGCCGGGGAGAAGCTGCCTGGGCGGCGCGCGGCGCTGCTGGCCGCGGCTCACGATCGCGCTCGCGCGGAGCTGCATCACGATCACGCGATCCCGCATCGCGCTCCCGCGCCTTGCCGCGGCTGCCGCGACGCGCGGCGTCGCGCGGACGCCGCTCACGGCTGTCCTCGTCGCCCGAGGATTCCTGCACCTCGTAGTCGCCTTCGATGGTGGGAATGCCTTGTCCGATCAGCTTCTCGATCGCGACCATCGACTTCTGGTCGGCCGGAGCCACGATCGAGATTGCAGTGCCGGTCCGTCCGGCGCGGCCGGTACGGCCGATGCGGTGAACGTAGTCGTCCGAATGATGCGGCACGTCGAAATTGAAGACGTGGCTGACTTCGGGAATGTCGAGGCCGCGTGCGGCGACGTCGGAGGCGACGAGCAATGGCAGTTCGCCCTTGCGGAATTGATCGAGCGCGGCGGTGCGGGCCGACTGGTCCATGTCGCCGTGCAGGGCGCCGACGCTGAAGCCATGCTTCTGCAGCGACTTGTGAACGATGGCGACGTCACGCTTGCGGTTGCAGAAGATGATCGCGTTGTTGAGATCCTTGGCGTCCCGCAACAGCCTGCGCAGCACCTCGCGCTTCTGATGCGCCTCGCGTCCCGACGGCACCTGCAACTGGGTCACCGTGACGGCTGTCGTCGCCGGCTTGGAGACCTCGACCTTCTGCGGATTGTGCAGGAAGGCTTCGGTGATGCGCCGGATTTCCGGCGGCATGGTCGCGGTGAAGAACAGGGTCTGGCGGGTGAAGGGAACGAGCTTGCAGATGCGTTCGATGTCGGGAATGAAGCCCATGTCGAGCATGCGGTCGGCTTCGTCGATGACCAGCAACTCGACGCCAGTGAGGAGAAGGCCGCCGCGCTCGGTATGATCGAGCAGTCGGCCCGGCGTGGCGATCAGCACGTCGACCCCGCGGGTCAGCTTGGCGTCCTGGTCGCCGAAGGAGACGCCGCCGATCAGCAGGGCGACATTGAGCTTCTGTCCGGCGCCGTAGCGATCGAAGTTCTCTTTGACCTGGGCCGCCAGCTCGCGGGTCGGCTCCAGGATCAGGGTGCGTGGCATTCGCGCGCGGGCGCGGCCCTTTTCGAGGATCGTGAGCATCGGCAGGACGAAAGCGGCGGTCTTGCCGGTACCGGTCTGGGCGATGCCGAGCACGTCGCGGCGCGCCAGCACATGAGGAATCGCCTGTTCCTGAATGGGGGTCGGGTTGGTGTAGCCGGTGGCCGCAACTGCAGCCAACACCTTGTCGGACAAGCCGAGATTGGAAAAAGACATCGAGCCTCTATGTCACGCGCCGATAGGCGACGGGGCCTCTATTCGACGCCGCCGTTAGGAATCGAGGGTAAAAGGCTGTGGTCGCGCTCAACCCCGAAACGGCATGCTCTAAGGAAGCTGGGGGTTTTCTGACTAGCGCCGGCCCGCGGTCAATTTCTCAGGAATCGGATGCGATCCGGCCGCGCTGCTGCGGAAGATAGGGGCGAATCCTGCAAAGTCAATGGAAGAGGGGGGCGAAGTACCGAAAAAGCTTAATGTTTTTGCATTATTTGCAGGCAACCTGTCGTCGAGCTGTCGCATTCGGGTGCTCCGAAGCACTGGCGGCCGGTCGCGGAAAGCGCTCCGGTCGAATTGTCGACGGAATTGCGGCGTGTGTTCGGCGGGGGGAGCAGCCGCGTGTGCCCCGGGGATGAACCGGTGGCGGCGTGCCGTCGACTATCCGAGGGCGGCAGCCCACGCGATGAGTGCAGGGACGGACGATGAGATCGATGCGGATGTGGCTGACGTGCGGGCTGGCGATGCTGGCGGTGGTTCTGGCGCCGGCCGCGCATGCCGAGAAGCGCGTCGCGCTCGTGATCGGCAATAACGACTACCGGTTCGTGCCGAAGCTGCAGAAGGCCGTCAACGACGCGCGGATGATGGGCGACACGCTGAAGCAGCTCGGCTTCAACGTCATGGTCGCGGAGAATCTCAATCGCCAGCAGTTCAGCCAGACGCTGCTGGCGTTCGACAACGCCGTCGAGCCGGGCGACACCGCGTTCTTCTTCTATGCCGGTCATGGCTTCGAGATCGCGGGCCAGAACTTCCTGTTGCCGACCGACGTGCCCGCGGCCACCGAAGGCCAGGAAGAGCTGGTGCGCGACGCCTCGATCCTCGCGGACCGCGTCATCGAGCGGCTGCAGAACAAGAAGGCGCGCACCTCGATCCTGGTGTTCGATGCCTGCCGCAACAATCCGTTCGAGCGCTCGGGCACGCGCGCGGTGGCGGGCGGGGGCGGCCTGGCGCCGATGACGCAGTTGCCCGAAGGCGTATTCTCGGTGTTCTCGGCCGGCCCACGCCAGACCGCGCTCGACCGTCTCTCCAACGATGACGCCAATCCGAACTCGGTGTTCACGCGCACCTTCGCCAAGGAGCTGACACAGCCCGGCGTCAATCTGGTGCAGGTCGCGCAGCGCACCCGCCGCGTGGTCAGCGAGCTCGCCGAGACCGTGCGGCACAAGCAGATCCCGGTCTATTTCGACCAGATGGTCGACGATGTCTTTCTCAACGGCATGGCGAAGGGGCCGGCTGCGGCCGACAAGCCGGCCGAGCCGCAGCAGAAGCTTGCGGCGCTGCCTCCCGTCTCCGCGCCGCGCATTCCGCCGGCGAACGAGAGCCTGAACGCACCGATCGCGATGTTCTCGCGCCACAATGGCGGCTGGACCGTCACCTTCTCGATCGCCGATCCGACGCTCGGCATTTCCTGGCGCATGGGCGACGCAGGAGAGTTTCGCGAGACAGGCTTCATGGACGTGCTCGATCCGCGCACGCGCAAGCGCATGCCCAATCCCTCGATCCAGCTGCCGGCGGATGCGCCCGCGGGCACCATCCAGGTCCGCTATGTCGATGCATCCGGCGAGATGCAGGGACCGTTCCCGATCCGCTTCGAGCCGGAGGCCGCGCTGGTGCACGACCAGCGCAAGATCCTCGACATGACCGCGACGAGCTGGCTGTCGTTCCGCGAGTTCAACGGCCTCCTGGTCTACTACACGCACCTGATGTCGTATCGCTGCGCCATCCGCGAGGTCCGCATCGGCATCGACACGGCGGTGCCGGACAAGGTCCTCAACATGCCCGGCTGCGACATGCGCGATCCCATTGCGATTCCCTCCAACGCCACGCCCTATTTGAAGCTGCCGCCGGCGACGAAGTTCGTCTCGGTGGAGCTGACCTATCGCGATGGCAGCGTCTCCGAGATCAAGAGCTTTCGGCGCTGAGGCGCCGGCTCACGCCATGATCGAATAGCCGCCGTCAACGGGGATGGCTGTGCCGGTGACGAAGTCGGAGGACGGCGAACTCAGGAACGTCGCGATGCCGGCGAAGTCGTCGATGTCGCCCCACCGTGCCGCGGGCGTGCGCGCCAGCACGCGGTCGTGCAGGCCGTCGATCTGGCTACGCGCCGCGCGCGTCAGGTCGGTGTCGATCCAGCCCGGCAGAATCGCGTTGACCTGGATGTTATCGGGCGCCCAGGCGCAGGCACAGGCGCGCGTGTACTGCACGATGCCGCCTTTGCTGGCCGCGTAGGCCGGCGCGAAGCTGGCGCCGAAGATCGACAGCATCGAGCCGATGTTGATGATTTTGCCGCCGCCGCTCGCCTTGAGGGCCGGGTAGGCGGCCTTCGAGCACAGGAACGCGCTGGTGAGATTGGTGTCGATCACCTGCTGCCACTCCTCCAGCTCGAGCACGTGCGGCGGCTTGCGAATGCTCATGCCGGCATTGTTGATGAGGATGTCGATACGACCGAGCTCGCTGGCCACGCGCGCGACCATGGCGGCGACGTCGTCCTTGTCGCTGACGTCGGCTGTGACGGCGATGGCACGGCCGCCGCGACCGGCGAGATCAGCCGCCGCCGCCTGTGACTTGGCTTCGTTGCGGCCGACCACGGCAATGTCGGCGCCGGCATCGGCAAGCCCGCGCGCCATCCCCAGGCCGATTCCGCCGTTGCCTCCTGTCACGATCGCAACCTTGCCACTCAGGTCGAAGCGGCCGCCATGTCGTGTCTCCATGTTGTTGTCAGACGTCAGCAGGTGCCCTGCCAGATCATCACCAGGCCGAGTGCACCCATGCCGACGCCGTAGCCGGCCCATTGCAGCTGGTTGATCATGAAGCTCGTCCGCGGCCATGCCACCACCCCGGTGCCCTGGCCGACCCAGAGCAGGCCGACGGCGAGCAGAAGCAGGCCGCCGATCATCAGGAATCTCCGCATGGCCACTTCCTCCCTCATCGACCGCGTCACGGCATCGGAGACGCTGCTGCCGTCTTTTTTGTGAAGTTTTATGACGAGGAGGCTAGCGGCCGCCGCGGCAGATGACCAGCGGCTCCAGCCGCCAATATCCGAGCCGAAAACAAAAAGCCCCGGATCAACCGGGGCTTTTCGCAGAATGATCGAACGACCGCGTGCGGTCTGCTCAGTACTTGACGGCCGGGCCGGTCCAGTTGAAGCGGTAGACCAGCGAGGTGCTGATGGTCTGCACCCACGGCTTGAAGCTGACCGAGTCGGTCGTCACGAGGTTGCCAGCGTCGGTACGGACCGCGATGTCCTTCCGGTCGTAATAAGCCGCGCGATATTCGGTCTTCATGAACCAGCCCGGCGCCGAGATGCCGAAGATGTTCAGGTTGTTCTCGACGCCGCCGCCAACGAACCAGCCGTTGCGGTTGAACGAGTCGGTGTGGAAGCCGGACGCCGCGCCCGTGAGGGTGGTCAGGCCAGTGCCCGACCAGTGCGAACCGGAGTAGCCGGCGTTGACGTAGGACAGCACGTTCGGCGCAACCAGGTAGCCGACGCGGGCGCCCGCGGCCCAGGCGGTCTCCATCTTGATGCGGCCGGTCAGGGCAGCGAACTGATCCTGCAGGGTACCGCGCAGGCTGCCGAACTGACCATCGGCGAACACGCCGAAGACCCAGGTCGGGTTGACCTGCCAGTCATAGCCCGCGCCGACCGTGCCGAGGAAGCCGTCGCCGCCGACGCGCTGATCGATCGTCACCGGCACGCCGTTGAAGTTGGTGTGCGAGTCGGCATCCCAGAGGCCGCCACCAGCGCCACCGAAGATGTAGAACCCGGTCCAGCTCGGCGCCACCGGCATCATCGGCGCCTTCACATAGGGGCGAGCCGCCAGATCAGCAGCCGAAGCGGCACCCGTGATCGCAACCAGCGCAGTGGCAGCAAGCAAAAGCTTTTTCATATTCAATTCCCCAAGATCGTCGTGTCGCAGGTGCCGGGTTGCGGCGGCGATTCCCTCGCCAGATGTGCCCGAACTATAGCCGATTGGTGCCCAAAAGCTGTTGCAGGTTGAGCACACCGGAGGGGAAAGTGCGCTGCGGGATGCGCGCGGCCCTCGTAAGTCTCTGATCAAACTAGGTGATTGCAGGTTCGCGCGAGTGAATGGAACCTGCAATCGAGGCGTGAAATCGGGTCAAAAGCTAGACGTCGAGCAGCTCGTCGCTGGCGAATTCGGCCTTTTCCGAAATGAAGGCGAAGCGGGCCTCCGCCTTGGTCCCCATCAGCCGCTCGACCGAGTCGGCGGTGCCGTCGCGATCTTCGGCGAGCAGCATCACGCGCAGCAGGGTGCGCTTGGCCGGATCCATGGTGGTTTCCTTCAATTGCGCCGGCATCATCTCGCCGAGACCTTTGAAGCGGCCGATCTCGACCTTGGCGTTGGCATTGAACTCGCGCTTCAGGAGCTCGTCCCGATGGGCATCGTCGCGCGCGTAGAACGTCTTGCTGCCATGGGTCAGCCGGTAGAGCGGCGGCACGGCGAGGTAGAGATGCCCCTCGTCGATCAGCGGCCGCATCTGCCGGTAGAAGAAGGTGATCAGCAGCGAGGCGATGTGAGCGCCGTCGACGTCGGCATCGGTCATGATGATGATGCGCTGGTAGCGCAGATCCTCCTCGCGATACGACGTGCCGGTGCCGGCGCCGATCGCCATCACGAGATCGGCGAGCTGGGCATTCGCCGTCAGCTTGTCCTTGCCGGCCGAGGCGACGTTGAGGATCTTGCCGCGCAGCGGCAGCACCGCCTGCTTCTTGCGGTCGCGCGCCTGCTTGGCGCTGCCGCCGGCAGAGTCGCCCTCGACGATGAACAGCTCGGAGCCCTCGGTGCCGGCATCGGTGCAATCGGCAAGCTTGCCCGGCAGGCGCAGCTTCTTGGTCGCGGTCTTGCGCGCCGTCTCCTTCTCCTGGCGACGGCGGATGCGCTCCTCGGCGCGCTCGATGACGAAATCGAGCAGCCGGTTGGCCTGCACCGGATTGCCCGACAGCCAGTGATCGAACGGATCCTTGACGGCTTGCTCGACGATGCGCTGGGCCTCGGCGGTCGCGAGGCGATCCTTGGTCTGGCCCTGGAATTCGGGCTCGCGCACGAACACCGAGAGCATGATGGCGGCGCCCGCCATGATGTCCTCGGAGGTGATGTTGGCCGAGCGCTTGCCTTGGCCGACGCGCTCGGCGTGGTCCTTCAGGCCGCGCAGCAGCGCGCTGCGGATGCCGGATTCGTGCGTGCCGCCGTCGGGCGTCGGAATCGTGTTGCAGTAGGACGACAGGAAGCCGTCGGCATCAGCGGTCCAGGCGACCGCCCATTCGCAGCCGCCATGGCCGCCGGTGCGGCCCGACTTGCCGGCGAAGATATCCGGATGGACCAGCGTGTCGGCATGGATCGCTGCGGCCAGATAGTCCTTCAGGCCGCCGGGGAAGTGGAACGTCGCCTCGGGCTGGACGTCCTCGATGCCCTTCAGCAGCGACGGATCGCATTTCCAGCGGATCTCGACGCCGCCGAACAGATAGGCTTTCGAGCGCGCCATCTTGAACAGGCGCTGCGGCTTGAACGTCGCCTTGGCGCCGAAGATGGTCGGGTCGGGTTGGAAACGTACCCGTGTGCCGCGCCGGTTGGCGACCTTGCCGACCTCCTCGAGCTTGCCCTTCGGGTGGCCGCGCTCGAAGATCATGCGGTAGAGCTTCTGGTTGCGTGCGACCTCGACCTCGAGCCGGGTCGACAGCGCGTTCACCACGGAGATGCCGACGCCGTGCAGACCGCCCGAGGTCTCGTAGACCTTGGAGTCGAACTTGCCGCCCGCGTGCAGGGTGCACATGATGATCTCGAGCGCCGACTTCTTGGGAAACTTCGGATGTGGATCGATCGGAATGCCGCGGCCGTTGTCGGTCACGGTGAGGAAGCCTTCGGCATCGAGCTCGACCTCGATGAAGGTGGCGTGGCCGGCCAGCGCCTCGTCCATCGAGTTGTCGATGACCTCGGCGAACAGGTGGTGCAGCGCCTTTTCGTCGGTGCCGCCGATATACATGCCGGGGCGGCGCCGCACCGGCTCCAGGCCCTCGAGGACCTCGATGTCACGGGCGGTGTAATCGCCCTCGGCGCTGCCTGCGCGGGCGGCTGGCTTGGCCGGAGCCTTGCCCTTGGCGGCGAACGCCGCCAACGGGTCCGTGACGCCCTTGGCCTTGGCTTTTGCAGCTGATTTCAACGGTTTACCCATGGAATTGGATGTTGCGTGTGCGCAAGATGGAACGAATCGTTGGGCCTGACTATGCCATGGACCGGCATAAAACAATGACCCCGGGAAACAACGACGTTCACCAGCCCGCCACGTTTTGGCCGGTTCCGATCGCCGGATCGCCGCTGTTCACGCGGTTCAGCCGGTTGTTGTGACTTGAAGTGGGCGGGTTCGGTGGCGTACCAGTCTGCGCCATGGAACCGCGAAGGCCTTCAAGCACTTAAGCGCCGCGGAGCAGAAAGGCGTCGAGCAGATGGAAGATTTTGGCCGCGCGGTTGCCGACTTCGTGCGCGACCATCAGGCCTGGGCTGCTCCGATCGTCCTGCTGCTTGCCTTTGGCGAGTCCCTGGCCTTCGTCTCGCTCCTGATTCCCGCCTGGGGCGCCCTGGTCGCGATCGGCGCCCTGATCGGCGCCACCGGGATCAGCTTCTGGCCGATATGGCTGGCCGGTGGAATCGGCGCCGCGCTCGGCGACTGGGTCTCCTACTGGTTCGGCTACCGCTACAAGGACCGCGTCGCCCAGATGTGGCCGCTGTCGCGATACCCGGAGCTGCTGCCGCGCGGCGAGGCCTTCGTGCGCGATTGGGGCGTGCCGAGCATCTTCATCGGCCGGTTCTTCGGCCCGTTGCGCGCGTCGGTGCCGCTGGCGGCGGGCATTTTCGAGATGCCCTACATGGTGTTCCAGATCGCCAACTTCGTGTCGGCGCTGGTGTGGTCGGCGGTGCTGCTGTTGTTCGGCGACATCATCGGGCGCACCATGGAATGGCTGTGGCATGCGGTCTGACGCCAGCCCCGAACGGGCCGGGCCGACGTGCGAGCTTGACGCAGGAACCCTGCGGCCCTATAGGCCTGCCCCCATGATCAACGCAGCGACCAACATGATCGCCGAAATGCGCCGTCGTACCTCCGCGGTACGGGCGATGATCTGCGTCTAGATCACAGCCCCTGCCGCCGGATCCGTCCCGCGGCAAACTTTCTCCTTGCAGCGCGATCGATCAGGCGGCTCCTTCGTCCAGCAGGAGTTTTCCGATGTACACGCCACCGCCCTTCAAGCCCGATCGCGCCGCGAGCCTCGGCTTTGCGGAGGCGCGCGGCTTCGGCACGGTCTGCGCGTGGGACGGCACTAGGCCGATTGCGTCCTCCGTGCCGTTTCACCTGGGGGCGCTGAACGACGGCACGCCGCAGGCGTTCTTCCACGTCGCCCGCGGCAATCCGCTGGCGAAGCTCGCCGACGGCGCGACGCGGTGGCTGCTCGCCGTCAACGGCGCCGATGCCTATGTGTCGGCCGACTGGTACGTCTCGCCCGATCAGGTGCCGACCTGGCTTTATCAGGCGGTGCATCTGACCGGCCCGGCGCGCATCCTGTCGGAGGCGGAGCTTGCAGAGCAGGTGGATGCGGTCAGCGCCAAGTTCGAGCAATGGCTGTTGCCGAAGGCGCCGTGGACCTCGGGCAAGATGAGCGCTGGCCGGCTCGAGGGGATGCGCAAGGCGATCGTCGGCATCGTGATGACGATCGACGAGGTCGAGGGCAGCTTCAAGCTCAACCAGCATAAGTCGGAAGCCGATTATGCGGCGGTCGCGACCCGGCTCGGCGAGCGGCCCGACATCGGCTCGCAACAGATATCGTCTCTCATGCGGCAGGCGCGGCCCCAGGCCTTTGCCGACGAAACCCAGACCTAAGGAGCGTGCCATGACCGTGATCGACAGCAATTTGCCGAAAGCTCACATCACCTCCGGGACTGCGACACGCGCCGTGTTCGTCGACGGCGGCTCGGGCACGACCGGCCTGGGAATCGCCGAGCGGCTCCGGCACCAGCCGGATATCGTCGTGAAGACGATCGCCGAGGACAAGCGCAAGGATCCGGCAGCCAAGCGGGCGCTGATGGCCGAGGTCGATCTCGTCATCCTCTGCCTGCCCGATGACGCCGCCAAGGAGACGGTGGCGCTGATCGACGGCATGGGCAGCTCTGCGCCGAAGGTGCTGGACGCGTCGACCGCCTATCGCGTCGCGCCGGACTGGGCCTATGGCTTTCCCGAGCTCGCCGCCGATCAGGCCGACAAGATCCGCAATGCACGCAAGGTCTCCAACCCCGGCTGCTATCCCACCGGTGGCATCGCGCTGTTGCGGCCATTGGTCGATGCCGGCCTGCTGCCGCAGGACTATCCGGTGACGGTGAATGCCGTCAGCGGCTATTCCGGCGGCGGCAAGACCATGATCGCGGCCTTCGAGAACGGCACCGCACCGAACTTCGAGCTGTACGGCCTCGGCCTCGAGCACAAGCATCTGCCCGAATTGCAGCTCTATTCGCGGCTGACCCGGCGGCCGATCTTCATTCCCTCGGTCGGCAACTACCGGCAGGGCATGCTGGTCTCCGTGCCGCTGCAGCTCGACACCCTGCCGGGCAGGCCGTCGGGCTCGGACCTGCAGGCGGCCCTGGCGAAGCACTATGCCGGCAGCCAATACGTCTCGGTGATGCCGCTCGACGGCGCGGCGGCCAAGAGCGGCCGGCTCGAGCCGGAGGCGCTGAACGAGACCAACGAGCTCGAGCTCTACGTCTTCGCCAGCGACAAGCATCATCAGGCGGTGCTGGTGGCGCGGCTCGACAATCTCGGCAAGGGCGCATCGGGCGCGGCCGTGCAGAACATGCGGCTGATGCTCGGACTGCCCGATCTCGGGAGCTGAGATCGATCTGGATCATCCGGTCGCGGAAGCGCCCGGCACGATCGGCAACATCATGCGACGGCCTGCGTTCCGCGGGCCGCGCTGTGCAATGACGCACGCTGAGGAATGGGCAGACCCATGACCGCCACCGATTTGAACGCGCTGCCCGTCACCGTCAACGACGTGCGCGCCGCCGCGGAAACCATCGGCGGCGCCGTGCTCGCGACGGCCTGCAACCAGAGCAGGACGCTCGGCGAGATCTGCGGCTGCAACGTCTGGCTCAAATTCGAGAACCTGCAGTTCACCTCCTCGTTCAAGGAGCGCGGCGCGCTGAACCGGCTGAATGCGCTGTCCGCCGGGCAGCGCGAACGCGGCGTGATCGCGATGTCGGCCGGCAACCACGCGCAGGGCGTCGCCTACAATGCGCGGCGTCTCGGCATTCCCGCGACCATCGTGATGCCGGTGGGCACGCCGATGGTGAAGGTGGAGAACACCAAGCGGCACGGCGCCGAGGTCGTGATTTCCGGCGCCACCCTGGAAGAGGCGGGGGCATTTGCCAGGGAGCACGGTGCGGCCAAGGGCATGACCATGATCCACCCGTACGACGATCCGCTGATCATCGCCGGGCAGGGGACGGTGGCGCTGGAGATGCTCGCGGTGGTCCCCGAGCTCGATACGCTCGTGGTGCCGATCGGGGGCGGCGGGCTGATCTCTGGCATGGCGGTCGCGGCGCGCGCCATCAAGCCGGGCCTGCGCATCGTCGGCGTGCAGGCCGAACTCTATCCCTCCATGTACAACGCCGTCCGCAACAGCCAGCTGCCGATGCGCGGTGATACGTTGGCCGAGGGCATCGCGGTGAAGTCGCCGGGCCGGATCACGACCGAGATCATCCGACAGCTCGTCGATGACATATTGCTGGTCACCGAGCCGCAGATCGAGCGTGCGCTGGCGACCTTGATCTCGATCGAGAAGACAGTGGTCGAAGGCGCCGGCGCCGTCGGTCTCGCCGCCGTGCTCGCGCATCCTGCGCAGTTTGCCGGACGCAATGTCGGCCTGGTGCTGAGCGGCGGCAACATCGATACCCGGTTGATCGCCTCGGTCCTGACCCGCGAGCTGGCGCGTGAGGGGCGGCTGACGCAGTTGTCGATCGACATCGTCGACCGCCCGGGACAGCTCGCTGCGGTCTCGACCCTGCTGGCCGACGCCGGCGCCAACATCATCGAGGTCTCGCACCAGCGCACCTTCTCGGACCTGCCGGCGAAGGCGACCCTGCTGGAGCTGGTGATCGAGACGCGCGACCAGGCCCACCTCAACGACGTGATGGCAAAACTCGTCGCCGCCGATTTCAAGGCACGGTGCACCTGAGCGTCATACGGTCCACGGCATATTCTCTTGCGCAGCCGGCGCCAGCTCGCGCCGGTCGGTCCCCGCCTTCCCAGCTCAGCTAGCCGTCTCTCCCGCCTGCAATACGTATCGCAAACGCGAACACCTCATCCTTGAGGTTCTCACTGTCAGAATTTCAGTTGCGCACCTCAGAAAATGAGGACAGGATTACCGCAACAAAGAAGACGGTTGGGAGGATTCCGATGGGACTGCTCGCGAAGCTGGGACTCGCCGCTGCCGCATGCCTGCTTGGTGCGACCGCCGCAAGCGCCGACACCACGGTGAAATGGCTGCATATCGAGGTCAATCCGGCCCAGGTGAAGATCTGGGAGGAGGTGGCCCGCGCCTACGAGGCGTCGCATCCCGGCACCAAGATCGAGATGCAGTTCCTCGAGAACGAGGCCTACAAGGCCAAGCTGCCGACCATCCTGCAATCCAAGGACCGGCCGAACATCATCTACAGCTGGGCCGGCGGCGTGCTGAAGGCGCAGATCGAGGCCGGCGTCCTCGAGGACATCACCGACCAGGTGAAGGGTTACAGCGACAGCGTGACGCCGGCAGCGCTCGCGGCCTTCACCGACAACGGCCATGTCTACGGCCTGCCGATCTCGCTGTCGCAGGTCGGCTTCGTCTGCAACAAGGAGCTGATGGCCAAGGCGAAGGTCGATCCGGCTGCCATCAAGAGCTGGGATGATCTGCTGGCGGCCGTGAAGGCGTTGAAGGCCGCGGGCGTGACCCCGATCGTCGTCGGCGGCGCCGACAAATGGCCGCTGCATTTCTACTGGACGCATCTGGCGGTGCGCATCGGCGGCAAGCCGGCATTCGACGCGGCGTTGCGCGGCGAGAATAGCGGCTTTGCTGGCGACACCTTCGTCAAGTCCGGCGAGCTGTTCAAGCAGCTCGTCGATCTCCAGCCGTTCCAGAACGGCTTTCTTGGCTTCAAGAATCCGCAGGCCGTCGGCTATTTCGGCGACGGCAAGGCGGCCATGACGCTCGCGATCAGCTCCGTCTACAACCTGCAGCGGGCGCTCGCCGCCGACAAGGTGGGCCTCAGCGAAGACAAGATCTGCTGGTTCGATTTTCCGGTCGTGCAAGGCGGCAAGGGCGCGCCGACGGATACGCTCGGCGGCATCACCGGCTGGCTGGTCACCAAGGGCTCGCCCAAGGAAGCGGTCGATTTCCTGAAGTACTTCATCTCCAAGGACGTCCAGACCCGGCTGGCGGCAGGGAATTTCATCATCCCGGTGGTGCAGGGCGCCGACGCCGGCCTCAACAATTCCTTCATGAAGCTGATCGCGTCCAATCTGGCAAAATCGAACTATCACCAGAACTTCTATGACCAGAGCCTGGGTCCCTCCGTCGGCCGTGTCGTCAATGACGTCTCCGCGGAGATTGCCGGCGGCAGCATGACCCCGCAGGACGCCGCCCAGGCGATCGAGGCGGCGCGGAAGCAGGGCAACTGACGTGGCGCGGCCGATCGCGGGCTCGCCGGCGATGGTGTCGCCGGCATCGCTCTCCGCGCGCGCGGTGCGCGGCCCGAGCTGGGACGGCCGCTTCACCGTCCTGGTCCTGTTCCTGCCGCCGGCGCTGCTGCTGTTCACGCTGTTCGTGGTGCTGCCGATCGGCGAGGCCGCCTGGTACTCCGGCTTCAACTGGAACGGATTCGGACGGCCGACCCATTGGATCGGCTTCGACAACTACCGCTTCGTGCTGGAGACGCGCGCCTTCTGGCTCGCGCTGCGCAACAACGGCCTGATCATTGCGGTCTCGCTCTGCGTCCAGCTGCCGCTGGCGTTGACACTGGCCCTGATGCTCGCGGAGCGGTTTCGCGGCGCGGTCGCGCTGCGCATGCTGTTCTTCATGCCCTATATCCTCGCCGAGATCGCGACCGGGCTGATCTTCAGCTTCGTCTATGACGGCGATTACGGCCTGGTCGCGTCGATCTGGCGCAGCTTCGGCGCCGAGCCGCCGCATCTGCTGGCCTCGACCGACACGGCGATGCTGGCGGTGCTGATCGTGATCGTCTGGAAGTATTTCGGCTTCCACATGATGCTGTTCATCGCGGCGCTGCAAAGCATCGACAAGAGCCTGATCGAGGCGGCACGGATCGACGGAGCCACCCGGACGCAGAGCCTGCGCCATGTCGTCATCCCCTTGCTCTATCCGACGATCCGGCTGTCGGTGTTCTTCGCCATCGTCGGCTCGCTGCAGCTGTTCGATCTCGTGATGCCGCTGACCCGCGGTGGCCCCGCCGACTCCTCGAACACGATGGTGAGCTTCCTCTACAACAACGGCATCTCCCGCATGCGGGTCGGCTATGGCAGCGCCATCGGTGTCATCCTGTTCGCGATCTGTGTGACATTTGCCTTCACCTACAAGCGATGGTTCATGCGCGATGAATAGTGCCGAGACGAGCCAAGCGCCGTTCGATCCCGCCGTGCTGTTCAAGGCGGTGTTCCTCGCGATCGTCGCCATCTTCGTGCTGGTGCCGCTGCTCGCGACGCTGCTGGGCGGCTTCAAGTCGCTCGGGGAACTGCGCGTCAATCCGTTTGGCCTGCCGCAGCGCTGGGAGTGGCAGAATTATGCCGACATCCTGTTCTCCGGGCGCTACTGGCAGCTGCTGCGCAACTCGCTGATCATCTCCACGCTGACGGTGGTCCTGACTCTCATCGTCGCGTCGATGGCGGCCTTCACCTTTGCTCATGTCCGATTCTACGGCAGCTCGATGCTGTTGAGCTATCTGACGCTCGGCCTGCTGTTTCCGGCGGCGACCGCGGTGTTGCCGCTGTTCATCAAGGTGCGCGATCTCGGGCTGCTGGACACCTATTTCGGCGTCGCGCTGCCGCAGGTCGCCTTCAGCCTTGCGATGAGCGTGCTGCTGCTGCGCCGCTTCTTCAAGGACATCCCCTACGAGCTGCTCGAGGCCGCGCTGGTCGACGGCTGCAGCTACGTCAAATTCTTCCGCTATGTGACGCTGCCATTGTCGCGCCCGATCCTGGCGACCGTGGGCACCATCACTTTCGTGAACAGCTGGAACGCCTATCTGTTGCCGCTCGTGATGCTCAACACCGACGCGCTGTATCCCTGGCCGCTCGGCATCATGGTCTATCAGGGCGAATATTCCTCCGAGTGGCACCTGATCCTCGCCTTCATCACCCTGACCATCCTGCCCACGATCGTCCTTTTCCTCCTGGCGCAGAAGCACATCGTTGCCGGCCTGACATCGGGCGCGGTCAAGGGATGAACGAGACCTCACGGAGACCCCAATGAGAAAAGTCGGCATCGGCATCATCGGCTGCGGCAACATCAGCACGGCGTATCTGAAGGCCGCGCAGCGCTTTCCCGTTCTGGACATCAAGGCGCTCGCCGACATGCGCAGCGACGCCGCCGAGCGGCAGGGCGCGGCCTTCGGCCTGCCGGCGATGCGGGTCGATCAATTGCTGAAGCGCGATGACGTCGAGATCGTCATCAATCTCACCGTGCCGCTCGCCCATACCGACGTCAGTCTCGCCGTGCTGAACGCCGGCAAGCACGTGCATTCCGAGAAGCCGCTGGGCATCGACGTCGCCGAGGCCCGCAAGGTGATCGAGCTTGCCGCGCAGAAGAATCTCCGCGTCGGCTGCGCGCCCGACACCTTCCTGGGCGGCGGACACCAGACCGCACGCAAGCTGATCGACGACGGCGCGATCGGCACACCCGTGGCCGGTAGCGCCTTCTTCGGCTGCCCCGGCCATGAGCGCTGGCATCCCGCGCCGGGCTTCTATTATCTGCGCGGCGGCGGGCCGATGCTCGACATGGGGCCGTACTACATCACCGATCTCGTGCAACTGCTCGGCCCGGTGGCGAGCGTCATGGGCTCGACCGCGCGCCCGCGAGCGGAGCGCCTCGTCACCAGCCAGCCGATGAGCGGCACGCTGATTCCGGTCGAGGTGCAGACGCACGTCGCAGGCACGCTCGAATTCGAAAGCGGTGCGGTGGTCTCGGTCACGATGAGCTTCGACGTCCCGAAGCACCGGCACGCCCCCATCGAGATCTATGGCGACGAGGGCAGCATGCTGGTGCCGGACCCCAACCGCTTCGGCGGCGAGGTCCAGGTCGCCAGGACCGGCGGCGACTGGCAGACGATGCCGTTGACGCATGGTCACATCGACGGCGAGTTCCGCTCCATCGGCGTCGCCGACATGGCGACCGCGATCCTGAACGACCGGCCGCATCGCGCCAGCGGCGCGCTTGCGTTCCACGTGCTGGAGGTCATGGAAGCGTTCCAGACCTCCGCAAACGAAGGCCGGCGGGTCAAGATCGAGAGCCGCGTGGAGCGGCCGGCGATGTTGCCGGTTGGACGCGACACCGGACAGATCGACTGAGGACAGAGACATGCGCAAGGCAATGATTGTGTGGGGCGGCTGGCCGGGACATGACCCCGATCTCTGTGCCTCGATGATCCGCGGCTGGCTCAAGGCGGAAGGCTTCGAGGTGCGGATCGAGACCACGACGGCTGCATTCGCAGATCCTGCGATCCACGATCTGTCGCTGATCATCCCGATCTACACGATGTCCAAGATCGAGAAGGCGGAAGCGCTCAATCTCTGCGCGGCGGTGCGCAGCGGCGTTGGGCTCGCCGGCCATCATGGCGGCATGTGCGATGCCTTCCGCGATTCGGTCGACTACCAGTTCCTGTGCGGCGGGCAATGGGTCGCCCATCCCGGCAATATCATCGACTACCGGGTCGACTTGACCCGGCCGGACGATCCCATCATGAAGGGCCTGACAAGTTTCGAGCACCGTTCCGAGCAGTATTACATGCACGTCGACCCGGCCAACGAGGTGTTGGCGACCACGACCTTCACCGGAGAGCACGCCCCGTGGATCGAGGGGGTGGTGATGCCGGTGGTCTGGAAGAAGCGCTACGGCGCGGGCAGGGTGTTCTATTCCTCGCTCGGCCACCGCGCTTACGAGCTCGACGTGCCGGAGATCCGGACGTTGATGACCCGCGGCATGTTATGGGCGGCGCGCGAGTGACGGCTGACGCGAACCCGTTGCCGGTCCGGGCCACGCTGGAGGACGTCGCGCGGACGGCGGGCGTGTCGCTCGCCACCGTCGACCGCGTCATCAACCGGCGCGAGGGCGTGCGTGCCAAGACCGTTGCCCGGGTGGAGGCCGCTGTTGCCAAGCTGGGTTATCGCGCCGACGTCGCCGCGGCACGGCTCGCGCGCGGCCAGAGCTTCCGCTTTGCCTTCGTGCTGCCGACCGGTGGCAACAGCTTCATGACCGTCCTGACCGAGCAGGTCCAGCGCACGGCGGAGTGGCTGGCCGGCCAGCGCGGCTTCATCGATATCCTCCACGTCGACGTGTTCGATCCTGACGTGCTGGCCGGTGCGCTGGAGAACCTGTCGCCGGCCTATCAGGGCGTTGCGGTCATCGCGCTCGATCACCCCAGAGTGCGCGCCGCGATCGACGAGCTCACCGCGCGCGGTGTCGCGGTGGTGACCCTGGTCTCGGACGCGCCCAGCTCGCGCCGCCTGCATTATGTCGGGATCGACAATCCGGCCGCGGGGCGAACCGCCGCCACCCTGATGGGACGCTATCTCGGCGGTCGCGAGGGAACGGTCGCGGTGATCGCGGGATCTCTGTCGCTGCGCGATCATGCCGAGCGGCAGTTCGGCTTCAACCAGATCCTCTCCAGCGAATATCCGAACCTGCGGGCGCTGCCCGTGATCGAGGGCCGCGACGACAGCGAGCGCACGCGGGAGCTGACCGCGGCGCTGCTCGCGCGCCATGCGGATCTGCTCGGCATCTATTGCTGCGGCGCCGGCAATCGCGGCATCGCCGATGCCCTGGAGGCCTCAGGGCGGGCTCGCGAGGTGGTGTGGATCACGCATGAGCTGACCCAGCACACCAGGAGGTTCCTGGTCCGCGGCACGTGCGACGCCATCATCAACCAGGATCCCGGCCACGAGGCGCGCTCGGCGGCGCGCGTCCTGCTCGCGCACTGCTCGGGGGAGCCGATCAGTCCCGATCAGGAGCGCATCCGCATCGATATCTTCCTGCGGGACAATCTGCCCTAGCGGATCGCTAGAGCCAGCCGAAGATCGCGACCGCGAGCACAGCCTGTGCCGCGAAGCCGACCACGAACGCCAGCGTCCGGAACACCGGCAGGCCGATCGCGTAGACGATGACGTGAGCGACGCGCGACCAGAAATAGACGGCGCAGGCGAGCACGGTCCATTTGGTCGAGTAGTCGATCGCATTGAGGATCAGCACCAGCGGCGCGAAGATCACGAGGTTCTCGACCGCATTGTCGTGCGCGAACATCAGCCGCGTGGCCCACGGTGCGTGCGGCTTGTCGTTGCGGGAGGGATTGGCCATGGCGCCCGTGAGGCCGCGGACCTGGCAGCGGTTCAGGATGTAGGGAACCCACAGCAGGCCGGTCAGAATGACCGTGAGCGTCAGCCAGAACAGTTCGCGCGTCATCGAGATCCCCTCAACTGATTCCCGTCCCGTCCCGGCGGGACGGAGCGGTTATAGTCAATCGCGGCGGATCACGCTATGCGCGGACGCGGACATAGGAGCCCGGCGCATCCTCGAGCGGTGGATAGGCCTCGCTGCCGACGTCGCGTGCGGGAACTTCTTCCGGATCCAGCTGGCTCAGCCATTCGCGCCAGTCCGGCCACCACGAGCCCTTGTGCTCCTGCGCGCCCTTCATCCAGTCCTTCAGCGAGATGTCGTGGATCTGGTCATTGGTCCAGTACTGATACTTGCCGGAGGAGGGCGGGTTGACGACGCCGGCGATGTGGCCCGAGCCCGACAGCACGTACTTTACCGGACCGCCGAAGAATTGCGATCCGTACAGCACGGAGTCGGCCGGCGCGATGTGGTCCTCGCGGGTGGCGAGATTGTAGACCGGCACCTTCACCTTGGAGAGGTCGAGCAGCGTGTTGTCGAGCACCATGGTGCCCTGCGTCAGCCGGTTCTCCAGATAGCAGTTGCGCAGATAGTAGGAATGGTTCGCCGCCGACATCCGCGTGGCGTCCGAATTCCAGTGCAGCAGGTCAAACGCCTGCGGCGCCTGGCCCTTCAGGTAATTGTTGACGACGTAGGACCAGATCAGGTCGTTCGAGCGCAGCATGTTGAAGGCCATCGCCATCTTGCTGCCTTCGAGCACGCCCGAGGCCTGCATGTCGCGTTCCAGCGCCGAGATCTGGGTCTCGTCGACGAACACCAGGAGATCGCCGGCATGGGTGAAGTCGACCTGCGCGGCCAGGAAGGTCGCGGAGGTCACGCGCTGGCGGCGCTTGTCGGCGAGCCAGGCCAGCGTCGTCGCCAGCATGGTGCCGCCGACGCAATAGCCCATCGTGTGCACCTTCATCTCGCCCGTCACCTTCTCGATGACGTCCATCGCGGTGAGCGGACCTTCCTTCATGTAGTCCTCCCAGGTCTTGGTCCCGAGCTTCTTGTCGGGATTGACCCAGGAGATCACGAACACCGTGAGGCCCTGATCGACGCACCATTTGATGAAGGATTTCTCGGGGCGCAGATCGAGGATGTAGAACTTGTTGATCCAGGGCGGCACGATCAGCAGCGGCGTGCGCAGCACGTTCTCCGTCGACGGCGCGTACTGGATCAGTTGCATCATGTCGTTCTGGAAGATGACCTTGCCCGGCGTCGTCGCCATGTTGACGCCGACCTCGAGATTGGCCGGGTCGGACTGGCGAATCTTGAGCGAGCCCTTGCCGGCCTCGATGTCCTCCGCGAGCATCTGCATGCCACGCACCAGGTTATCGCCGCTCGACGCCACCGTCTGCCGCAGCACCTCGGGATTGGTCAGAACGAAATTCGAGGGCGCCAGCGCATTGGTGATCTGGTTGACGTAAAACTCGGCCTTCTTGCGCGTGTGCGGATCGAGGCCTTCGGCATTGTGGACGAGGTCCTGCGCCCATTGCGTCGTCAGCAGATAGGCCTGCATCACGAAATCGAAGAACTGGTTCGACTTCCATTCCGGATCGGCGAAGCGCTTGTCGCGCGGCGAGGGCGAAATGGCCGGGGGCGCGTCTTCGCCGGCGAGACGGCGCGCGGCCGAGCCCCACAAATCGAGATAGCCCTTGGCGATCTTGGTCTGGACGTCGCTGGCGCGATCCTTGTCCGACAGCCAGTAGTCGGCGACCGCGGTGAAGGATTTGACGACCTCGGTCAATTCGGTCGGTGGCCGGTCCTGAACCTCGCCGGTCTCGCGCGGCTTCAGATAGGCGGACAGCGCCTTGCCGCTGCTTTCCATGGCCTTCGCGATGTTCATCGCGAACGCTTCCGCATCGAATGTTTTTTCTGGATTGCTGCTGTTCTGAACGTCGGTCATGGCTCGATCACACTATCGCGTCGGGATCGTTTCGTCACCGCGCGAGATCAATAATCCGCGAGTTTGCGGCAAATTCGATTTCTGATTGTTGCGCTGCGAAAAAATCTCTCGCTTCCGACATCATGATCACGTAGCTGGATGAAATTCCTGTTCAAGCCGGTCACGTTTCGAGTGACAATTGGTTGTGCTGCGGCAAAATGCGCCGCGCTGCGGTCGGGCCGGGGACCGTCGACTGGAAGTTGGGGGCTGAGGGACGTGCGCGTGGGGACGCAGGGGCGAGGTTGGAGGTCGGGACGGCGCGCCCTTGTTGCGGGACTCGTCGTGTTCGGCGCGCTCGCGCTTGCCGGGTGCTCCAGTCCAATCGCGGACATGCCTTCGCTCGACGCGGATGCCGTCGCCCGACCCAAGGAGCCGGGTGGGTATCTGCCCGTCAACGACGTGCCGCGCGACCGCGATGCGCCGATCATCTCGCCGCAGGAGCGCGACAAGATCGAAAAGGAGCTGCTCGCGGCGCGCGACCGCCAGGCTTCGGCGGGTACCAGCGTCAGGCCCAAATGACCGGCCCGGGACAAAGGCTGGGCGATCGGCCGCGTGGCGCGGCGTAATTGTCTGGCGCGGCGCGGCGGCCATGATAAAACAACCGGAATCAACACCTCCGCGTGTCGTTGCCAGCCAAGCCGCGAGCCCGTGCTAAACTCCTGATCCAGCACCGGTTTCAAGGCATGGCGCGCGCCGCCGCAGCGCCAGCCCTGCTGGCGAATCCGCCCCCGGTTGCCGGAGCCGAGAGACCCATGGAAGATTTTTACCGCATCCGCCGTTTGCCGCCTTACGTGTTCGAGCAGGTCAACCGGGCCAAGGCGGCCGCGCGGAATGCCGGGGCCGACATCATCGATCTCGGCATGGGCAATCCGGATCTGCCGGCGCCGCCGCACGTGCTGGAGAAGCTCAAGGAGACCCTGGGCAAGCCGCGGACCGACCGCTATTCGGCCTCGCGCGGCATCGTCGGACTGCGCCGGGCGCAGGCCGGCTATTACGACCGCCGTTTCGGGGTGAAGCTCAATCCCGACACTCAGATCGTGGCGACCTTGGGCTCGAAGGAAGGTTTTGCCAACGTCGCGCAGGCGATCACCGCACCGGGCGATGTCATCCTCTGCCCGAATCCGAGCTATCCGATTCACGCCTTCGGTTTCCTGATGGCGGGCGGCGTGATCCGCTCGGTGCCGTCCGAGCCGACCCCGCAATTCTTCGAGGCGGCCGAGCGCGCGATCATCCATTCCATTCCGAAGCCGCTGGCGCTGATCGTCTGCTATCCGAGCAACCCGACCGCCTATGTCGCGAGCCTCGACTTCTATCGCGACCTCGTCGCATTCGCGAAGAAGCACGAGATCCTGATCCTCTCGGACCTCGCTTATGCCGAGGTGTATTTCGACGACAAGAACCCGCCGCCGTCGGTGCTGCAGGTGCCCGGCGCGATGGATGTCGCCGTCGAATTCACCTCGATGTCCAAGACCTATTCGATGGCCGGCTGGCGCATGGGCTTTGCCGTCGGCAACGAGCGCATCATCGCGGCGCTCGCGCGCGTCAAATCGTACCTCGACTACGGCGCGTTCACGCCGGTCCAGGTGGCGGCCACCGCTGCGCTCAACGGCCCCGACGACTGCATCCGCGAGATGCGCGACGTCTATCGCAAGCGCCGCGACACGCTGGTCGAGTCGTTCGGCCGGGCCGGCTGGGAGATCCCGTCGCCGGAGGCCTCGATGTTCGCCTGGGCGCCGCTGCCGGAGAAGTTCAAGAGCCTCGGCAGCATGCAGTTCGCGACGCTCATGGTCGAGAAGTCCGGCGTCGCGGTGTCGCCGGGCGTCGGCTTCGGCGAGCATGGCGAGGGCTATGTCCGCATCGCGATGGTCGAGAACGAGCAGCGCATTCGGCAGGCCGCGCGCGGTGTCCGCCGCTTCCTTGAAAGCGGGATCGAAACGTTGCACAACGTCGTTCCCATCGCCAACCGGCGCTGAGCCCTCCCGTACTTTCCTTTCGACAGGTTCTTTGATTCCATGGTCGCACCCCTGAGAGTGGGCATCGCGGGCCTCGGCACCGTGGGTGTCGAGGTCGTTCGTCTCATCGAGCGTCAGGCGCGCGTGCTGACCGAGCGGACGGGGCGCCCGGTCAAGGTTGTCGCCGTGACGGCGCGGTCGAAGGCCAAGAAGCGCGGCATCGATCTGTCCGGCATCACCTGGGCCAAGGATGCGCTGGCGCTTGCCTCGGATCCGGAGGTCGATTGCCTGGTCGAGCTGATGGGCGGCGCCGGCGATCCTGCGCTGTCGGCGATCGACACCGCGCTGAAGGCCGGCAAGTCGGTGGTGACCGCCAACAAGGCGCTGATCGCAAAGCACGGTCTGAAGCTCGCCAAGGCGGCCGAGAAGCATGGCGGCGCGCTGAATTTCGAGGCGGCCGTCTGCGCCGCCATTCCGGTGATCAAGACCCTGCGCGAGGGTCTCGCCGGCACCGGCATCAGCCGCGTCTATGGCATCCTCAACGGCACCTGCAACTACATCCTGACCCGGATGGAGCAGGAAGGGCTGTCGTTCGACGAGTGCCTGAAGGACGCCCAGCGCCTCGGCTATGCCGAGGCCGATCCGTCGTTCGACATTCATGGCCACGACACCGCGCAGAAGCTCGCGATCCTCGCGAGCCTCGCCTTCGGCACCCAGGTGGCGGAGAAATCCATCTATGTGGAAGGCATCTCCTCGATCGCTCCGGAGGACCTGAAGGCGGCGGCCGAGCTCGGCTACCGCGTCAAGCTGCTCGGCGTCGCCGTGCGGACCGCCAAGGGCATCGAGCAGCGGGTGCATCCGACGATGGTGCCGAAATCCTCCTCGATCGCCCAGGTGATGGGCGTCACCAACGCGGTCACGATCGACGGCGACGGTATCCCGCCGATCACGCTGGTCGGTCCGGGAGCAGGGGGCGCCGCGACGGCCTCCGCGGTCGTGGCCGATATCGCCGATGTCGCGCGCGGCATCCGCGCCGCGCCGTTCGGCCGCCCGGTCGAGAAGCTGCAGGCGACCGAGAAGGCGCCGATGGAGCGGCACGAGGGTGGCTATTACATCCGCCTGATGGCGCGTGACCATGCCGGCACCGCCGCCACCATCGCCACCCGGCTGGCCGAGCAGAAGATCTCGATCGAATCGATCGTGCAGCGCCATCCCAACGGCAGCGAGCCGGCGAAGACGGCCGGCAAGTCGGCGCCGGTGCCGGTCATCCTGATCACCTATGCGACACACGAGGATGCCGTGCATCGCGCGCTCCAGGCGGTGCAGCGCGACAAGGTCATCAGCGGCAAGCCCCAGGTCATCCGGATCGAGAAGAACTAGCGCATGATGCCCAGGGAACCGCTTGTCCCTGCTCAAACAAACGCGTGGCGTTTGGTATAGGTTCATGCTCAAAGCGGGAGAGTAGACAGGCGGGGAGCGGCCGTTCGTGCCGACCGCCTGACCCGGATGCCGCCCAGGGGGGCGGCGTGCGAGCGGTAGATTTTGATGGCGGATGTCCGCCTTGACGTCTTGAGGAGTTGATCGATGTCGACGCAGATTTCTGTCCCGCAACAATTGCTGCTCGAGCGCATCCTGACGCTGGAGCTGGTGCGCGTGACCGAACGGGCGGCGGTGTCGGCGGCGCGGCTGCGCGGCCACGGCCAGGAGAAGCCGGCCGACCAGGCGGCCGTGGATGCGATGCGCCGCGAGCTCAACAAGCTGCCGATCGAAGGCACGGTCGTGATCGGCGAGGGCGAGCGCGACGAAGCGCCGATGCTCTACATCGGCGAGAAGGTCGGCCTCAATGCCGGCCCCAAGGTCGACATCGCGGTCGATCCGCTCGAGGGGACGACCTTGTGCGCCAAGAACATGCCGGGCGCGATCGCGACCATGGCGATGGCCGATGGCGGCACCTTGCTGCATGCCCCCGACGTGTACATGCAGAAGATCGCGGTCGGCCCCGGCTACGCCAAGGGCGTCGTCGACATCGACGCGACGCCGGCCGACAACGTGCGCCGGCTCGCCAAGGCCAAGGGCGTCGAGCCCGGCGCGATCACGGTGCTGGTGCTCGACCGTCCGCGCCACGCCGACATCATCCAGGGCGTCCGCTCGACCGGCGCCGCGGTGCGCCTGATCACCGACGGCGACGTCGCCGGCGTGATCCACTGCGCCGACCCGGACAATACCGGCGTCGACATGTATCTCGGCACCGGCGGCGCGCCTGAGGGCGTGCTGGCCGCGGTGGCGCTGCGCTGCATCGGCGGCCAGATGCAGTGCCGCCTGATCCTCGACACCGAGGAGAAGCGCGAGCGCGCCCACAAGATGGGCGTCGGTGATCCCAAGATGATCTACGGCATCGAGGACATGGCGCGCGGCGACTGCC
This sequence comes from Bradyrhizobium sp. HKCCYLRH3061, assembly GCF_051168015.1. NCBI lineage: Bacteria > Pseudomonadati > Pseudomonadota > Alphaproteobacteria > Hyphomicrobiales > Nitrobacteraceae > Bradyrhizobium > Bradyrhizobium sp. HKCCYLRH3061. The sequence continues at coordinate 463,671 of NZ_JBNPUE010000003.1, forward strand.
TGTTCGCGGCGACCGGCGTCACCACCGGCTCGCTGCTCTCCGGCGTCAAGTTCCGCAAGGACGGCGTCATCGAGACCGAGACCGTCGTGATGCGCTCGGTCACTGGCACGGTGCGCTACATCCGCGCCGAGCACCGCCAGTTGGCGAAGTTCCACCTCGACTAATCCAACCCTGTCATTCCGGGGCACGCGACTTGTCCGCCGAAGCTCGTAGAGCGAAGGCGGAAGCGTGAACCCGGAATCCCGAGCTCGCAGATCGAGATTCCGGGTCTGCGCGCTTCGCAGGCATCCCGGAATGACGAAGTCGGGGAGCGATTCAGCATGTCCGATCTGTCCATGGTCAAGGCGCTGGTGTTCGACGTGTTCGGCACCGTCGTCGACTGGCGCACCAGCCTGATCAACGACTTCACCGCGTGGTCGAAGACCCGCGGCATCCAGGGCGACTGGACCGCGCTGGTCGATGGCTGGCGCGGGCTCTATGTCGGCTCGATGGACGAGGTCCGCAAGCACCCCGAGCGCGGCTACGTCATCCTCGACGTCCTGCATCGCCGTTCGCTGGAGACGCTGGTCGCCGAGCTCGGCATCACCGGGCTCACCGAAGCCGATCTCGATCATCTCACCCGCGGCTGGCACCGGCTGCATCCGTGGGCCGACAGTGTCGCCGGCCTGACCCGGCTGAAGTCCAAATACATCATCGCGCCGCTCTCCAACGGCAACGTCGCGCTGCTCACCAACATGGCGAAGTTCGCAGGCCTTCCATGGGACCTGATCCTCTCCGCCGAGCTGTTCGCGCACTACAAGCCCGACCCCGAGACCTATCTCGGCGCCGCGCGTCTGCTGGGTCTTGCGCCCGGCGAGGTGATGATGGTCGCCGCGCACAACAACGATCTCGAGGCGGCACAACGTTACGGCCTGAAGACCGCCTTCGTCGCCCGTCCCACTGAATACGGCCCGCTGCAGAGCCGCGACTTCGACGCCACCGGGGCCTGGGACATCGTTGCCGATGATTTCAACGGCATCGCCGACCGCTTGGGCTGCTGATCCTCCCGCCTCACGCGCCCGACACGATCACGCCGTACCAGCCGAGCCCCTTGTAGGTCTCGTAGCCGGGCGTGGCGTGGAACGCGACCAATCGTCCGGACGCATCCTGATAGAAGCCGCTGCGCTTGCCATCGAGCTTCAGCGACACGCGCTCGCTGAGAATGCCCTGACCGTCCGAGGATGCGATCACGCGCAGATTGGAGTCCACCAGCAGCACACGCGCCTTGTCGCTTTCGCTGACGCGCACGCCCTGGACGATCGCGCGCGCCTGCGCCTCCCAGTCGAAATGGATGGCGAGCACGCCGAGCGGCTTGCCATGCGCCTTGCCGTCCTCTCGGACCGAGGCGCAATAGGTCGCGACCTGGGCGTTGCCGAGCAGCGGCTGGCACTCAACGTCGCCGGCGACGTAGTCGTCGCCCGAGCGCAATCCACGCGCCTCGCGAAACCATTTGGTCTCGGCCACGCTCTGGCCGACGACGTTGAAGCGGTCGGCGCGGCCGTTGGCGATCACCTTGCCGCTGGGATCGCACAGCCACAAATCGAGATAGACCGTGTAGGCCGAGAGAATCACCGCGAGCCGTTCGGAGACATGGGCGACGCGCGCCGCGTCCGGAGCGGCGGCGCAATCGACCACGGCGGAGTCGGTCGCCCACCAGCGCACGTCGCAGGTCCGCTCATAGAGATTGCGGTCGATCAGCTCGATCGCATTCAGCGCCAGATCGACCATGCGCTCGCCGCGGGCCCGTTCGGTCATGCGCTCGATCGAGCTCTTGAGATTGCCGGTGCGCGTCGTGAGCTGGCCTTCGAGCTCGCGCGCGATGGTCTCGACCAATTGGCCGACGGCGCGGACCTCCTGGGCCACCACGGCGAAGCCCGCGCCCTGCGCGCCCACCCGCGAGCTCTCGATCAGCGCGTTCAAGGCCAGCATCTTCATCTGGTTGGTGATCTGCTGGATCGACTTGGTCTTCTCGCAGGCGATCTGATTGACCTCGCCGGTGAGCCGCGCGATCAGCGCCGAAACGTCGGTCTCGTCGTCCTTGGGAGTCGTTTGCGACGGAGCGGCGGAGGAAAGCGTCTTCAACTCGGGCGCGGTCAGCATCGGCAATCAACTCCATGTTGCCGCGCCTCCTCGTCGGCACGAAGAGGGCGAACAAATCGGACGAAATAATTGATTGAAATGTTACGGAATTCGCCTAACGGCTGTTTAATGCACTCCATTGAACGCAGCTCTAATTTTAGGCAGCCGGGCGTATATATCAGCAGCCCTCTCATTTCCTGTGAGTTCCGTGGTTCTCCGGCACAAATCCGGTGGGCTCCAGCGAAGGAACCTGCTGATGGATGCCAGTTGCTGTAGATTCGAGGGGTCCGTTTTCGAATCGCTGCGCTGCAAGCGAGGCCCTGCGCATCATGGCACCATCCGCCCTTGCACTGCCCCTGAGCGCTCCGCAGGCGTTCCTCGGCGTGCGGCTGTCGCTGACCAACAAAATGTGGCGCGACCGGCTGGACGCGCGCGGTGCGGCGCGGGCCCTGGCGATGGTGCAACGCTATCAGTTGCCGGAGATGCTGGCGCGCGTCCTCGCCGGCCGCGACGTCGAGCTCGACGCGGTCAACGACTTCCTCGATCCGACCATCCGCAAGCTGATGCCGGACCCGTTCACGGTGACGCAGATGGAAGCGGCGGCGCAGCGCATTGCCGACGCCGTGGTGAGGGGCGAGAAGGTCGCGATCTTCGGCGACTACGATGTCGACGGCGCGACCTCGGCCGCGCTGCTCGCCTGGCATCTGCGCCATTGCGGGCTCGATCCGCTGATCCACATTCCCGACCGCATCTTCGAAGGCTACGGCCCGAACGTCGACGCCATCCGAGCGCTGGCGAACAAGGGCGCGACCTTGCTCGTCACGGTCGATTGCGGCACCACCAGCCTCGAGCCGCTGGCGGAAGCGCGGCGGCTCGGCATGTCCGTGGTGGTGATCGATCACCATCAATGCGGCGACGAGCTGCCGGAGGTCGAGGCGCTGGTCAATCCAAACCGGCCCGACGACCTCTCCGGCCTCGGCTATCTCGCCGCGGTCGGGCTGACCCTGGTGACGCTGGTTGCCGTCAATCGCGAGCTGCGCGGCCGCGGCTTCTGGAGCAGCACGCGCCCGGAGCCGGATCTGCTGTCCATGTTGCATCACGTTGCGCTCGGCACCGTCGCCGACGTCGCGCCGCTGATCGCGCTCAACCGCGCCTTCGTCGCCAAGGGCCTGATCGCGATGCGCCGGCGCGACCATGTCGGTCACACCGCGCTGATGGATGTCGCCCGTCTCAACGGCCCGCCCGAAGCCTGGCATCTCGGCTTCATGCTGGGGCCGCGCATCAATGCGGGCGGGCGCATCGGCCGCGCCGATCTCGGCGTGCGGCTGCTGTTGGAGAGCGACGTCTCGGAAGCCGCGCGCATCGCCGCCGAGCTCGACCGCCTCAACAGCGAGCGCCGCGTCATCGAGCAGCAGGCCGAAGCGCAGGCGGAGGCCGAGGCGCTGGCCTCGCTCGGGCTGGAGGACAAGGGCGCGGTCATCGTCACGGCATCGGAAGGCTGGCATCCCGGCGTGGTCGGGCTGGTCGCCTCGCGGCTGAAGGAAAAGTTTGCCCGGCCGGCGTTTGCGATCGCGCTCGAGCCGGGCGGCATCGGCACCGGATCGGGCCGCTCGATTCCGGGTGTCGATCTCGGCAAGGCGGTGCGGCATGCGGTGGAGCAGGGCATCCTGATGAAGGGCGGCGGGCACGCGATGGCCGCCGGCGTCACCTTGCGCAAGGAGCGGCTGGCGGAATTCCGCGCCTTTCTCGAAAGCGCGCTCGCGGCTGACGTCGCCGAGGCGCGCCACGTCAACGAGATCCTGATCGACGGCGCCATCAGCGCGCGCGCCGCGACGCCCGAACTGGTCGCGACGCTGAATCGCGCCGGTCCGTTCGGCAGCGGCAATCCCGAGCCGATCGTGGCGCTGCCGTCGCATCAGCTGGTTTATGCCGACGAGGTCGGGCAGGCGCATCTCAAGCTGCGCTTCAAATCCGGCGACGGCGCTACCGTGAATGCGATCGCATTCCGCTCGGTCGGCCAGAAGCTCGGCAACGCCCTGGTTCAGCATCGGGGCCAGATCCTGCACGTCGCCGGCACCCTCACCGTCGACCGCTACCAGGGCGTCGAGCGCGTGCAGCTGCGCGTGCTGGACGTCGCCGTGCCGGACCACGGGCCGGCGATGATCAGGTAGCGGTTCCACATTCGGCGTCGTCCCGGACAAGCTTCCCATACGCCGCAGCAGTTGTTGTGAGAACGAAATGCTCACGCTGTTCGTGCCTCACCTTGCTCCCTGTGGGTATGGGTCCCGGCGCGGAGGCTGGGGCGACGACAGCGGGGGATGACGCGGCTGTCGTGCCTCTCATGAATTCGCGTGTCTTTGCATCCCGCCGCGCATTCGCGCCCGAGTGATGCATCGTCAAAGACCCTCTTGATGGGAGAGGGCGCAGGGAATGCCGGGCGAAGGCCTCACCCATGGCCCGCCTGCAAACAAAAAGCAGGCGGCAGTCACCACAGGTAGGCCGATCAACCGGCATTCCCTGCGCGATGGTTTTCACGCTTATACGCGATCTCCCCGGTGTCCGGCTTGTTAGCCACCGTCGCCCTCAGGGCTCATCATCACCCGACGACTTGGCGCCAGCTTCGGGGCGCCAGGACCACGCGATTTCACGTCCGCAACCTGCCGTTCGTCCGCGCGCATGGAGCACGCTGCGACACGATCGCGGCCACCGCATCCCGCCCTCCACGTTCATGACGATCGCGAAGCGCCCCTCTCATGAGGACGAGACCCGGATGTTATTTCCGATTTTCGGAATAAAAGCAAGCGGAAAGTTGGCTCCCGAGAGCTGAAGGAAGCAGGCGGCTGATTGTCCTGCGGAATGGGTTCGATTGGCGCAGCGATGCCGGCATGGCGCCACGTGATTGGAGAACTGAGGCCCCCGGGGCAGCGCGCCAGGTGCAGCACGCTTTGGCGAACGTCGAGGACGCGCACGCGCGAGGCGGTTGCACGCTCTTGACCGGCTCGGCAAGGTGCGCAGGCGGCTGAGGGGGGGGGGCTAGATGAATCGCGTATCGTTCAAGGGCGTCGTGATCGGAAACATCGTCGACATTCTGTCGACGAACCTTGCCATCTTTCCCGTGACGATCCTCGTCTTCATCGTGTCGGGATCGGCCGCGGCGGAGCTCGCGGCCTCCGATCCGCGCGCACTGATGGCGAGCAATCTCTTCAAGGCGTTGTCGTTCACGTTCGGAGCCCTCAGCTCCGTGTTGGGCGGCTACGTGTCCGGGCGGCTTGCCAAGCACGACGACATCTTGAACGGAGCTCTCTCGTCGATCCTGTGCATGGGGTTCGGCGCGTACGCGATGTTTGGCGGCCGTGGCAGGCTTGGGACGCAGCTGGCCCTCATCGCCTTGAGCCCGGTGCTGGGCGCTGTTGGCGGATATCTCAGCATGCGCCACAGGAAGCCGCAGTGACAGCCGGCGGGCCGCGTCGGAAGCTCAGCGCCAGGATGGCTTCGGGAGTTGATCAGGATTGAATCTCGGCGTCGGCCGGGGCGCTGGCGGGGGCGCGGCGTCGTCGGACGCCGAGAACAGCAGAAGCGCCTCGAACGGCACGTCGGGAGCTTCCGCGGCATAGCCGGAGCAGGTGACGGGCGTGCCTCGGCAGCACCCTTCGAGGCTGAGCGTCAGCTCGTCCGGGCCGAACAGCGACGGCTGTCCCGGGGCATGGCGCTTGGTCTTGATGATGGCGGTGAAACGGTCGCCATGGGCCTCGTAGCTGCCGGCATAGCTCAGCACTGTATCGCCGCCGCAGATCCTGCCACCGACCAGCTCGACGATGCCCGTTCCCTGGCCCTTGGGGGTCCTGAACCAGGCTGAATAGGTGCCTTCTTTCATCATCTGCCGTAGATCCCACCGTTGGGTCGCGCGCATCGTTGTGCGACGCAAATTAAGAGAAGGTGAAAACCACCGCCAGAACAGGTCGGGAACCCGGAATTTGTTCGTATACGAATGGTGGGGGCGCTGCGGGCCGTCTCCGCTGGCTACGCCCCGGGTCGTGCCAAGTCGTATCCCGTGGTCTTGCCATTCGTCTCAAGAAAATCATCCGGCCGGATATCGGCCCGCGTATAAGGGAATGAGAACAGGGCCTACTTTGGGGACTATCCGATGCCGTCCGAACCTCGCTCGCCGCGTCTTGCCGTTCTGATCGACGCCGACAATGCCTCGGCCAAGATCGCGGACGGGCTGTTCGAGGAGATCGCCAAGATCGGCGAAGCCAGCGTGCGCCGGATCTATGGCGACTTCTCCAGCCCGCGCTCGAAGCCATGGGCCGATACGCTGGCGCGCCACGCGATCGTGCCGCAGCAGCAGTTCGCCTACACCACCGGCAAGAACGCCTCCGACATCACGCTGGTGATCGACGCGATGGACCTGTTGCACAGCGGACGGTTCGACGGCTTCTGCCTGGTGTCGTCGGACAGCGACTTCACCCGGCTCGCCGCGCGCATCCGCGAGCAAGGCACCGACGTGTTCGGCTTCGGCGAGCAGAAGACGCCGGAGAGCTTTCGGCAGGCCTGCCGCAGGTTCATCTACACGGAGAATTTGCGCAGCGACGCTGCGAGCAGCAAGGATGCGGACAGCGCTGCGGCGCCGAAGTCGCTGCTGCCGATCAGCGCGGCGACGCCGATGATCAGGAAGGTCATCACGCAGATGGAGAGCGAGGACGGCTGGGTCGCGCTCGGCGAGGTCGGCAAGCAGCTCTCCAACCTGGTGTCCGACTTCGATCCGCGCACCTATGGCTGTCGCAAGCTCAGCGATCTCGTTCGCAAGACCGGCGCCTTCGAGATCGAGGAGCAGGCCAAGGGCGGCGGCTCGGTGCGCATCCGGGTGAAGGCTGCCAGCGCGTCGCAGCCCAAGGCGCGGGCGTCGAGGTCCGGCCACCGCGAGGCGGCCGCCAAGACGTGATCACTCCGGCGCGAGGCTCGCGATGACCGGAGCGTTGCGCTACTCGCCATGACGGCGAACTCGTAGGGTGGCCGAAGCAGCCGCCGAAGGAGGCCGCGTGCCCACCGTCGGGCCGCGTGCTCAACCGCGGGATGGTGGGCACGGCGCCACCGCGATTTCGATCGTTGAGAGAGCACGGCAGCGCCTTTGCCCACTCTACTTGTTGGTCACACGGCAGCGACCGTACCGCTCAACCGCCCTGTCTGAGCTTCGCCAGCACCTTCAGCCCACCATAGCCGTCGGCCGGCGTGAGGCCCGCTTTGGCCTGGAAGTCGCGGATCGCCTTCATGGTGTCGTTGCCGACGCGGCCGTCGGTGCCGCCGGTGTCGAAGCCGGCCGCGGTCAGGCGCTTCTGCATCTCCTGCACCTCGGCCAAGGTCAGCGCGCGCTCCGAGCCGGGGAAGGGCTGCAGGAAGGGCGGGGCGCCCAGAATGCGGTCGCCGAGATGGCAGATCGCGAGCGCGTAGCTCATGGCCGGATTATAGGACTTCACCGAGTAGAAGTTCGGGCCGAGCAGGAAGGCGGGGCCGCCCGCGACCGGAATCCAGAGCTGCGCTGACGCATTGGGCTGCGGGAACGGCTGGCCGTCGGCGCGGGTGACGCCGGCTGCCTGCCACGCCGCAAAGCTGCGGCTGCCAGACATGTTGCCGGGCGCGCGCACCTCGTAGCCCCAGTGCTCGCCGCGGTGATATTTGCCGCGGTTGACGAGATAGCGGGCGGTCGAGCCGAGCGCGTCGTCGGGACGGCCGAACGGGTTGATCTTGCCATCGCCGTCATAGTCGAAACCGACATTGAGCCAGACCTCGGGCATCCATTGCGTATGACCCATGGCGCCGGCCCAGGAGCCGCGCATCTCCTCCGGCGTGCTCCAGCCGCGATCGACGATTTTCAGCGCATTGGTGAGCTCGGTCTCCCAATAGGCCTTGCGGCGCGGCTCGTTCCAGGCGAGCGCGGCGAGCGCCGGAAACACCGGGCGCATGTGGTTCTGCTGCACCAGCGGATCGCCGAACGCGGATTCGACGCCCCACAGCGCGAGAAGCGTGCCGCGCTCGACGCCAAAATCCTTCTCGATGCGGGCGAACAGCGCCTCGTTCTTCTGCAGCGCGATCTTGCCGTTGATGACGCGCCAGTCGGAGACGCGGCGGTTGATGTATTGCCAGAGCTGCTCCTTGAACTCGGGCTGGTTGCGCATCTCCTTGAACACGGTCATGTCCGGCTCGAGCCGTGCCATGACCCGCGTCCAGGTCGCCTGCGAGATGCCCTTGGCGAGCGCGCGGTTGCGGAAGCCGTCGCGCCAGGCCTCGAACTCGGCCGGCGCCGCGGACGCCGGCAGGGCCGGGACGAGCAGCGCGGCGGCGCCGAGGCCGGAGCGGAGCAGGGCGCGGCGGGTCACCGGATCGGGTCGTGAATCGGACTGGGTCATGGCCGCCAGTCTACCCGGTCAGGGCGGTGCGCGGCAAAGCCTTGGCAGCGCCGGGAACCCGCTAGGCGCCGTGGAGATCGGCGGCGATGTGCGCGAGCCAGCGCCGGATGGTCGCGAGCTCACTCCGTTTCAAGCCGCGGGCGAGCCTGCGTTCGATGGCGGTGGCCTGCCGACGCGCCGTGGCAAGCAGCGCGAGGCCACGGCGCGTCAGGCTCCATTGCAGCATCCGGCCATGGACCGGATGCGGCGTCCGCCGGACGGCGCCGTCCCGCTCCAGATTGCCGATGATGACGTTGACGGTCTGCGGCGTCAGCAGCGCGACGCGGGCGCAGTCGGCGCCGGACAGGCCGGGATAGGCCTTGAGCATCGTCAGCACCACGAATTGCGGATGGGTCAGGCCGGTGGCGACGAGCGCGCGGTCGAGCGAGAGCCGCGCCGCGGCCTGCGCCTGGCGCAGCAGATAGGCGAGGTGGCCGTCCTCGCCGCGCTTGCCCTCGCCGGGCGATGGCGGACGGGCCGCCGTCTTGGGCTGACTCTTGGGTTGAGACTTGGGTTGCGTCTTGGATTGCGATTTGGGCCGACGCGCGGGGCCGGCCTTTCGCGAGGCTCGCGAGTTCGTCAACGCCGGTGCCTTGCGCATGTCATCAGAGCCCTGATAAGTTCTCAGACATCTGATAACATGAGAGACGGATAATGTCACATGCGCGCAGCGAATACACCGCGTTCCGGAGCCAGGCGCCGGAGCTGTACGAGGCCATCCTGGCGGTGAGCCAGCAGGCGGCCAAGGCCGGCCTCGACAAGCAATTGCTCGAGCTCGTCAAGATCAGGGCGTCGCAGATCAACGGTTGCGCGTTCTGCGTGCAGCATCACGTGCTGCTGGCAGAGAAGCTCGGCGTCTCCGCCGACAAGATCAACCTGGTCGTCGTGTGGCGCGAGGCGCCGCAATTCTCGGCCCGCGAGCGCGCGGCGCTGGCGTTCACCGAGGCGCTGACCACGCTGCACGGCGGCGTCAGCGACGAGGTCTACGCCCAGGCGCGGGCCGAATTTTCCGAAACGGAGCTGGTGTTCCTGACGTCGGCGATCGGCGTGATCAATCTCTGGAATCGCTATGGCGTCGCGTTCCGCTGGACGCCGGCGGAGCGGCCGGCAAGGGCGCCGTCCTGAGCTGCCTGGAACCGCAGCGGGGCCGGGCGGGTTATGCGTGCAACTCAGAGGAGGCGCGCATGACCGGGACGGACGAACCGCTCAAGCCGGAGGATTTCCCGCTGGAGGCCGACAAGGAGCGCGTGCAGCGCCAGGACGGCAAGCCGATCGCCACGACGAAGAACGAGGCGATGGCGCACGAGATCGCCGAGCGTCTCAATCCGAGGAGCAACGCCGCGAAGAGGACAAGTGGTCGGCGTGACCGACGACAACGAGCTCATGAGTTGCCTTGCGAGACGGCGAGCCGCGCGATGTGAACGATGATCTCGCGGCTTGCGCCATGCACCTCGCCGGGAGAGGTCGGATCGAGGGTGACAGGTCTACCACTCATACTTCCCGTGCGGCTGCCCCTCACGCCAACCCTCTCCCCGTAAGAACAGGGCGAGGGACCACACCGGTGATGGCGGGCAAGCTTGTGTCTCTCTGAGAGCCGCGGGAGACAGATACCGGCTGCAAGCTAATAAGTATGTCGCGCTCAGAACGGATTGGCCGGCTGCGCGCGCTTGGGGCCTTCCGGCTTGGGCTCGACCGCGAGGCTAGGGTCGGTCGGCATCACGCGCGCGCCGGCAGCGCGGGCGACCTGGCCGGTGGTCGAATGACGCGCTTCGTCGGCCGACTTGATCTCGGGCGGATGCCAGCGGTCGCGCACCAGCATCGTCAGCGCGCCGACACAGACCAGCGCAATCGCCGCTGAAACGAGCGCCGGGCCGGCTCTGCGATGTGGGTTGGCTGTCACCGTCTGCGATCCTCCGCGCAGACAACCCGGAACGGTGGGCCGCGGTTCCAGCCGCGCCGGCGATCAGTTCCGGTCGCGCCCGGCGGCAGCATCGGCCGCAGGTCCGGGCGGCGAGGGTCCGAGCGCGCCGGTGGTCAACGGCGGCTGCGACGCGGTGATCTCCTCCAGCCCGACCTCGCGGCCGCGGCCGCCGATCAGACGCTCATAGGCTGCGATCAGCGTCATGTAGGGATTGACCCAGATCCAGCCGTCGCGCGTGAACAGTTGCACGTCGAAGTGCAGGTGGCGCGTGGTGCCGTTCGGATGGTCGAGATAGTTCGAGACCACACCGATCGGCTCGCCTTCGCGCAAGCGCCGGCCGTTGAGCAGGCCGTCGGCGTCCATCGCCGAAGGGTTCATGTGCATGTAGCGGAAGCGGATGTGCTCGGTGCCGCTGTTGACCTGCACCGTCACGGCCTGCTGCCGGGTCGAGCGGATCACGACGCCGTCGCGTACGGCGAGCACCCGCTGCCGCCACGGATTGCAGCCCTCGGCGCCGTCGCGCCGCACCGGGCAGGCCCCCGGCCTGAGATCCTGGCCCTGATGGCCGAAGCCGCTGGCGCACTGGCCGACGTTGAAGCTGCGCGCCTCGCAGAAATTGTCGCGCCAGGGATACTGGCTCCACGGCTGGTCGAATTTGTCGCTCGCGCGCCGGCGGCCGAACGACTGCGAGTGCACATAGGCCGGCGCATCCAGGGGATAGCGGATCTGCGAATAGACGGTGCGGTCGGCCCGCCCGCTCCGGCCGCGTCCGCCGCTGTTGGCGACGATGTCGCCAACAGGCCGATAGGTGAAATCGGCATCGAACGTGACCGGACGCTCGGCTGTGAGCGGCGCGATCTCCGGCGGGATGCGCGACGGCTGCCCGCCGGCGATGCGCAGCGCCTTCAGGAAACGCTCGGCGATGGGATAGGCCTCGCGGCAGGCGAGGCGCCGCGGCCGCGGCGCGCTGTCGAGACACTGGATCGAGACCACGTAGGGCACGCCGAAGCGGGTGAAGGCGTAGCGGACATAGCCCTCGCGAATGAAGCGGCGCAGATCTGGATATTGCGCTGACAGCGCCTTGACGCTTTCGCCCTTGCCGCCGGCGGGATCGGCGACCTCGTAGGTGAGGAGTGAGCCGGTGATCTGGATCTCGACCGGCTTGGCGAAGACGCGCGACGGCAGACCGGAGGTCACCTCCGGCGGCAGCGAGAACACGGCGTCGTAGCCGGACGGGCCGGCATCGAACAGGTCGGTCTGGAAGTCGGCCTGATAGCGCGACAGGTCGCGCGCCGCGATGGCGGCGCTGCGGCGCGCAGCGAGATAGGCGATGGTGTCGAACGGCAGCAAAACGGGGACCGGACTGCGTCCGATCCCCGTGAAGATGGTCGAGGTTACGCCGTTGAGCTGGACCAGCGCGGGCCTGCGCCGGGCATCGCCGGCGGAAATACCGCTCCGGCGCGCGGACAGAGCGAAGTCGGCGGCGACCTCGGGCGCCGCGTTGAGCTCGGAGCGGAGCTGATCCAGCGCCGCGCGCCAGTCGGCGCGGTTGATGGTGAGGGCAGGCGGCGCGAAGTCATCGGCCGCGCGCGTCGTCGATGGCGCGGCCAGCGTGATGATCGCCGCCAGGGCGGCGATGAGCGTGATGACCCGTGCCCCCAAATTCCCCCACGCCCCCCGGCGTCAGATCCTCGCGATGCCTCAGTCCTTGGCGCGCTCGCAGTAGGAGCCGTCCTCGGTCATGACGACGATGCGGGTGCCGACCGTGATATGCGCCGGCACGCCGGTGCGGACGCCGTTGGAGAGCACCGCCGGCTTGTAGGACGACGACGCGGTCTGGCCCTTGGTGACCGGCTCGGTCTCGACAACCTCGAGCGTGACCCGCTGCGGCAGGGTGATCGCCACCGGCACCACGTCGTGCATCGACAGCTTGACCGTCATGTTCTCCTGGAGATAGGCGGCCTGGTTTCCGACCACGTCCTTCGGCACCTGGACCTGGTCGTAGGTCTCCGGGTTCATGAAGTGGAAGCCGTCGGCATCCTCGTAGAGGAACGTGAAGTTGCGCTCCTCGATCGTCGCCTTCTCGACCTGGTCGGTGGTCTTGAAGCGCTCCGAGATCTTCACGCCATCGCTGATTCGGCGCATTTCGATCTGGCTGACCGGGGTGCCCTTGCCGGGATGGATGTTCTCGGCGGTCACGACGACATAGAGCTTTCCATCTTGCTCAATGACGTTACCCTTGCGAATAGAGCTGGCGATGACTTTCAAAGCTGTTTTCCTGACACTGAAAAGGGGGCGCCGGCCCAAGCCGGGGCGCCACGCGACGCGGAATGCGGTTTCGGGCGGCAACATACTGATTTTGTCCGGGGTTGCCAGTCTTTTGCGGCCCGAACGGACGACCCTCTGATGTCCCGGGAGCCCGCGCCTTCGCCGTGGTGGTCGCCGCAGCGGCACGCCGATGTCAGGCCGTTCCTGCTCGCCCGGGCCGCGATATCCCGGGCGTTGCGGGCCTGGTTCGACGAGCAGGGCTTTACCGAGGTCGAGACCGGCATCCTGCAGGTGTCGCCGGGCAACGAGACCCACCTGCACGCACCACGCACCGACCTGACGAGCCCGGATGGAACCCGCTACCGGCGTTTTTTTCGAACCTCACCGGAATTCGCCTGCAAGAAGCTGCTGGCGGCCGGGGAGCGGCGGATATTCGAGTTCGCCCGGGTGTTCCGCGACCGCGAGCGCGGCGACCTGCACCTGCCGGAATTCACCATGCTGGAATGGTATCGGGCGGAGGCGCCTTACGACGCGATCATGGCCGACACCGTCGTGGTGATCGCCCACGCCGCCCGGACCACCGGCATCCGGCAATTCGCGTTCCGTGGCCGCACCGCCGATCCCTTCGCCGAGCCGGAGCTGCTGACGGTTGCCGGCGCGTTCGCGCGCCATGCCGGGATCGACCTGCTCGCGACCATCCGTGACGGTGCGGGCGACCGTGCGGCGCTGGCCCAGGCCGCCGCCGGCAAGATCCGGATCAGCGGCGATGACACCTGGTCGGACCTGTTCAGCAAGGTGCTGGTCGAGCATGTCGAGCCGCATCTCGGGCAGGGGCGGCTCACCGTGCTCTATGAATATCCGGCGCCGGAGGCCGCCCTGGCACGGGTGGCGGCCGACCCCCGCGTCGCCGAGCGGTTCGAGGTCTATGCCTGCGGCGTCGAGCTCGCCAATGGCTTCGGCGAGCTCACCGACGCCGCCGAGCAGCGCCGCCGCTTCGAGCAGGAGATGGCCGAGAAGGAGCGCCGCTATGGCGAGCGCTATCCGCTCGACGAGGACTTCCTCGCCGCCGTGACCGAGATGCCGCAGGCGAGCGGCGTGGCGCTCGGCTTCGACCGCCTGGTGATGCTGGCGGCCGGCGCCGTCAGGATCGACCAGGTGGTGTGGACGCCGCCGGCAGGTGAGCGATGAACAGGATCGAACGTCCGACGACATTGCGCAGCGCCGAGGATCTCGTCGCGCAGGGACTGGCCGACCCGGCGGACCAGCCGGTGCTGGCGCGCGTGGCGCAGCGCTACGCCGTGGCGGTGACGACGCATCTCGCCGACCTGATCGACGCCGAGGATCCCAATGATCCGATCGCGCGCCAATTCGTGCCCAGTCCGGACGAGCTGAAGGCCGCGCCCGGCGAGCGCGGCGATCCGATCGGGGACGATTCGCATGCGCCGGTGCCCGGCATCGTGCACCGCTATCCCGATCGCGTGCTGCTCAAGCTGGTGCATGTCTGCGCGGTGTATTGCCGTTTCTGCTTCCGCCGCGAGATGGTCGGGCCCGGCAAGGACAATGCGCTGTCGGAGGAGGCCTATCGTGGGGCGCTCGATTACATCCGCGCACATGCCGAGATCTGGGAGGTGATCCTCACCGGCGGCGATCCGCTGATGCTGTCACCGCGGCGGCTGAAGGAGATCATGGCCGATCTCGCCGGCATCGAGCACGTCAGGATCATCCGTATCCACACCCGTTTGCCGGTCGCCGATCCCCAGCGCATCACGCCAGCGCTGGTCGACGCGCTGAAGGTGCCGGGCGCAACGACCTGGGTCGCGCTGCACGCCAACCATCCGCGCGAGCTCAGTCCTCCGGTTCAGGCGGCCTGCGCGCGGCTGATCGATGCCGGCATTCCCATGGTCAGCCAGTCGGTGCTGCTGCGCGGCGTCAATGATGACGCGGCGACCCTGGAGGCGCTGATGCGCGCCTTCGTGGAGATCCGCATCAAGCCGTATTACCTGCACCATGGCGACCTCGCGCCGGGCACGGCGCATCTGCGGACCACGCTGGCGCAAGGTCAGGCCCTGATTCGAACGCTGCGCGGCCGGGTGTCCGGCCTGTGCCAGCCCGACTACGTGCTCGACATTCCCGGCGGCTACGGCAAGGCGCCGGTGGGGCCGCAATACCTCACTGCCGATGAAACTGTTGAGCAGGATCATGTGGCAGCTGCGCAAACGCGCTATCGTGTGATTGACTATTGCGGTGAGGCGCACCTCTATCCGCCCGCCGCGGGATGAAGTGTCCTGCTGATTCCGCTGACACGGAGGAGCAACATGAAGAGACTTGCGATCGCGATGGGGCTCCTGATGGCCGCGACTGACGGCATCGCGCTGGCGCAGAGCGGCAGCGGCTCCTCCGCCGGCACCGGATCGAAGAGCGGCATGCCGCCGCAGGCGCCGATCGGCCATCGCCAGGTGCGTCCCAGCGACCTGCCGAAGGCCGAGCAGACCGAAGACAATTCGATGAGCGGCATGACCAAGGAAGACCGCGACCTCGATCGCAAGATCAAGGGCATCTGCCGCGGCTGCTGAGTCCGACCAGCGGCGCGCCCGACGCGCGCCGCCTTATTGGTTCGTGAGCGTTACGCCGAGCGCTCGTGTGGGGAGTTGCGAAGCGCCGCACGCCGGGCGGCGACGGCTTCGGCGAGCTGCTCCAGCACCTCCACCGTCGTGTCCCAGCCGATACAGCCGTCGGTGATGCTCTGGCCGTAGGTCAGCGGCACGCCCGGCTTGACGTCCTGCCGTCCCGCGACGAGGTGGCTCTCGATCATCACGCCCATGATGCGCTGCTCGCCTGCGGCGAGCTGGCGGCCGACGTCGGCGGCGACCAGCGGCTGGTTCTCCGGCTTCTTGCTCGAATTGGCGTGGCTGGTGTCGATCATCAGGCGCGCCGGCAGTCCGGACTTGATCAGCTCGGCCGCGGCCTGCTCGACATGGGCGGCGTCGTAATTGGGGCCGCTGCCGCCGCGCAGGATGATGTGGCAGTCCTCGTTGCCCGTGGTCGCCGCGATGCCCGAGCGGCCGCCTTTGGTCACCGCCATGAAATGATGCGGATGGGCGGCCGACTTCACCGCATCCGCGGCGATGCGGATGTTGCCGTCGGTGCCGTTCTTGAAGCCGACCGGGCACGACAGGCCTGAGGCCAGCTCGCGGTGGATCTGGCTCTCGGTGGTGCGCGCGCCGATCGCAGCCCAGGCGACGAGGTCGGCGATGTATTGCGGGGTCGTCATGTCGAGGAATTCGCATCCCGCCGGCAGGCCGAGATTGTTGACGGCAGACAGCACGCTGCGCGCGAGCCGCAGGCCCTTGTTGATGTCGAAGGAATTGTCCAGGCCGGGATCGTTGATCAGGCCTTTCCAGCCGACGGTCGTGCGCGGCTTCTCGAAATAGACCCGCATCACGATCTCCAGGCGGTCGGCGAGGCGCTCGCGCAGGGCAGCGAGGCGGCCGGCGTAGTCGATCGCGGCGGCGGGATCGTGGATGGAGCAGGGGCCGACGATGACCAGCAGGCGGTCGTCGCTGCCGGTCAGGATGGCGTGGATCGCATTGCGCGCGGCCATCACCACACGGGTGGCAGTGAGGGTGCGGGGGATTTCACCCATCACCTCCGCCGGCAGGCTCAATTCCTTGATTTCCTTGATACGAAGATCGTCTGTGGTGCTCAGCACGGCGGGCTCCTGGGTCTCTTGGGTGGGCACCTGCCGGCAATAAAAAAGCCGCCAGGTCTGGCGGCTCGTTCGGATATCTTGCTGCAATGTGTCAGATTGAGCGCGATCCTCCCGCCGCCAGCGAGCTGTCGTAGCTAAAGTACCAATAGTAGCTGGTGGCGGCGTTGATCATGATCGCTCTATAGCGGCCGCGCGGCCGCTTGTCATCCCGAAAATCGCAACCCTCGGACTCAGGCGTTGCGGGCGGCGAGCGCCATGCCGATCATCGACAGCCCGCCGAACAGCAGGTTGATGCCGACCAAGAGACCGATCGCCCACAACGCCGTGCCCGGCAGCCCGGAAATGATGATGCCGGCGATCGCGATGTCGACGACGCCCGAAATTGCCAGCCACGACCAGCGCCCGGACAGCTCGCGGCGGTGCTCCAGCGCATACATGATGGTGGCGACGCCCTCGGCGAGGAAATAGACGCCGATCACGATCGTCAGCGTCACCGTCCCCTGGACCGGCTGCGCCACCAGGATGATTCCGGCGACGATGGCGAGCACGGCCGACAACAGCGACCACCAGAAGCCCGGCATGCCGCGAGCCCAGAAGGTGAGTGCGAGCCCGGCGATGCCCGAGATCAGGAACATCCAGCCGAGGAAGATCGTGACCGCGAGGCTCGCCAGCGGGGTGAGGATCATTGCCAGCAGGCCGAGCACCGCGAGCAGGATGCCCTCGATCAGGAAGGCCTTCCAATGCGCGCGCATGGCCGCCCCCATTTGCGACCTCATGCGTTCGAGCTCGGGCGGAATCGTATCCTGGGGAAGGGTCATGATCGTCACTCCGGGCAAGGTCACGCGCTCAACGCCGCGGCCGCCTGTCCACGCACATGGTGAGGACCTGCGGCCCGGACAAGCGCGCGATGCGCGTTTCGTTGCTCTGCCGGCCGCAGCAGGCCGGGACTAGGCCGTCGTCCGCATCCGGTTGCGGCCGAAAACATAGACCGTCGTTGTGACAATCAGAAGGGCCATGCCGACGATGATCGCGGTGAGACCGAGTGGAACCAGCACGGCGGCGACGTTGCGGTCGGGGTTGAGCAGCCAGTGCCGAATGGAGGTCAGCACGAATCCGAGCCCGACGAAGCCGGCGGCGCCGCCGAACAGCAGCAGCGCCCACATCCTGCGCAGCTGGCTCAGCCTTGCCCGCGCTACCTCGGTGCGCGGCGTGTGGTGATGGGCGACCCGGCGCACCAGCCGCACGGCAAGGCCGATCGAGGAGAACCCGATCAGCACGCTGACGCCGCCGAGCCAGAGGCGCGCGGCGGCGTCGAGGGTCGACGCCCGCTGCAGCAGCAGCAACGGATAGTCGAAGGCCGCATGCAGCATCACCGGAGCGGCCAGCACCAGTGCCCAGCTCGACAGCCGCGCCCCTTCGCGATTGTGGCGGTTGGCGCCGAGCGCCGTACTGGTGCGGGCGATCGCGAGATAGGCACCGGCAATAATGCCGAGCGCACCATGAAACGGCACGGTGAGCACGCTGCGCAGCACCGCCAGCGAGCGCCACATCTCGGCATGCTGGACGAGATAAGCCAGGTTCTCGTAGGCCGCGAAGCCGAGCCCGACGGCGGCGCCGTAGAACACCGTGTCCATGGCATTGCCGACCTGCCGGCGCCGCGACCAGAGCGCGGCGATCACCGCGACCTTGGCGAGCTCTTCCGGCAAGGCGACGCCGAACAGAGCCCGGACCGCTTGCGCGATCCAGGGATTCTCCAGCGTCAGCCCGACATGCTGGAACGGGATCCGGACGATGCCGAGCAGCAGCACGCTGGCGGCACCCAGCAGGAAGGCGGTCCAGATCTTGAGCGGGGGGCCTGAATTGTCACCCGCGGCGACCACCAGCCAGAGGATCAGCAGCGCGGGCGCGATCGCGGCGGTGCCGATCACGGTCGCGAGGGCTTCGAGCAGGTTCATTTGCGATGGCAAGTAAGCCATGGTCTCCGATCATCCAATGCGGCGGGGCCGAACCGGCCGCCACCACCCGCACGGGGGATGGATTTGACATCGGTCCGTGGCCGCACGGCAAGATCTACATGTCGGAAGAATGAGCCGCCCTTCAAGGGAAAGAACCCCGTCCGGATGCTCGATTGGGGAGGGACCGCTGTGCGGCCGCAGTCCGCGGCCGCACGGCAGGGCTCAACGGGGCCGGGGTCCTCTTGGCGTCGCCGTATCGCTGTCGCGCGCCGGCGCCTCCTGGCGCGGCTCGCCCGGGGTCCAGGCGTCGGTGCGGGAGGGGCTCGGCGCCTGGGCGGTCGTCGGCGTTTCCACGCAGCTCAAGCGCGGCGTCGGGTCGGCTACGCGCCGGCACTCCAGACCCTCAGCAAAAGCGGTCTGGCTGATGGCGCACGCAACCAGGACAATCGAAAGAACAACTCTCATGGTGCCCCTCGGAGCAGGCTCGGCTCGCCCGTGATGCAGGCTCGACTCGGTCGTATTGGCCGATCATCTCCAGCTTGGTCGCAAAAGCGTGCATTTGTTTGACCATTCTCGCCGTCATTCAAAAAAAACTTCCGAAAATCGCTTGCATTATCGGAAGGTTGCAAGTCGTGCGCGAGTTCTGGCCGGCGGAATGAATGCGCGGTTGCGCTCGCTCTCGAACGGCGCCAAGTGCGCGGCCGGCGCCGAGCCGCTGCCGGACCATTTGCCCCCAGCTTGCGCGGCATGAACGGTCGGCCGGGCTTGATGTGGCGGATGGATCATGGTCGGTTGCCGCGATGAATTCGCCGCCTTGGTCAGCTTCCGACAGAGCCTGTGGTCCACGCTATCGCCGTGGCTGGGTCGACGACGCCGTAGCGGCCATCGAGGCCGACCAGTGCCGGACCGCCGACACGCATCTGATCCGGCTGATCGTGCCCGCGCTCGCCGGCATCGACATCTACCTGAAGGACGAATCGACCCACCCGACCGGGAGCCTCAAGCATCGGCTGGCCCGATCGCTGTTTCTCTATGCGCTGTGCAACGGCCATATCCGGGAAGGCACGCCGGTGGTCGAGGCCTCCTCCGGGTCGACAGCGGTCTCGGAGGCCTATTTCGCGCAGATGATCGGCGTGCCGTTCTACGCGGTGATGCCGCGCACCACCTCGGAAGAGAAGATCGCCGCGATCACGCATTACGGCGGCAATTGCCACCTCATCGACGACGGCCGGTTTCTCTATGCCGAGGCGGCCGCGCTCGCAGGCCGGCTCGGTGGCCATTACATGGACCAGTTCACCTTCGCCGAGCGCGCCACCGATTGGCGCGGCAACAACAACATCGCCGAGTCGATCTTCAACCAGTTGCAGGGCGAGCGCTGTCCGCTGCCGGAATGGATCGTGATGGGCGCAGGGACCGGCGGCACGTCGGCGACGATGGGCCGCTATCTGCGCTACCGCCGCCACCCGACGCGGCTGTGCGTCGCCGATGTCGAGCATTCGGCCTTCTTCGACGCCTTCTGCAACGGCGACAGCGCCCGGACTTGCGAACGGCCGTCATTGATCGAAGGCGTCGGCCGTCCGCGCTGCGAGCCGTCCTTCGTGCCTGGCGTGGTGGACCGGATGATGAAGGTGCCGGATGCCGCGTCCGTGGCGGCCATGAACGTGCTGACGCGGCGGCTGCGGCGGCCGGTCGGCGGCTCGACCGGAACCAACTTCCTGGCGCTGTGCCGGCTGGCGGCGGAGATGCGGCAGCAGGGACAGACGGGGTCGCTGGTCACGCTGATCTGCGATTCCGGGGAGCGCTACCGCCAGACCTATTACGAGCCGCAATGGCTGTCCGCGCGTGGTCTCGACCCCGCGCCGTACGAGGCCGCTCTGTCCGCCTTTCTTGATAGCGGGGCGCCGCTACGGCTCGATATTGCCGATGCGGGGAATCCGCTGCCCGCCTGAATGCCTCCGCGCGCGTCGTGGTGAGAGCCGCGGCGAGCGGTGTCCGGATGCCCGGCAATGTGCGCGATCCCTGATCTGGATCAACGAAGAAGGCGCCGGATTGCGCTTTGGTCCGACCCCGAGCAGGGCTCCAAGGGCGCGCCGGAACGCAGGTTCGGGACGCGGGCAGGGGAAGGACGGATCAGGTGATGAACTACGACAGCTATTTCGACCGTGCCCTCGACCAGTTGCACCAGGAGCGGCGCTATCGCGTCTTTGCCGATCTGGAGCGCCTCGCCGGCCGCTTCCCGCGCGCGATCTGGCATTCGCCGGAGGGGCCGAAGGATGTCGTGATCTGGTGCTCCAATGACTATCTCGGCATGGGCCAGCATCCGAAGGTGATCGGCGCCATGGTCGACGTGGCCGCGCGCATGGGCACCGGCGCCGGCGGCACCCGCAACATCGCCGGCACCAACCATCCGCTGATCGAGCTCGAGCGCGAGCTCGCCGATCTCCACGGCAAGCAAGCGGCGCTGGTGTTCACCTCGGGCTACGTCTCCAACGAGACCGGCATCTCGACCATCGCAAAACTGCTGCCGAACTGTCTGCTGCTGTCGGACGCGCTCAACCACAATTCGATGATCGAGGGCGTCCGCAAGGCCGGGAGCGAGAAGCAGGTCTGGCGGCACAACGACCTCGCCCATCTCGAAGAGCTGCTGCGGGCGGCCGATCCCGACCGTCCCAAGCTGATCGTCTGCGAGAGCCTGTATTCGATGGACGGCGACGTGGCGCCGTTGCACCGGATCTGCGATCTCGCCGAGCGTTATGGCGCGCTGACTTACGTCGACGAGGTCCATGCGGTCGGCATGTACGGCCCGCGCGGCGGCGGCATCGCCGAGCGCGACGGCGCGATGGCCCGCATCGACATCCTCGAGGGCACGCTCGCCAAGGCCTTTGGCTGCCTCGGCGGCTACATCGCTGCCAATGCCAATCTGATCGATGCCGTACGCTCCTATGCGCCGGGCTTCATCTTCACCACCGCCTTGCCGCCGCCGGTTTGCGCCGCGGCGACCGCCGCGATCCGCCACCTCAAGACCTCGCAATGGGAGCGTGACCGGCACCAGGATCGGGCGGCGCGGCTCAAGGCCGTGCTGAACGCCTCGGGGCTGCCGGTCATGCCGTCCGACACCCACATCGTGCCGGTGCATGTCGGCGATCCCGAGAAGTGCAAGACGGCGTCCGACCTGCTCCTGTCCGAGCACGGCATCTACATCCAGCCGATCAACTATCCGACCGTGCCGCGCGGCCTGGAGCGGCTGCGGATCACGCCATCGCCCTACCATGATGACGGCCTGATCGACGCCCTGGCCGAGGCGCTGGTCGACGTCTGGGACCGGCTCGGCCTTGCACGGGCGCCGCAGGCGCTGGCCGCGGAGTGAGCCCGTTCCGCTGACCTGTCACATCGGCCTGTCAGTTTGATCTGCCGCAATGCCGCCCGCGCCCGCGCGGGCGTAGTCTTTTGCGTTCAGGGAAAATGCCGGTTCGGCAAGGCCCGGCCGGCGCACAGGCGAGGGCGGCCATGGCAAGGATCATCGAAGCGCTGCTGCAGGAGCACGAGAATCTCGAGAAGCTTCTCTCGGTGCTCGAGCATGAACTGGAGCTGTTCGATCACAATCGGCGGCCGGACTACGACATTCTGCAGAGCATCATCGCCTATTTCGAGGACTATCCGCAGCGCTGTCATCATCCCAAGGAGGAGATGATCTTCGGCAAGCTGCGCGAGCGCGATCCAGCCGCGGCCGCGGCCTATGGCGACGTCGACGACGAGCACGAGACCGAGGCGCGGCGGCTGCGCGGCTTTGCCGACGCCGTGAACGCGGTGCTGTCGGACCAGGAGATCCTGCGCGAACGCTTCCACGCCGCCGTGCATGAGTTCATCGACAGCCAGCGCGAGCATCTGCGCAAGGAGGAGACCCTGCTGTTTCCCGCGGCGCTGCGTACCCTCCAGGCGGAGGATTGGGCCGACATCGACGCCCGCATGTCCGACCGCAAGGACCCGCTGTTCGACGGCGACGTCGCCGAGAAATTCCACAATCTCGAGCGGACCATCCTGCGCTGGGAACAGGAGGCGGAGCAGGCGCGCGCCACGGCCGGCTGATGGCATTTTGCCCAATTGCGCCCCGCGAGCCGTGGACTATAGTTTCAGCTCGGGGGCAGGCACTCGTCTCGGAGTTGGCTATGACCGCTTTGAACACAGGGCTCGAACCGGCCCGAGGTTCGCAGGATGCAGGTGCCGTCGACGCGACGGGCAGGCCTGCGCAGGTCCCGATGGCGCAGCAGAACGCCTTCGGCAGCCACGGCTATGACATGTATCCGCAGAAGCTCATCCGGCTGTCGGGCTGTCAGGAGCGCGCGCTCCGTCGCGAGAAGAAGCTCCCGTTGCTGCTGAGCTGACGGTGCTGCCCCGTAAGCATACGGTTGGCTGGCTTGTATTAAGACATCGTTAACCAGGCCGCGCGACCCTGTTCGCATGCTCCCCCAGGAGTGCGACGGAACCGGACGGCCGGAGCCGGCAGTCGCGACAAGAGGCCGGCGGCGTAACGCCCGCCGGCCTTTTTGCGTGGGCGGGGTGTCTTGGAATCCCCCTCGATCAGTTGCGTCGCGCCAGCGAGCGCAGGAAGCCCTGATATTCCTCGTTCAGCTCCATATCGACGGCGGGTGCGAGCCGCAGCAGCACGTTGGCGATGAACGCCTGATCGTTGCGGGGGTCCGCCAGCACCTCGCGCAGCACCGGGACGTTGTCCTCGATGTGGTGCAGGAAGGCGACGCCTTTCTCCGCCGTCTCGGTCCAGCGCGCCCGCGTCCATTTCGCCAGCGGATACATGATCTCGTGGACGAAGTTCGATTTGCGCGCCTTCTCGAAGAAGCGCAGTCCGGCGCTCCAATTTTCCTTGGCGCGTAGCGGCGGTGGCGGCAGATCGCCGGTCAGCATCTTCCTGCCGGCCTGGCCGACGAAATCGTCCAGCGTGGTCGGCGCATCGATCGTGGCGCGGAAGTGCCACAGCGCGAACGAGCCGGGAAAATCCTTGCCCATGCCGTCGAGCAGGGCCGTCTCGACCGTGTCGACCGCCGCCTTGTCGCCCTTGAGCGACGCCGTCATCGCGAAGGCGAACAGCGCGTCGTTGCCGACCTCATGGACGCCGCCGTTCTTCAATTGCGCCGCCGACAATGCGGGCGTCTTGCCGTCGGCAGGCACCGTGGCCTCGCCGGCGCGCTGCGCCTTGATGAAGGCGGTGATCTCGAGCCAAGCCGTGAGGTTGGCGATGAAGGCGTCGGGATCGACATGCACGATGGCGAGATTGAGCGGCTCCTTGCGCGTTCTCAGCTCGGTCATGTCGGTCATGTCGCACTCCGCAGCAGCTCGCCGCCGAACGGTCTGTCGCCTTTGCGACATGATGGCTCGTTCGACGAAGATGCCGGGAAGGGCAGCAAGAAGGGTGCCACGGTCTTGTCGGGCTCGCGGGCACGGCGCGATCCTCGGAACGAGTCTTGCTCGGGCTGCTTCGCGTGCGATGTTCGCAACGGAAAGCATGAGGCCAGTGAATGTTCACCCGTGTCTGCAAGGCCGACACCATCGACGAAGGCGGCATGCGCCTCGTGATCGCCGATGCCCAGCTCATCATCCTGGCCTGGCCCGACGATGGCGAGCTCAAGGCGTTCCAGGGCGTCTGCCCGCACACCGCGGCGCCGATGGAGGAGGCCGGCTTCGACGGCCGCGTGCTCAGTTGCCCCGTGCACAATTGGACGTGGGATGCCCGTACCGGCGCACCGCTCCACCCTCCGGAGAGTGCGTTGGCCGCGTATCCGGTGAAGGTCGAGGACGGCGTGGTCTACATCGACACGGACGGCATCTCTCCGCTGTTTGCGGCCCGTTGAGCATGCGGGACCAGACTGGAAAGACCGGCACGGGGTGGCTTGCCCGGCCGGCGAAACGCCTCTATACGTTCGGCGCGCGGCACGGAATCACCGTCGGTGGTTCAGCCGACCTCGCAGATCATCGCCTCAAGCGGCTGATTTGCTGAAGGTTTTGCCGAAACGTGCAAGCGGCGATGGCACCGGGGCCTCGTGCCCTCTGGCATCGTGCGTATTGCTCCCTTCGTCTATCGGTCAGGACGCCACCCTTTCACGGTGGAGAGAGCGGTTCGATTCCGCTAGGGAGCGCCATTCCGCGCCGGCTTTCCTTCCATCTCCGATCTTGAAACGGACGGTTTGCGCCGAGACGTGTCGGCGCGGGGTCCTGCATCCATGAATCGCACGCCCAGTACGTGATCCGGTCAACCGTCCATTAGGGTCCTTGCCGTACTGCAGCGGGCGAGCAGGAGCAGGATGATGGCCGCGCCCAAGAAGCGGGAAGCCCGCAAATCGATGAAGCAGCCGGCGTGGATCACGCTGGATGGCGGGTTCGCCGTGCGCCATTGCCTGGTTCAGGACATTTCCAGCGCCGGCGCCAAGCTGACCTTGCAGGACGCGGCGGCGCTGCCGGCGACCATCCGGCTCGCCTTCGCGCGCGACGCAAGAACCGGCCGGCAGTGCCAGGTGGTGTGGCGCCGCGGCGCCTCGGTCGGCGTCAAGTTCATCGGCAAATAGACCAGTATCGCTTCACTGCCGCAGACGCGCTAACAAGCGGCATGTGTCGATCTCTCATCCTGGGCGTCCTCGCGGCGTTCGCCGCCGTGACCGTTGCGGCCGCCGGCTCGCCGGGGTCATCGCTTCTTGTGCCATCGCTTCCCGGGCCGAATAAGGCTGGGCCGAATAAGGCCGCACCCCGTTCAGGCGCCGCCACCAACAATCCCTGCGCGTCCTACGGTGCGAACTTCGTACGCGTCGAGGGAACCGATACCTGCGTGAAGGTCGGCGGCGCCCTGGGCGTCGAGATGGGCACCTCGGCCGGCCGCTGAGGCGCTCACGACAGCGGCGGCGCGATGTGGCGGATGAAGGCCGGGCGTTGCGCGATCTGTCCGTACCAGCGCGCGAGACTCGGCAGCTCCGGCTTGTCGACACCTTCGACTCCGAACCAGCGCCGCGCATAGGCGCCGAGCGCGATGTCGGCGAGCGTGAAGCGCTCGGCCTCGACATGGCTGCGCGTGGCCAGATGCGCGTCGAAGATGCGCCACATCGCCGCGGCGTCGTCGGCCGCCTTCTGCAAGGCGGGCATGTCGCGCTGCTCCGGTGGCGTACGCACCAATCCCCAGAACAGCGGACGCTCGATCGGCTGCACCGTCGACAGCGTCCAGTCCAGCCAGCGCTCCACCGCGGCGCGGTGCCGCGGCGTCGTCGGGTAGAGCGGCGTGCCGTCGCCATGAGCGAGGCAGAGGTAGCGCATGATCGCGTTGCTCTCCCACAGCACGAAATCACCCTCGACCAGGGTCGGGATGCGGCCGTTCGGATTCATCGCGAGATAGTCCGCTTCGTTGTTGCGGCCGTACTGCATGCCGGCGTCGATCCGGTCATAAGCGATCTCGAGCTCGGCGAGACACCAGAGCACCTTCTGCACGTTCACCGAATTGGGGCGGCCCCAGATCGTCAGTCTGTTGTCGGCGGACACGTTCGGCTCCTCTCTGGCGAGCGTCATCATTAGCGCATGTTACGCAAAAAGCCCCGCTCGTTGGCGGGGCTTTTCGGTCGAGCACGTCGTTCGCGGGATCAGCGGCCGAAGAACAGCCATAGCAGAATGATCACCGGAATCGGCACGCCCAACAACCACAATAGAATTCCACGACCCATCTCGGCCTCCTCGTATCCTCACCGTCAATCGGAGGGACAACGCGAGGGTGGCCTCGATGTTCCGGCCGGAATCACGCGGGCAGATGACTCACCAATGTCCGGTGTTCGGCATCGACAGCCAGGGCTCGGCGGGCGCCTTCGGCTCGCCCTTCTGCAACAGCTCGATCGAGTGCAGGTCGGGCGAGCGGACGAAGGCCATGTTGCCGTCGCGCGGCGGCCGGTTGATGGTGATGCCGAGCTTCATCAGCCGGTCGCAGGTAGCGTAGATGTCGTCGACCTCATAGGCGAGATGGCCGAAGAAGCGGTCCTCGCCATAGCTCTCCTCGTCCCAATTGTAGGTGAGCTCGACCAGCGGGGCGCCGCGCGTCGGCGGCAGGCTCTTCAGCAGGTGTTCATCCTCGGGTGCGCAGAGAAACACCAGTGTGAAGCGACCCTTGTCGTTGTCGATCCGGCGCACCTCCTTGAGGCCGAGCGCATCGGAATAGAATTTGAGCGCGGCGTCGAGATTGCGCACGCGCAGCATGGTGTGGAGATAACGCATCGTTTCTTCTCTCCCTGAACTCGAAGCGGATGGTCAATGGCCGCCTGCGGACGCCGATCCATAGCAGCAATTCGTTCGCCCGTGTATCGAGCCCGATGCTGCGGCGATGCCGGCTCGCGCGGATGTGCGGTGCGCGCGGCGACGCATTCGATGGGCTGCGCGGTGTTGCGAAAGCCTCTCCGCATGCCCGCGAATCGCTGTTTTGGCAGTGATTCGCGGTGGGGATGAACGGGCGCGATGCGACCGCATGCAGGTATTTCAGCGTGTTTCGCCTGCAATGTGCGGCCAAAATCACGCAGGACCGTCGAAAATGCCTAGAAATATAGGGGAAAATGAATCGCATGCTCCGTTCGATCGCCAACGCAGCTTGACTTCTGCGCGCTCCGTTGGAATTTTGGCGCCGCTGTGGGTGCTTCGGGGCCCCTTGAAATGCAGGAGAATCCCGAAAATCGCGGGGTGATACGCCACCAGACGACTGAAGTCCCGGCTGTGCAATGCAGCCAGAAAGCCCCGACCAGTCTGCGCAGCAATGCGCTGATAGCCGCGCAGTCGTCACGTCATTCACCAGTATCAATCACAAGGAGATACGATGGCTACCCAACTTTCCAAGTCGCAACTGATCGAGAAGATTGCGACCTCGACCGAGCTGTCCAAGCGCGACGTCAAGAACGTCATGGAGACGCTCACCGACGTCGGCCACAAGGAGCTGAAGAAGAACGGCGTGTTCCTGGTGCCGGGCTTCGCCAAGTTCGTCGTCGTCAAGAAGCCCGCCGTGAAGGCGCGCAAGGGCACCAACCCCTTCACCGGCGAAGAGATGATGTTCAAGGCCAAGCCGGCCCGCAAGATCGTGCGCGCGCGCCCGGTCAAGGCCGCCAAGGACGCGGTTGCCTGATCTGACCGTCAGTCACGGTCGTGATCACGTCAAAGGCCTCCCGGAAGGGAGGCCTTTTTCGTTGCGGCTATGTGGTTGCAGCGCGGCTGAGCGTTGCGGTCGCCGAAGCGCCGCCGTCCCCGGATCGCGAAGGTTGGCACCACGGGGGCCCGAAAAACGACAGCAGCGCCAGCGCGACGGAATATCTTCGTCGCGTGGCGCCACCCTCGAGCACTGGGCCCTGAAATCCCCAGTACTGATCTGTCTCGGGGTGGCGCAGGCAGGTTCAAAGGATTTTGCGGGAAAATTGACCGGCCCGTGCGACCTCCGGCCCGCGCAGGAGCGCCGTCGCGCGTGCTGGGGAGAAGCCGGTGGATATGGCGCAGCAAGCCGTTGATCAGCAATCCGGAGAGTCCAGGCGAGGAGCTGTGGACAAGCGTTGGATCGACTGTGGATGAAGGCCCGGCGATCGCCGCAAAGCTCGGTCTCTAGCGGCGCTCGCCGTTCAGATCCGCGCCGTCGTCCGCTCCTGTTTCAGGCGCTACACCGGCCGCCTCGGTCCTGGGATGACAGGACGCAAGCACGACGAATCCGCCATAGCCGATGATGTTGAACAGAAGTTCCAGCCAGGATGCCATCGCGGATTCCCCCCATGGCAGTGAACGTGTGGCGACGGTGACGGTTCCAGACGCGCGCGGCGGTGAGCCTGCCTGCAACCAACTCCCCAGCATCTGCGTTGTTTGGACGCACGGGAATTGGAGGACATTCGATCATGAGAAAGACATTGGCTGTTCTGGCGACCGCGGGCGCCGTCGCCATCACCGCACTGGCGGCACCCGCTCCGGCACAGGCGCGCGGCATCGGCCCGGGTCTCGCATTCGGCCTCGCGGCGGGAGCGCTGACCGCCGGCGCGATCGCGGCGTCGCACCCGTATTACTATGGTCCGGGCTACGGCTACTACGACTACGGCCCGCGTTACGTCTACGCGCCCGGGCCGTATGCCTATTACGGCGGACCGTACTATCATCGCTACCACCACTGGCGTCATCACTGGTAAGCGCCAGTCGTAAGGAGGAGGGCCCGGATGGCGAAAGCCTCCGGGCTCTTCTCTCATCCCTGCTATTCCGCGGCCTCGCCGCGCTGTGCCTTCTTCCACGCCAAGCGGGCATATTCCTCGCGTTCGCGCGCGAACTTCTCCTGGGTCGACTTGAACCGTGCAATCCTTGCGGTGATGTCGGCGCGCTCCTTCGCGCGGCGGTCGTCCTGCGTCTCGTTCTGCCTCACGGATCCTCTCTGCTCCGGTCGCTATCCGGCGAGCCTCGCCCTGAGACGCGTGACAAACTTCCTGGCGAATCGCTGGCGCGATGTGGATGTCCGATTGAGGCGTGATTGCGGACGCCCGGCCCCGCTGCAGGCGGCTCGCGCGTTTTGCTGGGGACAGAAGGCG
Organism: Bradyrhizobium sp. HKCCYLRH3061; assembly: GCF_051168015.1. Taxonomy (NCBI): domain Bacteria; kingdom Pseudomonadati; phylum Pseudomonadota; class Alphaproteobacteria; order Hyphomicrobiales; family Nitrobacteraceae; genus Bradyrhizobium; species Bradyrhizobium sp. HKCCYLRH3061. The sequence goes on from NZ_JBNPUE010000003.1 coordinate 492,656, forward strand.
AGCACCGCCAACGTCTTCAGGTAGAACGGAACGATCCGACTCGTCCTGCTTGCGGTCGCGTCGTTCACGGCTGGTTCCGGAGGATGCGGAGTGGCGCAACGACGCAGCCGGGCCGGACATGCTCGGAGGCGGGAGCCAGCTTGCCGTGCTATGAAGGGAGGACAATGATGGTGCGAGGTTTCATGGTTCGGGGCCGCCGCTGATGATTGCATCCGATCTGCACGACGGGGTGAACCGCCTGGGAGACATGATCGCTGCGGCGCGTGTGATCGTGCCCTTCACCGGCGCTGGAATATCGACCGAGACGGGCATTCCGGATTTCCGGTCTCCCGGCGGTCTATGGACGCGCAACCGGCCGATCCATTTCGACGAATTCGTCGCCAGCCAGGAGGCGCGGGACGAGGCCTGGCGGCGGCGCTTCGCGATGCAGGAGACGTTTGCCGCGGCGCGGCCCGGCCGCGGACATCTGGCGCTTTCGTCGCTCTACCGTGCGGGGAAAATTCCGGCCGTGATCACTCAGAACATCGACAACCTGCACCAGGACTCCGGTTTCGCGCCGGATCACGTCATCGAGCTGCACGGCAACACCACCTACGCGCGATGCATCGGATGCGGGCAGCGCTATGAGCTCACCTGGGTGCGCGAGCGCTTCGAGGCCGACGGGGCCGCGCCGGATTGCCCCGATTGCGCGGAGCCGGTGAAGACCGCGACGGTATCCTTTGGTCAGTCGATGCCGGAGCATGAAATGCAGCGCGCCACCGAGCTCGCGCAGCACTGTGATCTGTTCGTCGCGATCGGCTCGTCGCTGGTTGTGTGGCCGGCCGCTGGCTTTCCATTGATGGCAAAGCGGGCTGGCGCGCGACTCGTGATCATCAACCGGGAACCGACCGATCAGGACGACGTTGCCGACCTCGTTGTCCACCACGAGATCGGCGAAGTACTCGGATCGTTCGTCCGTAATTGAACGGAAATTGATGCATTTTTGTCGGCATCTCTGTTCATATGCCTCAGTGAAACCGATTTTTATCTATGCGCGGCACGAGGGAATGTTATCTTTGATTCGAGAGATTCGCGTGACTCATCGTGGGTATAGGTGGTGAGCACGTGTATGAGGGCGCCGTTGCAGGGGTGGCGGCTCACAATTCATATGTGAGGTCCGGGGTTATGGGGTCGGACGGATTTGAGTCCAAGAAGCTTGGGGTGCCGGTCGTTGGTGGTTCGACACCAACCCGGCTCGGGGCGGAATATCAAACCGGCGTCGCGCGCGACTCGGCAATCGATGCGATGACCGGTCTTGGCGAGAACCTCGTCGAAATCAGCGGCGTCATCAAATGGTTCGACGCCTCGAAGGGATACGGTTTCATCGTTCCCGACAATGGCTGGCCGGACGTGCTGCTGCACGTCACGGTGCTCAGGCGCGACGGCTACCAGACCGCCTATGAAGGGGCTCGCCTGGTGGTGGAGTGCGTGCAGCGCTCCAAGGGCTACCAGGCCTTCCGCATCGTCTCGATGGACGAGTCGACGGCGATCCATCCGGCGCAGATGCTGCCGCCGCGCACCCATGTCACGGTGACGCCGACCAGCGGGCTGGAGCGAGCCCAGGTCAAGTGGTTCAACCGCCTGCGCGGCTTCGGCTTCGTGACCTGCGGGGAAGGGAGCCCGGACATCTTCGTCCACATGGAGACCCTGCGCCGCTACGGCATGACCGAGCTGCGCCCCGGCCAATGGGTGCTGGTCCGCTACGGGCCCGGCTCCAAGGGCATGATGGCGGCCGAGATCCACCCCGAGACGGGTTCGCCGGCATTGTCCTCGCACTGAGTTGCTTGCGATCACTGCACTTGACGGCCCTGGAAAGGTGCTTTCCGGGGCCGTTTTCATGTCGGCTCCATCTTCACGGCCAGGCCGCGGTCTTGCTGCCGAGGCCGCGACCGTGTAGTGACGGGTTCGTCGAGGACAATCGTCCCTTGAGAACATCGGGGTATAGCGCAGCCTGGTAGCGCGGCAGTTTTGGGTACTGCAGGTCGTTGGTTCGAATCCAGCTGCCCCGACCATCTCCGCAGCAACGTGGCCTCGTAGGTGAGACCTGATAGCTGGCGCGAACTGCGCGACGAGGCCGATAAAAAATTCGGATGCTCCCGCAGCGGCAAAACCCGGGAGCATCCGAAGTGTGCGGGTGAATCCGGGGAAGGAACATCCGCTGGCCGCCAGCATCCTCTGAATCGGAATCTCGCGTCTTTGCGCTAGATCAAATCGGGCGTGGGCGGCGGTTCGCGCGTCGGCCGTGCCGAGGTCGCGGCGGGGGGATCAGCGCGCCAGCTCGTCCTGCGCCAGCCGGCCGTCGATGATGTGCACGCGCCGTTGCATCTGAGCGGCGAGGTTGAGGTCGTGCGTGACCGCGACCACCGTCTTGCCGCGCAGGGTGACGAGATCGCGCAGGATGCCGAACACCTGCGCGGTCGCGGCGGTGTCGAGGCTGCCGGTCGGCTCGTCGGCGAGGATGACGGGAGGATCGTTGGCGAGCGCGCGCGCCACCGCCACGCGCTGGCGCTGGCCGCCCGACAGCTTGTCCGGCGTCTTGCGCAGATGCTCGGCGAGGCCGAGCGAGCTCAGCAGCTCCTCGGCGCGCGTGGTGATGGCGCGCGGCGACAGCCGTGCCAGCGCGCGCATCGGCAGCGCGACGTTCTCGGTGATCGAGAATTCCGGCAGCAGGAAATGAAACTGGAAGACGAAGCCGAGCCGTGACAGCCGCACCTCGGCGCGCTCGTCCTCGTTCATGCCCGTCGTCGAGCGGCCGTCGATCAGCACGTCGCCCTGGCTCGGCAGGTCGAGCAGGCCGAGCAGATAGAGCAGCGAGGATTTTCCCGAGCCCGACGGTCCGGTGATGGCGATGAGCTCGCGCGGATGGATCACGAGATCGATGTCGGCGACCAGCGTCACCGGCACCTCGCCGGGCAGCACCTTCGTCACTTGCCGCGCCTCGATCAGGGGCGGGCTCACGTCGCGCCCCGGATGATGTCGACCGGATGCAACCGCGCCGCGGCGCGGGCCGGAAAGTAGCCGGCGACGGCGCTGGAGATCAGCGCGACCGCGCCCGCCAGCAGATAGTGCTTCAGCGAATACAGCACGGGCAGATGATTGTAGTCGGAGAACGGCGTCTTGAACTCGAGCGAGGCGAGCCCGCGGGTGAGCAGGTAGCCGAGCGCCCAGCCGAGAGCGGCACCGGTCAGGCCGATGAACAGCGCCTCGACGATGAAGATGGTGCGGACCGTGCGGTCGCGGAAGCCGAGCGACTTGAGGATGGCGATGTCGCGGGTCTTCTCGTGGGTGATGGTCGAGATGATGTTGTAGGTGCCGAAGCTCGCGACCAGCAGGATGGCCCCGACGATGGTGTACATCAGCACGTTGCGCAGCGTGATCGCCGACAACAGGTCCTCCTGCGCCTCCTGCCAGGAGACCGCCTTGTAGCCGGTCTGCTCGCCGATGCGCTCGCTGATCAGGCGCGCCTGCATCGGATCGTTGGTGCGGACGCGGATCTCGTTGATGATCCCGGTCTGGCGCTCCAGGATCTGCGCGGTGCGCAGCAGCACGTAGCCGGTGGTCTCGTCGGTGCCGCGGAAGCCGGAATGGAAGGTGCCGACGACGGTCGCGTTCATGCTGACGCCCTGGGCCGAGGCGAGCGTGATGTTGGAGTTGACCCGCGCGCCGATCTTGGCCGCGAGCCGGTCACCGAGCAGGATCGCGTGCGAGGACCGGTACAGCGAATTGAGGTTGCCCTGCCGCATGTGGCTCGCCAGCGTCGAGACCTGGCCCTCCGTGCGCGGATCGATGCCGATGATCGCGACCGTGAGGTTGCGGCCGGCGAAGCGCAGCACGGCCTTGGACTGCACCGACGCCGTCAGCGCGCCCGGCACCCAGCCCTGCAGCGAGGCGATGGTGGCCATCGGGTTCTTGATGCCGGGGCGGCGGACGTTCGGGGTCAATCGGTGGAATTCGGCTGCCGCATAGATCTGATCGGCCGGCTGACGGGTCGGCTGGCGCAGCTCGTCGGTGATCGAAATGTGCGGCAGCGCATCGACCAGCGTGCGGATGAAGTCGTCCTGGGAGCCCTCCATCATCGCCGCCATCATCACCGAAAACGCCACGCCGGTCATCACGCCCGCGATCGCGACCAGCGTCTGGCGGACGCGATGGCGCACATGGGTCCAGGCGATGGTCAGGACGAGGCTCATGGCGACGACGTCTCGGGCCCGATCACGCGGATCCGCTCGCCGTCCTTGATGTCGGCGGTCGCGGGCGCTGCGACCAGCTCGCCCTCGCGGGCGCCGTCGAGGATCTCGACCGCCGCGGAGCCGCGGATGCCGATCCGCACCGCGCGCCGCTGCACACGGCCGCCTTCGATCACCATGAGGCTGCCATTGACGATGGCATTGGCCGGCGCGAGCAGGGTGTCGGCCGTCTCCCGGCTGACGATGTTGGCCTCGACGCTCATGCCGACGCGCAGCGGCGTGTCGTCCGGCAAGCCGATCCGCACGCGGAACGTCTTGGCCACGGGATCGCCCGCCGGCGTGATCTGCTTCACCGTCCCGGGCAGGGCCTGGTTTCCGAACGCATCGGCGCGCAGCAGCGCCTTCTGCCCGACCTGGACACGGGGGATGTCCTCCTCGTTGACGTCGGCGACGACCCAGAGCGGCTTCTCCAGGCCGACGCGGTAGAGGATGGTGCCGGGATCGACCATGTCGCCGACCTCGCCGTCCTCCTTGAGGACGACGCCGTCCATCGGCGCTACCAGCTTGAAGTAGTCGAGGCGCTGGGTCTGGGCCGCGATCTGGGCACGGATGCGGGCGAGATCGCTTTCGGAGCGCTGGTAGGCTTGCGAGGTGGCCGCCCCGCGGGCCAGCAACTGCGACTGTCGCTCGAACTCGTGGCGCTGGAATTCCTCCTGTGCACGCAGATCGTTCAAGGTGGCCAGCGCCTCCTTGTCGTCGAGCCGCGCCAGCAAGTCGCCGGCCTTGACCGACTTGCCCTCGCAGCGGCAGCGCTCGATGATGCGGCCGCGGACCAGCGGCGTGCTCCGCGACCACGTCTCCGGCTCCACGGCGCCGGTCGCATACACGATCTCGGCCGCCGTGCCGCGGGTGATGCGGGCGGTCGCAATCAGCGGTCCACGCCCCCACCATGCGGCAAGCCCAGCCAGTGCGCCGGACAGCAGGATGATCGAGAGCAGGCCGCGCCACGGAAAACGACGCCGGCCGCGATCGACGGCCGGCGTGGCAGCAATGGCGTTGGATTGGTCCGGCGACAGCATGTCCATGATCGAACGGACCCTGCGACGGGAGAAAGGCTATACTTAGCCCGTAGTGCCCGTCGCCACGCGGGGCGGAGCCATCTTGAAGTGCTGCTTGGCATAGGCGACGATCTGGCGATCGGTCGGGTGATCGGCGGCTTCGACGCCGACGATGCGCTTTCCGACCGCAGGATGCTTCTCGTGCAGGTACTTGGCAAGCTCGGTCTTGGCGCCGGCCGGGCCGATGATCAGGATCTCGCCGGCGTCATCGAGCGCGTGCGCGACCTCTTCGAGGAAATTCTTGTCGGGCGCCGCGTGGCCGCTGCCGATCTCGTTGGCCTTGTGGTGCAGATGCTTGGTCTGCAGGTGCGGATGCAGCGTCAGCTCGTCGGCACCGGTCAGTCCGATGTGGAACACCTTGGCCTCGCTGTGATCGAGCCACACGACGGCATGGAAATGGGTCGGCATGATCTGGTCCTTGTCAGCAAATCACCGCTTGCGCAGCCTCGCGCGTTCGCAAGCGAACGCGCGCCGCGGGAAGCGGCTCCGTTGGTGATGCAAACCTTAGCGAGCCCGATCGGGCCCGGCTTGATGCAGGTCAACGGAGGCGGGGCGCGACCACGCGCCCCCAATGGCGCGAAGTCTACTTCGGCGCGGGCGGCTTCGGCTGCGGCTTGTCCTGCCGCTTCGACCAGGAGATGTAGTAGGCGACGGTTGTCATGATCGCGATGCCCGCCGCGCTGACCAGGATCTGCGCCAGCAGCGAGCCCGAGCTCAGCATCAGGGTGAAGTGGCCGATGAAGGACAGGAACACGCCGACGCAGAACACCGCCAGCGACTGTTGGCCGCAGACGATGAGGGGATCGAACGCCTTCCACTCCAGGCCCGGCCATTCCTTCGGCACGAACCGGATGACCAAAATGACGATCACCACGAAATGCAGGAAGCGGTACGGCGCGAGATTGGTCTTGTCGTTCGGGTTGAAGGCCGCATAGAGCCAGTTCGGAAACATCGATCCGAGCTCAGGGAAGCGGCCGGCCATCGTCATGACCAGTGCGAGCACCATGTAGGCGATGCAGAAATAGAGCGTGGCCGGCGCCATGATGATGCCCATCGAGCGGCGGGCGCCGCCGAGCGCGCACCAGGAGCCGAACACGAACAGCACCTGCCAGCAATACGGATTGAAGTACCAGGTGCCCGCCGGATAGGCCGCGAAATTCCAGCCCATCTGTCGCGCCAGGAGCCAGAGCACGATCGAGGCGATCATGGTCAGGTCGGGCTGGCGCAGCATCATCCACAGCACCGGCGGGAAGAAGCCCATCAGCACGATGTAGAGCGGCAGCACGTCGAGATTGACCGGCTTGAACTTCAGGATCAGTCCCTGGGCCAGCGTATCGCTGGCGTGGTCGACGAGGCCTGCGACGTTGAACTCGTCGATGATCTCGGAGACGCCGAACCGCGTCGCCAGATAGCTGATGGCCACGATATAGATCACGAACAGCACGATGTGGGCGACGTAGAGCTGCCACACCCGCTTGAACAGCCGGGTGGCGCCGACGATGAAGCCGCGGTCGATCATCATGCGCGCATAGACGAACGAGGCGGTATAGCCGGAGATGAAGACGAACAGGTCGGCGGCGTCGCTGAAGCCGTAATTCCGCGTGGTGATCCAGTTCACCACATTGTCCGGGATGTGATCGAGAAAGATCGCCCAGTTGGCGATTCCGCGAAACAGGTCGAGCCGCAGGTCGCGCCCGCGCTCGGGCAGCGTGGCATTGATTTTCATGGCCGCTTCAACGCACTGTTTTGAATGGAAAACGTTCGGGGAGCAGAGGGCGCCGTGGCAGTCGACCGAGATTGTCACGGGACGGCAGAATGACTATACGGGGCACGATAGACGGTCACGTCCTGGATGGGAATCACCGTTCCGTGCTGGATCTTGCCTGTACCCCATCCCTGCCGTTTCCGCCAAACGCATGACGACCTCAGCTTCCAGGGGCTCTTCCAGCCATGACCGCACGCATTTTCAAGCCCGCCAAGAACGCGATGCAATCGGGCAAGGCCAAGACCAGGGACTGGCAGTTGGATTATGAGCCGGAGCAGCCGCGTTCGGTCGAGCCGCTGATGGGCTGGACGTCCTCCTCGGACATGAAGCAGCAGGTCACCTTGCGCTTCGATACCAGGGACGAGGCGATCGCCTATTGCGAGCGCAAGGGCATTCCCTACCAGGTGATCGAGCCGAAGGAGCCGGTGAAGCGGCAGATCGCCTATGCCGACAATTTCTCGTTCCGCCGCGGTGAGCCCTGGACGCACTGATTTGGACGCATTGAGGGGCCGGCTCGGCCGTCATCCGTTCAACCCGTTTGAGGCGGACCGCCGGGGATGGGCAGCGGCGCGTCCTTGGACAGGCCGAGCACCGGGAAGCTCCTGATGGCCCGGACGCCGGGCAGGGCGGCGAATTGGCGGAGCTGGCGGCTCATGCCTTCGACGCCCGTCGACACGCATTTCAGCAGAAAATCCGCATCTCCCGACAGCCGCCAGCATTGCTGGACCCAGGGCAACGTCACGATCGCGGCCTCGAACGATTCCAGCGCCGTCTGGTGCTGGCTGTCGAGCTGAATCGACACGAACGCGACCACCTCATAGCCCAGCGATCGTTCATCGATGGCGGCGCGGATGGACTTGATCACGCCGCTGCTGCGCAGCGTCCGCACCCGGCGCAGGCAGTTCGGATGCGAGATCCCGACCCGGTCGGCGAGCTCGTTGATGCGGATCCGGCCATCGGCCTGGAGCTCCGCCAGGATCCTGCGATCGATCGCGTCGAGCTCCGGGCTGCCAGCCATCGGCGCGGCCCGTTCAGCCGGTCGGGCGATCAGGCCGGCCACCGCCGGCCGGATCAGGCTCGGCGGTGCGCGGCATGACGCCCGAGAGCACGAGCTTCTCGTGGGCCGCGATGATCGCCTCCCTGGTGAGCCGGCCGCCGGGACGGTACCAGCTGCACAGCCCGGTCAGGAGCGCGATGATGGCAAAGGTCGCGACCTGGATGTCGTCGACGTCGAACACGCCTTGCGCCACGCCGTCGCTGAGGATGTCGGCCAGCCGGCGCTCATAGGCGCCGCGCAGCGCCACCACCGCCTCGTAGTTGCGGGGATCGAGGCTGCGCAGCTCCGAATTGGCGATGAAGACCTCGCGCTTCCGGGTCATGTGATAGCTGACGTGGAAGGCGACGAATGCCCGGAGGCGTTCGACCGGACCCTGGGTGTCGCGGAGCGCCTGCTCGAGCTCGTGCAGCAGGTCGTTGATGTGGTCCTGGATCAGCTCTGCCAGCAGCTCCTGCTTGGTGCTGATGTGATTGTAGAGCGAGCCCGGCTGGATGCCGACCTCGGCGGCGAGCTGGCGCAGGCTCATGGCCTCATAGCCGTGCTGGAAGATCAGCCGCAGGCCGGCCCTGCGGATCGCCTCCATCGTCGTCGGACCATGTGACCCGATCGTACGCGCCATCTCGTCCTCGCTGGACCGTCCCGATGCCAATCGCGGCGGATCCGCCACGGCGGGGGGTCCCGTAGTGAAGTCTGAAAATTCCGTGGTCTCAAGCAAATGCTGCTCGCCCCGGACCCTACAACAATCCGCTTGAGAATAGAATTTAAAAACGTATGATCGTTTAATTCGAGAAGGACGGACGGTCGCAAACCGGCCGCCGGCGGGCAGGGAGGACAGCATGCGGGCAAAGATGGTACACCCGGGCTCGCAGCGGCCTGAACGGCCGCGACCGCTCTGACGCGTGCTCCCACGGCTTCCCCCTCCAGCCCCGCAACGAAGACGCCGGTCATGACGCTTCACTCCACGATCGATCCATCGTCCTCCGATTTCGCCCGCAATGCCGACGCCATGCGCGCGCTGGTCGCCGACCTCAGAACGAAGCTGGGGCAGGTCGCCGAGGGCGGCGGCGAGACCTCGCGCAAGCGGCATTTGTCGCGCGGCAAGATGCTGGCGCGCCAGCGCGTCGACCTGCTGCTCGACCCCGGAACGGCGTTCCTGGAGCTGTCGCCATTGGCCGCGCACGGGCTCTATGGCGGCGACGTCCATTCGGCGAGCATCGTGACCGGCATCGGCCGCATCGCGGGGCGCGAATGCGTCGTCGTCGCCAACGACGCCACCATCAAGGGCGGCACCTACTACCCGATGACGGTGAAGAAGCATCTGCGCGCCCAGGACATCGCGCGGCAGAACAATCTGCCCTGCGTCTACATGGTCGATTCCGGCGGCGCGTTCCTGCCGCTGCAGGACGAGATCTTCCCGGACGAGCGGCATTTCGGCCGGATCTTCTACAACCAGGCGCAGATGTCGGCGCAGGGCATTCCGCAGATCGCGATCGTGATGGGCTCGTGCACCGCCGGCGGCGCCTATGTGCCGGCGATGTCGGACGAGAGCATCATCGTGCGCAACCAGGGCACGATCTTCCTCGGCGGTCCGCCGCTGGTGAAGGCCGCGACCGGCGAGGTCGTCAGCGCCGAGGAGCTCGGCGGTGCCGACGTGCATTCGCGACAGTCGGGCGTGACCGATCACTACGCGCAGAACGATGCCCATGCGATCGGCATCGCCCGCCGCATCGTCGGCACCCTTAAGCCGCCGGGCGCGCGCACCGTGCTCAACATGCGCGAGGTGCGCGAGCCGCGCTATGCCGCGGAAGAGATCTATGGCGTCGTGCCGGTCGACGGCCGCAAGCCGTTCGACGTGCGCGACATCATCGCGCGGGTGGTCGACGGCTCGGAGTTCGACGAGTTCAAGAAGCTCTACGGTCAGACGCTGGTGTGCGGCTTCGCCCACATCTGGGGCCATCCGGTCGGCATCATCGCCAACAACGGCATCCTGTTCAGCGAGAGCTCGCTGAAGGGCGCGCACTTCATCGAGCTGTGCTGCCAGCGCAACATTCCGCTGGTGTTCCTGCAGAACATCACCGGCTTCATGGTCGGCAAGAAATACGAGGCCGGCGGCATCGCCCGCGACGGCGCCAAGCTGGTGACGGCGGTCGCGACCGCGTCGGTGCCGAAGTTCACCGTCGTGATCGGCGGCTCCTACGGCGCCGGCAATTACGGCATGTGCGGCCGCGCCTATGCGCCGCGTTTCCTGTGGATGTGGCCGAACGCGCGCATCTCGGTGATGGGCGGCGAGCAGGCCGCGATGGTGCTGAGCCAGGTCCGGCGCGACGGCATCGAGGCCAAGGGCGAGAGCTGGCCGGCGGAAGAGGAAGAGAAATTCCGCAGCCCCATCCGCGCGCAATACGAGGCGCAGGGCAATCCGTACTACGCGACCGCGCGGCTGTGGGACGACGGCGTGATCGATCCCGCCGATACCCGCCTCGTGCTCGGCCTTGGATTGTCTGCCGCCGCCAATGCCCCGGTCGAGCCGACCAAGTTCGGCCTGTTCAGGATGTGATCATGGCTCGTCCCGGATTGTATCGTCGTTTTCGCAAGCTCCTGATCGCCAACCGCGGCGAGATCGCCGTGCGCGTCATCCGCACGGCGCGCGCGATGGGATTGAAGACCGTCGCGGTCTATTCGGAGGCCGACCGCAACGCGCTGCACGTCGCGCTGGCCGACGAAGCGGTGCTGCTCGGCCCTGCGCGCGCCCGCGACTCCTATCTCAACATCGAGCGGCTGATCGAGGCCGCCAGGCAGACCGGTGCCGAGGCCGTTCATCCCGGCTATGGCTTCCTGTCCGAGAGTGCCGAGTTCGCACAGGCCTGTCTCGATGCGGGGCTGGTGTTCGTCGGGCCGACCGCGGCGATGATCACGGCGATGGGGTCGAAGTCCGGCTCGAAGTTTCTGATGGAGCAGGCGGGCGTGCCGCTGGTGCCCGGCTATCACGGCGAGGCGCAGGATGACGCCACGCTCGCCAATGAAGCCGCGCGGATCGGCTTTCCCGTGCTGATCAAGGCGTCCGCCGGCGGCGGTGGCCGCGGCATGCGCGTGGTTCACGCGGCCGGCGACCTCACTGATGCCGTCACCAGCGCCAAGCGCGAGGCCAAGGCGGCGTTCGGCGACGACCGCGTGCTGATCGAGAAGTTCGTCGAGAGCCCGCGTCACATCGAGGTGCAGATCGTCGGCGACAGCCACGGCAATCTGGTCTCGCTGTTCGAGCGCGAATGCACCCTGCAGCGCCGGCACCAGAAGGTGGTCGAGGAGGCGCCGTCGCCGACGTTGACGCCGGCGCAGCGGGACACGGTGTGCGCTGCGGCGCGTCGCGCGGCGGGCGCGGTGAACTATGTCGGCGCCGGCACCATCGAGTTCGTCTCCGACGGCCGCGACGTGTTCTTCATCGAGATGAACACGCGCCTGCAGGTCGAGCATCCCGTCACCGAGCTGATCACCGGCGTCGATCTCGTCGAATGGCAGTTGCGCGTCGCCTTCGGCGAAGAGCTGCCGCTGACGCAGGACCAGATCCGGTTGCATGGCCATGCCATCGAGGCGCGCGTCTACGCGGAGAATCCCGCCAAGAATTTCATGCCCTCAGTCGGCACGATCAAGACCTGGCGGCTTCCCGCTGAAACCGGCGGCCTGCGCATCGATGCCGGCTATCGCGAGAGCGATGTGGTCTCGCCCTATTACGACGCGATGCTCGCCAAGATGATCGCCTGGGCGCCGACCCGCGAGGTCGCGATCGAGCGGCTCAACCGCGGCCTTGAGGACACCGACGTCCGAGGCATCGTCAGCAACATCCCGTTCCTCTCGTCGCTGCTAACGCATCCCGACGTCGTGGCGAACGCGATCGACACCGGTTTCATCGAGCGCCATCTGACGCATCTGACCCAGTCGGGGACGGTGGCCGGCGACCTCGAGCTCTGTGCCGCCGTCGCGGCCATTCTCATCGGCGAGCAGACCGCGGCCAAGGAGCAAGGCTCGCCGTGGCGCGCATCCGGCTGGATGCCGGTGGGACTGCGGCAGCGCGTGTTCTCGTTCCGCCAAAGCGCGGCGAATGAACCGCGGACCGCCACGCTGGCCTATGGTCCCAGCGTGCAGCGCCTGTCGATCGAGGGCCGTGAGACCTCGTTCTCGGCACTTCCGACTGATGACGGCGGCTTCGACCTTGTGTGCGACGGCGTCAAATCCCATGTGGTGGCCGTCATCGAGGGCCATGAGCTGTACCTGCGGACCCGCAACGGCCGTTTCGATCTGCATTGGATCGATCCGTTCGGCGGTGACGACGAGGAGCAGGCCGGCGAGGACAAGATCGTGGCGCCGTTGCCGGGGACCGTCGTGGCGCTGCTTGCGCAGGAAGGCGCCGTCCTGGAGAAGGGTGCGGCGATCCTGACGCTCGAAGTCATGAAGATGGAGCAGACCCTGCGGGCGCCGTTCGCAGGCCGGCTCAAGGCGATCAAGTGCAAGGTCGGCGACATCGTGCAGGAAGGCGTCGAACTGGCGGACCTCGAACCGTCCGCCTGATCCTCGAACCGAAGAGGTCGGCATGAGCGAGAGCGTGCGCATCATCGAAATGGGCCCGCGGGACGGCCTGCAGAACGAGAAGATGTCGATCAGCGTCGCCGATCGAATCGCCTTCATCCGCGCGCTGGTCGCGGCGGGCCTGACCACGGTCGAGGTCGGCGCCTTCGTCTCGCCCAAGGCGATCCCGCAGATGGTGGGCTCGGACGAGGTCATGCGCAGCGTGGCTGCGCTGCCCGGCGAATTCCATGTGCTGGTGCCCAATGTGAAGGGCTATGAGGCCGCGCGCGCTGCGGGCGCCAGGGTAATTTCCGTGTTCACTGCGGCCTCTGAGAGCTTCTCCCGCGCCAACATCAACTGTTCGATCGCGGAGTCGCTGGAGCGCTTCAAGCCGGTGATCGCCCACGCCAGGACCGACGGCATCAAGGTGCGCGGCTACGTCTCCTGCGCGCTTGGCTGTCCCTATGAAGGTGAGATCAAGCCGCAGGCAGTAGCCGGCGTGGCCAAGGCGCTGCGGGATCTGGGCTGCTACGAGGTCTCGCTGGGTGACACGATCGGTGTCGGCACCCCGCTCAAGGCCAAGCAGATGCTGCGCGCTGTCTGCGACGACGTGCCGGTGACGCATCTGGCGATGCATTTCCACGATACCTACGGCCAGGCGCTGGCCAATCTCTATGCGGGCATGGAGGAGGGCGTCCGCGTCATCGATGCCGCGGCCGGGGGCCTCGGCGGCTGCCCGTTCGCGCCGGGCGCGACCGGCAACGTCGCGACCGAGGACGTCGTCTACATGCTCGAAGGCATGGGCATCCGCACCGGCGTCGACATGACGAAACTGCTGGCCGCCACCAACGAAATCAGCCGGCTGCTCGGCCGGCCCCCGGTCAGCCGCGTTGCCGGCGCGCTGAATGCGAAGAACAGGCGAGCAGCGAATGGCGAATAGCGAACGGGGGCTGAACCTATCGCCAATCCCTATTCGCTACGTCCTAGTCGCCATTCGTCGCTGCGTCAGCGGCTGAGATCCGGCCCCATCACGAGATCCGGCAGCGCCGTCGAGATCTGCGGCACGAAGCAGAGCAGCAGCACGGCGGCCATCATCAGCAGGACGAACGGCAGCGTGCCCCAGATCACCTCGCGCAGCGGGATGTCCGGCGCGACGTTCCTGATGACGAAGATGTTGAGACCCACCGGCGGGTGAATCAGGCCCATCTCCATCACGATCGTCATCACCACGCCGAACCAGATGATGTCGAAGTTTGCTGCCCGCAACGGCGGCAGGATGATCGGCGCCGTCATCAGGATGATCGATACCGGCGGCAGGAAGAAGCCGAGCACGACCACCATCAGCAGGATCGCGAACAACAGTTCCCAGCGCGGCAGGTGCATCGCCACGATGGACTCCGCCACCGACTGCGAGATGTGCAGGTAGCTCATCACGTAGGAGTACAGCAGCGACATGCCGATGATCAGCATCAGCATGGTCGATTCGCGCAGCGTCGCCTTCATGATGGGCGCGAGATCGGCCGGGCTCCAGACGCGGTAGATGATCGCGATCAGCACGAGCGCGAGGATGCCGCCGAGACCGGCTGTTTCCGATGGCGTGGCGAGGCCGCCATAGAGCGCGACCATGACGCCGGTCAGGAGCAGCACGAACGGAATCACGCGTGGCAGCACGGAGAAGCGCTGCGCCATCGTAAAATCGTCCTTGGTCAGGATGTCCGACCACGCGCCCGACTTCTCATAGACGGCTTTCGCGCGCGCATATTCCTGCCGGAAGCGCACCACCGAATAGACGCCGAACAGGGTCACCAGCAGCAGCCCGGGGCCGATACCGGCCAGGAACAGCCGTCCCAGCGATTTCTCCGCCGCGATCGCGAACAGGATCATCGTAATCGAGGGCGGAAGCAGAATGCCGAGCGTGCCGCCGGCGGCGATGATGCCTGCGGCGAAGCCGCCGGAATAGCCGCGCTTGCGCATCTCGGGAATTCCGGCCGAGCCGATCGCCGAGCAGGTCGCGGGGGACGATCCCGCCATCGCCGCGAACAGCGCGCAGGCGAACACGTTGGCGACGCCCAATCCGCCGGGCACGCGATGCAGCCACGCGTGCAGCGCCGAGTAGAGATCCTGGCCTGCGCGGGAGCGGCCGATCGCCGCGCCCTTGAGGATGAACAGCGGGATCGACAGCAGCGTGATCGACGCCATTTCCTCGTAGACGTTCTGCGTCACCGTATCGAGCGACGCGGTCGGCATGTAGATGGCCATGAACACGACGGCGACGGCGCCGAGCGCGAACGCGATCGGCATGCCCGCGAACATCGCAAACAGAGTCGAGAGTCCGTAGGCAACCCCAATTCCGAACACGCTCATCGACGCGCTCCGGTCAGCGGAGCCACGATCTGCAGCAGCATCTGCAGGCACAGCAGGGTCATTCCCGCGGCCATCAGGCCGTAGGGAATCGCCAGCGGCGGCGACCACATCGAATTCGAGACCTGACCATCGACCCAGGCCTCATGTGTCAGGGTCCAGGATTTCCAGGTGAAGAAGGCACAAAACAAAAAGCTCGCGACGTCGACCAGCCAGAGCCTGATCTTGTTGGCGAGCGGCGACATCAGCCCAACGAAGGCTTCGATGCTGACGTGGCCGCGATGCTCCTGCACATAGGCCGCAGTCATGAAGGTGGCGCCGACGAGCAGGAACACGGCGGCTTCGTCCTGCCAGTAGTTGGCGGCCTTGAACAGTGCACGGCCCGCCACGCTGTAGCTCAGGATGAGGCAGGCAGCGACCAGTGCGAACGCAGCCAGAACGACGATGATGCGATTGAGCAGCGAGACAACACGCTGGAGCGGCGCCAGCGGACCGCTGGCGCCGATGGCTGTCGTGGCCTCGGTATCGAGAACGGGCGCGTGCATCAATCAGGCCGCGACGTCGGAGGCGAGTTTGAGGAGCTTGGCGCAGTTCGCGGACCTGCCGCCATAGTCCTTCCAGGCCGTGTCACGGGCAATGTCGCGCCATTTGTTGACGGTCTCGACATCGAGCTCCGTAACCTTGGCGCCGGCCTTTTCGTAGACCTTGGCAACTTCGACGTCGTCGTCCTGCGCGCCCTTGCGCCCGAACGCCTCCATCTCCGCGCCGACCGCGAGGATGATGTCCTGTTGGTTCTTCGGCAGCTTGTCGAACGAGGCCTTGGACATCATCAGCGGCTCGAGCATGAACCAGTACGACGCCTTGGCTCCGGAGGTGAGGGCCTTCGACACCTCTTCCAGCCGGAACGAGATCAGGCTGGTCGACGAGGTAATGCCGGCATCGCAGGCACCGGTCTGCATCGCGGTGTAGATTTCATTCGACGGAACCGACAGCACCGAGGCGCCGGCGGTCTGCAGCACCATGTCCATCTCGCGCGAGCCGCCGCGCACCTTCATGCCCTTGGCATCCTCGGGCGCCACCAGCGGCCGTGATCGGCTGGCGACCCCGCCCGCCTGCCAGACCCAGGTGAGCAGGATGATGCCCTTGTCGGCCAGAAAATCGCTCAGCGTCTTGCCGACCGGCTCGTTCTTCCAGCGCATCCCCTGGTCGTAGGTCGTGACCAGACCCGGCATCAGCCCGATGTTGGTCTCGGGCACCTCGCCGCCGGCGTAAGGCATCGGATAAAGGCTGATGTCGAGCGCGCCCTTCCGCATGGCCGAGAATTGCGCGACGGTCTTGATGAGCGAGGAGTTCGGATAGATCTCGGTCGCGATCTCGCCGCCGGAGCGCTTCGCAACCTCCTCGGAGAACACCCGGCAGAGCCGGTCGCGGAAATCGCCCTTGTCGATGGTGCCGCCGGGAAACTGGTGAGAGATCTTCAGCGTCGTTGCTGCATGGGCCGTGCCGGTTCCAAAACGCAGAATGGCCGGCGCAGCGAGCGCGGATGCGATGACATGACGGCGTGTGAGCATGAGATTTCCCCTGGACAACTTCTGGTTGGGTTCCCGACCCGGGTTCGTTGGCGTGAGTTATACCAACCAATCTACCGGACTTACCTCTAGCCGAACTAGGCAGTTCGTTCGAGGCCAAATGCATGGGAAGCGACATATTGCTGCGGCGCACGTACCGGCCTGTGAATCCCTTGCCCGGGTTGTACTAACATGATCTTGCCGGGCAAAATTGTGTCCTCGATTCCGGAACGGGACGCATTCGAGTCAAATTTGATCGAACAAAAATTCTCGCCCGCGCTCGTAACAATCGCCTTCATCGGAACGTCGATATCCAGGAACGGCGCGTCCGTCGCCGTCGAACCCCGTCATACGAAGGAGCGATCATCATGACCAATCGTAGCCGCCTCATCCTCGGAATCTCCGCCGCCGCCCTCGCGTTCAACATGGCCGCCGCGCCGGCGGCCTTCGCGGAGGACAAGATGAGCAAGGACGATGGGATGAAGAAGGGCGCGATGTCCCACGACGGCATGAAGAAGGACTCGATGGCGAAGGACTCCATGAAGAAGGACGACGCCATGTCCAAGGACGGGATGAAGAAGGACGACGGCATGATGAAGAAATAAGTCGTCTCGCCCGGCATCGTGCGATGGGACGACCGTATCAGTCCCATCGCCGATGAAGTGAGGAGTCGCGCGATGCCGGCCGCGACGGCACGTAGGGCTCGTGGCGGCGTCGCTGCTTACTTCTTCTTTCCGCGGGCCTTGCGCGCGGCGTAGCGCGCATCGCGCTTCGCCTTCTGCTCGGCCTCCATCTCGGCCAGGCGAGCGGCTTCGTCTTCCGCCTCGCGCGCGAGCCGGGCAATCTCGGCAGCTTTGGCCTCTTCTTCGAGGCGCTTCTGCTCCGCCTTGGCGGCCTCGCGCTCCAATCGCTGCTGCTCGCGGCGGGCGGCGGCAGCTTCGCGCTCCTGCCGTCGCTTCACGACTTCGGGATCGTCCGGTCCCGGCTGCGATTTGAACTTCTGCACGATGCTCTGGCGGGCCTGCTGCGCGGCCTTCTGCCGATCGGCAAATCCAGGTTCCTTGAATCCTCTCATGGAGACGTCGTCACTTCGCTATTTGGGTGTTCGATCAGGGTGTGGTCGGTCAGGGGCTGCACGCGCCGCCAGGCAATTCTTCCACGAGATCGTGAACACGAGCGGAGGCCGACGCGAGCCCGTGTGTATAGGATCGCATGCGTCGATGACAAATGCTTTATCGCCGCTCCTCCACATCCGACCTGCCTGGCGCTTGCATGGCGCTCGCCGTAGGCTATGTAAGCACCCCCGTCGCTGACGCAGGTCGGCCGGCTGTGAGTCGCTTCACGCCTCGCGGGCACCAGCGCACCGCCTGGGTGCGACGTCCAACGGAGTTGACCGGCATGATCTCTGTTCGCCGCGGGCGCATGGCGCTCGGCCTCGCGCTCGTCGCTCTCGTGGTCAGCGCATGCGTGATGACCGCGGTCCTCGCCCGCCCGCGGCCCGTTTCGGCCGGTGTGCTGGGTTCCGAATGGGAATGCGGGCAGCTGTTCTGGGTGACGAGCTGCACCCGTATCGAATCGATCTCGCCGGCATCGCGCCAGCAGCAGCAACCGCACGGTGAGGCCGCTGGCCTGCGTGCCGCCTAGGCGCACCGGCGATGAGTACGCAGGGGCCGGATAGACGCGGTGCCATGGCGGCACTGGTGTTCGCGGCGCTCGTCGTGGCCTTCGGCGTGTGGCTGGCTCGCAGCCTGACCTCGGCAAGCCGGATGCAGGATTGCGTGATGTCGGGACGAACCAACTGCAATGTGATCGTGCCCGACCGGTGACCGCCGACCAGCTCGTACCGGATCAGCAAGACCGCGCCAGCAAGGTTGCATGATCGGAGCGGCGAATCAGCCGGCATCTCGGTTAACCTGACGGCAGCAGGTCGACCTGGCCGCAAAATAGTCGGGATTTTACCCGTTTGTCGCGCAAACTATGGTGCGCCCGGACCATACGCGCCAAAGCCGGCGATCCGGGATCATCAATCCGCATCACACCTCGCGTGCGCGGCAACCGGCGGGCGATCAAGGGTAGGAGAGAATGACGTTGTCCAACCAGAGCACACGGTGGCTGCCCGCGATCGCAATCCTGACCGCAGTCGTGATCCCCGCCCAAGCCTGGGCGCAAACCCAGGACCAGGCTGGTCCCGGCGCCGGGCATTCGCCCCAGGCCCGCCCGCCCGGTGTCATTCGCCAGGCGCCGGCCCAGGGTGGGCAGCCGGGCGGCCAGCCCCATGTCCAGATTCCGCGGCAAGCCGGTCCCATGGCCGGCCAGCCGCAGGGAGCACAGCCGGGCGCACCGCCGCGGGCTGCCATTGTCCCTCAGGGACGTCAGCCTGCGCCGGTGGCGCAGCAGGGACGTCCGCCGGGAGCCGGTCAGGGCTATGCAGCGGGCCACGGCCCGGGCCCTGGTCCGGCGATGGCCGGGCGGGGACCGGATGCGCGTTATGCGCACGGCCGGGTCGCGGTGCGCGACTATGGTGGGCAGTCTTATCGCGGCCGGGTCGGCTGGGAGGGCGGCCGATGGCGGCACGAGGTTCACAATGGCCGTCCGGGCTGGTGGTGGGACGTCGGTGGCGTCTGGTACTATTATCCCGAGCCCATGGAAGGACCGCCGACCTACGTGTCGGAGGACTATGCTGACGATGTGGTCTATGCGCCGTCGGCGGCCTACGAGGCGCCCCCGCCGGTCGCCTACGAGCCGGCGCCGCCTCCGGCCGAAGTCGATCCGGGTGCCAGCGCGCTCGGGGGCGCGATCATCGGCGGGGTGCTCGGCGGTATCCTCACCGGCAAGGCGGGCGGTGCCGCGGCGGGCGCCGTGCTTGGTGGTGCCACCGGGGCGATCGCCGGCGCTACGGCTGCGGCGCGACCGGGCTATTATCTGTCGCAGGGCAATTGCTACTATCGATATCCGTCGGGAGAGTATGTCGCGGTCGATCCGCGCTCCTGTTACTGAGCCGCCGCCGGCGGTCGGAGCGCTGCGCTGAGCTTGGTTGGCCGCTGCGGAGTTGTGGCCGAATCTCCGCAAAGCTCCGGAGCAGGAGTGGGAGCGAATCTTGATAGACTCCGCTTCATCGTTCGAGAGGTGAGAGCTCCTGGGCCATGACCAAGGCGTCCAAGCTGGTTGCCGCCAAGGGCGGAAGGGTTCTCCTGGTCCGGCGCCGGGCCGACGGGCGCTGGATGTTTCCGGGTGGCCGCAAACGCGCGCAGGAGACGGCGAAGGACTGCCTGAAGCGCGAGATCAAGGAGGAGCTTCCCAAGCTCAAGCTCGGCCGGCTGCGGCTATGGAAGGAAGTCACCGCCAAGAACAAGCGCTCGGGTCGCAAGATGAGCGATGCCATCTTCATCGCCAAGCATGCCAAAGGGCGCCTGGAGATCGGAGACAAGAAGGAGATCGACCGCGCGGTGTGGCAAAAGCCCTACGGACTCAGCCTGACGCCGACGTCGCGCTACATCCGCGACCAGTTGTTTCCACGAAAGCCGGACTGAACCGTCGCGGGCTGGGAACATCCCGGCCGCCTGGGCGTTATCTGCCCATGCCTTACGATAACACAGACAGACAGCCTCGCGTTCTCACGCCGGAAGAGCGTCGAGCGCGTGACGCCAGCCGCAGGGCTGATGCCGAACAAGCCATGCGCGAGCATGAGGCGGCCCAGCGCGCCTTTTACGCCAACCGCGAGCGGCTCCGGGCCGAGCGTCTGGCCCGGGAGGCCGCCGCCAAGTCGGGCTGACGGGAGTTCCTGTCAGCTCGCCTTGCGGCTCCGGAATGCGTTCGCCATCCGCAGAAACGCTTGATCCAGCAACGCATACATGTCGCCCGTGATGTCGCAATCGAACATCGCGCGGCGCATGCACGTCATCCATTCGTCGCGCTCGGCGTCGCCGATCGGATACGGACGGTGCGCGGACATGATGCAGCGATGTTCGGCCCGCTCGAAATAAAGCGCCGGCCCGCCCAACCAGCCACTGAGAAATTCGAACAGCAACTGCTTGATCGGACCAAGATCGGCGTCGTGCATCGCGCGGATGCGGCTGGCGCCGGGCTCCTGGTCCATGATGGTGTAAAAGCGCTCCGCCAGACGGCGCACGCCGGCCTCGCCGCCGACGAGCTCATAGGGCGTCGCCTCGTTCACAACTGCTTCTGCTTCGTTAGCCGAATTCGCTGCCGTCATCGCATCTCGTTTCCGCTCGCCCCTCTGCAGCCAACAAGCGGCAGAGGTATGGCGCCTTGATCTGGATCAAGCGGGAAAACGCGCGTGCGTTCGGGCTAGCGGATGCTGGCTTTGACGAGGCGCTGCCGGTCGGTGTCGGCGGCGATCTGGCGCAGCGTCTGTCGGAGCAGAGCGAGATCGACCGGCTTGGAGAACGGCGGATAGACGTTCAGGCCGAGGATCTTGCCGGCGCGGACCGTGACGTCGCGGGTCTGATCGTCGGAGCCGCTGATGATCAGCACCGGCGTGCGGGACTTGATGTCCGCCAACAGCTGCAACACCTCGGTGCCGGAGCGCTCACCGAGATTGAGGTCGAGCGTGATGCATTCGAAGTTGCGCCGGCGCAGCACGTTCATCGCGCCGTCGACCGAGTTCACGCCGGTCGTCGCAAAGCCCGCCTGCACGGCGATCTTGCGCAGGATCGACAGATGAACGTCGGCATCTTCGATCACGAGAAGTTCGTTCAGCATGGTCCCCGCGCGGCTGGTGTGTCGGCTACAGATGGACCTGCGGAACTTAAGAGGGGGTTTCTGATTTCCTCGTAAACATCGGGTCCCGTAGAACAACGGAAAATCTGCACGCTATCCGCCATTGCCGGCGCCCGCGCGGAACAGCTCAGAACGGCCGACGGCTCGGCATGGCTTTGGAGGAGCCCCGCAGATCGGTCATCTCTGCCGAATCGGCCGGAGGCAGGCGCCCGCCCGGCCGGCGCCAGTGCTCGACGTGCAGAAGGATGCCGGCCACCAGCAGCGGCGCGACGGCGGCCACCGCGAGCAGCGGCGACAGCGGCTTGGGCGTGATCATCTCCATCGTCATCTCGCAGACCATCCAGATGGCTGCGGACGCCAGCACGAAGTCGCGGGAGGGGATGCGGAGCCAGTACAGGAAGCCGGCGATGATCGCGGCCGGCGCAATGATCGGGCCGATCATGTAGAAGTTCAGCTCGGGCGGCGTCACGGCGTCGAGGACCATCGATGCCAGCAGCCACAGGCTGAGGAACATCACTACGCCGTCGACGTATCTCATGGCCAACCTCCGCCGCGACATTTTGGCGCAATCTTTGTCCGGTTTATGGCTGTTCCGTCAAGGGCCATGGTGTCCAGGGCCGATTTGCAGCCCGATCCGGCGGATTTTCGCCTATGGCCCGGATCCCGGCGAGTTCCTGGTTCCACGGCCATCCGCTGCTCAATCCGCCGAAAACCCGAACGGAACCGACGACGTCCTGAAATCGTCCGGCAGGATCTCGCGCCCGATCGGCGGCGCCGAGCGTGCGGCGCATTTCGGCCGGTGGCAGACCCGGCAGGCGACCCCGATCGGGGTCGGATCGTTGGCATCGGGCCCGTGGCCGTCGCGGGTGTAGATCAGCTGCCCCGCATGCTCGGCAGCGCAGCCGACCGCGATCGCCCGCTCGACGCGCACCGCGCCATAGGAGCCGCCACCGGCGGTGACCGTGCGGGCGATCGAGAAGAACCGGCGGCCGTCGGGCAGCTCCAGCCATTGCGTCACGATCTGGCGCGGCGTCTTGAAGATGCCGTGCACCGACCACAGCGGGCAGGCGCCGCCATGGCGCGCGAACGGGAAGCCGGCGCCGTCGAGCAGCTTTGACACGTTGCCGGCGGGATCGACCCGGATCAGGAAGAACGGGATCCGCTCCGCGCCCGGCTTCTGCAGGGTGGTGACGCGATGCGCGGTCTGCTCGAAGCTGGTGCCGAACTGGCGCGCCAGTGCCTCCAGATCATACGCCCGCGCATCGACCGCTTTCGCAAAGATCGAATAGGGCATGATGATCGCCGCCGCCGCGTAGGCCGCGAGCGCGCGGCGCGCCAGCAGCTCGGCGGTCTTGCTGGCGAACTTGCCGTCCTCCAAGGCCGCGCCGATCTCGGTGTCGAGCTCGAGATAGGCGAGCTGCCGGGCGAGCTCGAATTTCAGGCTCGCGCTGTCCAGTGAATCCTCGATCAGCAGCTGCCGGCGGTGCAGGTCGAGCCGCCTCAGCGAGCCGAGCATCACGTTCGGCGGCATGTAGCGGACCTGCAGATTGTGCCGCGCGCGGAACCGCTCGATAAAGCCGGCCGGTCCGGCGGAGACCTGCGGAGCCCCCGTCGGCGCCCCCTGGAAGATCGCCTGCGCCAGCCGCTCGGCGGCATCGTCGAGCTGGGCAAAGTTGTTGCGGCGGGCGGCGAGGAAGCGGCGGACGTCGGCGACGGGATCGTTGGCGTCGAAGCCGTCATTGCCGACGCGCGGCGCGCTGCCGGCCGGCGCTGGCGCGCGCTGCTCGGCCAGCGCGAGCTGCTCCTCACGATACGCCGTGTAGAGGCGCAGGAACGCCTCGGCCATGCCGGGATAGCTGACGGCGAGGTCGGAGATCTCCAGCGCGGGAATGTCGATGTCCGAGAACATCGGGTCCTTGAGCACCGACTGCATCCGCGCGGTATGGTCGGCGCCGCCGTCGCCGGCGAGATCGGCCAGGTCGATCTTGTAGGTCCGCGCCAGCCGCAGCAGCATGTCGGCGGTGACCGGCCTCTGGTTCCGCTCCAGGAGCGCGACGTAAGGCGCTGAGATTTCGAGGTCCGCGGCCATGTCGGCCTGGGTCAGGCCCAGCTCGCGCCGCAGGCGGCGCAGGCGCGGGCCCATGAAGATCGATCGTGCCGTGGCGGTGGTCATGGCCATATCCCGGTCTTGTAATCTCCTTACAGCTATACACGAGAAGTTTGTAAAGTGTGACAAGTTTTCCGCGCAATGTCTGGTCCGCCGCCCCAGGCTGCTTACAACAGGTCCCAGGTTGTCCTTAACCAAGGGATCACGGACATGAACTTCCAACCGCGTGGACTGAACGACCAGGCCCTCCAGGGCCCCGCGTCCTACCAGGCCGAGGTCGAGGCGGCGCGCGCGCTGCTCGAGACCCAGCCGACCTGGAACGGCGTCACCGCCGAGGCCGTGGCGCGCATGCGCCTGCAGAACCGCTTCAAGACCGGTCTCGACGTTGCCCGCTACACCGCGGCCGTGATGCGCGCCGACATGGCCGCCTATGACGAGGACAGCACCAAGTACACCCAGTCGCTCGGCTGCTGGCACGGCTTCATCGCGCAGCAGAAGCTGATCTCGATCAAGAAGCACTTCGGCAAGACCGACCGCCGCTACCTCTATCTCTCCGGCTGGATGATCGCGGCGCTGCGCTCGGAGTTCGGCCCGCTGCCTGACCAGTCGATGCACGAGAAGACCTCGGTGCCCGCGCTGATCGAGGAGCTCTACACCTTCCTGCGCCAGGCCGACTCGCGTGAGCTCAACGATCTCTTCCGCACGCTCGACGCGGCCCGCAAGGCCGGCGACAAGGCGAAGGAAGCTGAGATCATCGGCAAGATCGACGGCTTCCAGACCCACGTCGTCCCTGTGATCGCCGACATCGACGCCGGCTTCGGCAATGCCGAGGCGACCTATCTGCTCGCCAAGAAGATGATCGAGGCGGGCGCCTGCGCGCTGCAGATCGAAAACCAAGTCTCGGACGAGAAGCAGTGCGGCCATCAGGACGGCAAGGTCACCGTGCCGCATGACGTCTTCCTGGCCAAGATCCGCGCCTGCCGCCACGCCTTCCTGGAGCTCGGCGTCGAGGACGGCATCATCGTCACCCGCACCGACTCGCTCGGCGCCGGCCTGACGCAGCAGATCGCCTTCTCCAGCCAGCCCGGCGATCTCGGCGACCAGTACAACAGCTTCCTCGATTGCGAGGAAGTGACGCCCGCGACCGCGCGCAGCGGCGATGTCATCATCACCCAGAACGGCAAGATGATGCGGCCGAAGCGGCTGCCCTCGAACCTCTACCAGTTCCGTCCCGGCACCGGCGAGGACCGCTGCGTGCTCGACTGCATCACCTCGCTGCAGAACGGTGCTGATCTCCTCTGGATCGAGACCGAGAAGCCGCATATCGAGCAGATCGCCAAGATGGTCGACCGCATCCGCAAGGTGATCCCGAACGCCAAGCTCGCCTACAACAACTCGCCGTCGTTCAACTGGACCCTCAACTTCCGTTGGCAGGTCTATGATGCGATGAAGGAGGCGGGCCAGGACGTCAGCAAGTACAACCGCGCCGAGCTGATGAAGGCGGAGTACGACGACACCCCGCTGGCGAAGGAAGCCGACGAGCGCATCCGCACCTTCCAGGCGGATTCGGCCAAGCGCGCCGGCATCTTCCACCACCTGATCACCTTGCCGACCTACCACACGGCGGCGCTGTCGACCGACAATCTGGCCCGCGAGTACTTTGGCGAGCAGGGCATGCTGGGCTACGTCAAGAACGTCCAGCGCGCCGAGATCCGCCAGGGCATCGCCTGCGTCAAGCACCAGAACATGGCCGGCTCCGACATCGGCGACGACCACAAGGAGTACTTCGCCGGCGAGAAGGCGCTGAAGGCCGGCGGCGCGCACAACACGATGAACCAGTTCGGCTGATCTCTGCCGGGTGAATCGCTGGACTGACAGGACCCGTCTGGAGCTGACAGCTTCAGGCGGGTCTCGCTTTTTGGGGACGCGCCTTGTAGCTGTCGCCGATCGTGAGCCTGGAAGCTTGAGGTCGCCTCTCTCCACGCCGTCATGGCCGGGCTTGACCCACGGCTGTCCGGTTCAGCTTCCGCATATTGCGAGGCTCAACTGTTGTGGGTTTTTGGCAAGTTGGGGTGGCCCCGTGAGCAATTGATCGATGGGGCGGCGATGCATGAGGTTGGTGCGGACCAATCTGGCAAAGACCAAGGGGCTTTGGATTGCCTTCTGAAGGTCTTGCGCGAGGCGAAGCAAGAGGAAGGCGATCAGGGCAACGGCGATCTGGATACGAACGGCGTTCTCAGAAGTCCCGAGGAACCTGGTGATCTTGAGGGTCTGCTTGACCCAACGAAAGAACAACTCGATGGCCCAGCGGCGACGATAGAGGTCGGCGATCTCTTGAGCGCTGGCATCGAGGTCGTTCGACAGGATGCGCAGGATCTTTCCCGTTTCCAAGGTGACGCGCACTTCGCGCACCGCAGTCTGCATTGGATTGCGGCGGCTGTAGGCTTGGCGTTGTGGAAGGAAGCCGATGCGGTCGGAGAGGATGTTGCCATCCGCGATGACAGGCAACTCCTCCACGACCCGCAGCGGCGTATTGGATTTGAACCGGGTCACGATTCGACAACCGGCGGCGTCCAGTTGAGCCCACCAAGCATATTCATAATAGCCGAGATCGAAGACGTAGGTTGCTCCCGGCTCGATGGGCATCTGATGCGCTGCAGTATTGTCGTTGACGTTGGCTCCGCTGATTGCCGCATAAATCGGCCGGTCGGCGTCGGCATCATAGATCACATGCACCTTGGCACCGCAGACACCGGTAGAGAACCGTGCCCAGCCAGCGCTGGCTTCTGTCAGCCGTACGCTGGTCGAATCAATCAAATACGTCGTCTCGGCAAGCTTGCGGCGTAACCGGCGATGGGCCTGCTTCATCATGATGGCCAACAGGGCGGCAAACATCTCCGCAGGCCGATTCATATTGGCGTCCGCGAAAGTCGAGCGGCGGACAGGGCCCCCACCCAGGTGATAAAGCCGCGCGGTGTGGCTCGACAGCCCGGTGACAATCTCACGCAGACTGGAAGCCCCCGAAAGCTGACCGTACAGCAGCGCCACAAATTGGTCTTTGGTGGAAAGCCGTCGAATCCGCGCGTCCGTGCCATGCTCGTCCACAAGCGCCTCGAAGCGATGCCAGGGGACCAACTTCAGAATGTCTCGGAATACTGTATTCTGATGCGGCATGGCGGGACCTTCCTGGTGTGTCTCGAACATTTGGCGATGCTCAAGACCGCAGAAGAATCCACGCCATGCACCATGTCCAGTCTGTCTGAACCGGACAGCCGTGGGCTTGTCCCGGCCATCCACGTCGTTCGGCGGACGTGGATCGACGTGGATGCCCGGGCCTTCGCCGCGCCGAAGCGGCTTCGGCCGCGCAGGCGGGACAAGCCCGGGCATGACGAGCAACAAATTGGTGCCGGACCGCCTGGCTGAGGACGTCATTCTCCTACGCGACCCTCTCGCCCCGTCGCGCGGTGCCCTCAGCGCTCCGCCAGCGCCAGCCGCGCACCAAGCAACGCAAAGCCGCCGGCAAAGGCGCGGCGCAGCCAGGCCATGACGCGGGGGCGGCTGACGACGCGGTCGCGCACGGCGGCGGCGAACAGGCCGTAGAGCACGAACACCGCGAAAGTCATCGCCATGAACGCGGCCGACAGCTCCAGCATCAGCGCCAGCGGATGGGCGGCATCGCCGGCGATGAACTGCGGCAGGAAGGCGAGGAAGAAGATCGACAGCTTCGGATTGAGGATGTTGATCAGGAAGCCGGTCAGCACCACGCGCCCGGCCGAGCGCGCATCCGCATCGTCCTTCGTCTCCACCGCCAACGCGCCGCGTTCGCCGAGCGTCTGCCAGGCCATGTACAGCAGGTAGGCGACGCCGCAATATTTCAGCGCCGCAAATGCCAGCGCGCTGGTGTGCAGGACAGCCGCGAGCCCGACGATCGCGGCCAGCATCGCCGGCAGGATGCCGAGCGTACAGCCAAACGCCGCCGCGATGCTCATCCGCGATCCCTTGGTCAGCGCCACCGCCAGCGTATACAGCACGCCGGTGCCGGGCGAGACGACCACGATCAGCGAGGTCAGTAGGAAGGCGGTGGACATTGGCGGTCTCCCAGGTTCGCGGCCTTCCAGGCAAAAGGCGATCGGCGCGCTTCACGTCGGCTCCATCATTCCACGGCATAGCGGCGGACGATAGCCAAGCGCGGGACACGGCTCGGTGACGAAACGATCGGCGGGCAGGGGGCGTGCACATCCATCGTCGCGACGCGGTCCGCGTCCGAGCTTTGCGAGATCGTTCGCCCTCATCAAACAGAGGGTGCGGGGAATGCCGGGCTGCTGGCCGCAACCCATGGCCCGCCTGCAGAAGAAAAGCAGGCGGCAGTCACCACAGGTTCAGCCGGATCAACCCGGCATTCCCCGCGCGATGGTCTTCACGCTTATACGCGATCTCCCCGGTGTCCGGCTTGGTAGCCACCGTCGCCCGTGGGGGTCATCATCCCCCAGGACTTGGCGCCAGCGTCGGGGCGCCAGGACCACGCGATTTCACGTCCGCAAGGAGCCGTTCGTCCGCGCACCATCCAAGCACGCTGCGACCCGCCTGCGGCCACCGCATCCCGCGCCCAACGTCCGTGACGATCGCGATCCGCCCCTCTCGAGGAGCACGGGATGGGGACAGTCAATCATGGAATTCGGAAAAAGTGAAGTCGAAAATTTTTGGCGGAGGGACTGGACAGGGGTGATCGCCTTGAGGGACCTGATGAAATGAGTTTTTCCGCGCAGCCTCACGGCAACGCTGCTGGAAAGCGCAGCGCCGTCGCGCCATCATCCGGTGGCTGTCCCAAGAAGCTGCGCCATGAAGGCCCAACGATAACTGCAACTCATGCGAGCGTTGCGCGCCGGGACGACAGCGAATGTGGCCAGCCCGCAACGAAGTCGGCTTTTTGTTAGTTGTTTCTATTCCCCCTGAGGTTGCGGCTATTGTTCCCCAGGTCGGCCCCTGCTACCCCTGGGATCAACGACAGTAGGGGTGCTGTGGGGGCTCAAATGAACGGTTTGCGTCGGATGGCCGGCTGGCTGGCCATCGTCGGAGGGGCGTGTCTTGGCGGCTGTGCTGCGCCGCTTGCGGTCAACAATGTGACCGACATCAGGTCGACGACGGGCAGCCGGGGGATCGACGTCTACGAGCCGAAGCGCCGAACCGACGCCAGCGTGCCCGAGTTTGCGGGTGACCAGCTCGTGGAAGTGCGGACCTTTCACAATCCCGAGGGGGGAGGCGAGGTCGAGATGGCCGGGGCCACCTGCTCGCTGGAGGCCTCCGGCTTCACGGCAACCATGACGAGCCCCGCGAAGGTGCGCGTGCCGCTGTATCGCGGACAGTCGAGCACGCTCGCCGTGACCTGCCAGAAGCCCGGCTATCAGAAGCGGATGATCACGGTCGCGCCGATCGATGCAACGCGCCAGGCTCGCTTGGCCAGCGGCATGAACGGCGGGATCCTTGGTGCGGTGATCGTGGCAGGCATCGACGCCGCCGCCGACAATACGAAGAACGATTGGCGCTATCCCGTCGCGAAGGTCGTGCTGGAGGCCGATACCGCCGGGAGATGATGGACGGAGCTTTCGTTACTGGGCGGTCACGGTGCACACAGCTCGTTCGATCGCCTCCCGAAGCCGAGCAGATTAGGAGATTGTCTTCAAAACCTTGTCTGCCCCGTCAAGTAGATCTGTAACTTGTTCCTTAGTTGGCTCCACAGCTTTGCTGTGGTCGCACAGGTTACGAATGTCGCCGAGCAAAGTAATGTGCCGCCACTGAGGGACTGTAATAACGCCGCCGTCTTTCAAATATTGATTTAGGTCGTTTATGCCCGGGTGCTTTTTTGTCACTGTAATCTTGTGGTCGGAACACACCTGAGCCAAATGCTTTTCAAGAACTACACCCGCAATAGCCCCAGCTGCGCGTGAAAAGCCGTGCTTGAGGAGTTCGCGGGCGGAGTCGATTTCCGAGTCGAATAGGTCGGCTTGAACAAGCTGCTTCATCTCAAAAAGCGTGCTTTCAAACCGTGCAGAACAGGCTTTGAGTATCCCAAGCTGCCGGGAAAATTTTTGGCTGGCCGCGCTCGTAGTTACAGTCCCGTCGCCTCGCCGAAGGCCGTCCATATAATCTTGAATTGTGTAGTTATCGTATTGTAGAATTTTGCGGTTCTTCGGCCGCTCGTAAAGCCGTATAAAGTCGGCCAACCTGTCTGGAAGAAGTTGGCGGATCACTGATAAAGATTCTGAGTACCACAGCTCATAATTCGAATTAAAGGGAAGAAGTGACGAAATCCACTCGTCGATCTGCTCTTTGCTTGCGCCACTCTCCTTGAGTTGAGCTCTTACTTTCGCCGGCGCTATAGCAAAACTCATGGAATTTTGAAGCTCTTCCCCGAGCCTAACCAGCTTTCTAATATCAGCTTTGTATCGATCGAAGTTCGCTCCCAAATGAACGCCTCCAAAAAATCGACAAAAGAGATCGGGGTTGCGGGGATACGGTGAAAGCGCACAAAACAAGCTTATTCTGCGATTATGCCCCCCGCCGGTGCCTGCGACACCTCGACCACATGCCGGTCAGTCCCAACCGTGATCACGATCGTATACGTCTTCGCCGCCCCCGCCTGATCCGTCGGTGGAGCCAGGTGGAGTTGTCCACCGTACGATTCGCTCGGCATCAAGGTGCTGTCTTTGATCGCCGCCTGTTCCAGCATCGCCATGTTGCCCTCGCCGGTCTCGATGGTCGCAGAGATCATCGCCTCGTTCTGGATTGCGGCGTTGTTCTGCGCGATAACTGCTGCGGTCGGGCTGTAGAAGGTCCCGGTACGGCCGCTCGGCGTTGTGTAGGTGCCGCGCTCAGTCTGTGACGCGCTCATTGCGTTGGCGCTAGCAGCCAGGCCGATCAGCACGGCGGCGGCGACTTGCCGGTTGCGCTCCTCCTGGACCAGCATCTCTTGGGTCACGACCTCATCTCGAAGTCGGAGCCTGCGCCGTGCTGCACGGCCTCGATCTGGGCGACACGAAAATCGACCGGATGGCGGCTGAGATTGTTGATGGCGACGACGAATACGGGTCGACCATTGCGCTGGAGCTGGCGTGAGGCTGGCCGTACGAGCACTAGCGAGGTCTTTTGGCGCGACACGAGCGCAGGCTGGCCGTCGCGCATCAGCGACTGCTGCTGTGGGTTCGAGGCCCGAAACGAGATCGTCTCGCCAGAGCTGACACATCCCGCGAGCAGGCTGCACAGTAGCAGCAGAGATCCCCAATGTCGCATTTTGGCCCCCAAGTCAAAACATCCAATTGCAACTGATGCGGGAACTCAAGAGGCGTCCCTCTATTTTGGTGGCATATCCAACGGTTGTGCACATTGAGGGGGCGCATCTGCTCGGAAGAGAGGTGCAGCTGATTACCTCTGGTCGTCGGCGAGTTGCCGGTTCAGAATTAGTTCGTGGCGCGTCTGATTCAGTTCTCTCCCTTCGGACCGAATGACTATGCGCTACAGTTTCGACGTACGACGCTAGTGAGACCATCATTGGGGGACGGAAATGCCGATCTACGATCGTCCGACCAAAACACTTATGACCGAGTGGGCGAGCCAACATCTCAAGCCGGGCCAGGAGTTTTCGAAGTCCGACGTGCTGCCGTGGTTCGTGCAGCATTATCCCAAGATCAAGCGCAACACGGTTGTGATGCACATCGATGGCATGTCGATTAACAATCCCAATCGTAAGCACCATCAGAACATTAAGCCAGGGAGCGGGCATGATCTTTTCTACAAGCTTGGTCCTGATCGATATCGACTCTGGAATGCCGAGACGGACGGACGGCCCACGTATCTGAGCGACCCTAAACCGGACGCCCTCTCGACGCTCACGGAAGAAGTCGTCGATGAGCAGGACGAGGCCGGTGGATCAGAGTTCGCCTACGAGCGCGACCTGCAGAACTATCTGGCCAAGAATCTTCAGCGAATTGAGCCGGGTCTACGTCTCTACGAAGAGGAGGAGATAGACGGCTTGGAATTTGCGGCGGGAGGCCGATACATCGATATACTCGCTGTCGACGCAGAAGGCGGCTTTGTGGTCATCGAGCTGAAGGTGTCTCGTGGGTACGATCGTGTGATCGGTCAGCTCCTTCGCTACATCGCCTGGGTGGAAAAGAACATGGAGACGTCCCGCCCGGTCCGCGGGATCATCGTGGCCAAGGAGATAACTGAGGATCTAAAGCTCGCAGCATCTCGGATCGCGGGCGTCCGGCTCATCGAATACGAGATCGAGTTCAGATTGAGGCCGATCTAGGCGGGCCACTCGTGCCGGCCATATCTGCCGCCATGGCTCACTAGCTGAAGATTTGATCCGCTGATGATTCCTGGTGAGCGCGCCGGGACTCGAACCCGGGACCCCATGATTAAAAGTCACGTGCTCTACCGGCTGAGCTACGCGCTCGCTCCCAAGGAAGCGGTGTGACGGCTCGACCGTCACTGTCCGGATCGTCGGCAAGACACCATGAGAACGCGGGAGGCGTCGCCGTGGTTCACCGCGGCGCAGAACGAAGTTTGAGACCTCCGGTCATCGCCGCGCTGCTTGCGCCCGCGCTGTGTAGGGGTCTCGCCGGTATCGGTCAATAGCGCTCGCGCCAACCCACAGGGCGTCCGACGGGATTTGTTCGGCTTTGAAGGTGGTTAGCCGGCCGGCCCAGCATGCTCGCGCGCCCGGTCGGGACCCGCCTCCGGCGCGGGCGCGGCGCTCGCGGCCGTCGGCGGCGTGCCGCCACCGCGTCCGAGACCTCGCCATGTGGCCGGCGCGCTACAGCGGGGTCAAAACAGGGCCGGGCGCCGTGAAACGGTGGGATCGCCGATCATGCTACCGTTGGTGCATATGTTTCCAAAGGTTACTGTGTGTTGCCGCGGCCCGTGAACCGGCGCCAGTTGCGCCCGGCCGGCGGCAGAGGAAACGACATGAACGTGCCGCATCGCGGATTCTGGCCTGTGCTCGGGGTCCTGAGGTTCCTGCTGGCGATGTGGGTGCTGTTCGATCACACCTACAATTTCGGACCGGCCGAGCGCGCGATTCCCGTGCTGACGCGGAGCGGCCTGATGGCCGTGATGTGCTTCTTCGTCATCTCCGGCTTCAGCATCCATCATTCGATCGCGACCCGGCCCGCCGGCTACTTCCGCCGGCGCCTCCTGCGGATCTTTCCGCTGAACGCGCTGGCGGTGCTGATCGGGTGGTTCGGCTGGTCCGTGCTCGGCCTGTCCGGCGGCTATGGCACGCCGGCGGTGCCGCCGAGCGCGTGGCAGTTCATCGGCTGCATCTTCCTGCTCGAGGCGTTCTTTCCGATCATGATCGGGTTTCTCTATCCCGCCTGGTCGCTCTCGATCGAGGCGGTGTACTATCTGCTCGCGCCGCTGTTCCGGAAGCTCGAGGGGCGGCCGCACATTCCGGCCCTCATGATCGTGTCCGGCCTGCTGTTCGTGGCCTGGCCGCTGCTCCGCAACGAATATGTCGCGGGCCGCAACTCCTACTGGCTGACGGGCATCGTGATGCTCTGGTGCTGGCTGGCAGGCTGGGTCGCCTATGCCAACGCCGGCAACCGCCGCTATCTCGCCTGGCTCGGCATCGCCGGCCTGGCCTCGATCGCGACCCAGGCCCGGTTCTTCGACGTGACCAATGTCAGCTCCGCGGCTGTGAACGGCGTCGCCTGGATCGGGACCTTGATGCTGGTGTTCTACCGCATCGGCGACGTCGGCGGCCGCGTCGCCGCCGTGCTCGACTATCTCGGCGAGATCAGCTTCCCGCTGTACATCCTGCACTACCCCGTGCTGTTCGTGGTCAGCAGCTCGCTGTTCAAGGCGCATCCGAACCTGAACTACGGCATCACCCAGGTCGCCATCTCGCTGGTCGCGGCCATCCTGGCTTATCATCTGGTCGACCGGCCGCTGCGCCAGCCCAAGGCGACCCTGGCTCAGGCTGCGCGCGCGTGGCGCGGTCGGTTCGCCGGCCGCCGTGGCGAGCTCTCCGAGGCCGCGCCGCGGCTCGGAACGACGTCCTGATCCGTCGGCGCCGCCGTCGCGACGCCCGCGCGGTTCAGACCTTCTCCGCCACCTTCGTCGCCGCCGCGCTCAGCGGCGCCGGCTGCATCCCCGGGCCTGCCAGCTCCGGCACCCACACCGGGCGGAGGCCGATCAGCTCGGCGGTGCGGACGGTGGCGTGGCGCCAGAACTCGAAGGAGTTGATGCGGGACATCTCCAGGAGCGCGATCGCGACCGCGGACAGGAACGGCAGGCTCTCCAGGATCAGGACGGCGGCGAAGATGTAGAGCTCGGTGATCTGCAACGTGTTGGTCACGATCAGGATGGTGGCGCCGATCAGGAGCAGGGCGCCGATCACGGCCTCCCAGAACGCCTGAAACTCGATCGACATCCGCGACAGCCCGCCCTTGGAGGTGCGGGCGAACGCCAGGTGCTCGGTGATCAGGCCCTGCGCCACCGCGCGGCTGACGGTCCACTGCACCGACATCGCCGCGATCATCGCGCCCAGCATCTGCCAGGGCCTCACCGCGACGCGCAGCCGGTAGAGGATCAGGAAGTGGGCGAGCGAGACCACGAAGGCGGCGAGGATCGGGATGGTCAGGATCTTGTCGGGGATGGCGATGCCGGCGAAGGCCACGATCGGCGTCCAGATCAGGTTGAGGATCGCGACGACGACGCCGAGGCTCTCGGCGCCCAGCCAGTTGAGCCAGCCGAGCGAGAACTCGCGCTTCTGGTCCGCCGTCAGCCGGCTCCTGCCGGGCAGGAAGCGCTGCCAGTGCTTCTTGACGATCTGGAAGCCGCCATAGGCCCAGCGATGGCGCTGCTTCTTGAACGCCTCGTAGGTGTCGGGCAGGAGGCCCTGGCCGTAGCGGGTGTTGGTGTAGTGGGTCTGCCAGCCGAGCTCC
Organism: Bradyrhizobium sp. HKCCYLRH3061; assembly: GCF_051168015.1. Classification (NCBI taxonomy): domain Bacteria; kingdom Pseudomonadati; phylum Pseudomonadota; class Alphaproteobacteria; order Hyphomicrobiales; family Nitrobacteraceae; genus Bradyrhizobium; species Bradyrhizobium sp. HKCCYLRH3061. Next base: position 527,101 of record NZ_JBNPUE010000003.1, read on the forward strand.
TGGATCGCGAGGCCGAGATCGGTGTCCTCGCAGATCGTGTCGCTCGACCACCCCCCGGCCATGTCCATGGCGGCGCGGCGGATCAGGCACATCGTGCCGTGCACGATGATCGCGTTCTCCTCGTTGCGCTGGACCATGCCGATGTCGAAGAAGCCGGCATACTCGCCGTTCATGATGTAGTGCATCAGCGAGAGGTCCTCGTCGCGATGCTCCTGCGGCGCCTGCACCAGGCCGACGGTGGGGTCGGCGAAGGCCGGCACGAGGTCGGAGAGCCAGTCCGGCGTCACGACGTAGTCGGCGTCGATGATGCCGATGATCTCGGCATCGACGGCGGTGCGCTCCATCGCGATGCGCAAGGCGCCGGCCTTGAAGCCCTTGACCTTCTCGGCATTGATGAACTTGAAACGCTCGCCGAGCATGCGGCAGTGATCCTGGATCGGCTGCCAGAACGCCGGATCGGGCGTGTTGTTGATGATGCAGACGACCTCGTAGTTCGGGTAGTCGAGCCGCGCCAGCGCATCCAAGGTCTGCTTCATCATCTCGACCGGCTCGAAATAGGCCGGCACGTGGATCGAGACCTTCGGGCAATAGCCTTGGGGCATGGCGGCGCGGTCGCGCGCGACCTTGTCGCGGGTCAGGAGACGGCGCGGCTCGCGGCCGAAGGCGATCGCGGCGATCTCCTCGATGCGGGCCATCGCGATCAGGATCAGGGGAACCAGCAGGATCAGGCCCAAGGTCAGCGCGAAGGTCGAGCCCCAGACGAAATAGTGCACGTTCCAATAGGCGAAGACGGTGGAGACCCAGGCGCCGACGCCGTGCGCCGTGATCGCGAGCATCATCGCCTGCAGCATGGTCGGCTGGCGCAGCCGCACGATCGGCAAGGACAGGAGCACGCCGACCAGCAGCGCGATGGTCGCGAGCTTCCAATAGTCGGGATTCACGATCGGGCCGGTCCAGGCGAATTTCGCCTCGCGCGCGGCGTTGAGCACGCCCCAATACGGGCCGACGCCGCCTTCGAAATATTTCCAGGGCTGATCGATCGCCTCGACGATGTTGTATTCCATGCCGATCGAGGCGGCCTGGGCGAGGAAATTGCGCAACACCTTGGCCTGCCGGAGCGGGCCCGGCACGGCTGGGCCGCGGCCGTCGCCGCTGCGGCTGTAGCCCTGGCTCGGCCAGCCGAACTCGGCAATCATGATGCGCTTGCCGGTGAACTGCTTCTTCAGGAGCTGATAGCGATCCACCGCCTGATCGACGGCCTGGTCGTCGGTGAAGAACTCCCAATAGGGCAGCACGTGCGCGGCGATGAAGTCGACATTGGCCGCGAGCTCGGGGTTGTCGCGCCAGGTGTTCCAGACGTCGCCGGTGGTGACGGGCACGTTGACCGACTTCTTCACGCGCTTGATCTTCTCGATCAGCTCATCGACCTTCTGGGTCGCCGTGAGGATGGTCTCGTTGCCGACCACGATGCCGATGACGTTGCTGTTGCGGCGGGCGAGGGTGATGGCCGACTGGATCTCGCGCTCGTTGCGGTCCGGATCCTTGTCGATCCAGGCGCCGAGCATCACCTTCAACCCCGCCTCCGCCGCCAGCGGCGGTACGATCTCGAGGCCGCCGGTCGACGAGTAGAGCCGGATGGCCCGCGTCATGGTGGCGAGCTTCTTCATGTCAGCGCGGATGCGTTCCGGCGAGGCCACGGTGTTGGCGCCGGGGGCCCCGGTACCTTCATGCGGATCGTAGGAGACGCTCTGCAGCAGGCCGGTGAAACTGGGGGCCTCCTGCTTGTCCTGCAGCAGTCCCCAGAGGGCGGCGTGCACGGCGGTGACGAGGAGCAGGACGGCGACGACGGCACGCATGGGAGGGGCAACCATTCCTAGGATCAAGTCAGCGGTGAAGCGGAGCGGTCGATCGCCGTTCCATCTCGGGTATGCGATGCTACCGGGATCGTGTTCACGCGTGCGTTCGACGGCGAACGGCGAAGGCGATCAGTCTCACGCCGTCACAGCCGAAGGCCGCGACGTCATACGTCATCCCAACAGAGCCCAATCCTGCTGAACGCTGCCTGAACCGGGGCGAGGCTCAGGCGCGCGTCGACGGCCTCGATCGTATCACGGCCGTATCCTGCCACGTGATCGGAGCGCTGTCATGCCGCAGCCGCGCATGGCGCCCGGTCGTCGGGATCGTGCGTCCTGCCTGCCTTCAGGCGCCGGTCACTTCGCCGGAGGCTGCGCGGGCGAGGGCGAGGCCTGGGGAGCGGGCGGCTGCGTCGGTGCTGGCGAAGCCGGCGCGGCCGGGGTCGAGGCCGGGCCCGGCGCAGGCGCCGCAGCCACCTGCGGCTTGGCGTCCGGATTGATCCAGCAGCCATGGACGTGGTTGTTCAGCGAGTTCGGCACCTTCGGATCGATCTGCGGGATGAAGCGCGTCAGGCAGCGGAAGGCGGCCTGGACGTGGCCACCGGGGCAGCCGAAGCGGTCATAGAGATCGAGGTGGCGGAAGGCGGTATCGAGGTCGTCATTGTACATCAGCTGGACGACGCGGCGGCCGAGCCAGACGCATTCGGGATTGCCGGCCGGGCCGCCAGAGAGCGCCTGGGACGCTTCGGTGAATTCGTCGGCCTTGCGCTGGTTCTCCTTCGACACGTCGGCCGGATTGGCCGCCTGCGGCTTTTGGTCCTGGGGATGGTCGCTGCCGCTCTGGGCGAGCGCGCCGGGGGCGCCGATGAGGAGCACGAGGCCCAGAGCCGCCGACAGGCGCGAAACCGAAAACTTGGAGTGGAGCACGCGTCGACCCATAAATTCCCCGATTGTTGCCTTCGTGCCGTCCCCTGACGGACGCAGTGTTGATGCCGATCAAATCAGCCCCGATTGCGGCGGGAGATTGATTCCGACTGTCGCAGAGCGTTCCTAACGGGTGCTTGCGCAGGGGCCCAGAACCTGGGTTGCAACGGCCGGGGTCAACCGGGATTCCCAATGACCGGAATCTCGGATTTTGTCCAGCAACGTACCAACTTTCTCGCGTCATCGTAAAAGGGTGATTTGGAGCGGGTACGCCCGGTGCGCCGGCGGGCCCGATCGCCTACTTGGCAGATCGCCGCCGACCGGGTAATCGACACCACCCTGCCTGGAGAACGGAACTGAAATCCCTCCCTACGCCGCTGGCGCTTCTGCTCATATCCTTGGGTGTCATCGCCGCCGCGTGGTGGTGGCTGGCCAAGCCGATCACGCTCGCGCGCGCGCCGATCGAGCCGGCCTCGAAGCTGCAGTGCGTATCCTATGCGCCGTTCCGCGGCCAGCAGAGCCCGCTCGATCCGACCACGCATATCGACGCCGAGCAGATCGAGCAGGACCTGGTGCAGCTCGCCAAGATCTCCGAATGCGTGCGCACCTATTCGATCGAGAACGGCCTCGACCAGGTGCCGGGAATCGCCGCCCGGGTCGGCATCAAGGTGATCCAGGGCATCTGGCTCGGCTCAAACAAGCTGAAGAACCAGCAGCAGATCGGCATCGCGGTCGACCTGATCAAGCGCTATCCCGGCGTCATCACGGCGGTCGTGGTCGGCAACGAGGTGCTGCTGCGCGGCGAGATGACGACCGCCGACCTCGCCGCCACCATCCGCAGCGTCAAGGCGCAGGTCACGGTTCCCGTGACCTATGCCGACGTCTGGGAGTTCTGGCTGCGCAACCGCGAGCTCTACGACATCGTCGACTTCGTCACGGTTCATATCCTCCCGTATTGGGAGGACATCCCGGTGCGCGCGAAATTCGCCGCCTCCCATGTCGACGCCATCCGCCAGCAGGTCGGCGTCGCCTTTCCGGGCAAGGAGATCCTGATCGGCGAGACCGGCTGGCCGAGCGAGGGGCGCATGCGCGAGGGCGCGCTGCCGTCGCGCGCCAACCAGGCCCGCGTGGTGTCGGAGATCCTCTCGCTCGCCAAGCGCGAGAATTTCCGCGTCAACCTGATCGAGGCCTATGACCAGCCCTGGAAGCGCAAGCTCGAAGGCACCGTCGGCGGCTATTGGGGCCTGATCAGCGACGACACGCGCACGCTGAAATATCCGCCGGGCCAGCCCGTCAGCAACTATCCGCTGTGGAAGCTGCAGATGGGCGGCGGCATGATCCTGTCCTTCGCGGTGTTCCTCGCCGGCTGGCTGACGGTGCGGCGCCGGCCCTGGCCGCCGCACATCTCGGCCTGGATCGGCGTCGGCATTTCCGCGACCACGGCCGGCGTGCTGTTCGGCATGGCCGCCGACAAGATGTTCTACGAGAGCCTCGGTGTCGGCGGCTGGCTGCAATGGGGCGCGCTGCTCGCCGCCGGCGTGCTGGCGCCGATCCTGGCCGCCAATGCGGCGATGGCCGGGCGGCCACTGCCGACCTTCCTCGACCTGCTCGGACCGAATGACGGCCGCAAGCAGCTGAAGATCACCTACCTGCTGGCCCTGGTCCTGGTCGTGACCGTGCTGATCGCGGCCGAGACGGCGCTCGGCTTCGTGTTCGACCCGCGCTACCGCGATTTCCCGTTCGCCAGCCTGACCATGGCGGTGGTGCCATTCGCGATGCTGCTCGGCAACCGTCCGACGCAGGGCCCGCGGCCGATCGCCGAGGCATGCTTCGCCGGACTGCTGGCGATCTCCTCGGTCTACGTGATCTACAACGAGGGCCGCGACAACTGGCAGGCGATGTGGACCTGCGCGATGTATCTGCTGCTGGCGTTCACGCTGTGGCGGGCGCGGGCCGCGCAAAGCCGAGGATGAGCAGGCCGATCGCCAGCCCCGACAGCACGATGTTGTAGAGCACGATGCCGAGGCCGGCGGCGATCAGCCCGCCGGTCAAGAGCACGATCGACGGCCGCATCACGTGCAGCACCGCGATCACCAGCGCGGTGGCGCCGAACACAGAATTCTTGAACAGCGGGGTCGCCACCGCCCGGCTCTTGCAGGCCAGCGTCTGCAGGCCGGCGTCGCAGGCGAGCGCGACGCTCGACAGCTCGATCGCCAGATAGCGCAGATAGAGGGCATAGCCGACGGTGACGAAGCCGACGATCAGGAGCCATTGCACCTGATAGGGCGAGAGGCGGAACGGGGTCTTTTTCATGCGCCGGACTATGCTGCGGAAAGGACGTGCGGACAAGCCGCAAAGCCGGTTCGCGGACTGCTTTCACAATCCGTCCCAACCGGCTTTGACCGCTCGCTGATTTGAGACTCAGGAGCGGCGGAAGAACGACGACAGCGCCGACGGCTGCTCGGGCTTGGGCGCCTCGGCCGGCGGCGGCGACGGCGCGGCTGCCGTGGGCGGCGGCTCCTCGCGCTTGCCGTGGCGCTGCTGCTGGGCCTGCGGCTGATAGGTGCGCCGGCGCTGCACCGGCTTCGGGGCGGCGGCCGCGGGAGCGCCCGGCTTGGCCGCCTCCGGCTCCTCGCGGACCGCGAGGCGCTGGCCGTCATAGACGGTGGTCTCGCAGGCGCGCTGGCTCTCGGCGAGCACCGCGCAGATCTTCGCCGCCGTCGCCGCGTCACTCAACGGACCGGCGCCGAGCCGCAGCTGCATGCCCGGACCGCCTCGGCCTTCCTTGAGAATGACGATCGGCCTGAGCGAGGCGAGGTCGGCATGGGTTCTTACGAGGTCCCGCCACAGCGCCCGCAAGCCGCCGAGCGAGTTGGCCGCGCCGAGATCGACGGCAAATTCGGTCTTCTGGACCGCCGTGACCGCGGCGTCGGTGCTGTCACTGCCCTTGGCGCCGGCGGCCTCGGCGGGTTCAGCTCTTGCGAGCTTGTCGGTCTCGGCCGGCTTGCCGGCCGGGTCCGGTGCGCCAGCGGGCAGCGGCTTGGAACCAGCTGCTGCGACCGCAGGGGCGGGCGAGGCAGATGGTGTCGGGGACGGGGCCGCAGACACAGGCGATGACGAAGCTCCCGAGGCCGGCTCCTGCTTCGTCTTGTCGGCGCTCGCGGCAGCCGACGGAGCCACCGGCTGAGCCGGATTGGGTCCGGCCGCTCCGCTGGGAATCGGCATGAACGGGGACGCGTTCGCGAATGCCGGCAGGGGGCTGGGCGCCACGGAACTCGACGGAACCGCAGCCGGGGCGAGGGATTCCACGGCTGCGATCTGCGGCGCGGGCCCGGCCCTGCTGGCGGGATTCGGGGACGCCTGGGCGCTCTGCTTGGCCAGCGCGCCGGTCACCGAGTCCAATCCCTGCTCGAGCACGGTCACGCGCGCGTACAGCCGGTCCCGGTCGGTGTTGAGCGTCTCGATGGCCGCGCCGAGCTGGCGCGCCTCGCCCTGGGTCTCACGGGCCAGCGACTGCAGCAGTTGCGCCTGGCGCGACAGGTCGGCCGCAGAAACACGGTCCTGCCGCCATCCCTGTGCGGCCTGATTGGTGAAAACGGCCAGGCCGACGGCGCCGACGGCGCCAGCCCCCCACCAGCCGAGCCGCCACAGCGCGCGGCGATCGAACTCGTTCTCGTCGGCAAACAGTCCAGACAGAGTCGTGCCCGTCTTCTCAGCTGCATTTGCGCCGGCGGATTTGCGGGAGTCCTTAGCCATGAACCTGCCTTAATCGAATCACGAAGCGAACATTAACAGGAAAACCACCAGGGGCTTCAGCCGGTGCGGTTTGCCCCGCGCAGAAAACGCATTATGACAGCGCGACCTATGCGCTCCCTTCATCCCAGGTGTTTCATGACCGCTCGATCCAGTCTGACCATCGTGCTTGCGGCAGGCGAGGGCACCCGGATGCGCACGAGCGTGCCCAAGGTGTTGCATCCCGTCGCCGGCGAATCACTGCTGGCGCACGTCCTGGCGGCGGCGCCGCATGGGGATGGCGCCCGCGTCGCGGTGGTGGTGGGGCCGGGGCACGAGGCGGTCGAGAAGGAAGCCCGGCGCCTGCGCCCGGATGCGGATATCTTCGTCCAGCGCGACCGGCTGGGGACGGCGCATGCGGTGCTGGCGGCGCGGCAGGCGATCGCGCGCGGCGCCGACGATCTGCTGGTCGCGTTCGGCGACACGCCGCTGATCACGGCCGAGACGTTCGCGCGGCTGCGGGCGGCGCTCGCCGAAGGCGCGGCACTCGCCGTGCTCGGCTTCCGCGCCGCCGATCCGACCGGCTATGGACGCCTGCTGCTCGACGGATCGAAGCTGGTCGCGATCCGCGAGCAGGCCGATGCGAGCGAAGCGGAGCGGGCGATCACGCTGTGCAATGCCGGGGTGATGGCGATGGACGGCCGTCGCGCGCTGGGGATCCTCGACAGGATCGGCAATGCCAACAGCAAGGGCGAGTACTATCTGGTCGATGCGGTGGCGATCGCGCGCGAGCAGGGGCTCGATGCGGTCGTGATCGAAACCTCCGAGGACGAGGTGCGCGGCATCAACACCAAGGCGCAACTCGCCGAGGCCGAGGCGGTGATGCAGACCCGGCTGCGCCGCGCGGCGATGGATGCGGGCGTGACGCTGATCGCGCCGGAGACCGTCTATCTCGCCGCGGATACGACGTTCGGCAAGGACGTGACCATCGAGCCGTTCGTCGTGATCGGCCCCGGCGTGTCGATCGGCGACGGCGCGGTGGTGCATTCATTTTCGCACATCGTGCAGTCCAAGCTCGGCCGCAACAGCCTGCTCGGGCCGTTCGCGCGGCTGCGGCCCGGAACGTCGCTCGGCGACGGCGCCAAGATCGGCAATTTCGTCGAGGCCAAGGCTGCGGTGCTGGAGCCGGGCGTGAAGGTCAATCACCTGTCCTATATTGGCGACGCCCACGTCGGCGCCAATACCAACATCGGCGCCGGCACCATCACCTGCAATTATGACGGCTTCAACAAGCACAAGACGAACATCGGCGAGGGCGCCTTCATCGGCACCAACACCTCGCTGGTGGCGCCGATCAACATCGGCGCGCGCGCCTATATCGGCTCGGGCTCGGTGATCACGCGCGACGTGCCCGACGATGCGCTGGCGCTGGAGCGCAGTCCGCAGACGACGCGCGAAGGCGCCGCGGCGCGATTCCGGAATGCCAAGCAACGCCACAAAAAATAGGCGCGAGCCGGGGCAGGGCAGCTTGGATTTCGGTCAACTGCTGTTCGATCTCGTCGGTGCGATTCTGACTGCGATCGTACGGCTAGCCATGTTTTCTGGCCGCGTCGTTTACGCCACGCTTGGTACAACTCCCCCTTTGGAGATCATGTTGCTGACCGGGCTCGGCATATGGGCCCTGATCGGTGCGATCGCCGCTTGGGTCTTTCTATAGGCGCCACGCGCTTGTTCACTCTTCGTCGTCCTGGAACTCGGCGAACATCGCGCGCGTCAGGCGCCAGCCGCGGCGGGTGGCGTGCTTGACCGGCTCGTTCTTGCTCTGATGCTTGATCGGCATCGGCTTCAGCTCGTGACTCAGCGTCGGCGGCGGCCAGTGCGCCAGATGGCTCCCGGACGCCGGATGTGACAGGCTGAGCGAGCTGGTTCCCTTTGGATCAGTTGGGCGGCGGTAAAAGGCCATGGGTCATCTCCGACGCGATAGTCTTGTGCGAAAGCGTTGACCGCACGTTAAGCCCGCTCCGAACCGACCTCCGTGTCGAACCGGAGCTGCCGGCCTGCCGCGTGGTTAAGCCTTGCGTGAAGTCTTGCACTTAACCCTGTCGCAATCCGCAATAATTATTGAATCCTGAAAGCGCGCGGTTTTCGTTAAGACAATGCCACGCTTTTGAATCTCTCTCGACGATTTGGGGACTAGCGCTGATGTGCGGAATCATCGGGATCCTGGGACGCGGGCCGGTTGCCGAGCATCTCGTCGATTCCCTGAAACGTCTCGAATATCGTGGCTACGATTCCGCGGGTGTCGCCACGCTCGAGGGCGATCATCTGGACCGGCGGCGCGCCGAGGGCAAGCTGAAGAACCTCGAGAAGCGGCTCGAGCAGCAGCCGCTGAAGGGGCACGCCGGCATCGGTCATACCCGCTGGGCCACCCACGGCAAGCCGACCGAGAGCAACGCGCATCCGCACGCAACTGACAATGTTGCCGTGGTGCATAACGGCATCATCGAGAATTTTCGCGAACTACGCGCCGAGCTCGAAAAGCAGGGCGCCAGGTTCGCATCCGAGACCGACACCGAGACCGTCGTCCATCTGGTCAATTCCTATCTGCTGAAGGGCCACACGCCGCAGCAGGCGGTCGCTGCGTCGCTGCCGCAGTTGAAGGGCGCCTTCGCGCTGGCCTTCCTGTTCAAGGGCCACGGCAATCTCCTGATCGGCGCCCGCAAGGGCTCGCCGCTGGCGCTCGGCTATGGCGACGGCGAGATGTTCCTGGGCTCGGACGCGATCGCGCTGGCGCCGTTCACCGACACGATCAGCTATCTCGACGACGGCGACTGGGTCGAGATCACCCGCGATTCCGGCATCATTCACGACGCCTCGGGCGCGGTGGTGAAGCGCGAGGTGCTGAAATCCGGCGCGTCGTCGTTCCTGGTCGACAAGGCCAATTATCGCCACTTCATGGCCAAGGAGATCCACGAGCAGCCGGAGGTCGTCGGCCACACCCTGGCGCGCTACGTCGACATGGGCACCGAGCGCGTGATGCTGCCGGCGCGGCTGCCGTTCGACTTCAAGGACATCCAGCGCATCTCGATCACCGCCTGCGGCACCGCGAGCTACGCCGGATTCGTCGCCAAATACTGGTTCGAGCGCTTCGCGCGGGTGCCGGTCGAGCTCGACGTCGCCTCCGAGTTCCGCTACCGCGAGGCGCCGCTTCGCAAGGGCGATCTCGCCATCTTCATCTCGCAGTCCGGCGAGACCGCCGACACCCTGGCCGCGCTGCGCTACGCCAAATCGCAGGGCGTGCATACGCTCTCCGTCGTCAACGTGCCGACCTCGACGATCGCGCGCGAGAGCGAGATCGTGATGCCGACGCTGGCCGGTCCCGAGATCGGCGTCGCCTCGACCAAGGCCTTCACCTGCCAGTTGATGGTGCTGGCGGCGCTCGCCATCGCCGCCGGCCGCGGCCGCGGCGAGCTGTCCGAGGCCGACGAGACCAAGCTGGTCCACGGCCTGGTCGAGGTGCCGCGTCTGATCGCGGCGGCGCTGACCACCGAGCCGCAGATCGAGAAGCTCGCCCGCGAGATCGCCAAGTCAAAGGACGTGCTCTATCTCGGCCGCGGCACCTCCTATCCGCTGGCGCTGGAAGGCGCGCTGAAGCTGAAGGAGATCTCCTACATCCATGCCGAGGGCTACGCCGCCGGCGAGCTCAAGCATGGGCCGATCGCGCTGATCGACGAGACCATGCCGGTCGTCGTCATCGCGCCGTATGACCGCGTGTTCGAAAAGACCGTGTCGAACATGCAGGAGGTCGCCGCGCGCGGTGGCAACATCATCCTGATGACCGATGCCAAGGGCGCCGAGGAGGCGACGGTGGACTCGCTGGTCACGATCACCATGCCGGACATGGCCGCGACCTTCACGCCGATCGTCTACGCCATCCCGGTCCAGCTGCTGGCCTATCACACCGCCGTGGTGATGGGCACCGACGTCGACCAGCCGCGCAACTTGGCGAAGTCGGTCACGGTGGAGTAGATACGCCGCCGCTTGCCGCGTCCAAGCGATGCTCTCGCGTCGCCTTGAGAACCAGTTGGGCGTGAGTTGCGACGCGGCCTCTGCACATTCGCTGTCATCCCGGCGAACGCCGGGATCCATAACCACCTCACTTCGTGGCTGGCAGCTCCAGCGAGGCCCAAACTACCTCCCGGGACGACGGCCGAGTTTGCCTGTGCTGTGGCGCAACTGATTGACAGGGATTCCGATGGCACTCGACACTTGGCTGCTGTTCCTGCTCACGAGCATCGGAATCTCCCTGACGCCCGGACCCAACGGCCTGCTTGCCCTGACGCACGGCGCGCTGCATGGCGGTCGCAGGACATTGTTCACGATCGCCGGCGGCCTGATCGGCTTCATCCTCGTCATCGCGCTGTGCATGTTCGGCATCGGCGCGCTGGTGCAAGCGTCGATCACCTGGCTCGTGGTCCTGAAGTGGGTCGGCGGACTCTATCTCGCCTGGCTCGGGATCAAGCTCTGGTTCGCGCCGCCGGTCGGCGTCGATCTGGCCGGCCAGACCGTGGCGGCCCGCCCGCACGCGCTGTTCCGCCAGGGCTTCCTGACCGCGGCCACCAACCCGAAATGCCTGCTGTTCTTCAGCGCCCTGCTGCCACAGTTCATCGACCCCGATCGCAGCCTGGCGGTGCAGTTCGCCGTCGTGGCCGTCACCTATACGGTGACCGAGTTCGTCACCGAATACGCCATTGCCAGCGCGGCGGCCCAGGTTCGTCCGTGGCTCGCCCGGGTCGGGCGGCGCTTCAACCAGGTCTGCGGCGGCATCTTCGTGGCGGTCGGCCTGGCCCTGCCGCTGCGAAGCGCCTAGGGCGGCGCGTTTGCCCTTTTGAGTGGCTCCCCGCCGCCGCAGGGATTGAAATCGACGCCTTGCACGCTGACTTGGTGCCCGGCTGCCGGGCCACAGGTCAGCGGCAAAGCGCGCCTGTGTCGGAAAGAGGGCCTTTGCCCTTCAAAAATCTGCTAAGACCCTTAGCTGAGATTTGATCCGACCCGGAAGTTCGCATGAGTTCCCGCGACGACCTGCCGCCTGAGACCGATCCCTTGGCCGATGTTCCGGCCGAGACGCCCCACCATGGGCTGATGTTCCGGTTTCGCAATTATTTCCTGACCGGCCTCGTCGTCGCCGGACCCGTTGCCATCACGCTCTACATCACCTGGTGGTTCGTGACCTGGGTGGACGGGCTGGTTCGGCCGTTCGTGCCGCTGGTCTATCGTCCGGAAACCTATCTGCCGTTCGGCGTGCCCGGCTCCGGCCTGATCGTGGCCGTGATCGGACTGACGCTGCTCGGCTTCCTGACGGCCAACCTCATCGGCCGCACCCTGGTCGACCTCGGCGAGCGGCTGCTCGGCCGCATCCCGGCGGTGCGGGCGATCTATCGCGGCCTCAAGCAGGTTTTCGAGACGCTGTTCTCGGGCAAGGGTTCGAGCCTGCGCCGTGTCGGCCTGGTCGAGTTTCCGTCGCCCGGCATGTGGTCGATCGTGCTGATCTCGCAGCCGCCGAGCGCGGAGATTTCGAGCCGGCTGCCCGGTGACGACGAGCAGATCTCGGTGTTCTTGCCGTGCGCGCCGAACCCCACCACCGGCTTTTTCTTCTATCTGCCGCGGAGCAAGATCATCGAGGTGGACATGAGCGCCGAGGACGCGGCGACGCTGATCATGTCCTGCGGCGTGGTGCAGCCGGGATCGGACCAGCAGAAAAAAGTCGCGGCGCTGGCCAACATGGCCAACGCCGCGCGCCTCGCCAACGCACCCGCGCAGCCATCGCCGCACCGCGAGCCCGAGCCGGCCAAGGCCGACTAGGCTGAAGGGCCGACTGGCGCGAAAGGCCAGCCACTGCGGAAGAGCTAGGCCGCATCCTGCGGAACGAACACGCGCAGGCGATGTCCATCCGGATCGAGCGCGACGAACGTCGTTCCGAAATCCATCCGCGTCGGCGCCTGCGCGATCGAAAGTCCGCGCGCCTTCCAGTCGTCGTGCAGCCTTTGGACCTCGCCGGCATCGCCGACCGCGAACGCGACCTCGCCGAAGCCTGCTGCGCCGGCCGCTGGCGGCTCGACCGTGTGCCGCGACCACAGGCCCAGCATGACGCCCTCGCGCAGCGGCAGCATGGCGAACGTCGGCGATTGTTCGATCACGGGCCGGCCAAGCAGATCCGCATAGAAGGCCGCGCTGCTCGGCGGGTTGTCGACGTAGAGGATCAGGAAATTGAACTCGGGCATCGTCTTTTCTCCGGTGGCGGCGCCGGCTGCGGCGCGTCAGCCACACGACTAGCCGAGCTCCCTGCCAGATTCTGTCAGCAGCCTTCGCGAGCACGTTCGGCGGCAGTCCGGTCCGCCCAGCGGGCAAACGTGCGCATCGCGGCACTTTGCACTGCATGATGATGCGAGGAAGGCACAGCCACGGATGTCGTCGTTCCTACAACCAGCGGGCGGTGGTGTTTCGAATGGTCACCATGGAAACATCGGGCAAACAAAAGTATGACGTTGGGGAAGCGCGTATGAGGCCTGTGAGTAGAACGACGTTGTTGTGCGTGGTCGCGCTGTCCGTAGCGTCGCTGCAACTGACCGGGCCGGCGGCAGCCCAGACCACCTATACGCGCATTCAGGCCTTTGGCGACAGCTACGCCGATACGGGCAATCTCTGGACCTTCACCGGCGGGGCCGGCAAGCTGCCGCTCTATCCCACCGGCCGCTTCAGCGGCGGCACCAATTTCGTCGACACGACCTCGGCGCTGCTCGGCATTCCCCAGCTCAACTACGCGATCGGCGGCGCCATGGCCGGCAACACCAACGTAGTGGCGCCCGGCATTCCCGGCTTCTTCCAGGAGTGGAGCGGACTGACCGGCTTCTCCGGCAGGGTCTCATCGACCGACCTCGTCGAAATTTCCGTCGGCGGCAATGACGCACGAGCCTACTACCGCGCCGGCGGCTCGCTCGCTGGAGCGCCGACGGCCGCGGCCGTCACGGCTCAGCAGGCCATGGCCGGCATCAACGCGCTGGTCGGGGACGGCGCGCGCAGCATCGTGTTCACGGCCGGCGATGTCAGCACCTTGCCGGAGGCCGTCGGCAACGCCAATGCTCCAGCCGGCAAGGCCTACAGCACGACCTACAACAGCCTGATGCAGCAGTCGCTCGCCGGCGTCGCGCGTTCGGGCGTACGTGTCGAGTATGTCGACACCGGACTGGTGGGGACGCTGATCCAGGCCAATCCGTCGCGCTATGGCTTCACCAATGTCGGCGCCTGTCCGATCGCCTGCATCGGCAATCCTGCGCTGCAGAACCAATACCTGTTCTATGTCGATGGCGTGCACCTGACGTCACACGGCTTCGAGGTGCTGGGCCAATATATCGTCAACCGCCTCAACGCGCCGCTGACCTTCGCGCCGCAAGGCGAGGTGGGGTCGATCACGGCGATGGGCTTCGCCTCGACCCTGTTCGGCAAGCTCGACATGTTCCGCGAGACCGCGGGCTTTGCTCCATCGACGATGAACGCCTATGGGGCAATGGGCCGCCCGCCCCACACCAAGGCGCCGCCGCTCGCGTCGGTCAGTCCATGGTCGTTCTACATGCAGGGCAATGGCGGCGTCAGCGACCGCCAGGGCAGCGCCGCCTCGAACGGCTTCAATCTCGACAGCATCGGCGGCACGATTGGCGTCGAGTACCGGCTGTCGGCGAACGCCATGATCGGCACCGCCTTCGACTACTCCAACCCGAAGGCGAGGCTGTTCAACAGCGCCGGCACCACGGATGCCAACTCCTATCAGTTCGGCCTCTACGGCGCCTGGGCCAGCAGCAACCTGTTTGCGGAAGCGCTCGCGACGATCGGCCATCAGGACTATCGCAACACGCGGCCGGGCGTCGTCGACACCATCACCTCCAATCCCGGCGGCACGACCTTCGTCGCGGCCGGCAAGGCCGGTTACCTGTTCGATGCCGGCACGGCAAAGCTCGGCCCGATCGGCGGGCTGACCTATGCCCGCGCCCGTGTCGACGGCTTCACCGAGACCGGCGATCCTGCGCTCACGCTCGCGGTCGGCTCGCAGACCGCCGAGACCCTGATCGGCAGCGTCGGCGTGCAGCTGCGCAACCCGTTCCAGGTGCAGGGCAACGTCATCAATCCGTACCTGAACCTGACGCTCGATGACGACCTCATCGGCAACGGCCGCCTGATTCAGTACAGCGCGACGTCGGCGCCCGTCATCGTCAACAACTGGACCGTTCCGAACGGCACCTCGCACGACGTCTACGGCCGGGTGAGCGCCGGCGTCGTGGCGCCGTTCTGGAGCAATGTGGCGCTGACGGCGACCGTGTCGCGCACCATCGGACGCACGGGTGGCGACGATTTCTTCGGCAGCGGAGGATTGAAGATCGCGTTCTGAGGTCTGCCGCGGCGGCCAGCGTTCTCGGGGGCTCTGAGGGGAGCGTTGAAGTTGCGGCCAAGGCGAGGGCAGCCCGGAAGGGCTGCCCTTCGTTTTCGTGCCTTCAATTTTGTCACGGGGTGCGCATAGTCTTCGAGACCATCGTTGGAACCGGAGCCGTCCTCATGCCCCCCAGCATTGCCGTCATCGCACCGGGCGCAATGGGCGGCGCGATCGCTGCCCGTCTCGTGGAGCACGGCTGCAACGTCCTGACGTCGCTCGAGGGGCGCAGCGCGGCGACGCGGGCGAGAGCGGCCGCATCCGGCATGATCGGCGCCAGCGATGCCGAGATCGCCAATGCGGACATCATCCTGTCGATCGTGCCGCCGGGCGAGGCCGTGGCGCTGGCGGAGCAGCTCGCGACGGTCATCAACCGGAATTCGAGGAAGCCCATCATCGTCGACTGCAATGCCGTCAACGTCGAGACCATCCGGACGATCGAGGACATCGTGCTGTCGTCGGGCGCGCGCCTGGTGGATGCCGCCATCATCGGCCTGCCGCCGAAGCCCGGCACGAAGGGACCGGCCTTCTATGTGAGCGGCGAGGCGTCCGCCGATGTCTCCGTGCTGGGCCAACTCGGGCTCGATCTGCGACGGATCGAAGGACCCATCGGCGCGGCTTCGGCGCTGAAGATGTCCTATGCCGGCATCAACAAGGGGCTGACCGGGCTCGGCGCCGCGATGGTGCTGGCCGCCACCCGCGCCGGCGCAGCGGACGCGCTGCGCGATGAGCTGGCTCTGAGCCAGCCGCACGTGCAGGCGCGGCTCGGCAATGCGCTGCCGGACATGCTGCCGAAGGCCTATCGCTGGGTTGCCGAAATGCGCGAGATCGCGGGCTTCCTCGGAGAGGATCATCCGGCGGCGCTGATCTACGAAGGTTTCGCGCGGCTGTTCGAGCACATCGCTGCGGACGTGCAGGGGGAGGGGGCAGAGGCGGCGCAACTGGTGGCCTTCGCCGAGAGCTGCAAGGCGAAGACGTAGCCGGAACCTCTCCCCGCGTCATTGCGAGCGCAGCGAAGCAATCAAGAATCCCGCGACGACTCTGGATTGCTTCGCTGCGCTCGCAATCACGGCGTTGGTCTATCCCGCGGTCAACAGCGGGATCGCTTCATCCCGTTCGTACAGATACAACAAACAGCGCAGCGCGTCGCTGCGCGGACCCTTCAGCTTCGGATCCTCTTTCAGGATGCGCAGCGCCTCGTCGCGCGCCTGGGTGATCAACTGGGCGTGCACCTCGGGCCGCGCGATGCGATAGCCGGGCAGGCCGCTCTGGCGGATGCCGAGCACGTCGCCTTCGCCGCGCAGCTTGAGATCCTCCTCGGCGATGCGGAAGCCGTCGGTGGTCTCGCGGATCACCGCGAGCCGCGCCTTCGACATCGGCCCGAGCGGCTCGTGATAGAGCAGGATGCAGGTCGAGGCCTCGGAGCCGCGGCCGATGCGGCCGCGCAGCTGGTGCAATTGTGCGAGGCCGAAGCGCTCGGCATTCTCGATCACCATGATGCTGGCGGCCGGCACGTCGACGCCGACCTCGACCACCGTGGTCGCGACCAGCAGGCGCAGCTCATGCGCCGCAAACCGCCCCATGACGTCGTCCTTCTCGCTGCCCTTCATCTTGCCGTGGACGAGGCCGACCTTGTCGCCGAAGCGCTCGCGCAGGCTCTCGTAGCGATCCGTCGCGTTGGTGAGATGGTCGATGCCCTCGGCCTCGGATTCCTCGACCAGCGGGCAGATCCAGTACACCAGCTTGCCGGCATCGAGCGCGCGGCCGACGGCGTCGATGACCTCGCCGAGCCTGGTATCGGCGACCGCGCGGGTGTCGATCGGCTGCCGGCCGGCCGGCTTCTCGCGCAGCTCGGAAATGTCCATGTCGCCGAAATAGGTCAGCACCAGCGTGCGCGGGATCGGCGTCGCCGACAGCACGAGCACGTCGACGGCCTCGCCCTTCGAGGTCAGCGCCAGCCGCTCGCGCACGCCGAAGCGGTGCTGCTCGTCGACGATGGCGAGCGCCAGCGACTTGAAGACCACGTCGTCCTGGATCAGCGCGTGGGTGCCGATCAGGATGTCGATCTCGCCGGCTTCGAGCCGGGCGAGGATGTCGCGGCGCTCCTTGCCCTTCTCGCGTCCGGTGAGGATGACCACGTTCATGCCGGCGCGCGCGGCGAGCGGGGCGATGGTCTTGGCATGCTGGCGCGCCAGGATCTCGGTCGGCGCCATCAGCGCCGCCTGCTTGCCGGCCTCGGCGACGGCGGCTGCGGCCAGCAGCGCCACCACCGTCTTGCCGGAGCCGACGTCTCCCTGCAGCAGCCGCAGCATCCGCACCGGTTTTTCGAGATCGGCGGCAATCGCGGCCATCGCCTCGGCCTGCGAGTTCGTCAGCGCATAAGGCAGGGCGTCGATGATCCTGCGGCGCAGGCGGCCGTCGCCGGCGTGGCGGTTGCCGGCGGGCCGGCGCAGCTGCGCCCGCACCAGCGCCAGCGCCAATTGCCCGGCGAGCAGCTCGTCGAAGGCGAGGCGCGACCAGAACGGGTTCTCCGGCAGGATGTCGGTCAATTCCTGCGGGACGTGCACCCGCGTCAGCGCCTCCCTCAAGGACGGGAAGTTGCAGCGGCGGAGCACCTCCGGGCTGATCCACTCCGGCAGGTCCGGCAGTTTGGTCAGCGCGGCGGCGATCGCCCGCCGCAGCGAGCCCAGCGCGAGGCCCTCGGTCAGCGGATAGACCGGGTCGATTCCTGACAGTTTTGCAAACCCCGCCTCATCGAGGATGCGGTCGGGATGCACGATCTGCGGCACGCCGTCGTACATCTGCACCGTGCCGGAGACGTAGCGCTTGGCGCCGACCGGCAGGATCTTCTCGATGTAGTCGCCCTTGGGGCGGAAGAACGTCAGCACGACGTCGCCGGTCTCGTCGCTGGCGTAAACGAGGTATGGCGCGCGCGCGTTGCGCGAGGGACGGTGGCGGTCGACCGTGACCTCCAGCGTCACGACCGTGCCGACCTCGACGTCGCGGACCTTCGGCCGGTTACGGCGGTCGATCACGCTGGCCGGCAGATGCAGCAGCAGGTCGACCAGCCGCGGCGTCTCGCTGCAGCCGAGCAGGTAGCGCAGCAGCTTGTCCTGCTTCGGCCCGACCCCTGAGAGGGCGGTGACCGGCGCAAACAGGGGATTGAGGATGCTGGGGCGCATGGAGCGAACACTTAAAGCGGTTTGGGAGCCGGGATAGCCGCGAATGCCGAGACATCCACGTCTTTTTCTCAGTTTTCAGGTGCCGGGCATGCCGGTTCTGCAGTCCCGAGGGCTGACAGGGACGCCGCGCACCGCTATATCAACCGCGCCCGGCACCGTCCGGGCTTTTGGCGTTGTACTGCAGGATGTCGCGATGACTGGAACGACCCGATCGAGCCAAGGCCTTGACGACCGCCGCAAGCGGCTCCTGTTCCGCTGCTGGCATCGCGGCACCCGCGAGATGGATCTGATCCTCGGCCGCTTTGCCGACGCCGAGATCGGCAGCCTCAGCGAGAGCGAGCTGGCCGAGCTCGAGCAACTGCTCGAAGTCCCCGACCCGGACTTTTATGCCGCGGTCACCGGCGCCCGGCCGCTGCCGCCGGAGCAGACCCCGGCGCTGTTCGCTCGCATCAAGGCGTTCCGCGCGGTGGACGCCGACTGATGAAGAGCCCGGTCAAGTCGCCTGCCGAGCATCTCGCGCCGGGGCGCGCGCTGACGCTCGCCAACGTCGCCGAGGGCGCCGAAGGCCTCGTCGTCTCCGACCTCGCGCGTGCCATCGCCGCCAGGCCGAAGCCGCCGGCGGTGAGCCTTGCCGTGGTCTGCCGCGACGGCGCACGCATGCAGCAGCTGGCGCGGGCGCTCGACTTCTTCGCGCCCGATCTTCCTGTCATGCAGTTCCCGGCCTGGGACTGCCAGCCCTATGACCGCGTCTCGCCGCATGGCGGCATCCTGGCGCAGCGCGTCACGACGCTGGCGCGGCTGTCGCGCCTGGCCGGCAGCGACAAGCCGCTGATCGTGCTGACCACGGTCAACGCCATCGTCCAGCGCGTCCCGGCGCGCGACACCATGGCCGGGCAGGCGCTGTCGGTGGCGCCTGGCCATGTCGTGCCGATGGACTCGGTCGTCGCTTGGCTCGAGCACAACGGCTACAACCGCTCGTCCACCGTGCGCGAGAGCGGCGAATATGCGGTGCGCGGCGGCATCCTCGACCTGTTTCCCGCCGGCCTCGACCAGCCGGTGCGCTTCGACTTTTTTGGCGACAGCCTGGAATCGATCCGCACCTTTGACGCAGAGACCCAGCGCACCCTGCTCGACATGCGCTCGCTCGATCTGGTGCCCGTCTCCGAATTCCAACTGGTCACCGACACCATCCGCCGCTTCCGCATGGGCTATGTCGCCGAGTTCGGCGCGCCCGAGCGCGACGATGCGCTGTACGAGGCCGTCAGCGAGGGCCGGCGCTATCCCGGCATGGAGCACTGGCTGCCGCTGTTCCACGACAAGATGGAGACGCTGTTCGACTACCTGCCGAACACGCCGGTCGTGATCGAGCCGCAGGGCGAGGACGCCGCGCGCGAGCGCTTCAAGCAGATCATCGATTATTACGACGCGCGTCGCGAGGCCATGGAGCATCCCGGCGGCGGCGCGATCTACAAGCCGCTGACGGTCGACCGCCTGTATCTGACGTCGTCCGAATGGGCTGAGCGGCTCGCAGCCGTTCCGCTGGCGCGGATCACGCCCTTCGCCGTGCCCGAAGCGGCAAACGTCGTCGACATCGGGGCACGGCAGGGCCGCAACTTCGCGCCGGAGCGCAACGACGCCGCGGTCAACGTGTTCGAGGCCGTGGTGGCGCATGTGCAGGCGCTGCAGTCGGTGCGCAAGAAGGTCGTCATCGCGCTGTGGAGCGAAGGCTCGCGCGACCGCATGGCCAGCATGTTGAAGGACCACAAACTGATCCACGTCACCAGCGTCAATACCTGGCGCGTGGTGCAGGCGACGCCACGCAACGAGACCATGCTGGCGCTGCTCGGGCTGGAGTCCGGCTTCGAGACCGATCAGATCGCGGTCATCTCCGAGCAGGACATTCTCGGCGATCGCCTGGTGCGGCCGCGCCGGGCGAGCCGCAAGCTCGACAATTTCATCTCCGAGGTCACGAGCCTCGGCGTTGGCGACATCGTTGTGCACGTCGATCACGGCATCGGCCGCTTCGTCGGTCTGCAGACGCTCGAAGTCGCCGGCGCGCCGCATGACTGTCTCGAGCTGCGCTACGCCGGCGAGACCAAGCTGTACCTGCCGGTCGAGAACATCGAGCTGTTGTCGCGCTACGGCTCCGACCAGACCAATGTCGAGCTCGACAAGCTCGGCGGTTCCGGCTGGCAGACCCGCAAAGCCAAGCTCAAGAATCGCATCCGCGAGATGGCGGGCGAGCTGATCAAGATCGCCGCCGAGCGTATGCTGCACGAGGCGCCGAAGCTGCCGGTGCAGGCGGGCCTCTACGACGAGTTCTGCGCGCGCTTCCCCTATGACGAAACCGAGGACCAGCTCGCCGCGATCCAGGCGACGCTCGCCGATCTCGAAGCAGGACGTCCTATGGACCGCTTGGTCTGCGGCGACGTCGGCTTCGGCAAGACCGAGGTGGCGTTGCGCGCGGCGTTCGCGGTCGCGCTGGATGGCAAGCAGGTCGCCGTCGTCGTGCCGACCACGCTGCTGGCGCGCCAGCACGCGAAAACCTTCACCGAGCGCTTCAAGGGTTTCCCGGTCAACGTCGCGCAGGCCTCGCGCCTCGTCTCGACCAAGGAGCTCAACCAGGTCAAGAAGGGGCTCGCCGACGGCTCGGTCGACATCGTCGTCGGCACCCACGCGCTGCTCGGCAAGTCGATCAAGTTCCGCGACCTCGGCCTCGTCATCGTGGACGAGGAACAGCATTTCGGCGTCAGCCACAAGGAACGGCTGAAGCAGTTGCGCGCGGAAGTCCACGTGCTGACCCTCTCGGCCACGCCGATTCCGCGCACCTTGCAGCTTGCTTTGACCGGCGTGCGCGAGCTGTCGATCATCGCCTCGCCACCGGTCGATCGCCTTGCCGTGCGCACCTTCGTCGCGCCGCATGATCCCGTGATGATCCGCGAGGCGCTGCTGCGCGAGCGTTATCGCGGCGGCCAGGCGTTCTACGTGGTGCCGCGCATCGACGACCTCGCCGAGGTCAAGGAGTTCCTCGACAAGACCGTGCCGGAGATGAAGGTCGCGGTCGCCCATGGCCAGATGGCGCCGACCGTCATCGAGGACATCATGTCGGCGTTCTACGACGGCAAGTTCGACATCCTCTTGTCGACCACGATCGTCGAATCCGGCCTCGACATTCCCCGCGCCAACACACTGATCGTGCACCGCGCCGACATGTTCGGCCTCGCCCAGCTCTATCAGCTGCGCGGCCGCGTCGGCCGCTCCAAGCTGCGCGCCTATGCGCTGTTCACCCTGCCGTCGACGCACAAGATCAGCCCGCAGGCCGAGAAGCGCCTGGGTGTGCTGCAGTCGCTGGAGACGCTCGGCGCCGGCTTCCAGCTCGCCAGCCACGACCTCGACATCCGCGGCGCCGGCAATCTCCTCGGCGACGAGCAGTCCGGCCACATCAGGGAGGTCGGCTTCGAGCTCTATCAGTCGATGCTGGAGGAGGCGATCGAGAACCTCAAGGCGGGCATCACCGAGCCGACCGTCGACCGCTGGTCGCCGCAGATCACCATCGGCATGCCCGTGCTGATCCCGGAGGACTACGTCTCCGACCTCTCGGTGCGGCTGTCGCTGTACCGAAGGCTCGCCGATCTCGAGACCGACGAGGAGATCGAGAATTTTGCCGCCGAGCTGCGCGACCGCTTCGGCAAGCTGCCGGACGAGACGCGCTATCTGTTCAAGGTCGCGGCGATCAAGAACTACTGCCGCCGGGCCAATGTCGAGAAGGTCGATGCCGGTCCGAAGGGCGCCGTCGTCGCCTTCCGCGACAACAGTTTTGCCTATCCCGAGCGCCTGGTCGCCTTCATCAAGCGCCACGGCCAGGCCGCCAAGGTACGTCCCGACATGAAGGTCGTGTTCCTGCAGATATGGGAGACCCCGGAGGAGCGGCTGGCGGGGACGACGGATATCCTCAAGGAGCTGGCCGAGCTCGCGGAGAAGAAGAAGGCGGCGTAGGAGTGGAGCGCCACGTATCAGATTCAGATGACACGATATCCAAACCAAATCGACTGTGTGTGGACTGCCTCTGATGGAGACGGTCATGTCGGCGCCTTCATGACCGCAGGCGCAGGACCAATCCCCGCGACCGCACTCAATGTGAATCATACCCCCATCGAGGATATCGAACAGCATTTGTTGCGGTTGCCGATTGTGTCATCGGCTCGTTTGCTTGTCAGAGTGCCGCGGCCGGACAGCTTCATCGATTTGGCCGAAAGAGGGCTTTTCGTCTACGATTGGACCGACGTCCATCGCTCAATCGCTAACGCAAAACGAATGTACGAGCTGGTCGCCGTACCGGCGTCAGCGCTTCTCCCCGATCGGCTCTCCGGTGAATTGCACATCCTTGCCGACCCGGTGCAACTACCAGATATACGATTCGGCAACGCCGCGTGGTTGGACATTCAATCGATGATGACCTGCGTCGTAGCGGACTGATCACCGAAGCTGCCAGCCGAAATGCAGGGCCAAGCTGGCGATCAGGAACACCGAGACGATCGCCACGACGCTGACCCAATCGGTCTCCTCGCGAGATTGCCGATTTTGCATGATCCATGCTCCGCTTCGTTGGATGGCCCCGATTCCATCAGGGTGATTGCACCAAACGAGTAAGGCGGATGCGCGATCTCAACATGCACGTATTGGGCTGAGATTGTGATCAGGAAGCATGGACCGTAGGGTGGGCAAAGCGGCCGCCGCCAGGCGGCTGCGTGCCCACCGTCGCGCGGCGCGCTGTGCCGGAAGATGGTGGGCACGGCGCATCTGCACCGCCCCTGTGGCGAGACCTGCATGCGCCTTTGCCCACCCTACGGTCCGGCGCTCTTTGATTGGACACGAGCTGTTAGTTCATTGCATCATTGGAGTGCAGCGAAGCAATCCAGAGTCCCATTGACGCCCTGGATTGCTTCGCTGCTGTTCAGCCCGGGGACATGGCTGACAGGTGTTCGGAGACATGGTTGACACCTCAAAATTGGCTCGATTCGTCAAGC